>DAINBV010000032.1:2170-56899 GCA_036732725.1 Geobacteraceae bacterium | reverse complement strand
GAAATCGCCACCAGCGCCAGGATGATGGTGATGATCCAGAAGCGGACGATGATCTTGGGCTCGGGAACACCCTTGAGCTCAAAGTGGTGATGGATCGGCGCCATGCGGAAGATCCGTTTTCCCCGGTATTTGTACGACCCGACCTGGAAAATGACCGACAACGCTTCCACCACGAAGACACCGCCGACGATCACCAGCAGGATCTCCTGTTTGGTCATGACGGCGATTACCCCCAGGGTGCCGCCGAGTGACAGCGAACCCACATCCCCCATGAAAACCTCGGCCGGGTAGGAGTTGAACCAGAGAAAGCCGAGACCCGCTCCGACCATGGCGCCGCACATGACTGCCAGTTCTCCGGCACCCACCACACGCGGGATCTGCAGGTAAGCCGAGAGGGTGGCGTGACCGGCCACGTAGGCAAACAGCATGTAGGTGGCGGCATTGATCGCCACCGGACCGATGGCGAGGCCGTCCAGTCCGTCGGTCAGGTTGACGGCGTTACTGGCGCCGACAATGACCAGGGCGGCAAACGGAATGAACCAGATCCAGAGATCGGGGTGAAAGTTTTTGAAAAACGGGAAATAGAGTTGTTCATTGAAGTCCGGTTTGAGGTACAGAAAAATGCCCACTCCGCCTGCCATCAATACCTGCCAGAACATCTTCTGGCGAGGGGAGAGTCCCTTCGGATTTTTCTCCACCACTTTTTTGTAGTCATCCACAAAACCGATCAAACCGTATCCAACACAGATCAGGAGCGCTGTCCAGATGTAGCTGTTGGTCAGGTCGGCCCACAACAGGGTCGGAATGATGATGGCGGCCAGGATGATGATCCCCCCCATGGTCGGAGTCCCCTGTTTCTGCAGGTGCGATTCGGGGCCGTCGGTGCGGATCACCTGGCGCGCCTGCAGGCTTTCCAGCTTGCGGATGATCCATGGACCGAGCACAAAGCAGACCACCAGCGCCGTGATCATGGCGTAGATGCTGCGGAAGGTCAGGTATTTGAAGATATTGAACAGCTTGACGTTGGACGCCAGCGGATAGAAGAGATGGTAGAGCATGGTTTATTCCTTTTCTGAAGAGGACATGATGCGTTTCATTTCAGCTGCCACGGTCTCCATCTTCATGCCACGGGAACCTTTCAGCAGAACAAAGTCGCCCGGCTGGCAGATCCGGCAGAGGTCGGCTGCAATTTCGGCGTGGGACAGTCCGCAGATGATGTGATATGGCGGCATACCTCCGTCGCGTGCGCCTGCGGCCGTCTTGGTGCCCAAGGGGCCGTAGAGGTAGAGCTGCTCGGCAATCCGGGCTGCCTGCACACCGATGCTGTGGTGCAGCTCCGCTTCATTTCCCCCCAGCTCCAGCATGTCTCCCAGCGCCACAAACGCCCGTGCTGTTCCCTTGATCTCGCCAAGCGTGGTCAGGGCTGCACTGACCGAAGCGGGATTGGCGTTGTAGGTGTCATCGATCAGGTTGATTCCGCCCACGGTTTGCAGGTTGAAACGTTTATCATAGGGACGGAAGCTCTGCAGGCCGCTGACGATCAGTTCCGCCGGAATGCCGAGCGCCGATGCGGCGGCAGCCGCTGCCAGCGCATTGTAAATCGAGTGTTTCCCGAAGGCGTGCAGCATGACCGGATAGTCGTTGCCGTCGAGCTGCAAGAGGAAGCGTTGGCCGATCACGCCCTGCGGGGTGATCCCGGCGCCGCGCACATCGGCGTCGCAATCCAATCCGAAGGTGATACGTCGTACCCCGTCAGCCACCGGCAAAGCGGCAATCAACGGATCGTCGGCATTGACGATTGCCCGTCCGTCGGGGGGCAAGCGCAGCAACAGCTCCCCCTTGGCCTTGGCCACGTTTTCCACACTCCCCATGCTTTCCAGGTGGGCCGGAAAGGCATTCAGAACCACACCGACCGCCGGAACGGCGATCTCTGCCAGCCGGTCAATCTCACCCGGTTCGCTCATCCCCATTTCCAGCACTCCCCAGCCATGCTCGCCGGATAAACGGAACAGCATCTGGGGGAGACCGATCAGGTTGTTCAGGTTGCCGGCGGTTTTGAGACCCGGCCCCAGCTGGTCGAGAATCGCGGCCAGCATCTCCTTGGTGGTGGTCTTGCCGTTACTGCCGGTAATGCCGACCAGCGGGATCCCGTAGCGCAGGCGATAGGACCGGGCCAGATCCCCCAGCGCCTGCAGGGTGTCCGGCACGGCAATCACACCGATCTCGGGTGCTTGATTGTCACGCAACCACTGCTCCGCTGCCAGGGCCGTATAAACACCCTTTTCCGGCATGGCTGCCAGGAAACGGTGGCCGTCAAACTGTTCCCCCACCAGCGGCACGAACAGTTCTCCCGGCTGAATGGTGCGGGAGTCGGTGGAGATCCCGCTGACTTCGCCATCCAGCTCCGAATCAGTTCGACCGCCGGTGATGGTTACAAGCTCTGCAATGGAAAACATCTAGGGGGTCCTTTCCCGAAACGCAGCCGCCGCTTCTTCCCGGTCATCAAAATGATGTTTGGTTGTGCCGATGATCTGGTAATCCTCGTGCCCCTTGCCGGCCAGCAGGACGATATCCCCCGGTTGTGCCAGTTTGATCGCCAGACGAATCGCGCCCCGCCGATCTTCCAGCACCGTGTAGCCACATGCCTTGTCCCCTGCTGCCAACTCCTCCGCCTGGTATTCCCGCAATCCGAGCGGGGTGATCCCGGCTTTGACCTGTTGCAGGATCACGAAAGGATCTTCGGTGCGGGGATTGTCGGAGGTAACAATGGCCAGGTCGGACATGCGGGCGGCAATTGCCCCCATGATCGGGCGTTTACCGTTGTCCCGGTCACCACCGCAACCGAAAACCGTGATGATGCGGCCGGTGGCAATCTCCTTGATCGTCGTCAGTACATTTTGCAGGGCATCGCCAGTGTGGGCATAATCGACCAGACAGGTGATGCCGTGGCTGTTTTCCACCCGTTCCATGCGTCCCGGCACGGTGGCATGCCCTTCGATTCCGGCCTTGATGGCCTGCAACGGCAACTTGAGCGCTACTCCGGCAGCGACTGCTGCCAACAGGTTGGAAAGATTGAAGCGCCCCAGCAGCTTTGATGCAAAGGGGAATTCTCCGTAGGGGGTGTGCAGGCAACCGCTGATTCCCCGGACTGAGAGTTCTACCTCTACCGGATAGATATCGTTCTCCGGACTGCCTCCGTAGCTGAGTACCGGACAGGCAGCGCGGGCTGCCATGCTGGCGCCGTACTGGTCATCCATGTTGATCACGGCATGGCGCTCCGGTTTGCACTGGTCCGGGATCATTAGTTCGGAGAACAGGCGCGCTTTGGCATCCAGGTAGTGCTCCATGGTGAGGTGGTAATCGAGATGGTCACGGGTCAGGTTACTGAAGATGGCAACATCAAAATGACTCCCGTCAACCCGTTTCTGTTCCAGCGCGTGTGAGGAGACTTCCATCACAAAGGCCTCGGCACCCGATTCCACCAGTTGCCGGAAAGCGCTCTGCAGCTCGGTTGATTCGGGGGTCGTGTGGGAGGCGGGAATGATCGTGCTGCCGCAGCGGTAGGCAATGGTGCCGAGCACGGCGGAGCGGATTCCGGCGGCAGCCAGAATTGCTTCGATCAGGTAGGTGGTGGTGGTTTTGCCGTTGGTCCCGGTGATACCGATCAGCGGCCGCGATGCGGTCGGATCATTGTTGAAACAGGCTGCCATGCGTGCCATTGCCAGACGTCCGTCCGGGACCACGATCTCCGGTACCGCGGCGGTGAGGGTCGGCTGTTCTGCCACAATGGCGGCGGCACCGGCCGCAATTGCCTGCGGGATGTAGTCATGACCATCAACGGTTGCGCCGCGTAGGGCAAAAAAAAGCGTGCCCGCTACTACCTGCCGTGAGTCACAGGTCAGGAAAGTGATGTCAATATCTGCGGCATCAGGAGAGTCAATACCCGGTATGGATTGAATCAGGTGCGATAATTTCATGGCTGTCTCCGAACAGCGTGGGGTGTGGTATATCAGGGTTAGGCAGAAGGGATGAATTTGACCCAGACTTCGTCGCTGTTTTTTATGGTCTGTCCCGGTGGAGGATTCTGTTGCATGGCGCGACCGCTCCCCATCAACTTGATATTGAGCTTTCGTTTTTCCATTACCTGCAATACCCGCCGCATGCTCATGCCGGTAAAATTGGGCATGACAGCTCCATTCTCGTCCGTGTCCAGATCCAGGCTCCCCCCCTCGCTGATTTCAGCCGGTTGTTGCGGAGCAGGCGTCGTGGCAGCGACCGTCCTGGGTGCCGTGCCAGGCGCCTTGGACGACGCGATTTTGAGGTAGCCGAGCGCGTTGCTGGCAATTTCCCGGAACGCAGGCGCTGCCACCACGCCGCCATACTGGCTGGTTTTAGGTTCGTCAATCACGACCATGATGGTCAGTTTTGGTTTGTCAGCCGGAATAAAGCCGATAAACGAGGCGGTTCGTTTAGCACCGTAGCGGTGGGTAATGGCATCGACTTTTTGTGCCGTACCAGTCTTCCCCGCTACCCGGAAACCTTCCACCGCCGCATTGGTGCCGGTGCCTCCCGTGGTGGTAACCGTTTCCAGCATGCGGGTCAATTTCTGGCTCGTTTCCGGGGTAATTACGCGCCGGACGACCGTTGGCTCAATCTTTTTCACTTCCTGGCCGTTGTCGTCCAGGATCCGTTCAACCAGATACGGTTTCATCAGATTGCCGCCATTGGCAACAGCCGACATGGCTGCCGTGAGCTGGATGGCCGAGGCTGAGACCCCTTGTCCAAAGGAAATGGTGGCCAGATCAACCCCGTACCAGCGTTTATTATCACGCAGGTTGCCGGGACTTTCACCCGGCAGGTCGATTCCGGTGCGGGCACCGAATCCGAAGGCCTTGAGATACCTGAACAGACGGTCGTTGCCGAGCTTCATGCCGATTTTTGCAGCGCCGATATTGCTGGAATGCTTGAGGACATCTGAAACCGAGAGTGATGAAAACGGGTGAGTGTCATGGATGGTGCGGTCGGCCAGTTTGTAAACGCCGTTTTCACAGTTGAACATGTCGTTGGGACGGACAACCTTTTCTTCCAAAGCAGCCGCTACCAGAAAGATCTTGAAGGTTGATCCCGGCTCAAAACTGTCGGCCACACTGCGATTGCGCAGCTGATCGTTGGAATAGTCCGAGGCGGCATTGGGATTATAGGTAGGGTAATTGGCCAGGGCGAGTATCTTGCCGCTGTCCGATTCCATCACAATTGCCATGCCGCTTTTGGCGCCACTGCTGTTGACGGCGCTGGCCAGTTCTTTTTCAGCCACAAACTGGATGTATTTATCAAGGGTGAGTGCCAGGTTTTTACCCGGCGAGGAGTGTTTGATGACGGTGTTTTTGATATCAATATCACGACCAAGATTGTCACGTTCCGTAATCAGGTAGCCGGTGTTGCCAATGATGGTCGAATCATATTTCAGCTCGATTCCTTCCAGGCCAACCGGATCCTGTCCCGTAAACCCGAGTACGTGCGCCGCAACCTCCAGATTGGGATAAAAACGCTTGTTCTCTTTGGCAAATCCGATGCCACGCAACTTCATGTTCTTGACCCGGATGCTTACTTCGGGGGTCAAGCGGCGGGCAATCCAGACAAAGTGTTTGCCATTGTTGAGTTTACTCAGGATTTCCTGGGGCGGGAGCCCCAGCATCTGTCCGAGAACCGTGGCAGTGCCTTGCTTGTCGTCCACATGGTGTGGCTCGGCGTAACAGGAGTCCATCTCAACCGAAACAGCCAGGGCTGTGCCGTTGCGATCCAGGATGACGCCACGGGCCGGGGTTAATTGGACTATGCGTTGATGCTGTTTGTCGGCTTTTTTTACCAGCTCTTCATGCTGCAGGATCTGTAAATAAAAAACACGCCCCACAACCAGCAAGAATAACACGCCAAACAGCCCGCCAATCATCAGAATGCGGACGCGTGCCCATTTTTCCCGTTCATCCATCATTTCACCTGAATGACCTGCTGTTCGGTCGGCAGTGCCATGCCAAGTTCATTTTTTGCAATTGTTTCGATGCGGGCCGGGCTTTTGAGAGAAGCGGATTCCAGCCTCAGGCGTTTCTGTTCCTGCTCGGCATCCTTGAGCAGGCGGCTCGTCTCGGAAATCTGCAGATTGAGCTCCGTCAGTCTATAACGTGACCAGACATGGAATACCGACACAACGGTCAGCAGCACCATGAAGACCATCAAAAACTTGAAGACTTCCATACGATTGGTTGCAAATTCCGTTGCACCGAACGGACGGGGAGCAACCACTTTACCATATTCCATTTTTGCCTGTGCCATACTACACCTCGGTATTTCTGCTGTTTGCGGTGATAGGGGAGTGGCGGTTTCCCCGTGCCTAGAGTTTCTGAACAGCTCTGATTTTTGCGCTACGTGAGCGCGGATTAAGGTTGATTTCCTGTTCGTTGGCCTGTACCGGCCGTGAAGTCAGGACCCGTACTCTCGGATGATTGCCGCAGGCGCAGATCGGGAGGTTGCGCGGGCAGGTACAGCCGGTGGCGTACTCACGGAATATCTGTTTCACGATCCGGTCTTCCAGCGAATGGAACGAAATAACGACCCCGCGTCCTTGCGGTTTCAAGACGTCCAGTGCCGCTCGTAAACCTTTTTCAAGTACATCCAGTTCATGATTAACCGCGATCCGGAGCGCCTGAAAGGTGCGGGTAGCCGGGTGAATCCGTTCATCCCATTTTGCCCGGGGAACCGCCCCCTTGATGATATCGACCAGTTGCAACGTTTCGCTGATCGGCGTCTGTGTCCGGGCCGCCACAATAAAAGCAGCAATCCGGCGAGCCCAGCGTTCCTCGCCATAGTCGCGGATGATCCGTTCCAGTTCCTGCTCAGAAACGGTATTGACCAGGTCGGCTGCGGTTTCGCCACGACTGGTGTCCATTCGCATATCAAGCAGTGCGTTGTGTTGAAAGCTGAACCCGCGTTCCCGGCAATCGAGCTGATGGGATGAAACCCCCAGGTCGAGCAGAAAACCGTCCAGTTGTGTGACCCCCAGCCGTTCCAGATGCACGGCAAGATCACCGAAATTGCCATGCACCGGGCGAATGGCGTCGCCAAACTCAGCCAGTCGCGCGGTAGCAGCTGATAATGCCTGTTGGTCCTGATCTATGCCGATCACCGAACCGCCGGGGGTACAGCGGGCGGCAATCAGGGCCGTATGCCCGCCGCCGCCAAGAGTGCCGTCCAGGTAAACTCCGCCGGGGTGTGGTTCCAGATAGGCCAGGACTTCATCGGGCATAACCGAGAGATGATGGAAGTCTGCCACCTATAACCCCAGTCCAGCCAGCGCTTCGGAATCAATCGGGAAATTCTTTTCATCCTGTGCTGTGACGCGGCTGTAGGTTTCTTTGCTCCAGATATCGAAACGTTGTCCCATGCCAACGAAGCAGATGTCCCGCTCAAGTCCGGCGTGGGCGCGGAGTGATGCGGGAACCAGTACCCGTCCCAGTTTGTCAACGCTGCATTCTTCGGCCGGATTCAGGGTCTGGCGCTTGATGCTGTTGAGCTGCAGTGCCGTAAAATTGCCTTCGTTTGACAGTATCCTGGCTTTGATATCACTCCAGACTGCCAGCGGGTAAACCGAAAGACCGCGTCCAAAGGTGCCATCCCCCAGATCAACCGGAGTCGATTTGGTCATCACAAAGCGTTCATCAGCAGAACAGCCGGCAATGACCTCACGAAAGCGCGAAGGGATGCAGGTGCGCCCCTTGCTGTCGATGGTGCTTGGATTTTCTCCCCCGAAGAGGGTGTTTGGATCAGTCATTTTCCACAATTTCCCACTTTTTTCCACAGTATGGGAAATGTATACCGACGGTCAATGGTTGTGTCAAGATAAAATATAATTTTTACGGGGGGTTCCCTGTTGTCGGATCGGTATGATAGTGGGCAGGATCGCGCTGTTATGGCGTTAAGAAGAGAGGACAGATGAATTGCATTGCAGCCTGAGATTGCAATCAAAAACTGTGCATATGCCGCGCAGATATGTTGCGCTGTTATATGAAATATTTATTAGAAGTTGTTGACATTGTGCGGGGTGGTGGTACAAGTTTACAACCTGCCGGGAATGCTCGTGGAGAGAGAATCGGTCTCTCTCTGACGGTGACCGGCAAGGGAGTTTATCGGGGTGGCTCACGACCACCAGGGAGGTTTGCCATGGTTTTACGAAGGTCATTGTTACAACTGATCGTACTGATCACGCTCTCGATTTTCTCTTCTCTATTGGCAAGCTGCAGTAGCAGTAACAGTGGTGGAAGTACGGAATCGTTGCGCATCTACGAGATGGTGGCAGCTAAAGGAACCTTTGCGGTTGCTGATGGTGACAGCACGGGGAGTGAATTTCAACTGACGCTCAGTGGTGTGCCGAATGAGATTCTCTCGTTTACCAATCGGGGAGCCCAGGAAGGTGGCTATGGTAGCGTCGATAACGCCATGAATAATATCTGGCCCAGGGTCTACGGGCAGGAGGCGCCTAATGCGATCATGAAGGGGACGACTGCCAATCAGGAGAGTATTGAGCTGTTCTGCATCCTGGATAAGCCGGTGTATAACAAGGAAACCGGGCAGCTCGGTTTTAGCGTCACCTATCTTGATGGACAGAGGCCGACGGCGAATCTTGGCATGACCGATGTGAAAATAATCATCAGCAACAATGCACCCCAGGCTCAGCCGGAAGTATGGTCGCATCTGCTGGCCGGCGAGACCGGTACGCTTGAACCGACCTCGGTGGAAGGGAGCTATACCTTTCGCCTGCAAAAAGCCAGCAGCAATGCCTTTGGCTTTACCTGTGCGCCACAGCGTAAATCGTCCTCTACCACTGTTCAGGAGTATATCCAGGGGTGGCAGGATCGCTTTGGCAATAATCCGCCCAATGCTACCATCGCCTACGACACGACCAACGATCAAGCCGGGGGAGTCCAGGTCGTTACCCTCTCCAACCCGGTTTATGATGAGCTGAGTGGGGATGTCAGCTTCACGGCCAAACTGCTCTATAGCGCTGTCCAGCCGATCGCTAAAGAGGGACTGAAAGTGAGTAATCCGTCATTGTTTATCGATGGTGGCGCCGGCGGATTTCCAACAGCCGCAGATAACACTTTTTCAATCCAGTACCGCAACAGTACCCCGGCTGCAATCACCGTCTGGCTGGGTGGCGATCAACCCCCCTGTTCCCAGGCAGAGGCAAGCAACTGTGATACGGGAAAAGTGAATAGCGAATACTCGGACAATTGGGGGAAATTGAACACCAGTGGCGCCTTCAAACGCTCCGGCACCCATTTTTACATCGTTCGTACCAGTGGTAAAAGTGAAGAAGTTCCGGTTTCCAACCATACCGATCTGGCCAAGGGAGAAACGCTGCGGATTGTCCCTCCCCTCTCCGGTAACATTCCGGAGTGGTACTACAAACGCTCCGGTAAAGTAGAAACCGCCGGAGTCGTCGGTTGGGTCACCAAAAAGGGGATCTCCATGCCGGCCCCGGAACCGGTCACGGTGTATGAGTACAACCTGGACTCACCCCACAAGAATATCGTGTTTGATTTGAGTGCCGTTAATGGTGTGAATACCAATGCCACCATGACCTATGAAGGACCGGGGTGTGGCAATGATGCCAAGTGTAAAACCGGTGTCACACTACCCAAAGTCCTGAAGGCCAATCTGGATGCGTACAACGGCGTCAACGACGGCTGCCCCTACATTCTGCAGTTTGCTTCGGCCAACAGCTGTCCCAATCCCAAGTTCTATCCGTCAAGCTTTGATGGCCGGAAAAAACCGGGTTGGGTTGTTGCGCCGGCGGACTATACCACCGATAAGGTGAAGTCTGAGCATGAGACTGTTTGGAAAACGGCAGGATCGCCAAGCGGAGCGCAGATGGCCTCGGCTGGCAGTGGCCTGAGCAGTGTCAAGCCGGCCTACCATATCTGGTGGTCGACCAATCCGGTCGGCCAGGGGTGGTTGACCTATCTGCAAAAGAACGCGAAAGGGAAAACCGATGCTTATGGGTGGGCATATGACGAGAAACGATGGAAAACCAATGACACCTTTGACTCGTTTGGAAATCCACCGGATAACAAGGATGTCAAGGCGCTGGTGACCGGTCCGAGTCTCAAAGACACCTATTTGAACATCGATATTCTCAAGGTGATGTAGTGTGATGGAGTGGGAGGGAATCTGATTGTCAGGGCGGCCGAGCGGTCGCCCTGATAGTTCAAGCGCGTGCGTTTGTGAAAGATCGCTTGTTCTGCTTCTGCGAAATACGGGAGTGTCTCTGGGGGAAACTCACCCTTTCTTGCCGAAGGCGGCCAGCAATTGCGGCAACAGCAGCGGAGCATTCGAGGTTATGGCGCCGCTCATGAAATCCATGATTCCCGGCCGGTAGCCGTCATTCCATATCTTGTTGAACATTTCAGCGCTGGTACTGCACACACAATCTGCATTTTCAACGGTTTTTCCATCTTCAATACGGCAGCTTTCCGCATCAAGGGTCAGGGTTTTGTTGATCTCGCCAATTGAGAAGCAAAAAGTTGTCGGTGTTGAGAAAACGCCCTTCCGGTAATTTTCCTGCAATCTGTTGAATATTTCTTCCTGCATCGGACTCCTCCACTGATGTTGGTGACTGTGGGTAAATGGAAGGTGGGGTGCAACCCCACCCAGGTCGGCGCACTATGCCATAAAGTTGCTTGATAGCCAAGATTTTCAGATTGCCGGAGGGCGATCAATAATTCCCTCCCCCTGAATTGATAAAATGTCCATTGGTGGTATGATTTAACCGCAATTCATCTATAGTAGCTGTCGGATCAAGGAGGATGTCATGTCAAACAGACTGCTGGTGCCATCAATTGAAATGCGACTGGGAACGTTGGTAGAGTTGAATCGCAGGAAAGACGAGACTGACGCGCTCCACAACCGCTCCTATCCCACCATTACCGTTTCCCGTGAATTTGGCTGCGAGGCATACCCGATGAGTGTCTGCCTCAAAGACCTGATGGAGCAAAAGACGGGGCAGAGCTGGCACATCATGGACAAGGCGCTGCTTGAGGAGGTGGCCAAGAATCATAACCTGTCGGAAGAGATCGTCAACCGACTGGGAAAGCAGAAAAGTCATATTCTGGATGAAGCGATGGCAACCTTTTCGTCCCGCTGGAAGAGTGATAACGACCATTTCCGTTTACTGTGCAAACATCTCTTTTCATTGGCTGAACATGGCAACTCGATCATTGTCGGGCGCGGGAGCGCCATTGTCACGCAACAGCTGAAAAACTGCTACCATTTTCGCATGTATGGTTCCCGCCAGTTCAAGGTCGCCTCAATCGCCAAGCGGCTCCAGATATCCAGGGATGAGGCAGAAACAGTCGTGGAAAAAAGCCAGAAACAGCGCGAAGCTTTTATCCATGATTACTTCAATGTGGATCCGCGCGATTTGAGCTTCTATAATCTGGTGTTCAACAACGACAAGAATAGTCCGGAGCGGGTGGCGCAATTGATTGCCGAGTATGTCGTAACGGCGAAGTAATGGATCTAAATCTCCGGCAGTTTCATCGCCCGTCAGTGGTATGCGGAACGCCGTCAAAACAGGGAATGCAGGAAATTGGTTACGGCGCCCCCCTTTTTTTTCGCTTTTGGAGCGATGGGGCGCTTTTCCACGGTCACGTTCTTGCGGCTGAGTACGATACGCCATGACCCCCCTTCTTTGATCAGCTCCAGTGGCAGCGATTCATGGCCGTAAATCTTGAAAGGACTTGAAATCAACACCTGTGCCTTCTTATTGTCAAACTTGTTGAATGTTACCTGGTCAATGGTAAAGTCTTTGATCTTGGTCTGATCTTCAGTATGATCCGCCGTGAAATCATCCCAAGGGTAACTTTCGCGTGATGATTTTGAGAGCTGGGCGTAGGCTGTTTTGTGATCGCCCGATTGGATCCCTTTCAGAAATGTGGTTGTGCTGGTAATGATTGCCGATGTCTTGCGCATCGGCTCGGTTACAACAACCAGACCACCCAGGAATATGAAAGCCAGGAGAGAATAGGTTAGATAGGCACACCATTTCCGGTTGCGAAACAGCTGTTCGCTCAGCCATACCCGCTCAATAAACAAAACTGTTGCAACCACCAGCCCGCCAAGTACCCAGGCAACCACCCCATTGTCTTTCAGGAGAAGCGACGCGCCAAGTCCGATGAATGTATTGAGCATGGTGACGTAAAGACTTTGTTTGTTCAAAACTTCCCCTTTCATCGTGCCTGATCAGAGAATCGCCTCATCAGAACCCGCCACTATCTCTCGTTTAAATCAAAAACACAAGGTGTCAGAAGTGTGGGTGAACCGCTGTGGCAATTTTTACAGGAAATAGATGATTGCGAGTTATTGTGCCGAGCTGGCAGTTTCTATGCATGCGATGATTGGGAGTAAGTACTTTTATGGTACTGGTGATAAACGGTTAACGGAGTTCGCTATGGCATTACTAGACTGGAAGGATGAGTATGCGGTGGGGGTGGCAGAGCTGGATGAACACCACAGAAGGCTGTTTTCCATTGTCAATGACCTGTACCTGGAATGTTTGAAAACCGATCATAACAACGGTTGGCTGGGAGATAAAACAAGAGATTTACTCGCCTATGCCGACTATCATTTTTCAGCCGAGGAACGTTATATCGCGGATAAAGGCTATGTGGAAATGCCGGGGCATCTGCAGATGCACGAAACATTCAAACAACGGGCCGCTCAATTTTTACAGATTGAAAATCGTGAAGAGCTGGAACGGAGCAAGGAACTGATCGTCTACCTTGGCAGCTGGCTGCTGCACCATGTGCTGGAAGAAGATCGAAAATATGTGGTCATGTAATAAATTCCGGTAGTGTCGCTGTGCCCCCTCCATCCCCGTTCTTGCTGGGATAATCAGACATCCGGTGCTACAATAATGACAGGATCAATGCAACCTGTAGCACGTGCCGTGTTGGTGCGTGGAAACGGGAGATCATGTCATGTCACTTGACTTCAACTATACTCCGCCGGATTTTTTCAAACCAGAGCTGGCTTCAGCGCCAGCGGTTCATGTCGAACCGGCTCCCGCCGATGGTGTTCTCCCCGATAATTTTCATGCCACTTCAAATTACCCCGAATATATCCGTCTGGACGATGGACGCTGGCTCTTGGTGCGTGAAGGACGCATGGACGGCGTGCTCGTGTTGCGTGGCGATACCGTTGAGGTGATTGAACCGCGCCTGATCAGGGAGGGTGATCCGGTAGTGACCGGTCGTAGTGAAAACGGCGAAGAGGGGATCTACCTCCATACCAGCGGATTTGCCCAAGCTATTGAACCGGCTGACAAGTTTAGTTTCCGAACCCGCGGCAGCCGTGAAAGCTCCTTTTCCCGCTCCTACGATACGCTCTACGAGATTCTCCGGCATGACCGGGAGCATGGCTACATCGTCTGGGTTGCGGGGCCTGCGCTGGCCTTTGACCGGGATAGCCGCGACGCCATGACCGCCCTGATTGAAGCGGGATACTGTCATGCCCTGCTGGCAGGTAACGCCCTGGCGACCCACGATCTGGAAGCAGCCCGTTTCCGCACCTGCCTGGGACAGGATATTTACACCCGGGAACAGCGGCCAGGGGGGCACTGCAACCATCTGGACATCATCAACATGGTGCGGCATTGCGCCTCGATCCCGGCGGCGATTGGACAACTGCAGCTTGGTGATGGCATCATGGCGGCCTGTGAACGTCGTCAGGTGCCGTATGTGCTGGCCGGTTCGATCCGTGACGACGGACCATTACCGGGAGTCATCGCCGATGTGTATCAGGCTCAGGATGCCATGCGGCTTCATGCCCGGAAAGCGACCACGGTGATCGCCGTGGCGACCCAGCTGCACTCGATTGCCTTCGGCAACATGCTCCCCGGCTATCAGCTGCACAGCAATGGTGCGGTGCGACCGGTGTTTTTTTATGTGGTGGATATGAGTGAATTCAGCGTGGATAAACTGGCCAATCGAGGCTCGATGCAGGTGACGCCGGTGCTGACCAATGTGCAGGACTTCATGGTCAACCTGAAACGTAATCTGATCGGGGTCGGATAAAGAGGGTGATGCCATGAATCACACCATCCGTCTGATTGGGGTTCCCATCGATCTGGGGCAGAACAAGCGCGGTGTCGATCTGGGGCCGGGCGCACTACGCTATGCCGGTCTGGCGGAAAAACTGCGGGCAGTGGGACATCGGGTTGTGGACAGTGGCAATCTTGCAGTAGCGGTGAGAGAAACCATTCCCGAACAGTCATCACAGCACTATCTCCCGGCCATTGCCGAGATGTGCCGGACGGTCTGTCTGGCGGCGCAGCAGGCGATTGACGCAGGCGAAACGCCACTCTTCATTGGTGGAGATCACACCCTGGCAATCGGCTCCATCGCCGGCATAACCGCTGGTGCCCCGGCCGGTTTGCTCTGGTTCGATGCCCATGCTGATTTCAATACCCCGGCCACCACCATCAGCGGCAATATCCATGGCATGACACTGGCGGCGCTGCTGGGGGACGGTTACCCGGAGCTGCTGGCAATTGGCCGTCCTGCTCCCAAACTGCGAGCGGAAGATGTGGTGATGATTGCCATCCGCGATCTTGATCCGGGGGAACGGGAACGGCTGCGGGAGAGCGGCATTACGGTCTATACCATGCGTAACATCGACGAACGCGGTATCGGACCGGTGGTGCGCGAGGCACTGGAACGGCTGGAACATCAGCCGCGCGTACATGTCAGCCTCGACATGGATTGTCTGGAGCCGGCTGCCGGACCGGGGGTTGGTACTCCCTCCCCTGGTGGGCTGACCTATCGCGAGGCGCAGCTGGCAATGGAGATCATCGCCGACTGCGGTTGCTGTTGCAGTATGGATATTGTGGAGATCAACCCGATCCTCGACCGGCACAACCAGACCGCCCAGCTGGCCGTGGAACTGGCAGCGTCACTGTTTGGCAAACGGATTTTGTAACGTATGCAGACAGCTTGCAGCTGTCGAATCGAGGATCAAACGTCATCGGGAGCCGCCATGCACACACCCGAACTGAACGCCCGGATCATTGCCCGTGGCAAAGAGCTGTTTGCCGCCATTGCCGATGAGAAACCCTCCCTGTTCAACAGCGCCACCTGGACCGGCAGAGTCATGGCGTGGTGCCTTGAAAACCAGGAGTTCAAGAACAGTCTGTTCCGCTTTGTGGATGTTTTTCCGGCCCTGAAAAGCTCCCGTCAGCTGAACGGGCATATCCGGCAATATTTCGCTGAAGAACATCAATTGCCGCCGCTACTGGCGAGCGGGATCGAGCTGGCCGGCAAGCTCGGGGCTGTGGGGGGCGCGTTGCTCGCGCGGGTGATCAGCGCCAATATTCACGGGATGGCCCGCCAGTTTATCATCGCCGAAAACCTGCCGGAGCTGACCAAAGGATTGCACCGTTTGCAGCGGGAGGGGGTCGGCGCTGTGGTGGATCTGCTGGGGGAAGCGACCCTCTCCCCTGTCGAAGCCGGTCAATACCTGAATGGCTATCTGCAACTGCTGGAGACCCTGGCGCGTGAACAGCATCGGCACGTGCTGCCGGGGCTGGAACAGCCACCGATCATCAACCTGTCGGTCAAGCCGACGGCGCTGTTCTGCCTGGCCAACCCGATGGACTTTGAAGGTTCGGTGGAGGGAATCCTGGGCCCCCTGCGCCAATTGACTGAGCAGGTTATCAAGGCCGGAGCCTTCCTCTGTATCGACATGGAATCGTACCGTTACAAGGGGATCATCCTGGAGGTCTACCGCCGCTTGAAAAGCGAGTTCCGTGAGTATCCCCATCTCGGCATCGTGTTGCAGGCTTATCTGCTCGACAGTGATCGTGATCTGGATCAGTTGCTGGAGTGGGGCGAGCGTGAGCAGATCCCGATTTCGATCCGGCTGGTCAAGGGGGCTTACTGGGATTTCGAGACGGTCAGAGCGCGCCAGATGGGATGGCCGCTACCGGTGCGGAGTTGCAAGAGCGATACGGACGCAGCCTTTGAGCGGATGGCCACCATTATTCTGCAGCATCATCCGCTGTGCCACTTTGCCTGCGCTTCCCATAACATCCGTAGTATCGCGGCGGTGCTGGAAACGGCGCGTATGCTGGCGGTGCCCGAATCGCGCTATGAATTCCAGATGCTGTACGGCATGGCAGAACCGGTGCGGCACGCCATCCTGGCTGCCACCGGCCGGGTGCGGCTCTATTGTCCCTACGGCCAGATGGTGCCGGGTATGGGGTACCTGGTGCGTCGCCTGCTGGAGAACAGTGCCAATGAATCGTTTCTGCGGCTGACCTTCACGCAACAGAGCGAAGTCGAGCAGTTGTTACAGGATCCGGCAGCGGCGGCGGTCTGCCAAAGCAGCACTCCCCCCCTAACCGGTTTCCATAACCATCCGGTCGCCGATTTTACCCGTTCCGAAGTCAGTTCAGCTTTTCCGGTGGCGCTGTCCGCTGCCCGTCAGAACGTTGGCCAGACAGTGCCGCTGTTCATCAATGGCCGGGATCTGGAAACCTCCGATACCCTCCCCAGTCTCAACCCCAATCGCCCCTCGGAAGTTCTGGCTCACATCTGTCAGGCTGGTGTCAGCGAGGTGGAACAGGCGATTGCCGCTGCTACGGCCGCGTTTCCGGCCTGGCGATCAACCGCGGCAGAGCAACGGGTTGCCTGTCTGCAACGTGCCGCAACCGTTGCCCGCAGCCGGATCTTTGAACTGGCTGCCTGGCAGGTGCTGGAGATCGGCAAACAGTGGGACCAGGCCCATGCCGACGTGGCCGAGGCGATCGATTTCCTGGAATATTATGCTGCCGCAATGGAGCGCCTGGCCGTTCCCCGGCGTTTGGGTGACCTGGCGGGGGAAGAAAACCTGCAGATTCACGAACCGCGCGGTGTGGCGGTGGTGATCGCCCCCTGGAATTTCCCGTTGGCGATTGCCTGTGGCATGGTTTCGGCGGCCCTGGTTACCGGCAATACGGTTGTTTTCAAACCATCCGGCCTGACCGGGATCATCGGCCGCCAGCTGGTGGATCTGTTTCGTCATGCCGGTCTGCCGGCCGGGGTGCTCAACTTTATTCCCGGCCGGGGAAGCGAGATCGGTGATTATCTGATTGATCATCCCCGGATTTCCCTGATTGCCTTTACCGGATCGCTGGAGGTTGGCTTGCGCATCATCCAGCGGGGTGCCGTGCTGCAGCCGCGCCAGAGCAGCATCAAACGGGTGATTGCCGAGATGGGTGGTAAAAATGCCATCATCATCGATGATGACGCTGACCTGGATGAGGCGATTCCCCAGCTGCTTGCTTCGGCCTTCGGTTTCCAGGGGCAGAAGTGCTCGGCCTGTTCGCGGGTGATCGTGCTGGACGGAATTCATGACCGTTTGGTGGAGCGTCTGGTGGCGGCAGCCCGGGGATGGCGTCTGGGGCCGTCCGAGAATCCGGCGTTTGCCATGGGGGCGGTGGCCGATCAGGTGGCGCAGCGCAAGATCAACGAGTATCTGCGGATTGGCCAGGAGGAAGGTGAGCTGTTGTACTGCAGTGATCTGCCGCAGGGGGAAGGGTACTGGGTTCCCCTGGCGATCTTTGGCGGGATCAAGCCGGAACATCGCCTGGCCCAGGAGGAAATTTTCGGGCCGCTGCTGGCGGTCATGAGAGCCGCTGACTTTGATCAGGCGCTCTCGTGGGCCAACGACACCCGCTATGCCTTGACCGGTGGCCTCTTCAGCCGCTCACCAGCCAATATTGAACGGGCCCGTAACGAATTCCGGGTCGGCAATCTCTATATCAATCGCGCCATCACCGGCGCCATGGTGGCGCGCCAGCCGTTTGGCGGGGCAGCTCTCTCGGGAGTCGGAACCAAGGCCGGCGGGGAAGAGTATCTGCTGCACTTCATGGATGCCAGGGTCGTGACGGAAAACACCCTGCGGCGGGGATTTGCCCCGCCGCGGAGAGCAACGGTACTGCCTCAGCACGATTAAACAAAAAACGGCAGCCTAACCACAGAGGTCACAGAGATTCACCGAGAATACAAACAGTCAGGTAATATCCGCCGATCCTTCCAGGTTGCTCAGAAAAACCGACACGGTCATCACATCCCGTAATTCACGGAATTCCCGGTAGTCATCAATGGCGTCGCTGTCGAGTCCACGATAGAACCGGGGGCGGGACGATTTCAATCCTGACAGTGCTTTCCCGGTGGCATACTCCGGGTCATCAAGTTTTTCGGCTCGTATTTTCAGGTTGATTACCAGGCTGAAACCGAGCTGGAACAAGCGCTTCAGATATTCGCCGCCCAGGATTGCCACCCCCCGGTCGTGATCCCCTTCGCTCAGATGCTCCAGAGCGATATTCAGATAACCGTACAACCGCTCCACCACCGATTTCATTTGTTCCATGCCGGCCAGGTGGGCCTCGTCGGCTATCAGTGCCGTGTTGACCAGGTAATTCAGCTCACTGCGAAAGAGCTGCGAATCAACCTGGGGGATCACCCGCTCCAGAAAGGTCTGGCCGGTCAGATAAAGCTCGGGCAGCAAGGTTGCTTCGGCGCTCTGCAGGAGTTCTTTGCGGGGGCTGGGGGTGAAGCTGTTCGGATTGATACGGGAGTAGATCTCCCGTGCCACCTCAGGGGGGGGGAAGCCGAGGTCGGCCAGACGTCCCGATTTGACCCGATGGCACTCTTCCTCTGACTCAATGTCGCTTTCAGCACTGACACTTTCCATCAACGCCGTGTAGAGGCGGTAATCATAACGGCAGAGCAGCTGCAGGAAAACGCCGATTATCCTGGCATGCCGGGGATTCTTGTACTTGATCAGGAACACGTCATCAAAGGTCTGATCCCAATCGCCCTGGAATTCCTCATCGCTGTTGAGGTCGCCGATCCCTCCGGTCACAAGCAGCTCCTTGCCGAGTAACAGGGTGAGGAAGTTGAAATCAAGGTGGGGGAGCAGTTCCAGGAAATGTTGCTCACTTCCTTGCATGATATGGGCGAGATACTTGACCGCCTTGTTTCCTTGAAATGACCACCCTCGCCATAGCTCCATATCCAGGATGAAAACAGATTGCTCCGGACTGGCCAGTCCGAGTAGTTTGGTGGCGTCGGGTGAGTCAAGTTCCTTGAACAGCCGATAGAACTGGGGGGTGGGGATGACTCGTGCCAACTGGGTGGCGTTGGGGGCGTTCAGCATCTCGGTTAGACGCTCCCTGGGGGGCAACTGCTCAAGATAGCTCTGCTGGTCGGCTAAGGGGAGTTGGCGGAAATCTTGCTCGTTGAGTTGTATGTTCCTGATCGCTGACAGGTCAGCCGTTTTGCCGGTCATGTTCTGTTCCACCATGGATTCTCCTTGAAATAACTGGTCACGTTCCGGGCTGTTTTGGTCGCAGTACTGTATTCATGATGGCCGGGTGTGGATGCAAAATCAAGCTCTAACGTTTATCAGCGTCGCCGGATAGGCCTTTCAGTCGCTCCCGTTCAGATAAGAACTGAATTGAAATACGGATAAACACCGATTATGGCATGGCACCAGGTCGAGTATAATGGAAGCTACCGGCAACGTGCGGAATTGTTTCCAAGCGAACACGAAAATGTTATAACTCTGTCGTTACGTCTAGATGAATTCCCGATGGACTTGGAAAGGAGCATGCTATGAACAAGATTTTTCTCGTGGCAATGATGGCTGTAATGATCCTGGCGCTGGGAGGTTGTGGTAGTGGCGGTGGCAGTAGCTCCCCCACGTTTGTCGCCAGCATTCTCAGTAGCCCGGCCTTTGATGGTGATATCGTGCGAGATCCGGTGACGGGCAGATTTACCGTAACACAGGGAACTACCCAAAGCCTGTTTGCCGGCATTGACCCGGTCAACGGGTCAGAATACCGGGCGTTTCTCGACTTTCCGCTGTCAGGTGCCGGTGGAGTGCCTGCCAACGCAGTCGTTGTTTCAGCCACCCTTGATATCGTTATTAACAGTATCATGCCGCAACCGCTGAACGGGACAATTCCGGTTCGTATTGATCTGGTTTCCTTTCACCCCCCCAGTCTGCTCGGAACCGATTTTGACCGTACCCTGCAGCCGGCGCTGGTAACCACGACCATCGTGCCGCCGATTTCCCAGGCTGATTTCGGCAGGCACGTTACGATTGATGTGACTCCGTTGATGGTGGAGGCGCAGCGTTTGGGGTTGCCCGACTTTCAGGTGCGCATAATGGAAGATTTGGGAATCGTTTCACCCGGACTGCTGGAAATCAACGATACTACCGGCGCAAACCAAAACACTCTGGCCCCCTTGCTGCGGGTCGAATATTTCTGATAAACCGCACCATCATCTGGCCGGTGGAAATTTGGAGGGATGGCAATACGCTTGAACATGTAAAGGGGAATGGTGACGTTATGCAAACGGAGCTGTTCCCCTGTTTTTTTGTGCGCGGTAATTCAATCGAATGAACGTTATATCGATGCGGAATAACGGCTTGGGGAGCGGGAGCTACTCGTCGACTCCCCACCATTCGCCGTTCTCCCAGCGCTCAATCGCCACCTTGGCCCGAAACCCGACCAGACCCGGCTCCCGTGCCACCCGGCTCAAGGTTGTCAGGCAGCGACGGTTATCATAATTGATCGAATAAACTGCTGCCATGCCGGCTACCAGCGAATCGCGATCGTCCGTCATTTCCAGCAGCGCTTGTCGCCCGCTCTCGCCGTTGGCGACAATCGAACGGTAGAGACCGGTAATCATGTGTGCATGGGTGTTGGCTCGCTCTTCGTTCATCTCCTCCAACGCCTGGTAGTGCGCCTTGGTGGTGGCGGCAAAGCGCTGCAGCAGTCGTATCAGTTTGTCGTCTGGCATACTGCTCCTCGTTTGCATAGGTTTGGGCAGATTCGTTACGATTCACGTCTGCACTCCCTGGTGTTTCTCAATCCGATTAGCACAGTTAGGATGAATGTAGGTGTATTTTGTCATCCTGAGTGCAACGAAGGATCTGTTTTATGGCGCTTGTGCAGACATCAGATCCTTCACTTCGTTCAGGATGACAGACGTGCTCTTTGTCTGCACCGGCTGAAGAATGGCGCTAATCGAGTTGCTCAATGGCGTGTTGCGGATATCAGGGTAGCTTGGCTTCAAAGGACTGCATCCACTTGATGCCACCCCCATCACTACCATCGCCACCGTCAAAGCCGTTGTACTTGTAGGTGAACAACAGTTTGCTCCCCTGTGGGGCGGCGGTTGCCAGCTTAACCTTGAAGGAACCGGCGTCATTCATCTTCATCTGACTCGGTATGATGTAGTCAACCCCCTTTTGAACCGTTTTGCCCTTGGCATCGACTACTGTTACCCAGATCTCCAGATCTTCCATGGTGGCATAGCGGATGTTCTGAACAACCCCCTCGACAATGGTGCTATCGCCAGCTGTTTTCAGATCCCAGGCAATCTTCACATCAAAATTTGCGTACTGTTGCGGCAGGCTGTTCAGCTGGTCACGAATCTGATCCGACCAGGAAACAAAACCGCAGGTGGTAATTAAGACACTTAGCAGCAGTATCAGTTTGCGTACCATGATCAACACCTCCTTTGACTAGTATTGTATCAATATGATCGGGATGTATAAAGTAGCGTGGTGAACTACCGCTGCTGTTGTGAAACGTAGGCGCTGCTGCGCCTTTCCGCAAAGGTCAGGTGGTGTACCATGGCGTCGCGGGCTGCCTGGGGGTTTTTGGTCTTGATCGCCTGGATGATGGTGTTGTGATGTTCATAGAGGAGCTGATGGTCTTCATTGGTCAGGTGGGCTGCCCGCCAGACCGATTGTTGGAACTCCTGTATGGCGTCCAACAGGCTTTGCATCAGGTGCAGCCAGACGATGTTGTGTGTGGCGCGGGCAATCATGATATGCAGATTGGCGTCCAGATCCTCCGAGGGGTGTTTCAGGTCAAGATTATGTTTCATGGCGGCAATAATCTCTTCCATGCGGCGAATATCTTCCGGTAATGCCCGCTCGGCGGCATACCAGGCGGTCCATGATTCCATGCATTTACGGACTTCAATTACATCCAGGGCGCGATCCTGCTGGCCGCGAATCAGCTCGCTGAGCGGGTTGGCTGCCGATGTTTCCACCAGTGATTGAATTACCGTCCCTCCCCCCTGGTACGACATGACCAGACCGGAAGATGCCAGAACATTCAGCGCTTCACGCACCGACGGGCGCGACACCCCGAACATTTCGGCCAGTTCCCGTTCCGGCGGCAGCTTGTCGCCCGGTGCAAACTCCCCGGCCAGGATCGAGGCGCGAATCTGATCTGCAATCTGGGTGGAGACTTTCTTTGGTCTAATCGGTTGAAAATTCATTACTGTTCCAATCACACGTGGGTGTCATGTCAGTACTCCCTTTTTTAGCTTATTTCCCACGGTTCTGCAACAGGCATCCCGGCGGTCGAGTGGTCGGAGTCCCGGCGACGCTGGGGCAGAATCCCGTTGGACTGCCTGAGTCGCTGCTCTTGTGCAGGGTAACTAAGTCAAGCGTATGTATTGGTAAGACCAATATATACGCTTGTCGCCAGTCGCCCCGTGTACCCAGTATGAGCTTAAAACCATGTTGACATAACAATATAGATCATCTACCATCAGTAACAAGATGCAGTCGCAATACATAGATGTGGCGAAAATATAAAGTTGTGATAATTGGTAATACCAATACCGATTTGTTGCAATTCAGGCTGTTTTGATCGCTGTTCACAACGGGATGTGCGGGAGTTATGACCGGGGAAGGGAAAAGACATGTACGAGCAATTCAAGGCCAGGGGAGAGGCGGTCAGTGCAGAGGTGCATCGTTTTGTCACCAAAGATGCGGCGCTTGACTTCCTGATTGAGTTTCTACAGCGGGAAGGATTGGGCGATACACCGCAAACAGCTGCTCTGTGGGCGGAATGTTCATTTCTTGATGGTGTGGAACGGGGGATGTTGAACGGAATCGCCGGGTTAAAGTTCGAGGTAACCCGCGAACGGGCCAGCCAGGCTCGCTTCGGCATCAGCCAGATGGAGTGGGCCCTGGCAGATACCGGTTCGTTAGCACAAAATTCCTCCGCTATCGAGCAGCGCCTGGTATCGTCCTTGCCCGCCATTCATATCGCTCTGGTGCCGACCAGCGGAATTCTCCCCGATATGCCGTCCCTGCTGACCAGGGTGAATCCCAGGGAGTGCGCCTACCTGGCCATGATTACCGGACCGAGCCGGACTGCCGACATCGAACGGGTGCTGACCATCGGTGTGCATGGTCCGGAGCGGCTGGTTATTGTCTTTGTCGACGAACTGGGAGGAGAATGCTGATGGGAACCGAATTCAAGCAATCAATCCACCGGGCGGTCAACAACCCGAATCTTACCGCTGCACTGGGAAAATTCTCCGAGACGTACAAGGTCAACCGGGCCAAGGCCTACGAGGGGATCGACTTTGAGGAACTGCGCGGCATGATTGCCGAGCTGAAGTCGTATGCCGCCGGTCATCTGGATGAGCTTTCCGGGGAGTTCAGCCGCAATGCGGAAGCCGCAGGCGCCAAGGTGTTTCGAAGCAATGATCCGGCCAAGGTCAGGGAATATATCCTCAAGGTTGCACGGGATAACAACGTCAAGACGGTGGTCAAGTCCAAGTCGATGGCCACGGAAGAGATCCACCTCAACCAGTTCCTGGAACAGGCCGGTATCGAGGTGGGCGAGACTGACCTGGGGGAGTGGATCATCCAGTTGGCCGGACAAACCCCGTCTCACATGGTGATGCCGGCGATTCACATGACCAGGGAGGAAGTGTCCGACCTGTTCAGCAAGGAGGTCAACGAAAGGTTGACCGCTGACATTCCGCGGCTGGTCAAGGTGGCACGGGAACAGCTGCGTCCGACTTTTCTGGCCGCCGACATGGGGATTTCCGGCGGCAATATCGCTGTGGCCGAGACCGGCAGCATCGTCCTGATGACCAACGAAGGGAATGCCCGGCTGGTGACGTCGCTCCCCAGGATTCACATTGTCCTGGTCGGGATTGAAAAGCTGATCGAGAAGTTCAGTGATGTGGCCGTGATTCTGAAGGCACTCCCCCGCAGTGCCACTGCCCAGCTGCTGACCAGCTACGTCTCGATCATCACCGGCCAGGCTCCGAACACGGATGGGAGCATGAAGGATTTGCACATCATCCTGATGGACAACCGCCGCTCGGAGATGGCGGCTGACCCCAGGTTCAAACAGGCGTTGCAGTGCATCCGCTGTGCATCCTGCCTGAACGTCTGCCCGGTCTTCCGGTTGGTGGGGGGACATGTGTTTGGCAAGGTGTATACCGGCGGTATCGGTACCATTCTGACCGCCTGGTTTGATGAACTGAAAAAATCGGAAGATATCCAGGGGCTCTGCATCCAGTGCGGCGCCTGCAAGGAGGTCTGTCCCGGCAAGATCGATATTCCCGATCTGATCATGGAGATCCGTCGTCGCCTGGTGCAAGAGCAGGGAGTGCCGTTGCTGCAGAAGGCGATCTACGGGGTGGTGAACAACCGCCCACTGTTCCATGGCATGCTGCGGGCCGCCTCGCTGGCGGGTAAGCCGTTTGCATCGGGAAAGTTTATCCGTCATCTGCCGCTCTTCCTGGCTGACCTGACCGATGGGCGCAGCCTGCCGGCCATTGCGGAAGAGCCGTTCCGTGATCGCTTCGCCAGGATCGTGCAACCGCAGTGTGCGGAAAAAGCGGCCTTCTACAGCGGTTGCCTGATTGATTTTGCCTATCCCGAGATGGGGGAGGCGCTGGTCAAGGTCCTGAACAAGGCCGGTATCCAGGTGACTTTCCCGGCGGATCAGACCTGCTGTGGCGCACCGGCCCGCTACAACGGCGCCTATGAGGTTGCTGCCGGGAATGCCGTTGATAACATTAAGGCGCTGCTCAAGGAAGAGGTGACCTATGTGATTTCAGCCTGCCCGACTTGCACCGTGGCGCTGGAGCATGAATTCATCAACACCTTCGAGAGCCTTGGCCAGAGCGAATGGCTCCCTCAGGCGCGCAAACTGGCTGAAAAAACGGTGGATTTTTCCACGCTGGTCAAAAAACTGGTGGATCAGGGGCGGGTAAGCTTACGGGAGGGGGAGGCGCTCGGCAAGCTCACCTACCACGATTCGTGTCACTTGAAACGAACCTTGCAGGTAGCCGAACAGCCGCGGGAGCTGTTGCGGCGGGCAGGTTATGAACTGAGCGAGATGTTTGAGTGTGACAGCTGCTGCGGCATGGGTGGCTCCTATTCGCTGAAAATGCCCGAAATCTCGGGTCCGATACTGCAGCGCAAACTGAAACATATCAAGCAGACCGGCGCTGCGACCGTTGCCATGGATTGCCCCGGCTGCGTGATGCAAATCAGGGGGGGGATGGATCAGGATGGTGCGCAGGTGGAGGTCAGGCACACGGTGGAGTTGCTGGCGGAGCAGTTGCAATAGGAAGAAAGATGACCGGTGTGCCGCTGTTGTCAGTGACACACCGGTTCTGAAAGCTAGCCGGATGTTACGGGGCGCGTCAGGAGATTCCCTTGGCATTCAGGAAGACGCCGTATTTCTTGTCCATCCCTTGAATGTGTTTGACCAGCCAATCCTTGAGGAAGCTCATCACTGTCAGGGTCAATACGCTGCTGCCGGACTGGAATTGTTTCTGTAAATCAAGTACCTGTTTGACCAGTTTCTCGTGTTCCGCTTTATGTGCCGCCAGTTCGGGATAGCCATTGGCCTGCATGACCTGCTCTTCGTCCTTGAAGTGGGTTGCCGTGTAGTTGATCAGCGATTGCAGTACCGGGCCGAGCATGGCATTCCCCTGCCCCGCCTTCATCGCGTCGTGCAGCTGGTTAAGGAGTTCAACCAGCTTCTTGTGCTGATCATCGAATTTCTTGATTTTTACACTGAACGTCGGATTCCATTCCATTATGGCCATTGTTTACTCCTTGGATAGTGTGTTGGGCGACAAATATGCCACCGTGATGAGGCGATCTTAGCTGCAGCTTGGGGCCGGTCCATTCTCTGGTTGCCAGATTGTTCCTCCTTTGCTGGTGTGATTGACAAAAAAGGTTATCTGCTCTCGGGGGGATAGCCGATCCTGACCCCCCCCCAATGCTTGCCGTTAATAATAATCGGGGTGGACATGTCGTTCATTACCTCACCGGTATCGCGCAAATAGGTTTGCAGCAGAAACGGATCCTGGTTGGTTGCGGCGCGCAGCCCGGTCCGGTCATTGAAAATTCGCTTGGTGCGGTTGTTGTCCTTATCCTTCATGAAATCACCGGTCAGACGCTGGGTGTAGCGCAGGTTGTGGGACGGGACATAGCCGGAACGGTCAACGCAGATGGCGTAGAGTATCCGCTTGTCGTGGCCGACGATCTCTTCCTGGATCGGAGAGATGATCTCATCGAACAACCGGTCAAAAGGGGTGGTGAACTTTTGGGGGTAAATGTCGGGAATCGGCTGGTAATCGGTGCTGAAGAGCGCATCCCGGCTGATTTTACCGCTGCTGATCGCTTCTTCAAGCTTTGCCGCGGCCCGGCTGCCCAGTTCGGTGGCGAAGCTCTTGATCTGGTCGTGGTAATTGCCAACCTTGAACTTGCCGACGGTGTTGTAGATCTTTTCCGCGGTTTCGGTCAGATCTCCAAAGGTCGAGACCGCATTGGCCATCTGCACCTCGATCTCGTGTGAGGTTTCCGATACCTGCTGGATCTTGTGGGTGATGTCGATGGTAGTGGCACTCTGTTGCTCCGTGGCAATGGCGATGGAGTTGATCATGTCAGCCGATTGGTTGGCCAGGTTGAGAATGGTGGAAATCTGCTCGCTGGCCCGGTTGGAATTGATAATCCCCTGCTCAACCCGCCCCTTTTCCACCTCGATCGATTTCATCGCCTCACGGATATCTCCCTGGATCGACTTGATAATGCCGGCGATCTGCTGGGTGGAGGCGGAGGTCTTCCCTGACAGCAGCTTGACCTCATCGGCAACAACCGCAAAGCCACGTCCGGCTTCACCGGCCCGGGCAGCTTCGATGGCTGCATTCAGGGCCAGCAGATTGGTCTGGTCCGCCACATCCTCGATCATGCCGACGATCTCGCCAATCTTGCCCGACGATTGCTGCAAGCGCTCCATCACGCCAAGTGTATGATCGACTCCGACCCGGATCTGATCGATACTCTCTCCTGTCTCTCCCACCACATTACGGCCGTCAATGGCCGATTCATCCACCTGCTTTGAGAGTTGTGATGCTTTGGCGGTGGTCGTGGCGACGCCGTTCAGGGTGGCTGACATCTCTTCCGAGGCGACCGCCACGGAGGCCGACAGCTCCTTCTGTTCGAAAATGGCCGCAGCCAGTTGTTCGATGCCGGACATGGTGTGGCAGGAGGTGATGGCCACGTGGCTCGCCTCGCTGTAGAGATCGGAGATGATGTCCCTCAGCTTGGTTACCAGATGGTTTACCCCTTCGGTCAGGGCGCCGATCTCGTCGGAGGATGTAACCGGGATCTGGATCGTCAGGTCGCCACTCCCCTCGGAAAGTTCCTTGATGCTCCTGGATACGTTGACGATGTTCCTGATGATGGTCAAGCGCATGAACAGATAGAGGCCGCCAACGATCAGGATAAAGCAGCTCCCTCCCACGGCGCATTGCAGCAAGGCGAGTTGTTTGGCCCGGTCATAACTGTCCTCCATGGAGGTGGTCAGCACGATTGCGCCGGTGTGGCCGGTCTCGGAGTGACATGATTTACAGCGTTGTTCGTTGGGAAGGGGGATGATGCTGATCAGGGTGTGAAGACCATTACGGCTCTGTTTGGTATTGATCGATTTTCCGCTTTTGAAGGATTCCAGTACGTTCTGATCGATATTGGCGGACTGCCCACCCGATGGTTTGCCATCCTTGTTGTAGAGCGTCAGGTCGAGCACGATCTTCTTGCTCTTCAACTGCTCAACGTAACGGCTGACCGAGTCCAGGTCGTTTTTGATCATGAACTCTTCAATCGATTGTCGGATGGACGATGCCAGTTCACGGGTAGATGATTCGTGCTCCTCGATGGCTGAGTTAAGGCCGAGCCAGAGTGAGGTGACACCCATGACACTGAAACCGAGAAACAGGGTGATGCCGATGATACAGAAGACCTTGGCCGCCAGATTCATTTTCATGGCTCTATCCTTTGTGCGACCTCGCGAGGGGAGATCGGCGATTACGGTCGTGTAATTTTGCGCCAGTTTGAGAATCTATGCCGCGATGCGTGCTCTGCGCCCCCCGGATGACAGTCAGGAAACTTCCTCGGGAACGGGAGGAACCAGCGGCACAGACACCCGAAAGGTGGTCCCCTGTCCGACTTGACTGGCAACGCAGATCTCTCCGCCATGCTTTCTGATAATGTCGTAACTGATGGAAAGTCCCAGGCCGGTTCCCTTGCCGACCGGCTTGGTGGTGAAAAACGGTTCAAAGATCCGATTGAGATGCTCGGGTGAAATGCCACAGCCGTTGTCGCTGAACTCCACAAAAACAGTATCGTTTTCGCAACCGGTGGTAACCCGGATCTCCCCTGCCACTTCGATTGCCTGGGCCGCATTCAGCAGCAGGTTCATGAACACCTGGTTCAGCTGCTGGGGGCGACAGGAAACCAGCGGAATTTCGGCGAACTCTTTGGTCAGGGTTGCCTTGTATTTGAGCTCGTTCCAGATGATGTTGATGGTACTTTCCAGGCACTGGTTAAGATCCACCGTGGAGAACTCGGCGGCGTCCACCCGGGAGAAACCTTTCAGATCCTGAACGATGCGTTTGACCCGGTCGGCGCCATCCGCCGATTCTGCCAGCAGGTTGGGGATATCCTCCAGCATGAAATCGATTTTCAGACTTTTCCTGGCGGCAGCAATCCGTTCCCTCACAGCGTGCGGCGCTTCGGGAGCGGCCAGCGCCTCGTCCATCGCCGCAATGAACGATTGCAAGCGCCCGGTATATTTGCCGAGAGATCCCAGGTTGCTGATAATAAAGCCGATCGGATTATTGATCTCATGGGCCACGCCGGCCGCCAGCTGACCGATGGAAGCCATCTTTTCCTGCTGCAGCAGGTGCGACTGGGTGGTCTGCAATTGTTCCAGCGTGTCGGCCAGTTGCCGGTTGCGCTCGGTCAGTTCGATCCGGGCCTGGGCGAGGGCCGTCACCATACTGTTAAAAGCATCGGAGAACCCCCCCATGAAATCAACATGCTGGCTGAAGTCTCCCTCGGCTACCTGCTGGGTCTGCCAGGTCAGGTGGCGCAAATTGCCGTGCAGTCCTTTCAGGCTGCCGACCAAAGGCCCGGGCCGCCGGATGGTGGCATTCAGGTCTCCTGCGGTCAAGGCGGCCACAAAAAGGCGGACATCTTCAAGATAGGCGATCAGTTCCCGCACCTGGTCGCGGTATTCGCACTCTTCGGGAATTTCCCCAGGTATCTGGCCTGTCGCCAGCTTTTGCAGTATCCCGGCCAGAGCACTCATGGAGCGGCGCTGCTCCCCTCTGCCAGGGCCAGAAAGCGGCAGGTGCGATCTCCGGTGCACCAGCAGTCAATCTCCTTGACATTGAAGCGGATACCGCTGAACGACTCCAGCAAGGCCGCAATAAATCCTTCATCATAGGTGCAGATTTCATAATTCAGTTCCGGTAGCCCGGAACAATCCAGATCCTCCGATACGGTCAGCACCAGCTTGCCGGCTGCCAGATCGGCTTCTTCCACCCTCAGAACCCCGATTCCCAGATCTTTCAGGGTGGTCTGCAGCTTGCGCACGAACTCATCCAGGTCAGCCGAATGACCGATTACGTTGGTGTAAAAATGATTACCGGCCAGGTAGCCGGCCTGATAAAACACGCGGTCGGCCTCATCTGAACCGAGCTTTTGTTCCAGCACATCCCGAAAGCAAAACTGCATCAGACGGTACACTTCCAGGCGGGTCTGGTTGCCGAGATTTGGCCGCCCTTCTTCAAGATTGCCGATCAGGCTCCAATCAAATGCGTATTTACGGTTTTCAGTCATGACGTGATCCCCTGGATGGTAAAAATTGGCATCGCATGCTGCGTTGCACGGGGAAGTATATCGGTGAAGATTAGAATGTCAAGCGCAGCCGGGATCCCCCGATTCGGTAATAATCGGAAGCACCACGGTGAAGGTCGTCCCTTTGCCAAGTTCGCTGGCTACCCGTATCTCACCGTGGTGCTTCTTGACGATGTCATAGGCGATGCTGAGGCCGAGTCCGGTTCCTTTACCCACCTCCTTGGAGGTGAAAAACGGATCGAAGATCCGGTCCAGCTTGTCCGCCGGAATGCCTGTGCCCGTATCGGCGATGGTTACGTAAATATTGTGGTTGTCGCTGGAGGTTGTAATGGTGATCTCGCCTTGGGTCTCCAATGCCTGGGCGGCGTTGACCAGCATATTCATAAAGACCTGGTTCAGCTGTCCGAGATGGCAGATGGTTCGTGGGATCTTGCCATACTCTTTCTTTACGGTCGCGTTGTATTTTAGTTCGTTCCAGACGATCTTGATGGTGCTCTCAAGCCCTTCGTTGATATCCTCCGCCTTGCTGCCGGTTTCGTCCAGGCGGGAGAAGCTCTTCAGTTCCTGCACGATCTTTTTGACCCGTTCGGCTCCTTCCAGAGACTCCTGAATCAGATTGTCCAGGTCGTTCAGAATGTAATCAAGTTTCACCGTTTTCTTCTGTTCACGCACCTCATGTGCGATCTGCTCTGCAGCGGGATTGACCAGCAGTCTTTCCATCGCTGCGGATTGAAAACGGGTAAAACCGATCACCTTGTCCGTATATTTTTTGAGTGAATTGAGATTGCTGATGATATACCCCATGGGATTGTTGATCTCGTGGGCAACGCCAGCCGCCAGTTGACCGATGGAGGCCATTTTTTCCTGCTGCAACATGCGGGACTGGGTGGCTTGCAGTTCGCTGTAGGCGCCTTCCAGTTCGCCGGTGACCTGGCGCAATTCGTGATTGGCGGTCACTAAGTCCTTGGTGCGGGCAATCACCCGCTGCTCAAGTTTTTCATTCAACTCCCGGATGGCGGTCTCCGCCTGCTTGCGCTCGCTGATGTCCTGAATGATCCCGTCAACATGGAGGATTTTACCCTGTTGATTGATGGTCGGGCGGGTGCTTAACAAGACCCACATTGTTGTCCCGTCGCTTCTGAATAATTCAACTTCGAAGTTCTTTACATCCACCCCCTTCTGTAGCAGTGCGAACATATCCCGGCGGCGTTGCGGGTAGACATACAGCTGTTGTTCGATGTCGGTAATCGCTTCGATCAGTTGCTGGGGAGTTTCATATCCAAAAATGGCAGCGGTGGCAGGATTGCAACTGATGAATTTCCCCTCGGGAGTCGATTGGAAAATCCCTTCGGTGGCGTTTTCGAAGATGCCGCGGTACTTTGCCTCGACAAGCCTCTCATGTTCAAGGGCTTTCTCCATGTTGATGTAAAGGGTGTGATTTTCGACCGCCGAAATGAGCAGTCCCACGAGATTGCCGATGCCGAGCAGAGCCACCCCGCTCTCGCTTATGCGGTGGTAAAATTCTGCATTTCCGGCCGAGTTTCCCAGTACCAGCAATGCAAATGAATGAGTATGGGAGCGGAGCGGGTAGAGCAGATATTCATGCATCAGCAGCTTTGAGCGGTATTCCCGCAACTCGATACTGTCTGAATCAGGAGGGCAGATCAAAAATTCCGCTCCCTCTTGCAGCGGGGAGAGGAGCGGGTCGTCCTGCTTGATAACCAGTTTTGCCACGCTGCTCATTTCCGCCTGATCATAATATCCGTCCATGGCGCAGACGGCAAAATGATCACTCTCTTCCTGCAGCTGTAAAAATACGACCCGCTCGTATTCAAGATGGTTGATGATATATTCGATCGAATATTCAAATATTTTCCGGATATCAAAGGTTGCATTAAACTTGCGGTTCAGCGCGTACAGTTCCTTGTACTCTTTCAACTGCGTATCCAGCTCTTCCTGATAAGCGTAGAGACCCCCCTCCGCCTTGATCAGTCGTTTGACCTGCTGGGCGAGCAGCTCTTTTTCCTGGCGGAGCGTTGCTATTTCAGCGTGCTCACGGGAATCATTGTCACAATCGTGTTCATTATTCATAGGTTCCGTGAGTCCGGATCAGTAGACAGCAGTAACTACCGATGTGAAGTTGTGAAAACAGTTATAGTGCCTGATCGGACCGATTTCTCCATAGGTGTAGAAGCCGATCCAGGGTATTTCCGCGCCGATGTCGTTTTGCAGCAATCTGGCCAGCTCAATCTTCTCCTGTTCACGGAAGACCACCTTTCCCCGCCCCACGCATTCGAATTGCAGTACGAACCGGGGTCTTCTGTCCCCGGTCTGCTCCTTGATCTGCCGGGAGATCCCCTGAATTCCGTCGTTGATCAAATCCTTGTCGCGCCGCACAATCCAGAGCTTGTCGCCGTCACGGACATCGGACTGGATCGTTACCGAGCCATCCTGGTCGTTCTTTGACACCATGTAGCGGATAACGTACTCTTCGTACCCTTCCCGGATGTGATCGGGCGTTTTGAATCCGAGGCAGAGATTTAACGAAGTCTTGTTCCACTGGCTCTGCCACTCTTCATCGAAATACTCCTTCATCGCTTCCAGAGCCGGGATCCCGTCAATCTCGTAGATGATGTTGCCGTCGCTACGGGTTATGGTGCGTTGGGAACCGACCGGAACACAGCCGTGATTGATCCCCCAGGCCATAGCTCCTTTGCCTGACATGACCACCGATGAGATCCCTTCGGAAAAGACATCATCATCATGGTATTGGTAGGTTTTTCTGGATGCCCAGTTGTCAGCCGCCAAACCACCGAAAATCGGCAGTGGCGTCGGCCACCGGATATTTTGTTCAAAGGCAGCCAGGAAGGGATCGAAATCAAAAACCAGTCCGTCGCCAAACAGGAAACAGTTGATGGTGTCAGCGCTGATAAACGGCTGTATCTCTGCTGCCAGCTGTTGGCCGGCCAGGGCCGCCTGCCGGTTGATATCCTTGACCCTGACGTTAGTAAAGCGTAGCTCGTCCGAGCTGATTACCATGACGGCCACGGCAAAATTGGTTTCGGCAACCGTTTCGTGCGTTATGATCCCTTCGCCGGAACAGCCGCTTAAGGGAGCTCCTGCTGTTGCTTCACGGATGGAGCGGATCAGGAGTTCCTGGTTGTATCCAACCGTGGCAAAGGCAAAGACAAAGTCGGGCTTGGCAATTCCTGCCTGCTCCAGTGCTTTTTGAGCCGCCTCTTTTCCCGCTTCAACCGGGTTCCTGTGAATGCTGTAACCCACGCCAGCCGTTGTTCCCATCCCTGTCCCTCCGCGGTGAAGTCTTGACATGTAATCAGCTGATTGTACGCCAGTATTATTGTTTCAGGCGGAAAAAAAACGAGGGCGCCTTGATCCGGAGCGGCGCCATGAAACGATCCTGGCTGAAGGTAGCGGGGAGCGCCGGGAGCGGAGAAGCCTTCATGATGATATCCATCAACAGGTGGTCAACCTCGCGCGACCCGGTGCTGTTCAGGACCTGTATCGCCAGTATGGTCCCATCGCGCTGGATCTTCAGATCAAAGACTGCGTCCTGGCGCAGCGGTTCCTTGAGCCGGGCCGCCTGATCCCACCAGGCACGGTTGATCTTTTGCACCATCTCAAAATAATAGTCGCGGATATCATCCCGCAAGGTTCTGCCGTCGGCCAGACTGCTGAAATAGCCGTGGGTCATCCCGAGCCCCAAGGGAGTTGTCATGGGACTGCCCGCTTGCTCGGAACTTTCCGGCGATAGCGCTGCAGGCGCGGGCGCTGGTTCTTCGGCTGGTAGAGCCGTTTCCCCGGTTTGTTTGTTTTCCGGTGGCGGCGTTGATGGCAGGGGGGAGGGCTGCTCGGACAGGGGGGGCGCCGGTTTGACCGGTGCGCTGATGGTTGGGGTCAGGAGTACGTCTTCAATTAAGAATTGGGATGAAGCGTTGCCGCCAAGGGTGGAACCCCCGGCCACAATCAGCAACGCTGCTGCTCCGAGATGCAGCACGAGCGAAAGCGCCAGCGCCCACCCGATCCAGCTGTTCCGGGCATTGTGGGACGTGTCGCTGCTTGCGGTTTCTGTCTCCTGTGATAATTCCGCCAATGGATCCACTTGGTCGATCAATCTAAGCCACCTTTGCTCAACCGGCCATGCCGGCCTGCTGTTGTTTCATGAGCGGAATATCCATCACAGACGGCAGTTTTGTCAATCTATCTCCGCAGGTGTATCGCCACAGGAATGAGATAAATTGCTTGCGCGCAGCGGAAAAATTGCGCAATCTTCCTCTGGTTACTACAAACGGACAAGGAGTCAGTCATGCAGTTTGATCAGATCATCGCTACTGCCACGGATTTTTACCAGGCCCATCAGCTGCTCAGCGTTATAATTCTCGTAACTGTGGTCTGTTTTTTATACCAAAGCCCCAAGGAGACCTTCAAGTTCCTGCTGTTTCTGGCGGTACTGGCGATCGCCGGTTACTTTGTCGTACAACTCGGCAGCTCCACCGACAGCAGCGTGAAAGCCAAAGAAGAATTGACCAACAAAAGCAAAAAGGCGATCGGCGAGTAGCCGGGAACCTGTCTTTATCATCCCCATAAATCCGGCGCCGTAGCCGTTAATTGAAATTGCGGCGTCGTTTGGAAACAGCTACCCGGTACGGCCTGGCGGAAATGCAGAAGGTTCCAAAAGAGTAGTAAAAAGTGGATGGTGTTTCGTTCATAGAGTAAGGCTGTACCATCACCACATAAACAGGAGGAAATAACGATGATCCCCGAAAAATTACGGGAAGTGCTCAAACAGGATGGCGTGGTCGCCATCGCAACCTTGGGGCAGGAGGGACCGCACATGGTCAACACCTGGAACAGTTACCTTAGTATCTCCGCCGACGGCCGTTTGCTGATCCCGGCCGGATACATGCATCATACCGAGGCTAACATTGCTTTCAACCCGGAGGTTTTAATCACCCTCGGGAGCAGCAAGGTGCAGGGGCTGCATGGGCCGGGCGCCGGGTTCCTGATCAAGGGGAAAGCGGTATTTATTACCTCCGGACCGGATTTTGATCTGCTGAAGTCCAGGTTCGACTGGTTGCGCGCCACCTTGGCTGTTACTCCCGATTCGATTACCCAGACCTGGTAGTTGTAACTCTGATGGGGATGATTTCACACCCCCAACAGCCAGCGCACCAGATTACGCCGGGGTATGGTGATCCCCTGCCATTGGCGGGGCGTTTCATCGTCATCCAGCGACAACAGCAGGTTTTCTCCCCTTTGCAGCCAGGGATCCGCCAGGCTGAATGCTCCGAGTTCACGTTTTTCATCCTCCTGGGTCAGGCTGGCGGCAACCTGGTACTTGTCATAACCGCGCTGGTCATCCGCTGTGACGAAGTCCAACTCCCGTCCGGCGTCATTGGTGGCAAACATGCACGGTTTACCCCGCCGCATCAATTCAAGAAAGACACACTGTTCCAGCTGTACTCCCAGGTTGTCCGCCATGGGGCGATACAGGGTAATCAGGCCGCTATCGATGCAGTAATACTTGCGGGTGTCGCTGAAGACCCGGTTCTGTTTCCAGCTGAAACGGCTGGCCTCAAACAGGGCAAAGGCCTTTACGAAATACGAACAGTAGGCGATGACGGTTTCGTTTTTGGCCGGTATGCCGAGTGCCTTGGCATGGCGGGTCAGTGATGCAAAGGTGGTGACATTGCCGGCGTTTGCCATCAGGTACTGAAACACCTTCTCCAGCAGCGTCACGTTATCCACCCGGAACCTGCGCACCACATCATCAAGGATCACCTTGCTGAGGATGCCGGAAAGGTATGAGAGCCGTGCATCGTTGTCGCCGATGGTGAACAGTTCGGGCAGGCCGCCGAAAGTCAAAAAGTCGTGAAAACCGGCCATGATCTCCCGGCGGTTGCGCGAGAAGTCGGCGGCACTGCTGACAGTGATCCGGTGCCAAGCGAGATATTCCCGAAAACTGAATGGTTGCAGGAAAAATTCGATGAAGCGCCCGGCCAGATTGCTCCCCAATTCGGAAGAAAGGAGTTCCGAATTGGAACCGGTCAGGATGATCTCAACCTCATCCCCGTCCCGCTCATAGATGGTTCTGATAAAGCGGTCCCATTTGGCGACATTTTGGATTTCGTCAAAAATCAGCAGCTTTTTCCCCGGCTGGGCCGACGCCGACAGGAACAGCTCGTACACCTGATTGAGCGCTTCCGGCGTGGTAACCTCCATCAGCCGGAAATCCTCCAGATTCAGGTACAACAGGTTGGCCGGAATGATGGCGCCGTTTTCCACCAGTAGTTTGGCCACCTGTTGCACCAGGAATGATTTGCCGCAGCGCCGGAAGCCGGTGACGATCTTGATGGGTCGTGAACCGATGGCGGCAAGTAGTCGTGGTTGCAGTTCCCGCTCGATTCCCTGTCGGCGCTGAACAGTGCCTTGCCATTCGAAAATCAGGGATGAAATGCTTGTATTATCCATTTATGTGCCTCTGTGAGGTGATGATTATATATAAAACATACCCCTGTATGGCGATAATATCAAACAATATCTGGTTCGGCATGCAACGAGAGTTTACATGCTTTGTTGGTTCTACGTAGCGTTGTTGCGTGTGGCCAGTTTTGGTCTTGCTCCACTCTCAAAAGTTCAGGCAGGGACGATGAGGAGCGGAATGAGGACGAAACAGATGGGGTTGGTGGTGAGGTCATGAGTGGGGCTTTGGTTAAAGTTTTCTGCTTCATTTTTTTGAGGATCACGGTATCCAGTCCGATGAAGCCAGGCACAGGGCCGGCAGGGCGATGATCCCTTCGGCAAGTGGCCAAGGTTCACCCGCTCCGTGGCAGACAACATAGAGTTTCTCAAGTCCGAGTACCTCAAAGGCCGAACGCATCGATGCCGTTACCTTGGGTGAACGGGTCAGCTTGAACTCAAAACCGATATTGCGACCGTTTTGTCGGATCAATAAGTCCAGCTCAGCACCGGTATGCACCCCCCAAAAGTACGCTTCGTCACGCCGCGCTTCGGTGCGCCGCAGCACTTCACGAATCATGAACCATTCCCAGGATGCGCCGCACTTGGGGTGAGCCAGCAGGGCATCCATTCCGTGCAGTCCCAGCAGGGTATGCAGGATGCCCGAATCAGCCACATAGATTTTCGGGGCTTTTACCTCGCGCTTGCCGACATTCGCGTGCCAGGGGAGGAGGCGAAAGGCCATGTAAGTTCCTTCAAGGATATCGAGCCAGCGGGAAACGGTCTTGTCGCTGACCCCCAATGCCCGGCCTAACTCGCTCCCGTTCCAGGTCTGGCCATGATAATGGGCGAGCATGGTCCAGAAGCGCCGCATGGTTACGGCGGAAATGTTGATGCCCAGTTGCGGCAGATCCCGTTCAAGATAGGTGCGGATGAAGGCTTCGCGCCACTCTTTGCTCCCCTTGCCGCTTCCGGCCAGCAGGGCACGGGGAAAGCCTCCCCGCAACCAGCGTTCATCCAGCACCGCTAGGTCAGCCGGATCGGTAATCAACTCATCAAGCGCCAATCCGTCCAGCTCATAAAACGCGACCCGGCCCGCAAGGGTTTCTGCCGTATGACGCATCAATTCCGGCGCCGCGCTCCCCAGAATCAGAAAACGCGCTGGCGTGTTCTCTCTATCAGCCAACACCCGCAAAAGCGGAAACAGATCGGGGCGAAGCTGTATCTCGTCCAGCACTACCAGTCCTGTCAGGGGACGGAGGACAAAGGAGGGATCAGCAAGCCGTGCCTGATCATCCGGGTCTTCCAGGTCAAAATGCCTGACCGGGCCGTGCCACTGTGCTGACAGTTGACGGGCAAGCGTGGTCTTGCCGACCTGACGGGGACCAAGAAGGGCAACGACCGGGAAATCAGCCAGCTTGTCGGCGAGTTGTACGAGATGTGAGTGTCGAAGTATCATACGTTCAATTTACCATGAAATATCGGAATGGCAATACTAATTTTCATGGCTATTGATATGTAGTGTTATGTGACATTGGGGCACCCTGGGGCGACGAGTGAACTGGTGAAGTTCCAGTCCAGTACGAAGAGCAGGGTGAGGAGGACGAAACGGGTGGCGTTGGTGGGGGAGGGCATGAGTGTGGCCTATCTGACAGCTTTTAGCTCCCCCTCCTGTTGTTAAGGAGTAGTGAGTCGCAGCGGCGCGGCCTGTCCCTTCCGGCGGCTCTCTTATTGGATCCGGGGGAGGGGTGAAAGCTTTATTCTGATGGTAAGCTGTGGATCGCTGAAGATAACCGTCCCCTTATTGCTGTCTTTGACCTGCTGAAGTCCTGGTTCGATTGGTTGCGCGCTACCTATCAGTGTTTTTGCAACATCTCAAACTGAATGGATGATTCTGGGAGCGCGCCGGCAGTTCCACTATCGTTTCTTCCGAAGAGTATCTGGAACGCTTTTGTCAGATCGGCAGCTCCTGGGATGTCATGCTCCCCTGCGAATTTCCAATGCCAGACGGCAATGCCGTTTTTTTCCGCCAACTTAAAACTGTTTGCCATCCCGGTCACCCTTTCCGGTAAATCATCACTGCCCATCAACATGATGAGCCTTTTTTTATGCTCCTTGAGGTATTTCAGCTCCTTGCTGGCGGGAGCATAACTGCACCGGCTGTCTATGATCAACGCCCCGGCAAGCAGTTCTTTCTGCCGGAAGCTTAAAGCCCAGGAAAGGTCGCCGCCCAGAGAATACCCGCTGATGTATATTTTACTCGTATCAACGGGATACTCTTTCACGATTCTTTGCATGTCGGTCATGAGGCGTTGTTCAAACCATCGCAGATAGGCCATGAAATCAGGCAGGTAATCCTCGATCTGCGCCGTACCTTTGGGAATAATTGCAAAATAGCTGTTCAGCCCCACGTAAGGGGTGACAATTGAAAAATATGTTTCGGCACTGCCAGTCGTAAAAGGAAGATAGATGATAAGCGGGTATTTTTCGCCAGTCTTGATCTCACCGATTGCCCTTACCTCAACCGGTTCATCAAGATAGGCCGGCCGGGGCTGGGTTTGCCCGGAACATGGATTGCTTTGGGACAGGCAGATCATAAAGAGTGTCATGAAGAGAATCATTTTCATTCAGGTGCCCCTCCTTTGTAGAGTTCTACTCGGTCAGCTGCCGCATCATCCCGTGGATATTGCTCCCGGCAACACCTTGGCCAGGCATCCCGCTAACAGAGCCAATCTTCGGACTCACTGGCACCCCTCGACGTACTCAACGGAAGGTTCCACTCCAGCCCGTACACCGGTGACCTTGCCGCCATCCTCATCAAAAATGATGGCCCGCTTCCCATCCTGTGACTTGAAAATCAGGTAGTGGCCGTTTTTAAGGTATTTTTGCGGCTCGATCTCGACCTTCGGGTAGCGGCGTTTGATCTCATTCAGGGGAGTCCCGATGCTGATCAGAAGTGTGTTCTTGATCTGTGGCGAGGTAGTGTCCGCCCTGGTGACGATGCCGTTTTCCACCATGAAATAGATTCCCGGAAGTTTCTTGAAACGCACGAAATCGCATTCCTTATCGTTGTTGTCCGCCGTTGCCTTTTCTCCGAGCTGTTTTTCAATGTTCTTTAACTGTGCGCCAAAGGTGATGGGGCCATAGGATAAATCGGAGAGTACTTGAGGGGGGGCTGCGGGTGACGAGGAAATGGCATGCTTTGGTTTGTAGCTCTTGCCAAGCACTCGTGCGATCTCTTGCGCTTCCCGGAGTTTTACGAATCGGTCATTGATGAACGTATCAATGCCTTTGATATTGCCGCTGCACAGATCACTGACAACCGATTCGTGGTATCTGTTCCAGTAATTGTCAGGTAATCGAGCCTGTTCTGCGAGTTTGTCCATATTTTCATGATAGTTCGGATTGCCGTATTTGACATCGCTGCATGAAAGTTGAGCGGATGCCGGATTGGCAATAACCAAGCCCGGTATGATAGCGGCCAGGAGTACGGCGATAATCCCGTTTCGGATCAACATATTTTTCTCCTTGTTCTTGGAATTCTCTTTCTCGACAACGGCAAGGGCATCTCAATGGATGAATGATCGAAGTTTACTATCGGTCAAAGAACAGTGTTCGAGAAAAAGGGGGCAGGCACGAATGGCGCTAGTTTAAGCTGGCGTAGCACGATAATACTGCTGAATTCCTTGTGAAAGCATCTGGCCATTAGTGCCAGCCATGCTGTTCTGAATTAGGCTTGTAATACAAGGATTACAGGTAAAAGACTGGAAACATAAGCGCTGTATTTTGCATAGGCCATCACGTCGGGTTTGGCCGGGATTTTTCATGCAGTTAAGCATGCAAATAACCTTAAACTAGCGCCATTCGTGCCTGTCCCATTATTGCTGTCTGACACTGTTATAAGGACACCATCATCTGCTCTCATGCCCGTCACCGCAAGGTTAGGAGAGGTGCTTCACAACATAGTCTTGGGCTGTTTCAATTAGCTCGCGAAGCTTATCGCGAGAGCATCGTCCATGGGTGAGTTGCTGTCCGTTCATAGAGATGTCTAGTGTGACGCCAGACCATGTGATCGGCAGAACTGCCTTTTCATCAGAGCTGAAATGAAAGGTCATGTCGTGCGACCAACAATTTCTGAGGATTCTCCAAAACTGAAACCACGGCTGTGATTTTAGGGCTTGTAACTGGCCTGTCTGATGACAGTACAACTTAGTAATGGCAAATAGTTCCTTAATGGCAGAGCGGTGAGCTGAGTCATATAGCTCTTCGCAAGCAATACGCATTGCGGTTTCGTCATTGAGTAGTGCTTGCAAGTTTGGAAAGGGCTTAGGAAATCCACTCATTTCTGCGTGAAGTTCTTCAAAGAACCTTGGCGTATCAGGATATGACCAGAGAACCAACGACGCATAGGTGAGCTGTATGTGATTCAGCTTTGTTCGATACAGACCTAGCAAGTGATCCTTGCTCATACGTAATCTCCTTCTCGGTTTCTGAGGATACAATACTTAATTCAAATCCCCTTCTTCCCCCTCACTCTTCCTGTCCCACCAACCCCTTTGCATTCTTCTCCTCCAGTTCCAACAGCGGCGGAGTGCTCTTTATACGCTTCTCAACCTCGTTGATATGTTCAGCAGGCAGCTTCTGCTCAGGCATAAAACCGAAAGGCTGTCTCACGCGACGACGCAACGGCGCAACGAAATACGGGAACCGAAAAAATCATAACAAAGACAGCTTTACGGCTTCAAAAGATTTACCCGCAAATTTTAGAAGTTTGTTTCTGTTTTTCGCTTGTCGCTTCCCGTTGCGTCGTTGCGGCGTTGCGGCGTTGCGTGAGACAGATTTTTACTGATTCTCTGTCTGAGCCCCTGATTTCCGTATCAACGCCCCCAAATCCACCCCCGGCAATAACCTGCTCAACTGCCCCATCAACCCGTCACCGGCTGTCCCACCACCGGTAACCAACACATCCGGCACAATCTTGATCCTGCCGTTCTCGATGGCCGCCGCAATCAGTTCCACGATCTTGATCTGCTTGATCGCTTCTTCACCGATCGCCTCCTGCTGCTTGTTGTAAGCCTGGGCGGTTGCCTCGCCGATGGCCGCGATCTTGGAAGCTTCGCCGTCGCCGATGGCGATCAGGCGCTTCCCTTCGCCGATCCCCTCCAACGCCTTGGCCTCGGCATTCCCCTCGGCCAGGGTGATCATCTCGGTCTTCTTCTGGGTCGCTACTTTCACGGCGATCTCCGAGGCAACCAGGGTCGGCTGCTGGTCAGCCGTGGCACGCATCTTCTCCATCTCGGTACGCTCGGCCTGGGAACGCTGCTCCATCTTGTACATCTCCTGCTGCTGCTCGGCGATGATCCGCTTGGTCTGGGTCTGCATCAGCTCCTCGGGGAGACGGATCTGGCAGATCAGCACCGAGACGCACTCCACGTGGTACTTCTCCAGATCGACCCGGGCGCGGGTTTCGGCCTTGGTCTGCTCCTCGGAACGGCTCTGCAGGAAGTTCATGGCCGAGGCGGTGGAGGCCTGGTTGCGGAAGGAAGAGTCGATCATCGGGTGGATCACATGCTGGATCAGGTTGTCGATCGAGCCGACCTTGGCCACCATGTAGGGAGCCTGGTCCGGGCGGACCCGGATCACCACCTTGACCGCCACCTGGATCGGGAAACCGTCCTTGGAGATCACCGTCAACTGGTCGAAGCGGGTGTCTTCCTGGTCGTCCCAGTCGATGGTGATGTTGGTGGTGTCGATCACATAGGCCATGAAGGCGCGGCGGTTCAAGTAGTAGCGACCCGGTCCGGCTACCTCCTCCTGGATGCCGCGGAACCCCTTGGGTACCACGTACTTCTCCTTACCTTCTTCCGCCGAGGCTCCGGCCTGGGTGGAGCCGAGCCGCTTCTTCATCTCCTCGGTCGGATCTTCCCCCACGTTGGAGACAATTACCCCGACCTGGCCACGCTCGATCACCGCCACGTCATCAATGGCGACACTGAACATGAACGGGTTGATGTAGTAGGTGCCGGGGCGCAGAACATCCAGTTGCGGGCCGCGCTGCCCCTGTTTGGTCAGGAAGGCCGAGCCGTTCTGGTAGTCGTTATGCCCACTGACCGGCGAGGCGACGTACTCCCGCTCGGGGAGCGGAATGCCGTCCAGGGCGGTTACCAGGCCGATCTTGTTGGCCTCCACCACCACGGCCGGGGCGATCTGGATGTCGAATAGGTTGAGGTTGATACGGTAGGTACCGGGAAGCAGCACGTCGATCTGCGGCCCTTTCTGGCCGCCATTCTTCAGGAACGCCTCGCCATTCTCAAAATTGGAGTGATCCGCTACGCTCTGGGCCAACAGGCGCCCCATGGGGATCGGCGCGCCGTCCTGGGCCGTGACTACCCCCACCTCCCCCTTGGCGATCACCACTGCTGCCGCCTTGGTGACCTTGAACAGGTTGGGGTGGATACGGTAGACACCCGGTGGCAGGATCTCGGTCTGGGGCCCCTTCTGGCCGCCGTTCCTGATGAAGTCCTGACCGGACTGGAAGGCGTTATGTCCTGGCACCACAGTGGCGAAGATGCGCCCGGCCGGGATGGCCGAGCCGTCAGCCGACTCAACCAGCCCGATCTCACCCTCGCCGATCTTGGTGGCCGAACTCTTGGTCACCTTGAACAGGTACGGGTTGATGCGGTAGTTGCCCGGCGGGATGATCTCGATCTGCGGTCCCTTCTGGCCGCCGTTGTTGATGAAATTCTCACCGTTCTGAAAGGAAGAGTGCCCCTGCACCGCCTGGGCGAAGATGCGCCCTTCCGGGATGGCGACCCCATCCACCGACTCGACGATACCGATCTCGTTGTCCTTGATCTCGGTGACATTCCCCTTGGTCAGTTTGAACAGATAGGGGTTGATGCGGTATTTACCGGGAGGGAGGACCTCGATCTGGGGCCCTTTCTGGCCGCCGTTCTTGATGAATTCCTCGCCGTTCTGATAGGAGTTGTGGCCGGGAACCACGGCAGCAAAGATGCGGCCGGCCGGAATGGCCGAACCGTCCACCGATTCGATCAGCCCGATTTCATCATCCAGGATCTCGGTGAAGACACTCTTGGTCGCCTTGTAGATGAAGGGGATCAGGAAATGCAGGCCAGGTCCCAGGGTGCGGGCCTGGATCCCGACTTCATTCCCCAGCGCCACCACCCGCCCTTGCGGCATCTTGCTGCCGAACCAGCGGCGTTCGATCAGGGCTATCTCGTTACCGCCGACGATCACCACCGAGTTCCAGAGCAGGACAACGGCGGCAATGATTCCGAGCACGATCAGCGGGTGACCGGCCAACCAGGACAACAGAGCAATCGGGTCAAACATGAGCTACCTCCTGTGGTATGTGGTGCAGGTAATCTGCCGTGACAGCCTGTGGCGCTGGTTCGGGCTGAATTATTGGTGAACATACATCTTTTGCCAGGGCATGGCAATTCAAGAAAGGGGAAGAACGCCGGAATACGCGGTGAATGCATCGGGGGGTGGGTAATTGTTTTCAGACGGAGAGAAAAACGGTATGCTTCGGCCCTACAACTGCTGACAGCCGTTGCTATCTGATGATAATGGGGAAACGAAATGGAGCAACAGGTCAATCATGACATCCTGCATGGGGTAACGTTGAAGATGATCGTGACCGAACTGGTGGAGCAGTTTGGTTGGGAAGAGCTGGGAAGGGAGGTAGAGATTCGCTGTTTTACCAATGATCCGAGTATCTCGTCCAGTTTGAAGTTTTTGCGGAAAACTCCCTGGGCGCGTGACAAGGTAGAGGCGCTCTACCTGCAGTGGAAAATGGCAGATAGAGCGCCCTGAAGATTGGTGTTCCGGTCTGCTACGGTTTCCAGCTGAAGGTTTCGTTGACCTGCATCCGTTTGTAGACGGTGGCGAGTCCGCGTTTTTGCAATGCCAGTTGAAATGCTTCCGGAGTGCCGGTCAACGCGGCAAAGGTGCCGAAGTGCATCGGGATCACCATTTTGGGGTTGACCAGTGCTACTGCTGCGGCTGCCCGCTCCGGTCCCATGGTGAATTTGTCGCCGATGCAGGCCAGCATCACATCGACCTTTGACAGGTCACCGATAAACTTCATTTCACTGAACAGATCCGTATCACCGGTATGATAGATGGTCGGTCCGTTGGTGATGGTGATCACGAAACCACCCGGATTGCCGGCATAAGCCAGGCTTTTCGGCCGGCCGTTTGGGTCGTCGTATTCCAGGGCGGAGCTGTGCAGGGCGTGCACAAAGGTAACTTTTACTTCACCATTGAGCAGCGTGACCGTGCCACCGCTGTTGCCGGTGCCGGAAAAATCAGCCTGTTGGGACGGAAAGCCGCCATAGGTCACCATTGCCTTCATCAGGTCGTTGCTGGCCACCAGTTTGGCGCCGGTTTTTTTGGCGATTTCGACTGTATTGCCGATGTGGTCACCATGGGCGTGGGTGAGCAGGATCTGGTCCGCTTTGCCAAGCCCGGCCAGTAACTCTTTTCCTTTCGGGTTGGCGGGATTTGCCAGCCAGGGGTCGATCAGCAGCACCTTCCCCCCCGGCGTAGTTACCTTGAAGGCGGAATGGCCGTACCAGGTGATGTCGGTGCTGCCGGCTGCCATGACGTTCAGGGATGAACAGATTACGAGCGCTACGAGCATGATGCTGCATACGACATGTTTCATGATGGTCTCCTTTTAGTGGATTCGGCGGTTGCCAACTGCTGTTTGCCGGATACTATCGTGTTTACCGTGACCCGTAAAGATGAAAGCTGGCTTACAACCTATGTTGTCACTGGGGCTGGAGCACTTCGTTAACCACAATCCGGATTGCAGGATTCAAATAAACAGCATAAGGTGGCACGAGTTCACGCTACGCCTGGTTCCAGGTTCCGGTAATGTCAGAAAGGGATTTGAATAATGAGATTGCTGCTGGTTGAGGATGACCGGATGTTGGGGAGCGCTTTGCAGCGTCTGCTGCAGCAGGAGTCGTTTGCGGTCGATTGGGTTACCAACGGTGAGGAGGCGGAGTTGGCGCTCAGCACCGTATCGTATGATCTTATGCTGCTTGACGTGAGATTACCGGGGAAAAATGGACTGGAAACCCTGCGAGATCTGAGAAAACGAAAAGATGCTCTTCCGGTTATCATCCTGACTGCCCGCGATGCGATCAAAGAACGAATCGAAGGACTGGACTGTGGTGCCGATGACTATATGGTCAAGCCGTTTGACCCGGATGAACTGTCAGCCCGTATCCGGGCGCTGCTGCGCCGCCGGGACGGCAGGGTCGAACCGGTGATTACATTCGGGGCGATAACGCTTAACCTTGCTACCCACGAAATGTTTTGCAACGAAAACGTCATCAACCTCTCGCAGCGAGAGTTTGCTCTTGTTTCACTCCTGCTGGAACGCCCCGGCGCTGTCGTTTCTCGTGAGCAACTGGAAGAGCGGCTGTACGGGTGGAACGAAGAAGTGGGAAGTAATGCGATTGAGGTGCATATCCACAATCTAAGGAAAAAACTGGGGCAGAATCTGATTCGGACCATTCGTGGAATCGGCTATCAAATGGTCGAGACCCCATGAAATCCATCAGCCAACGGCTTATTGTCCTGCTTTTGGGCGCTCTTATCGTGGCTGCTGTCCTTAGTGGCATCAGCTCATACCTGGAGGTCCGTGAGGAGATAGATGAACTGTTTGATTATCAACTGCGTCAGACAGCGATTTCCCTCCGTAACCAGAAAAGATTCGAACCGCTTACTCCGGAATCTCTCAGATATGAGCAGGATGAGGGGTTCACGGTTCAAGTCTGGGATCCGGCCGGGGCTCTGATGTACGTATCGCACCATGATGCTGCAATTCCGCGGGCCCGTGTGCCAGGACTGCAAACACTTACGTTGCACGATGGGGAGTGGCGGGTGTTTCTCCTTTCCCATCAGGGAAGAACGATTCAGGTGTCGCAGGCTCTTTCAGTTCGTCAGGAAATGGGTTTGTCGTTTGCTCTGCGAGCCATAGTTCCGCTCCTGGTTATTTTTACCGCACTCGCCCTGATCATCTGGCTGGTAGTCCGCTACACCCTCAGGCCACTCAACAGGGTGGCCAACGGGGTCGCCCGCCTTTCGCCCAGCTCGCTGGAATCACTCCCCGAAAACGACTTGCCGATGGAGGTTCTCCCGCTGGTTCAGAAGCTCAATTCCCTGTTATACAAACTTGGGCATGCTTTTGACATACAGAAGCGTTTTGTGGCCGATGCCGCCCATGAGCTGCGCACGCCTCTGACAGCCGTAAAGCTGCAAGCGCGTATCCTTGAACGTAGTAGCGGAGAAGAGGAGCGGGGTGAGGCACTGGCAAACCTCAAGTCAGGAATTGATCGGGCCTCCCGTCTGGTTGCCCAGCTCCTGTCGCTGGCACGTGTTGAGCCTGAAGCGCAACACGTGCCGATGGTCGAGGTTTCGCTCAATCTCCTGGTGAGGGAAATCATCATGGAACAGTTCCAGATTGCCAGCGACAGGGGCATTCTGCTTGGTGCGACGAACAATCTGCCCGTCTCGGTCAGTGGAGAACCGGATACGCTGAGAACCATGATCAGTAATCTGGTTGATAATGCCCTGCGTTACACGTTACCCGGTGGTACTGTTGACCTGAATCTGCGAGAGAATGGAGAATTCGTCATAATCGAAGTTGCTGATACCGGTCCTGGCATCCCCCGGGAAGAGAGGGAACGTATTTTTGACCGTTTTTATCGTGGGCATCGTATGGATGGTGCCGGATGCGGTCTCGGTATGTCGATTGTGAAATCCGCTGTCATGAGGCATGGCGGAACCATCACGCTTGACGAAACCACTGAAGGAAAAGGACTCAAGGTAATTATCGCGCTTCCGCGCCAACAGCTGATCACCACGTAACTTTAATTTCCTCGCCCCGGATCATATCTTCCCCTCCTAGTCGCACACTCCTCCGAAAACAATCCAGCGTATGTTTGTTGAAAAAATTATTCCTTAATATTCAGTTAAGGTTTCTCAGGTAGTGTTAATCCATAAACGTGACATCGCCATGGGTACCAGAGTCAAACCGGAAACAGGGCCTGATCAACCTTTGTGACTGTGACTGAATTTACGGTGTTTTTCGCACCATCAACTACTAAAGGAGATCTTATGAACGTACGTAGTAAAACTTCCGCTGTCAGCACGGCAATCTCGTTGCTTGTCATTGGTCTGATGCTTTCCGGTTGCGGCAGCAGTGGCGGTCAGGGAGACGCAACTCAGCTAAGCAACAAAACGGAGAAATCCGATACGGAGTCTTCAGAAAAGGATCACTCAGCGCAGCAAGAGACGGCAGCAGCGACTACCCCTGCTACACCAGTAGCAACGGTCCCGGCTACAGCTGTTCCTGCCGGCCAGGCGATAGACGGCGCAACCCTGTATGGCAGTTACTGTCAGAGTTGTCATGGAGGACTATCATCTTCAAGCAAACAGGGGAAAAATGCTGCCCAGATCCAGGGCGCGATTGCGGCAAACAGGGGTGGGATGGGGTCTCTTGCAACGCTTACCGCGCCGCAGATACAGGCTATTGCAACCGCCCTGCTGGCACCAGCTGTGACAACCGTTACGGTAACAGCACCTTCTACGACAACAACACCGGTGACTCCGGCAGTGCCGGTTACGCCGCCGACACCGGTTACACCGACAGTGCCGGTGACGACAACACCCCCCGCAGCTCCGGCAATTGATGGCGCGGCACTCTATGCACAGTATTGTAGCGGCTGTCATGGGGCGGGCAAACGCGGCAAATCAGCCTCGACAATCCAGGCTGCCATCAGCGCCAATCGTGGCGGTATGGGGTCGCTCAGTTCCCTGACGTCTGCTCAGATTGCCGCCATCGCGGCGTGGTAAGGTAATTGTAACGCTACATTTGCAGCTCGTCGGCGAGACATTTTTATGCTCAATCAAGATTGGTAATCACAAAAAAATAAAAAGACCTTTTTTATCCTATTGACAAGTCAGTTATTCGCTGGTACATACTTAACCAGTTGTATAACATACTTTTTACTTACATAAGGAGCGTTAACATGTGTACTAATCTCGTAACCAAGGAAGCCCCAGATTTTACCGCTGATGCCGTTTTTGGCGACAATAGCATTGCCCCTCTGAAACTATCCGACTATCGCGGCAAATATGTGGTGCTGTTTTTCTATCCGCTCGATTTCACCTTTGTCTGCCCTTCGGAAATCCTGGCATTCAACAAGAAACTGGATGAGTTCAAATCACGCAACACGGAAGTGATCGGCGTTTCGGTTGACTCCAAGTTTACCCATCTGGCATGGAAAAACACCCCGATTGAAAACGGCGGCATTGGACAGATTCAGTATCCGCTGGTGTCTGACCTGAAAAAAGAAATCGCCACCAAGTACGGCGTTCTTTTTGAGGCTGCCGGCGTGGCTTTCCGTGGTCTCTTCCTGATCGATACCAAAGGGAATGTGCGTCATGCCCTGGTTAACGACCTGCCACTGGGCCGTAACGTTGATGAAGCGCTCCGCATGGTTGACGCACTGCAGTTCGTGGAAACCCATGGCGACCAGGTCTGCCCTGCGAACTGGAAAACCGGTGATGAAGCGATGAAGCCGACTGCTGACGGCGTTGCCACCTATCTTGCCAAACACTCCAAGTAACAGAATCACGACAGCATCGTGTTGAAGTGCCGAGCCCCTCGATTTTTAAAGTCGAGGGGCTTTACTTTATGCAGATAAAACCGCATACTGACAAGAATTTATGGGTGGTGCCAGGTATGGATTATTTTATCAGCGATTGTAGTGAACAGGAGGTCAAGCGGGAGCGGGACAAGTCCCGTGACTTGCGACGTAGCCGCTGGTGGCAGAACAAGCTGGCCCTGGGGGTCTGCCATTGGTGCGGCGGGCATTTTCCGGCCGAGGATTTGACCATGGATCACGTGATCCCGCTGGCCCGGGGTGGGAAAGCGTCCCGTAACAACGTGGTGCCGTCCTGCAAGGAGTGTAACAGCAAGAAGAAATACCTGTTGCCGATGGAGTGGGACGAGTATCTGATCAATTGCGGTAAACAGGAGTGCTGACCTCGTGAAAACTATTACCAGCCGTTTCAAAGTTGTGATTTACGATTGTGACGGCGTCCTGCTGGATACCCTCGATTCCAATTACATTTTTTACAACCGGGTGATGGAGTATCTGGGAAGGCCGCCGCTGGACCGCAATGATCTTGCTTCCCGCACGGTGCTGCACACCTATTCCTTCGGCAATGTGATGGAACATTTCTTTGGTAATGATTCCCGCAAAGAGGATGCCTGGGCGTTTGCGCGTACCATTCATTACCAGGACCTGGCGCCGTTCATGAAGCGGGAGGAAGGGTTGCTGGAAACCCTCGATCTCCTGAAAACCGGGGTCTCCCTGGCGGTTTGCACCAACCGTGCCGCTTCCATGGAGATGATCATCGATGATTTTGGCCTGACCGGTTACTTCTCGTTTGTGATGACCGCCGATCAGGTGACCAACCCCAAGCCGCATCCGGAACCGCTGGAACGGGTGCTGGACTATTTCGGTATTGAACCCCATGAAGCGCTGTTTGTCGGCGATGGCGAGGTTGACATGCTGGCTGCCCGTGCGGCCGGTGTCCCGTTTATTGCCTATAAATCGGTGCTGCCGGCGCTGGCCCGTATTGAATCCCACCCAGAAATACTCCGGTATCTCGATTAGCCCAGCCTGACTACTCATGAAATAACAATTGAGTTTACTCCCTTTTTTGAGTAGGCTTACAAGATTGCTGATATTCACACGCGTGCGAGGTAAGGAATGCAGACAGAATTTGTACCAAAATGGATTGCCTGGGAAACGACGCAGCGCTGTAATCTGCATTGCGTGCATTGCCGTTGCTCTTCGGAAATGACCTCTTCTGCCGGTGACTTCACCACCGAAGAGGGGAAACAGCTGTTGAAGGATATTGCCGATTTCTCAAAACCGGTGGTGGTGCTTTCCGGCGGGGAACCGCTCTTGCGCCCCGATATATTTGAACTGGCCGAGTACGGTACCTCACTCGGTCTGCGCATGTGCATGGCAACCAACGGATCGCTGGTCACCGATGAAATCTGCCAGCAGATGAAAAAGGCCGATATCAGGATGGTGTCACTGTCGCTGGACGGCTCGACCGCCGAGGTGCATGACAATTTCCGTCAAAGCCCCGGTTCGTTCGAAGGGGTGGTACGGGCAGCCGAGATTTTCCGCCGTAACGGCCAGAAATTCCTGATCAACTCCTCCTTTACCAAACGCAACCAGAGCGATATCGCCGCCACCTTCAAGGTTGCCAAAGGGTTGGGGGCCACCGCCTGGTACATGTTCATGATCGTGCCGACCGGCCGTGGTGAAGAGATCATGAGCGAGCTGATCTCCAAGGAAGATTACGAAGAAATCCTCGATTGGCACTACCAGCAGGAAAAGCTGGAAGACGATATCCTGATGCGTCCGACCTGCGCACCCCATTACTACCGCATCGTCCCCCAGAAAGCGAAGGCGGAAGGGGTCAAGTTCGAGCGCCGTTCACTCACCTTTTCCACCGGTGGCGGCAAAGGGTGCATCGCTGCCCAGTCAATCTGCCTGATCGACTGCTTCGGCAATGTGAAACCGTGCTCCTATTTCCACCGTACCGCCGGAAATGTCAAAGAGACCCCTTTCCGGGAAATCTGGGAGAAATCGGAACTGTTCAACGATCTGCGCGATTTCAAGTCATACAAGGGAAAATGCGGCCAGTGCGAATACCTGAATGTGTGCGGCGGTTGCCGGGCGCGGGCCGATGCGGTCTACGGCGATTACATGGCAGAGGAACCGTTCTGCAATTACGTACCGATCAAGTTGCAAAAACAAGGGTGAGAGACCGACTGAAATGAAACTTTTGCGTAACAACATAGCCGATATGCAGGGGTATGTCCCCGGTTATCAGCCACCGGACGTGGCCTCCTGGATCAAACTGAACACCAATGAAAATCCGTATCCCCCCTCACCTGCCGTGCGGGAGGCGATTCTGGCAGAAGTGGGGAGTGACGGCGCTGCACTACGTACCTACCCCAGTTCCTCCAGCCAGGCGTTACGTGAAGCAGCCGCCGAACTGTACGGCTTTGATCCGTCATGGATCATCATGGCCAATGGTTCCGACGAGGTGCTGAACAACCTGATCCGCGCCTGTGCCGGTGAGGGGGAAGAGGTTGGCTTCGTTCACCCTTCCTATTCCTACTATGCCACCCTGGCTGAAATTCAGGGGGCCACGGTGCGGACCTTCGGCTTTGCCGAGGATGGCACTATTGCCGGTTTTCCTGAGCGTTATCAGGGGAAGATCTTCTTTCTGACCTCCCCCAATTCACCGCTTGGCACCACCTTCCCGCTCCCCTATGTGGAAGAGCTGGCAGGGCGTTGCGCCGGTCTGCTGGTGGTGGATGAGGCCTATGCCGATTTTGCCGACAGCAACGCACTTGAGCTGGTACGGAAATGTGAAAATGTGGTGGTCACCCGGACCTTCTCCAAGAGTTATTCTCTGGCAGGGATGCGGCTCGGGCTGGCAGTAGCCCGCCCGGAGATCGTAGCAGCACTGGACAAAATCCGTGATCATTACAATCTTGATCGATTGGCCCAGGTCGCTTGTGTGGCTGCCTTGAAAGATCAGCCGTATTTTGCGGAGAACTGCCGTAAAATCTGCGCCACCCGGGAATGGTTCAGTCGTGAACTGCTAGCCTTGGGGTATCAGGTGCTGCCGTCCCAGGCAAACTTTGTCTTTGCAGCACCACCTGACCGGAACGGCCAGCGGGTCTATGATGCGCTCTACCGGGAAAAGATCCTGGTGCGGCTGCTTTCCGATCCACTCCTCTCCCATGGTCTGCGGATCAGTATCGGTACGGATCAGGAAATGCAACGGACAGTGCAAGTACTTAAAAGCATAGCATAAATCAGGAGGAAGTATGCCACGGGTCGCATCGATTGAACGGATTACCAAGGAAACCAGTATCAAGCTGTCGCTGGCTGTTGATGGCACGGGAGCAGCTTCGATCTGCACCTCGGTCCCCTTTCTCGACCACATGTTGAATCTTTTTTCCCGGCACGGTCTGTTTGACCTGCAGGTGGAAGCAACGGGGGATATCGATATCGACTTCCATCACACGGTGGAAGATATCGGCATTGTATTGGGGGAGGCGTTCAAGCAGGCGCTGGGGGATAAGAACGGTATTCGCCGTTACGGCCAAGCCACGGTTCCGATGGACGAAACCCTCGCCTCGGTGGCGGTGGATATTTCCGGTCGCCCCTATCTGGTCTACCATGTCAATCTTCCCAAGGTGAAGATCGGCGATTTTGATGTGGAACTGGCACGGGAGTTTTTCCAGGCCTTTACCAACCATTGCGGTTTGAACCTGCACATCAACGTCATGTACGGTGATAACGTCCATCATATCATCGAAGCGTGCTTCAAAGCCTTTGGACGGGCACTTGATATGGCGACCCAGCTCGATCCGCGTATCAGCGGAGTAATGTCGACCAAGGGGAGTCTGTAGGAGACGTCGGGCGGGATTGAATCAGAATTCCCGCCGCAGGCGGAGGTGAAAGGCGACATCCGGCGCGGTGGCAACTGCCACATCTTCGGAAACGCCGATATCGAGATAGGATCTGCCAAGTTTGAGCGTACCACCGCTGGTCAGGACCAGGGCCGCGGTGGAAAGCTCGGTCAGGGAACTGCCATGATAGAGCGGTGAATGGCCGTTAAGCTGTAGTTTGAAGGAAATCCAGGGGGTGGGACTCCAGCCGCCACCCATGGTACCGAAGGTAACAAAACGATTCTGCTGCTCCGGCAGCACCTCACCCCGTGTCATCCCCAGTATCCCCAGAGAACCGAACACCCCCACAGTCCCCCATTCAGTATAACGGTTATATCCGGCCAGACAGGAAAGAGCCAGATCGCTGCTGCCGCTGCCGGCCAGGTTGGAGCTGTCACCGGTCGGCAACTTGAGGTCGGCGCGCAGGGCAACCGTGCTGCCCGATTGCCCATTCTGCTGTGCCATCAGCCGGTAGCCGAGCGACAGGGAGAGATCGCCGATGCCGGTACTATCGGAGGTCAAGGCGATTTTTTTGTTGCCATCCCGGTCATAGCGGTAGTTGAGCCGGTTTTTGGGGGCAATCTCCCGTCCCCCCTGGGGAAGGGAAAAGGTGTTGTGCCAATTGATGATGAACTGGTCCAGAAAACCGCCGCCATGGTTGATAACTGGCAGGGAGAGTCCCAGATCGAAATTCTCCGTAATGCCATGGCGCAACGCCAGGGTGGTGGTGATGGTTTCGCCGTCCAGTTCGATCTGCTCGTTAGCGTTCTGATGGGTGGTGTAGGAACTGGCATTGTCGAGGGACAGCGAAAATTCCGTTTTGCCTTTCGGCACGATATGCGAGTCGGATGCCGCCGGAATCCCGTAGATCTGGATCAAGGGGCTGCGGTTGGTCACCTGAAAGGGGGTAACCTCCAGGTCGCCGGCCAGGCATGGCGCGGCGGTAACCAGCAGGGCAGCCACGGTCAGGGATGAGAGCGCCCCCCTATTCACGGTTGACTACGACGCCGTCGATCTTGAGCAGGGTGCCGGTGCGGTAGTGGTCGATCAGATCCGCCAGTGTGGCGACCCCGTCCATGATCTTCTGACTGTCAGCCGCATTGCCGGAGATCAATTCGTCCACCTTGCTGACCGCCTCCACCGCTGTTGAGACGATGGCGATGTGGCGGGAGGCGTCTTCCTTGAGCAGCCGTGTCCGTTCATTGTTTTCCATGACACTCTTCATGTAATGGCGATTCCCCTCGGCCTGTTCTTGGGCCGAGGTATTGATGCGATGAGCCAGTTCCCGCATGTGGTCGAGATTCTTGACAATCAGATTGGTTCCGTCCTGCTGGTGTTCCGTTGCCAGGGTTATCTGGCGTACCCGCTCCAGATTCTTTTCCGATTCCTCGGTAATTCTCTTGATTCCATCTGATTGTTCCACCGATTCCGATGCTATCTGGGCCACCATATGGGAAGCTTCTTCGGCGCTCTTTTCAATGGTGGCCAGGGCGTCGTTAGCCAGTTGGGAAATCTTGGCCCCTTCCTTGGCCAGTCCCAAGGCGTATGCCGCTCCGATCCCCTGT
>DAINBV010000032.1:0-2160 GCA_036732725.1 Geobacteraceae bacterium | reverse complement strand
GGCATTCTGCTTCAGCGCGGTCTCGTAGTCGCGCTTGGCCCCTTCCTTGGCCTTGTCTTTCCCCTGGGATACGGAGCGCTGCACGGCTGCGGTTTCTTTCTGGATGTTGCGTACCAGTTCCTCGATTTCCTTGGTGGATGAGGAGGTGCGGTGCGCCAGGGAACGGACTTCCTCGGCCACCACGGCAAAGGCCTTGCCTCGCTCACCCGCCTGGGCTGCGATAATCGAGGCGTTCAAAGAGAGCAGGTTGGTCTGTTCCACCACTTCCTGGATCACGTTCAGAAATTCTCCCACCCGGGCCGAATGGCGCGACAGACGGTTGATCGATTCGAATGACTCGTCGTTGCTTTTGACGATTTCATGGATCGAGCGCATGGTGGCCGCCATGCTGATCAGCCCTTGCTGTGCCTGGTTACGCACGTTACCCGAGGCGGTTGCCCCCCGTTCGGCATTTTCACGCACGTTGTTCTGGGAAACACTGATCTGGGTGATGGCGGAAACGGTCTGTTCGGTTGAGCTGGAAAGCCCGCGAATATTGTCGGCTGTCTCCTTGATGGCCCGCGCCATCTCTTCCACCGAACTGGAGTTCTCGATCACGAAGTTGGAGTACTGGTGGATGTTCTCGGCAATGGCATCGGTGGTGGCGCTCATTTGCGCTGAAATCGAGGCCTGATCCTCGCTGCGGGTCGAGAGCTCATCGATCTCCTGAATCACGGTGGTGAAGGCCTTGTTCATGCTCTCCATGGCTGCCACCGCATCCTTGACCTGGGCCACCTCACGGTCGTCCCCCCGCATCAGGTTATGGGCGATCAGCTTGAGCTGCTCTTCCACGTCAACGATCTGGTTCAACAGTTGGTGCCGTTCCTTGCGCCGGTTTTCAATGGTCTGGATCACAAAGGAGGAATAGGCGGCAATTGCCCGCATATCATCATGTTCACTCTTGAAACGTGACAAGTCGTCTTTGACTTGCAGGCTGGCCACAATCTGTTCCTGCTGGATGCGCAAGGCGAGCATGGTTTTTGTGGCCACGCTGACGCAGAAGATTCCGGCCAGCAGGCCGGTCAGCAGCACTGCAGCGGCTGCTGCCACCCCTTGCCCGGTTACCAGCATCAGAATAGCGCCTGCCATGGCAATGGCGAGCGAGTAGGTGAGCATGCGAGATTTATAGGGAACGGTAGCGGTCTGGCGTGCGACTGGCATGGTGTGTCCTTTCACAAAGGTCAGGATTTGTCTTCCCGCGCCTGTTTTGTTATCAACAGCGAAAGATAGTCGGGGGTGTGGGCGCTGATCTGCTCAAAATCGGTCAACAGCAGCTGGCGGGGGGAGCCGACCCGTTCGGCAAAACAGATCCCGCTGGTTCGGCCGCTCTCTCTGAGCAGTTGCATGATTTCGGCAAAGAGCGGCTTTACCTTCAGCAGCACCACCGTATCATATTGGTTCAGGGCCTCCTGTACCGCGCCAATCCCGGCGGTGGCCGGTATCACGGCAAAACGTTCATCGGCTTCCACCAGCGGGTAACGGGCCACTGCCGCTGCCGCACAGAAGCTGGTAACCCCCGGCACGATCTCGACTTCCACCTGCGGGTACTGCTCGGCAAGGATATCGAGCAGATAGATGCAGGTGGAATAAAAGAGCGGATCGCCAATGGTGATGAAGGCAACATCTTCCCCGGCATCAATTTTGGCGGCAATCGCGGCAGCCGCATTCTGCCAGGCCGGAATCAGGACCGCCAGGTCGGAGGTCATGGGGAATACGCAGGCCAGAACCTCCTGGCGTGACTCGTCAATCAACTCCTGGATGGTTTCGTAGGCTACGCTCACTTCCCCCTGGCGGGAGAGGGGAGAAACGACGGTAGATACACTCCGCAGGATCCGTTCCCCCTTGCGGGTCAGCAGTTCCGGGTCGCCGGGGCCGACGCCAATGGCATATAAACGTGGCATCAGGCAACTTCCTTCCGCGCGGTGATCACGTAGACCGGATTGAGCGCTTCAAACATCTTGTATTCGGTTAGTGAACGGGTACGGGCTACGTTGATACAGACCGCTTCCACCAGATAGGCGTGATCTTCCAGATATTCCACCGCTTTGGTCAAGGTTTCCATGGTAACCGCATTCAGTACGATCAACCCTTCCGGCCGCAGCCGCTTGTCAACCGTATCGA
>DAINBV010000031.1:0-57425 GCA_036732725.1 Geobacteraceae bacterium | reverse complement strand
AGTGCCCGTGCATGCTTGATAATACCGCCGATGTACCAGAGAGCCATCTGGGAAAGCCCGCCGTATTTATCACCGGCAAACAGGTTCTGGCCATCTTTCCAGATTGACATGTGGCAATGCATACCGGAACCGTTATCGCCATAGAGCGGTTTCGGCATGAAGGTAACGGTCTTGTTGTTACGATAGGCGACATTTTTGATAACATATTTGAACCATTGCAACTGGTCAGCCATATCAACCAACGAAGAGAAGCGCATATCAATTTCAGCCTGACCACCGGTTGCTACTTCGTGGTGCTGGCATTCAACGCGAATGCCAACATTCTGCAGTTCCATCACCATTTCATTACGCAGGTCATTTTGCGAGTCAACCGGTGAGCAAGGGAAATACCCTTCTTTGTGACGCGGCTTGTAGCCAAGGTTCGGGAACTCTTCACGACCGGTATTCCAGGCACCTTCCGAAGAATCAACTGCGTAGAACGACTGATTGGCGGTTGAATCATAACGCACATCGTCAAAAATAAAGAATTCAGCTTCAGGACCAAAGAACGCGGTATCGCCAAGACCGGTTGATTTCAGGTACATTTCTGCTTTTTTAGCAATATTACGGGGATCGCGGGTATAATCTTCCTTGGTGATTGGATCAAAAATATCACAGATGATCGACATGGTCGGAACAGCAACAAAAGGATCCATTTTAGCGGTTGTCGGATCGGGAAGCAGAATCATGTCAGAGGCATGAATTGGCTGCCAACCACGAATAGACGAGCCATCAAAACCTTGACCTTCTTCGAAGGTATCTTCATCAAATTCTGTGATAGGTACCGATACATGCTGCCAGGTACCAACAAAATCCATAAACTTGTAATCAACCATTTTGGCGCCATTTTCTTTGGCAAATTCTACAACTTGTTTGGGGGTCATCCACATACTCCTTTCAGGTTTTAGTTACATAGGTACTACTTATGACAAATTGGTACAAAATTTACAGCATGGCGTTACAAGGCATCATCACCGGTTTCACCGGTTCTGATTCTGATTACCGTTTCAACCGGTGTCACGAATATTTTCCCATCACCAATGCGACCGGTTTTGGCAGATTTTTCAATTGCTTCCACAACCTTGGCAACAATATCATCGGAAACTATGATTTCCAGTTTTATTTTAGGTATAAAATCAACGACATATTCAGCACCACGATACAACTCGGTATGCCCTTTTTGGCGACCGAATCCTTTGACTTCACTTACCGTGATACCTTGCACACCAATTTCATTGAGTGCTTCTTTTACTTCATCCAGCTTGAATGGCTTAATCACTGCTTCAACTTTTTTCATACCAGATTCTCCCTCTTGTAGGATTAAACATGGTGACTTTAGCGGCATACATACAAAAACAAGAAAATCGAAGCATTAACCAGCGTCCGATTTTAATGCAAACTGGTTGCCAATTTATTCACTAGCACCTTATCACAATAAAACAAGTAATTACGATTGTTACAGCATGGAATTAACATATCCGAACCGAACCGATTGCACATATTTTAATCTCATACCACAACATATGCACACATTTAAAGCACATCAACCCGTCAAATCTTTCAGCTCCTTGATAATTTCAACCTGACGCTGATTTACATAGTAGGAAATATGCTGCTGGGATTGTTTTTCCGGATAAAACTCGACAATACAGCTGTACGGCGACGTATCACCGATAACACTGATAACAGCTGCCGCAACCGAGACATTGTTAACGAAACGGTTGCTAAGGTCCGGCAATTTTATATTCAGATTTACATCCATACCCTTTTCAATTCCCTCAACGGACACGAGCGTCATCAGAGCCCCACCCAAAGAAATATCCTTGAGACTTGTCTTAAGCGTCTCTCCGTCTAATATCACCTCGGCTTCGATTGGTCTGTCCAGAATCACCCGCACGAAACGGCGCATATCTGAACGGATTTTTGCATACTCAAACTTGTTGAGTATAACCTTCTTCTTGGATGCATTGATATAAAAGGCTTCACCGACAATATCTTCCTTGAAGGGAGCGCCTTCCGGAGAATAAATCAACGATTTACGTTCGATATTGATAACCTTGGCCTGATAGGCATGCAGCTCAAATTCCGCCATATCATTATCGACCGAGAGCAGTGTCGCATCATACGAAACAGGCATCTCCTTGTAATAGTTGAGAAATTGGAATTTCTTCCCCAGCTTTGTTTTCAAAAACTGGACAATCATTCGATTGTCTTCTTCACTCGTTCCTCGAACTATTTTGTCATAATATTGCTGCATGCAGGGGTCCCGGAAGGATGAAAAATTGCACTCGTCCCGAAAATACGCTAGTATCACAAAAAACGGGACTTGATTTTTTATCAGAATTATATCCCCCCGACAAGAGGTAATGCATCTGATGGCAAATAAATTCCTGCAACCCGCGGCACGCTTACTTTTCAATCCTTCATGTATCGTCCTGCTACTCGGTTTCCTGCTGACATCTCCCGTACCATCGTATGCTGATATTTATCGTTTTGTAACCATTGACGGCGTGGAAAATTTCACTGATGCTCCCGTGACGCCAAATGCGCAGATGATTATCAAAGACGTTCCAAAACCGGCCAAGCGATCTCAAAAAAAGAGCAGGCAGCAAAAAACTCACGACATTTCACTGGAAGAAATCGTTACCAAGGCTGTTCAGGCAGCACAGAGCGACATTCTACCGGGAGATTCACCGGCGCAGAAATCGTTTGTTATTCGCCTACCGCCGGTCGGCGGGACGATCACATCGCCGGTCGGTATGCGCATCGACCCAATCGACGGGAAATGGCGTCACCATAACGGCATTGATATTGCCATTCCCAGTGGCACCACCGTGCTTCCGGCTGCGGAAGGAACGGTGATCTACAGCGGGCAACGCTCCGGCTATGGCAACACCGTGCTGATTGAGCACGATAATGGCGTGATTTCCCTCTACGGGCACAACAACAAGCTACTGGTTGAAGTCGGACAAACCGTCAGCGCAAACACACCGATCGCCCTGTCGGGCAGTACCGGTCGCTCGACCGGGCCACACCTGCACTTTGAAGCCTGGCAAGCCGGTGTCAATATTACCTCCGCATTCATGCCCGGCGCCGGCGAAAAACTTCCGCTCCGGCTGGCGGCAGCTTCACCGGTCAAACATTCATTCCGTAAAGAGATCCTATCCGATGGCACCGTACTGTTCACCAACATTCCCTGATGCGACAACAACTTGAAACGTACCTGAATAAACTCGTTGCCGACCGTTCCGCACAACCGTTGTGTAGTGCCCTGGCAGCACAGGATGATCGGATTGTTTCCTTTGGTAACCGCGAACTTTCTTCTCTGGCCGGAGAGATCCTGCAGCAGTTGAATGCATTGGCGCTCTGCATTGCAACCCCGTCACTCCCTTTTGCCGGGTTCTTGCTGCAACGGGCAGAGGGTCAAGCAATGATCATCCCGCGTGATACGGAAACACGGACTTTTCTCCACGACATCCCGTTGATTCGCACCTCGGAACTGGGAAGCAGGCCAGCCGACCTGATTGCTCACCACCTTGGAAGCCGCAAGGGAGTAATCGTCGAAGGGATTGGCATCATTGCCGTGGGAGCCCTGACGGTGGAACAGGCGTATATCAACTGGTCATCGGTGTTTCATGCCACGTTTATTAAATACCTGGAAGATGTACTGGCCGAAGGAATAGTGTTACCGGATGAGGTTATCGCCCTGGATGAATTTCGCAACAACTGGCTGCAGACACCATCAGCAGCAGGATTGACATTCAGAAGCGGAACCCTGACCAAACGCGACGAAATTCTTGATGAAATTTCAACTGTTGGCAGATATACCGTACAGCAGGGGCTGGTAGATTCCTTTTTCGGAAACATTTCCTACCGTGCTGACGACCTGATTTACATTTCCCAGACCGCATCCAGCCTCGACCAATTAAACGGCTGCATCGACCCGGTTCCGTTTGATAACCGCTCCACCGTCGGGATCACCGCCTCCAGCGAACTGGCCGCCCATAGAGGTATCTACGACCAGACCGGATGTCGCGCCATTCTCCACGGACATCCCCGTTTTGCCGTAATCATGAGCATGCTCTGTTCTGAACAGACAAGCTGTCAGGTCACCGATTGCTGGAGAGCGTGCCCCAAAGAGCGTGCTCTCAACGGAACAGCGGTGGTGGCAGGGGAAATCGGTGCTGGCGGGCTAGCACGGAATGTGCCGCCAGCCATGTCACGTTCAGGCGGTCGCGCCATTGTCTATGGACACGGCGTATTCACCAGTGGGAAAGAGAATTTCCAGGAAGCATTCAGCGCCATGATTGAGGTTGAAACCTGGTGCCGACAAGAATATTTCAGATTATTTGACGAACGATGGGGAGCAGCACAATGAAAGTGATTCACAGAAGATTAGCACAACAGCTGGCTATCAAACTGAGTACAATTTCACTGATGGTTTTCACACTTACCACAAACGCAAGAGCTTCAGAGTTTGCCTGCGGACCAATGACACCAGCGGAAGAACAGCTGCTCAAACTTCAGTCCGATAACGCCGGCTTGGTACTGACCAGCGCAACCCGCGACCTGATCAAGGTCAGCATTGTTGACCTGCTGCTACAGAAAAAAATCACCCGGCTCAAACAGATTGCAATCGACGTCGAGCAACAACGAGCCTCAACCAAAGATTTTGAACGGTTTGTTACCTGGATGAGCGCTAATCTCGCCAGTTATAACCGCTACATTCAAGCAGGCTCTTACGCCGCCGTCATCGGCAAGATGCTCCCGATCCCCTACGCAGGCCAGGCATCGGTTTTTGCGAAATTTATTGCCCAATTCACCGCATCGCTTAATACTGCATCGGTTGCCATAACCACCTATCTTTCCTCAAGTCAGAAATTCATTACCACGGTTAACGCCATTGATCCGACAAAACCGGCCATTGAGAAAACCTTGAACGAGGTCACCCTGTTTGCAGACACCACCCTGCTTAAGGACATGAAAGATGCCCAGACCAAACTGGCCACCGTATCGGACCTTTCTTCCGGCGCACTCTCCTTCCTGCAATCGCTCGATCACTACGTTGGAGAAACCGATGCGTACTGGAATAAAGTCAAGGGGGTCATGGGGAAAAAAGTAGATCCCAAAGAGAAGAGTTATCTCTCCGAAAGCACCACCAATCTAAAAACACAGGCTGAGCTTTTCAATGGCAAATTGAATAAATTCGGTGAGTTGGAGAAACAGGCTATCACTAATGTCAAAGCCTTGGCGGTGTATGATGAACTGGCACTGGATGTACAGAAAAAATTAGCGCCATAGCACAGCATTAAAGTGGATGGTATTTCAACAGCTTAAAGGAGCATCAATGAACAAGATCGAGGAGTTTTTCAGCCGCGAGGATAAATTTGCCCGCCATACCGGTATTGAAATTGTGGCGATGAAATCAGGGTGGTCAAAGGTCCGCATGAAGATCGAACCGTATCACTTGAATGGCGCTAAAACCGTACATGGCGGAGCAATCTTCACCCTGGCCGACTTTGCTTTTGCGCTTGCATCCAATTCCCACGGCAACCTTGCCATGGGAATCAGCACCAGCATTTCCTATATCAAAGCTGCCACCACCGGTACTCTGTATGCAGAAGCAGTTGAAATCGCAAAAAATCCGAAGCTGGCGACCTATTCCGTACAAATCACCGACCAGCACGATGCCGTCATAGCACTGTTTCAGGGAATGGTCTATCGCAAGAAGGAAACACTATCAGAACTGTCCAACTTCAACTAGCACTTATTCCGCCTGATTCTGCAGCCGTTCACTACGCTTGTCAACCGCATGCTGGGCGGCGTTGCTCTCGTTTTTAACAAGAGCAAACGCGGCAACTATTTTTTCCGAGTACCCTTTGAAAAGATAGACCACAATCGCCACCAGCATGACAATCCTGATCACAAATGCCAGCGAACGTGGAGCCAGTGACGAAACGACTCTCCCCGCCACCACAAACCCAGCAACGGCCAGCACGATCACTCCAATAATTCTGAGTAATGGCAGTTGTCGATCAATCCAACCGGGTTGTTGTGCAGAGGGGGATGAAGCAGTTGGTATATCCGCCGCTGCAGAGGGTATCGCCGCAGGTACGGATGCGTTGGGAGCGGCCGTAGCTGCGGCATCATGCAACGGCTGTTTACGGCGCTTTTCACCATTACGTTTTTCAGCCGCTTGCCTACGCTCCAAATCCGATTCCCGTACCACTTCCACCCCGGACAGGTAGCGTTGTGGAATACTTTTCGGATCATTGGTCAGGTTAATACCACCATTCTCATCGCGATAGCGATAGAAATCGGCCCCGGCCAAAGAGGTCGAGAGCAGCACGGCAAGCACAAGCACAAACGGAATAGACATGATTTTCATTTGTAACCACCTCCGCTCATCTCATAGGCATGATTGAATAGAGAGATATAAAAATAATTGCACTCCCCATTCACAGGTACTACAGTACGCTGCTGACAAGATAGTCATGGTTATCGTACAAAGATACGACCAAGCGGGGATAAAAAAGGGGAAAACATGAGTTCTGAAATTTCAGGCAGTATCCGTGCGTTACTGGAGAGTCTTGGCGGCACCAGCTACATTCGCTTGAACGAGGGTCTGCTGTACACTAAAATCAAGGATGTTTTTTTTGAAACAATGGATGAAACAGATCATGACAGAACTTCTGATGCAGAGTGCGACATACTTGTCAGCATTACAGGCAATGATGACGGGGTCGTACTAACCTGCCACCTTGATGCGGATGAATCCGAGCGAGAACAACTGCTGCACCTGTCCGATTTTGGTGCGCACGAACTGCTTGAACTTTCCCAGCACCTTGCAACACTGCTGACTGAATCGCACACATCAGCAACACCACAAGCCGTCATACTCAGGAAACGTCCGGCATTCGGCATGTACGACATCCATCAGGCTGCGCAAAAACTCAATATCAGTGAGACACTTCTGAAATATACCGTCCCCTGTACTGATTACACCTATAAAGAAGAAAATGGTAAAAAGGAGATGTACGATTTTGTGTGGTCAGACCAACTGATCGAAAAGCTTGCTACAATTCCAACCGGGAATTTTTCGAAGGAAAACTTGCAATACCTTGCTGAAACCTGTTGCCATGGCGATGTGGTATGGGCTGAGGAGATTGTGGCATCATTAAAAAACAGAAAGAAACAGACTCTCCCCACCGACAAAACCGCTCCAGCTACAACTCACACCCCTCCAGCGACCGGCGGAACTCCCAAACAAACGGAACAGCGACGCCCGCGCTCACGCAGGCATCCCAAGAAAGCATAACCGGAAGCGATCGGCTGTAAATCAAGCAGAAGCATAATTTTCAGATTCTACTGCAGATCAGTGGACAGTGAAGTTTACAAGCTGTTTTCTGCCCGACAACGCAGAAAACAGCTTGAAGAAGGTTTATCCCAGATGGGTTTTATTGTTACGAGCTCGGTTGGCTAAAATGGTAGAATCGAGCAGTTCTCCACAGCAGGTGCATTTCCAGGCTTCAAAGGAGCGGACAAAATCATAATATTTTTCAGCGAACATACGACCTTTACATCGTGGGCATTTCATACAAACCTCCTTCAATGACATCCGGTGTATAATTCATTGAAATTATCTGTACATCTACCATGCCAACACGCACACATCAGGAACAACATAAACAACCGCTTATGTAAAATCAGTTAGTTAAAGTATTTTTTAAGCAATTTAAACTTCTTTTCACCAATACCTTCGATGTTGAGCAGATCATCAAGCGACAGCTTACCGCCATTTTTTTGACGATATTTTACAATTCGTCCCGCCATTATCCTCCCGATTCCCGGCACATATTCTAATTCCGCTTCCGTTATCTCGGCCAATGGAAGTTTGATATTCATGGTCAAACGTTGCGCAACCGGCATTCGTCCCTTACGAAGCACGCATTGCTCTCCGACCCTCCGCAGCAGAAACTCATCTCCGCTGACCAGAATAGTTTCATTCAGAAGCTTCCAATCCTGGGCAGAAACCGCTCCGCCAGGCACCGCCAATAATATGACGCTACTTGCCATGCATTTGGCGCTAATTGGATAAAGACCGGGGTACGCAACATCACCATTGATGGCAACATAGCCACTCCCCGCCAACGACGGAACAAACTCCGGCACGGACGAGCAGTTGGTACTGTTTGACCGGATTACAAGCGGGATCAGCAGTAACAGCACCAGCACGAGAAAACAGGCCCGGAAGCGCCACTCAGAAGGATGATTGTCGTTGGGCATAGTGATACCTGCCTGCAAGATTAGTGCATGCAATGGTGAATCGATCAGCGACCGAGAGATCACAAGGTTGTCTGATTGCAAAACGAAACATCCCCGTATCAGCCTCATTGAGAGCTGCTGCTACGGGGATGTTCTTGCACCATCAAAAAGCAAACCAGCGCTTTAAGAATTACTCTTCGGACTTATGTAATTTATAATCAATACTGTCGATCAACGCCTGATAGGAAGCATCAATAATATTGTCGGAAACCCCGACGGTCCCCCAGCGGCTCTGTTTGTCACCCGATTCGATCAGCACCCTGGTAGCCGACGCCGTGCCGAGTCCGGCCGGGAGTACACGCACCTTGTAATCGAGCAGCTTTAATTCTTTCAACTTGGGATAGAATTTTTCCAGCGCCTTACGCAAGGCGTTGTCCAGCGCATTGACCGGCCCACTCCCCTCAGCGGCAGTATGTTCCACCTTACCACCGACCTTGATCATGACCGTCGCTTCCGCCATCGGCTTCTGCTCTTCTCCCCGTTTTTCATCAAGCACACGGAAACCGAGTACCGTAAAATACTTCTTGTGGGCGCCCAGCGCTTTTTTCATCAACAATTCAAATGATGCTTCCGCCCCTTCAAACTGATAACCACGATTTTCCATCTCTTTGATATTATCAAGAATTTCCAGCGTTACCGGATCCTTGCTGTCGAGGTTGATATTGAATTCCTCGGCCTTGGCAAGAATATTGGAACGGCCGGAAAGATCTGAAATCAAAACACGGGTGCAGTTGCCAACCTTTTCCGGACGGATATGCTCGTAGGTTTCCGGATGACGCTGGATGGCGCTCACATGCACCCCACCCTTGTGGGCAAAGGCAGAGTTCCCGACGTAAGCCTGATGTTTATCGGGAGATATGTTGGCCAGTTCGTAGACATAGCGTGACAGATCCCGCAGGTGCCGCATCTGCTCGTCAGTGACACACTCCTTGTTCATCTTTAGCTTGAGGGATGGGATAATGGAACAGATATTGGCATTGCCGCAGCGTTCACCAAAACCGTTAATGGTTCCCTGTACCTGTACAATCCCCTGATCGACGGCCACCAGTGAGTTGGCGACGGCACATTCACTGTCATTATGGGTATGGATACCGAGCGGAGTCTTGATATGTTTCTTAACTTCCTGAATAATCGAAGCAACCTCAAACGGCATGGAACCGCCGTTGGTATCGCAGAGCACGATGCAGTCAACATTGGCCTGTTCAGCTGCCTGCAAGGTTTTGATGGCGTATTCGGGGTTAGCCTTGTAACCGTCAAAAAAATGTTCGGCATCATAAAATACTTCCGGGGCGTGTTGCTTTAAATATTCCAGGGAATCAAAGATCAACTCCAGGTTTTCTTCCAATGATATGCGCAACGCTTCACGCACATGGAAATCCCAGGTCTTGCCAAAAATAGTTATGGCATCCGGCTCAGCCTTGACCAGGGTCAGGATGTTATTATCTTTATCGGGAGTGACCTTGGCACGGCGGGTCGAGCCGAAGGCTGCGATCCTGGCCTGGGACAGTTTTTCCTTTTTAATATCCTTGAAAAAGCTGACATCCTTGGGATTGCTTCCGGGCCAACCACCTTCAATATAGTGAACACCCAATTCATCAAGCTTGTGCGCAATCCGGATCTTGTCTTCCACCAGAAATGAAATATCTTCTGCCTGGGTTCCATCACGCAGCGTTGTGTCGTACAATTTCACCAAATCCATCGAAAACCTCCCCCGTAAGATCGCTTTTTCATCACCTGACGAAAATAGCGTTTATTTGTAAACGCTTTGATGTTTTTTTTCAACTAAAACCAGCGCCAGCCGTGCTCCTGGGCAAAGCTCCTCTGTTTTCCACAACCAGAGTTCACCCTGCAGCTCAAAAATTTGGTGTGAGCAGCACACAAATGGAGTATATACAGCTATCGTTCTACGCCACTATTCTGGAGATACTCACGATGACAAAACGTAGAAAAGCCTTGCTGGGCGCACTAATACTCATTCCCGTCGTACTGCTGGCAATTATAGTTATTCTCCCACCGATTGCCAAAACCAAGGTTATCGAAGCTCTCCAGCAAGAAACCGGCCGCAAGGCCAGGATCGAGAGCATCCGCATCAACCCGCTGACCATGACCATTACCGTGGATGGCTTTGCCCTGCAAGCAACGGGAGCTGGCGACCTGGTCAGCATCAAACAGATCCGGACATCTCTCAGTCCGCTCTCCCTCTTCAAAGGTGCAGCAATCATTTCGGAACTGACCATTACCGAACCAACCATTTCCTTTGGCCGTTCAGCTCCCAATCGCTACAACTTCAGTGATATTATGGAACTGCAGCAGAAAAAGCCAAAAAAGGAACCGGGCGCACCGCTGCATTTTTCTCTCAGCGCCTTCCGGATCGTCAACGGCTCGATCAACTTTGACGACCAAGGGATCAAGGGTGGCAAACAACACACCGTACGCAACCTTGAAATTACGATTCCGATCATCAGTAACATCCCGCAACAGGTAGAAACCGCCACAGCACCACGTCTATCTGCACTGGTCAACGGCTCCCCCTTTTCACTCAGCGGCGCAATCAAACCATTCAGCAAATCGTTTGAAACATCGCTCTCGATCGACCTCAAAAATGTCAACCTGCCGGAATATGTAAGCTATGTCCCGATGGAACTGCCGGTTACCATTCCCTCGGGAAAGCTGACCGTCGCCGGTGAGATCAATTACCGCATTTCCGCGACCAAACAGCCGGAGCTGACGATCAAGGGAAAAGCCGGACTAACTGAACTGACGGTCAACAGCAAACAGGGGGAATCGTTACTCAAGCTGCCATCACTACAGCTCCAGGCATCATCACTCGACCTGATGAAACAGCGCTTCGTGCTTGATTCGCTGTTGTTGAATGGAGTCGAGTTAAACGTCAGTCGCGACACCAGTGGCAGATGGTTCTACCAGCACCTGCTGCCGCAACCTAAGGTGGCAAAGAACGTGAAAAACGAAACAACTGCTGTTGCTGCCAAGCAAGCAGCGCCTCTGGTCGAGATTCACTCGTTCGGTATCCATGACAGCCAGATCAGGTTTAATGACCGCTTCCCCCAGGGGGGCTTTAGCTCCCGGCTGGAGCAGATCGATCTTGACGTCACCGGTTTTTCCACCGCAGCTGATGCAACAGCCGAGTATGATCTGTCACTGCTCATGGATCAGCAGACCGATCTGAGCGTTAACGGTTCGTTCTCCCCCTCGACCGGCAGCGTCACGGCCAGCGCCGATATCAGCGGACTCAACCTGCAACGCTGGTGGCCCTATTATCAACCGTACCTGAGCGCCCCGCTCAAAGGGAACTCGACGCTTTCCGGTAACGCCGCCTACAGCAAACAGCAAGGATTTACCCTCGATCAGCTCAACATTTCGCTCAAGCAGTTCGCAGCCCGTTACGGAACCAACGAACAGTTTCAGCTGGGGAGTTTCAACCTGAACAATGGCCGTTTCTCGGCTAACGACAACCGTTTTGAAGCTGCCCTGGTGCAGCTGACGCAAGGTGACCTCCCGTTATCCAAAGAAGCTGATGGCAGCATTTCAATCCTCACCCTGCTCAGAAACAACAAACCAACAGCAACCAAGACAGCAACCAAGACAGCTGCAACGACAACAAACGCTGCAACAACCAGTAAAAAAGCTGGCAAGGAGTTCAGCTGGAAGCTGGACAAGCTGGCGTTGACCCGCTGTAACCTGGCATTCACCGACAAAACCCGCGCCGATGCGCCACGTTTCACCCTCACCAGGACCGACCTCAACCTGGCTCATCTGACCGGTCCCCGTTTTACGCCATCGCCACTGACATTTTCCTCCACCTTCAATAAAGCGACACCACTGTCGGCCAACGGTGTCATCACGCCGGCTCCGTTCCATTACCAAGGGAGCGTAAACATTGGCCGCCTGCCGCTGCGTGATTTTGAATCCTATTTTCCGGAAAATATCAACGTGTTCATCGTCGGCGGCAATGCCGAAACAGCCATGAATGTGGACATCAGTCTGAAGGATGGCAAAGCATTCGGAAACTTCAAAGGGAGCGCTGCACTGCGCTCGTTCCATGCCGTAGATACCAAGGCGGAAGAAGATCTGCTCAAGTGGGAAAGCCTGCAGCTTGATGACATTCAGGGTACGCTGGAACCATTTTCCCTGGCGTTGCACCAGATAGCGCTCAACAGCGTCTATTCGCGCATCATCATTCGTAAGGACGGCACCCTGAATCTGCAGAACCTGGTGGAAAAACCGCAACAACCGGGGAAACCGGGCGTCGATGAGAAACAGCCTCCGATTGCAGCACCACCCAAAACCCCTGAAGTCGCTGGAACAGCCGAAGCGTCCACATCGGCCAGTCAGCCGCCCCCCAAAAAGCAGATTCGGGTCGATGCGGTCACCATTCAGGACGGCACGTTGGCCTTCACCGACAACCACCTGCCACAACACTTTGAAACCACCTTCTTCAACCTCGGCGGGAGGGTCAGCGGTCTTTCATCGGAAGATTCGAAATTCGCCGATGTTGACTTGCGCGGCAACCTGGAAAATCATTCACCGCTCCTGATTACGGGCAAAATCAATCCTTTGCGGGATGATCTGTTTGTTGACCTGAAGGTGTCATTCCGCGACATAGAGCTCTCTCCGATCACCCCCTACACCGCAACCTTCCTTGGCTACCCGGTGGAAAAAGGGAAACTCTTTCTTGATCTCAAATATCTGATCGACAAGAAGAAACTGGATTCGGAAAACAAGGTTTTCATCGATCAATTCACCCTGGGAGACAAGGTTGCAAGCGACCAGGCAACCAGCCTGCCGGTCAAACTCGGCCTAGCGTTACTAAAAGATCGCAAGGGGGAAATCCATCTTGACCTGCCGGTTACCGGGCGCACCGACGACCCCAAATTCAGCATCTGGGGGGTTGTCTGGCAGGTCGTTAAAAACCTGCTGGTTAAAGCTGCAACCTCGCCATTCGCCCTTCTATCCAGTATGTTTGGCGGTAGCGGCGAGGACTTCAGTTCCGTACAGTTTGTTGCCGGATCAAATGCTATATCGGTTGCGGAAGAACAAAAACTGACCACGCTCGCCAAGGCACTGCTGGATCGACCGGCACTCAAAATGGAACTGAAAGGGTATGTGGATCGCGAACGGGACACGGAAGATTACCGGGAAGAGCTTTTGAACCGTAAAATCAAAAACGAGAAAATCCTGGCACTGAGTGCCCAAGGAACGGTTGTCACCGCGGACAAACGGGAATCTATTGAAATTTCACAAGCCGAATACCCGGAATTTCTGAAATCAGTCTACAAGAAAGAAAAATTTCCCAAACCGCGCAATGCCATTGGCCTGGTCAAAGATCTGCCGCCCGATGAAATGAAAAAACTGATCATTGCCAACACGGTTATCGGTGACAAAGAGCTGCAGGCCTTGGCACGGGAGCGGGTCGTCGCGGTGTTCAACCATCTGATTACCAAGGGTAACGTTCCGGTCGAACGGATCTTCCAGAAAAACGATGATGTGTACAAAGCACCTGAAAAATCAAACAGCAACCGGAGCCGGGTTGAGATCACCGCAATTGCTCAGTAACAATGGCACCCCATGAGCTCTGATCTGACCTCCGCCACCATTCCGGTTCTGATCCGGCGCCTGGCAATCCCGGCCGGAACCGGTTTCTTTTTCAACACCATGTTCAACGTGGTCGACATCTGGTTCGGCAGCCGGCTTTCGACCAATGCTCTGGCTGCCATGTCCCTGTCATTTCCGGTATTTTTCATCCTGCTGGCCGTGGGAGCCGGCATTTCCACCAGCGCCACCGCGCTGGTCGGCAATGCAATCGGACGGGGAGACGACCGGGAAGCACGCGACTTCATGATCCAGGCGCTCTCATTCGGACTGCTGCACGCCCTGGTTCTGGCGTTGGGCGCATCATTCCTGCTGCCGACCGTCTTTCGATTCATGGGCGCCCAGGGTGAGTATATGCAACTGGCGCTCTCGTACATGAATGTGATCATGTTCGGCGCGCCGTTTTTCATACTCAACTTCGTGATCAGCGCCATACTCAATTCACACGGCAACACGATCACCTACCGTAATTTCCTGATCGCCGGATTTTTCCTCAACTGCCTGCTTGATCCCTGGCTGATGTACGGCGGCGCCGGCATCCCGGCACTCGGGTTGGCGGGCATTGCCCTGGCAACCGTCATGATTCAGTTCATCGGCAACCTGTTTCTGTTGCACGCCCTGACCAAAAGCGGCATCATCGTGCGGTTTCAACTGAGCGAATTGCGGCCACGCTGGCAATCGTTCCGCGAACTGTTCAAACAGGGCTTTCCGGCTGCCATGAATATGATGAGCGTTGCGCTCGGTATTTTTATCATTACCTGGTTTGCCGGACGTTTCGGCAGCCACGCCGTAGCAGCCTACGGCATTGCCACCCGGATCGAGCAGATCGTACTGCTGCCGGTGATGGGATTAAACGTTTCCACCCTGGCGCTGGTGGCCCAGAATTTTGGCGCCGGACGCTTTGATCGCATTGCGCAGACCGTTTCTCTCTCGCTTACCTACGGCTGCCTGCTGGCAGCTATCGGCACGGCACTGGTCCTGGCATTCACGATCCAATTGCTACAGATCTTCACCCCGGATCCAAGCGTACTGCACTTCGGTCTCGTCTGCCTTAAGATCGAAGCGCTGATCTTCCCGGCCTATGTAATCCTGTACGTCTGCGTTTCGGCCATGCAGGGGATCAAACGCCCGGCTTTTGCACTCTGGATTGGACTCTACCGTCAGATTGCCGCACCAATGGCGCTCTTTTACCTGCTGACTTCCGTTGCCGGCCTCGGAATCATCAGCATCTGGTGGGGAGTCTTCAGCATCACCTGGTCAGCGGCATGCTTTGTTGCGTTCTACGTCACACGGTCGCTGATACAACTCAAAAAGGAACAGATACCTGCATGAAACGCGTTGCCATCGCCACCCTCGGCTGCAAAACCAACCAGTTTGAATCAGCCGCCATGATTGAACAATTTACGGATAGCGGCTACTCAGTGGTACCGTTCAGCGAAGTTGCCGATATTTATGTTGTCAACTCCTGCACCGTAACCGCACGCACCGACACGGAAACCCGCCGCCTGATCCGCCGCGCCCGCCGGCTCAACCCCCAGGCACGTATCGTTGCCACCGGCTGTTACGCCCAGGTAGCGCCCCAGGAGCTGGAGCAGATGCCGGAGGTGGACACGGTACTGGGGAATCGGGAAAAATCGGCGATTGCATCCCTGACCGAGGCTGGCGAAAACCGGATCTCCGACATTGGCAGTGAAGCAACCGCTATCCCGCTCAAGCTGGAAAGTTTCGCCGAACACACCCGCGCCTTTCTCCAGATCCAAAACGGTTGCAATGCCTTCTGCAGCTACTGCATCGTTCCGTATGCCCGTGGCAGGAGTCGCAGTGTCGTTCCCGCCCATATCACCACGGAAATCGAAAAACTGGCTGCCAACGGCTATCGGGAGATAGTACTGACCGGCATCCATTTGGGAGCCTACGGCCATGACCTGACTCCGCCAACGTCCCTGTTGGAGCTGCTGCAAGCCATTACGGCACAAGCTGCCATCCCGCGCCTGAGGATCGGCTCACTGGAGCCGAATGAACTCGACCGCCCGTTAATTGAATTGATCCGCGATTCTGCCATGCTCTGTCATCATCTGCATCTGCCGTTGCAAAGCGGCAGCGACAGCGTACTCAAGCGCATGGGACGCCACTATACGAGTGAACAGTTCCGGCTACTGGTGGAAGAGATCCAGCGGGAATTACCCGACGCCTACATCGCTGCCGACGTGATTGCCGGCTTTCCGGGGGAGAACGAGGCCGAGTTCGACGCCACCATGGCGTTGATCAAGGAGCTCCCGTTGTCAGACCTGCATGTTTTCCCCTATTCCAAGCGGAGCGGCACCAAGGCGGCCGGGATGGAGGGGCATCTCCCGGCGTCGGTCATAACCGGGCGAGCCAAACTGTTGCGGGAACTGGCAGCTGCAAAGAAGCAGCAGTTTCTCGGACAACAGATCGGCCAAACACTACAAGTTTTGGTACAGCAGATCGATCAGCACGGGATCTGCAGCGGGATATCGAGAAACTACGTCACCGTGATGTTTCAGGGGGAGCGGGAGATGATCAACAGCGAGCAGACGGTGCTGATCACGGAATTACGAGCGGAAAAACTGTCGGGAAAGATAATCGACTCACGCCATGAGCCAACCCTGCATTCCTCCAGCCGATGAGCAAATATGAACGTGGGCACAGACGGTTGCTATAACGGTAAAAACTGCCGGAAACCGGGCATACATCCAGTAAAGGAGTCACCATGTTCATTGTATCCGTAACCTATCAAACCCCGCTGGAGGTGGTGGACAGCCACCTTCCCGCCCACATCGCCTTTCTGGACAGATACTTTGCCGCCGGCACCTTCATCGCGGCGGGGCGCAAGATACCGCGCACCGGCGGCATGATGATGGCCCGCAACGTCACCCGGACGGAACTGGAGGCCATCATCGAGGAAGACCCGTTCAAGGTCAACGGCGTCGCCACCTATGAGATCACCGAATTCACCCCAAACCGGACAGCTCCCGAATTTGCGCAGCTGTTGAACCTGTAGGAGGCATAGATATGAGCAGCACATTGCGCCGCCCGGAACGGGGCACCACCGAAGCCGAAGCACGGGAACTGCTGGAACGGGGTGAATACGGCATCCTCTCCACCTGTGATCCAGACGGCCAACCGTACGGCATTCCGCTCAGTTATTGCGTCATCGACAACGCCATCTACTTCCACTGCGCCCTGGCAGGGCACAAGCTGGACAACCTCGCCGCCAACAACCACGTGTCGTTCTGCGTGGTAGGAAACACGGAAGTGCTGCCAGACAAGTTTGCCACCCGCTATGAGAGCGTTATCGTTTCGGGGATTGCCACGGAAGTGTTCGGCGAGGAAAAGCGGAAGGGATTGGAAGGGCTGCTGCCGAAGTACTCGCCCGGCTTCATTGCGGAGGGTATGGCGTATATCAAGGGCGACGAAGAGCGGACCAGGGTGTACCGGATCGACATCGGCACGATCTGCGGCAAGGCGCGGCGGTAGCTGCGACAAACTCAAAGACATCAGGAGTATCAAAAGGGCAGGCAGCTTTGGTGAAAGCAGCCTGCCCTTCTTAGTTTTTTAGATGTTTAATTTACACAAAAATGTGATCTTGGCATTATCCATAACCTATTTAATTTACTTGGTGTTTATTCGTGTGCTTCGTGGTCAACTGATTTTTACGGGTCGCCTGCCCCCATCGGGCGTTAAACACATTCATTTGTTTGAATCGATAATCGCTTTAATAAGTTCCGGATAGTCCGCCATAAAATCGGCAATGACGATGTGTTTCGGCTTGTGTTGCAGAACCCAATTCTTGAGTTCGGGGTTATAGTTCCGCGCAGCTTCCTGCAACGAAAGTGCAGCATTGATTTTGGTGAGCTTCTCAAGATGGTTGGCCACGCTTCCGATCAGGTCGTCGGCGATGCCGGAGGTTGCACGGAGGCAATTTATTTGCGCCCTGGTCGTTCCAATGTAGAGCGCCAGAACAACGCGCGAACCGATGAGAGGAATGGTAGGCGTCATCTGCCCCTGAATGACCGAAATTTTATCAAAGGTATCAGCATTGGATATATTATCGTTCAGATATTGCTGAATGCCGATTTCTACACCTTTTTCGGAAACGGTACCGAACCAGCTGGTCTGTTGAGGCCAGTAGCGCGCCTGCAGGACGGCCTTTGCATCCCACACTGTCTGCTTCTTTAAAAAAGACAAACGTCCATACGGATCGCTGTCAAACAGTGCCAGTACTTGGAGGTTCTTGTTCCAAAAGTCGGCGAGCGTCGCCGTGTTCGGATCGGTAATTGCTGGGGCCGTTGCCAGCTTGGCGCCGAAATGGAGGACGAGCTTATCCACCAGATCACCAGCAGTGAGCCCGTCCATACCGCCGTCATCACCGGTATTGCTGAAGAGGTGCTGGAAATCGAGGACCACGATTTCTTTCGGATGTTTGGCAAGAAAATCGGCGACATCGCTCAGCATGGTTTCAATCTCTGCCCCGAGTAAAACATGAGTAGCATAAAATTTCACATTCTGCGCATCTGGCAACATGCGCAGATCGAAATAGCGCACCCCGGCCTCAAGCTGTGCTTTCAGCGTATGCCCCTGCGCCCGTGACCACCCCGCAAAGTGTTCCGTCACCGGATAATCCACGGGGAAGTACTTTTTGACCGTACTCAGTGCGATAAGCAACCGGGCGTATTCGTTGTTCCCTTGGGCAAATTCCGTCCCGAGCGGCGACACGCCGTTGATCGGGTAGGTTCCGGTATCGTGAGAGCCGGGCATCGCCAGCCGCTTCAGCTCGATGCTCCCTGGCAGGGTTGCCATCCAATCCGCATTAGCAGTTGATGGCTTATCAAAAAGATCGAATACGGGCGATTCCGGAACCACATCGAGACACGCGCCGAGTCCCGATGGCAGGGCTATCGAGATGAGCTGAACTAAAGCGTCAGTAGTCATGTCGAGCATCTTTGCAGGGTCCGTCGCCAAATCATCAAGCGCCTGTCCTGTATCCTTCACCGCCTGCTCGAAATCCGAGACCTCCTTCTTCAGCTTATCCGCCGCAGTATCCACATCCTTCTTCACGGTATCATCAACGGTTTTTTTGACTTTATGCCACGCCTTGCTGTACCAGCTGTCAATGAACAGCGAGGCTGTCCCGAAGCTTGCCGGGAAGTTGACGGCGGGGTCCTTGCGGGCATGGAAAATCTCGATCGAATCCTTGGTGAGATTCACTATTTTCGTACGGTATTTCACCGTATCGCTCCCCTTCTCGTACAGCACGTCCACAAGCTCGACGATTAATACATCGGCTGACGCCGCAGCGTCATCGATCTGCAGGGCTGCGTTTGGCGGATCTTTGAGAAAGCCGTCATCGGATGTATCGTTCCAGGAATCGGTAAAGTCGGCAGTGGTGATGTATCCGGCAAGGCGATACGGACGATCTGCAAAGTAGGTAGTGGTGGGTTTTACACCCTTCAGCGTCAGGATATAGATATCGGGATCGTCCGGAGACTGCACCAAGGTACCACTATCTGCGGTCTGCACAAAAAGGTACTGCAGGGTTGATGGAGGATCTCCGGAGACAGGTGAACCAGAATCTCCACACCCCCCCGTGAGCAAACAGACAAAAAGAAGCGTCAGGGGCAATATCAATTTTCGTATCATAGTCAGCTCCTTTGAGGTACCGGGATTGGGTGACTGCTGAGAAGAACAAATGCCCAACAACAAATATATTTATTATACTTAATTAATATTTTGTCAACCCCCAGGAATAACCAAAAGCCAAGACCCCATAGATATTCCTGCGCCCTGGCTGGGGACAAGCTGGACAACCTCGCCGCCAACAACCGCGTGTCGTTCTGCGTGGTAGGAAACACGGAAGTGCTGCCAGACAAGTTTGCCACCCGCTATGAGAGCGTTATCGTTTCGGGGATTGCCACGGAAGTGTTCGGCGAGGAAAAGCGGAAGGGATTGGAAGGGCTGCTGCCGAAGTACTCGCCCGGCTTCATTGCGGAGGGTATGGCGTATATCAAGGGCGACGAAGAGCGGACCAGGGTGTACCGGATCGACATCGGCACGATCTGCGGCAAGGCGCGGCGGTAGCTGCGACAAACTCAAAGACATCAGGAGTATCAAAAGGGCAGGCAGCTTTGGTGAAAGCAGCCTGCCCTTCTTAGTTTTTTAGATATTTAATTTACACCCAATCACACAATAGGTATATTCCGCTAGCAAGCACTCGATTGTACGGCACCGACGAATCACTTCACAAATGGTTCTCTTGTGCCGCTACGAATCAGCTCAAAAGACACGGTGGCACACAATAAAGTCAAAGAATCCGGTGGGCGATGGAATCCGGAAAACAATTATGGTTCGTAAACTACGGCAAGGTTGTAGGCACCTCACTTGAAAAGTTTATAATTGCTTCGACATAAAATATCACCACCTAACGGGTGATTTACAAGTTAATTAAAGGAGTGAGAAAATGCCATTAGACCTGTCTGATACACTGGTGATTGGAATTTCAGCAACTGCGTTATTTGATTTAGAGGAAGCAGACGGCCAGTTTCGTAAAATAAAGGCAGAAGATCCTGATTCAGCCATTGAAGTTTATAGAAAATATATGCTCGAAAGAGAAAACATTCCACTGGTCGAAGGGACAGGCCTGCCACTAGTAAAAGCGTTGCTCGAACTGAATAAATTTCAGAATAAAGGCGAATCGCCACTTGTAGAGGTTGTTGTAATGTCAAGAAATAGCCCTGAAACAGGTGTCAGGGTTTTAAACACAATCAGACATATGAATCTAAAAATATCAAGATCCGCTTTTACTGCAGGTGAGTCAGCAGTTGATTATCTTGAAGCATTTGATGTGGATCTATTCTTAACAACGAGCGTCAATGATGCTCAGAGAGTCATTGATAGTAGAACTTGTGCTGCCGCCATTGTTAAAGCGCCTCCTTTGTCTGCGACAAAAATACCTGAAGGGCAGGTAAGAATTGCCTTCGATGGGGATGCCGTCCTATTTGACGAAAGCAGTGAACTGGTTTACAAAACTGAAGGACTAGCAGCATTTCATAGCACAGAGGACAACGCACAAGACATACCATTACCAGAAGGGCCTTACGCAACACTTCTAAAAAAACTGGCGCGGTTACAAGAACGTTTGCCGATAAGAGTTGAGTATTCTCCCGTCAGGATTGCATTAGTCACTGCACGGAATAGCCCTGCAGAAATGCGTGTGATTAAGACGCTAAGGCATTGGGGTGTCTATGTCGACGAAGCTTTTTTCCTTGGTGGGGTAGAGAAATCTAAAGTTTTAAAAGCGTTTAGGCCCCACATTTTCTTTGATGATCAAGATGTTCACCTAGAAACAGCGGCAAATTTCGTTCCTTCTGGAAAAGTTCTCTATCCAAGTACCTCGCTTCTTAACCTACCAATGACAACCACACACCAATATGAACAATCTGAAACTACATAAGCCATCGGGTGGTTCGGTGAAGCCCTCACCCCCTAAGCACCGTTGGACAATAGAGAGGATCAGCATGTCAAGAGTAACTCCTTCGATGGCAAAAAATGCAATTAAACGGGCTCTCCGATCAATTATCGACCGTGAATTAACAGACCACGAAAAGGCTGAAATTTGGCAATATTTCTCCTCTCAGTGTGCTTACTGCGGCAAATTACTAGTGAGGTCACAAAGAGAAGGTCATATAGATCACCTTGAACCAACAGCAAGTGGAGGCACCAACCATATTTCAAATCGTGTCCTTTCTTGTCCCCAATGTAATGGTGATGAAAAACGAGAAGATGGTTGGGGAGCCTTCCTGAATAATAAAATTTCTAACAGCAAAACCAGAGAGAAGTTCAGGAAAAAGATAGATGATTGGATTGAGAAACATTCTCACAAGAAACAGTCAATCGATGAAATTTTCTTACAACAGCAAATCGATAATGTATGTAAAGCTTTCGACAGCGCAGCTACTTCATTAAAGTTGAAACATAAAAATCCACCATTCACAAAAATGAAATCCCCATTTGTAATGAGATGGCCGGATGAGAGTTATGGACGAGTAATAGAATTTGTATTTCCATATATATCCGGTGGATTGTGTTTTTTAGATGTAGGTCGAGGCTTACACTCGGCTATGCCTCCATTTCACATAATTGAGGGACCGGTAATACAAGAATCGGACCGTTGGATATTGAGTAATGGCGCTGTAATACAGGAATTATTACCAACTGAACGCGAATGGAGAAATTGGCAGGCATGGCTTGATTTTAGGGAATCTCCGGATGGAGTTGATGTTGACGATACTTCGACTATAGATTCACTAAAAAGAAATGGTGCAATAATAGAATAAATAACCACGTCCTTGGATCTGCCCTAGAAGCAAAGCCAGCAGGTCAAGGCCAGGCGGAAATGACCGAGCACCTGGGCATGAGAAGAATGCCGCTTTCGCCAACAAGAGCGGCAATACTCGCAATGGCAAGTCTTCAAAGACCATTAAGGTGAAGCTATGGGCTTCCAAGATGACAAGATGTAAAAAATCATCACATAACTTAACAGCTTGGAAGCCTGAGACCCCGCTGTTTTCCTGATGGCCTCATATCGGCAGACGAACCAGAAACAGCAGTACAAAATGCAGTTGATCGCGCAAAGACGCACCAAAAGTAGGCGTTTCTAAGCGAAGTTCACCAAGAAAAACGAATTGTTAGAACCAAACCGCGTATCACCATTGGGGAGAAACCGGCATTGATTGCAAGCAATAGACTTTCTTTGCGTCTTTGCGTCTTTGCGTCTTTGCGTCTTTGCGTCTTTGCGCCTTTGCGAGAGTAACTGGTTGTTTTTTTGGCTTATTCGTGTGCTTCGTGGAAAACTGTTTTTTGCAACTCAGCGTATAACCAAGCCACCCTGTTCCACCATCACGTTCAGTGTCCCGCCTTCGCCAACCGTACCGCCGATGATTGCACGGGCGACCCTGGTTTCCAGTTCCCGCTGCAGGAACCGCTTGAGCGGCCGGGCGCCATAGACCGGGTCATAGCCGCTTTCAGCAATAAAACGCTGGGCCTCGGGAGAGATGACCAGGGTGATGCGCTGTTCTTTGAGACGGTTGACCAGCTGCCGCGACAGCAGTTCCGTGATCTTTACAATTTCCTCGATCTGCAACGGCTTGAAGAGCACGATATCGTCCACCCGGTTGAGAAACTCGGGACGGAAACTCCCCTTCAGGTCGTTCATGACCGCCAGGCGGGCAGACTCGGTGATGGTTCCCTGGGGGGTAATCCCCTCCAGCAGATACCCGGAGCCGATATTGGAGGTCATGATAATGACGGTATTTTTGAAGCTGACCGTCCGGCCGTGGCTGTCGGTCACCCGACCGTCATCCAGGATCTGCAACAGAATGTTGAACACATCGGGATGCGCTTTTTCGATTTCGTCAAACAGCACCACACAGTACGGTTTGCGACGCACCGCCTCACTCAGCTGCCCCCCCTCCTCATACCCCACATAACCGGGAGGAGCGCCGATCAGGCGTGAAACCGCAAATTTTTCCATGTATTCGGACATGTCGATGCGGATCATGTTCTCTTCCGAATCGAACAACGACTCGGCCAGGGTACGCGCCAATTCGGTTTTGCCAACCCCGGTCGGGCCGAGGAAAATAAAGGAGCCGATCGGCCGCCGGGGATCATTGATGCCGGAGCGGGCACGCAACACCGCATCAGCCACCAACTGCACCGCCTCATCCTGTCCCACCACCCGTTCGTGGAGGATCGATTCCAACCGCAGCAGCTTGTCCCGTTCACCTTCCACCAGGCGGGTAACCGGAATACCGGTCCACTTGGCCACGATCTCGGCGATTTCATCTTCGGTCACTTCCTCACGCAGCAGTTTTTGTCCCCCCTGCTGGTTGATTGCTGTTTCCTCGTGTTTGAGTGCCGTTTCCAGCCCCGGAAGATCGGAATATTTGAGCTTTGAGGCTTGTTCCAGATTACCGGAACGCTCCGCCAGCTCGATCTCCCGCCTGGTTTTTTCGATCTGCTCCCGCAATCCCTGCACCCGCTGAATGCCGCACTTTTCCGCGTCGTACTGCGCCCGCATGGCTTGCATTTTTTCGCGATCATTGGCCAGCTCGCGCCGCAAATTCTCCAGCCGTTCCTTGCTGGCGTCATCCTTCTCCTTCTTCAGCGCCACCTCTTCGATTTCAAGCTGCATCACCCGCCGCGAAAAGGTATCCAGCTCCGAAGGGAGTGAATCGATTTCCGTGCGCAGCATGGCGCACGCCTCATCCACCAGATCAATTGCCTTATCCGGCAGGAAGCGCTCCGTGATGTACCGGTTGGAGAGGGTGGCGGCCGCCACCAGGGCACTGTCCTGGATTTTTATGCCGTGATGCACTTCAAAGCGCTCGCGCAAGCCACGCAGAATGGAAACCGTATCCTCCACCGTCGGCTGTTCCACCAGCACCGGCTGAAAACGGCGTTCCAGGGCAGCATCTTTCTCGATGTACTGGCGATATTCATCCAGGGTTGTGGCGCCAATGCAATGCAGTTCACCCCGCGCCAGCATCGGTTTGAGCATGTTACCGGCATCCATGGAGCCTTCCGCCTTACCGGCCCCCACGATGGTATGCAGCTCGTCAATGAACAGGATAATCCGCCCCTCGGCTTCCTTGATTTCAGTCAGCACCGCTTTCAGGCGTTCTTCAAATTCTCCACGATATTTGGCACCGGCGATCAAGGCTCCCATGTCGAGCGCAAAAACGGTCTTGTCCTTCAGCCCTTCCGGCACATCTCCCCGCACGATCCGCTGGGCCAGTCCTTCCACGATGGCGGTTTTTCCGACCCCCGGTTCACCGATCAACACCGGATTGTTCTTGGTTTTGCGTGACAAAACCCGGATCACCCGCCGCACTTCGTCGTCACGTCCGATCACCGGATCGAGCTTGCCGCTCTGGGCCATCTTGACCAGGTCACGCCCGTATTTTTCCAGCGCCTCGTAACTCGCTTCCGGATTATTGGAGGTTACCCGCTGATTTCCCCGCACATCGGTCAGCGCCTTGAGAAAACGCTCGCGATCAATCCCCGCCTGTTTCAACAGCTTGCCGGCCGCGGTTTTCTCCCCCTCGGCCAGGAGTGGCAGAAAGAGATGTTCCACCGAAACATACTCATCTTTCAAGCGTTTGGCTTCATGTTCGGCCGCCACCAGCAAACGGTTCAGGCGCTGGGAGACATATATTTTACCTTGTTCAGCTCCAGGGCCCGAAACCGCTGCACGCCGGCCAAGCTCAGCTTCAATATCCCGATTCAGAACTTCCGGATGACACCCCATCCGTTGCAGCAAGCGCACCACCAGACCTTCCGGTTGATTGAGCAAGGCCCACAAAAGGTGTTCGCCATCCACCTCCACGTGACCATGGGTTACCGCTTTGTTCTGTGCCTCGGTAAATGCTTCCTGTGATTTTTGGGTAAGTTTGTTGAAGTCCATGGAGAACCTTCTTTCCTGCAGAAATATCGACGACCTACCATTGAGTTAAGCATGCTTAGGGGGTGTGTCAAGGGGGGAAATCAGGAGAGCGGCCGGAATCAGCGTATCCAGCTCATTACAGGGAGCACCGTACAGCAACGCGGTAAGCTCCCGGAACAGCAACAGTTCGCGGAAAAACAGATCCCGGAAGCCATGGCGGATGTCAACCAGTTGGGCTGGATCGAGGTCGATAAAATTGAGAGAACACCATTCGTCGGAGAAAGGTTCCCCGTCAGAGTCAAACAGCGGGATACCGTGCAGGCGACAGGTCATGGGACGATAGTGGTAGACCCGGCACTCACCGGCCGCCGAGAGCAGGATACAGGGGGTCGGATCATCCTCAGGCATGAGTGTTTCCTGCTGTTGATCGCTCAGATGATTGAGAAACCAGGGAGCGTGGTAATCGGTGCAGATGCTGCTGAGCGCCTGCAGACGTTGCAAGGCAAGCTGCAGCAGTTGCTGCTGTTCTTCCAGCGGGAGGAGGGTCACCCCTTGTTGCAGATAGAGGGCATCCAGCAGGGTGATATCGAACAGTCCCCGGCAGCAGGCAGAGCAACCGGGACGGCAGGCAATCAGATCAGGATGGGCAGCCAGCGTATCGCTGAACCAGCGATCGACCTCCTGCAGCAGTTCTCCGTAGCGTTTGAGAATCCGGTTCATGGCAGCTGCTTGCGTGGGCGGGAGGAACCGGCAGCAACGGTTTCCCGCCGCGCCAGGAGTCCGAAGTGATACCCTTCCTGTTTCAAATGGGGGATCAAGGTTTTCAGGGCTGTCAGGGTGGCATCATGCCCGGCGCCATCGTGGAACAACAGAATCAGGTGGCGTTTACGCGCCTGACGCAGATGTTTGAGCACCGTATGTTCGATAATCTGATGGTTTTTCGCCCCCTGTCGGGTCGAGTCATTGCTGTTGATATCCCAATCAAAGATCTGGGCACCCTCGGCCCTGGCAGTAGCGACCAGACTCTTGCTGGAGGCACCGTAAGGGATACGCACCAATTTCCCGTCACCGCCAACGTTATCGACCAAGGCAGCGGTACGCTGGATTTCGTTTTCATTCCTCTGCAAGGAAGCGTTTAGCTTTTTAAGGTTGTGGGACAGGGTATGATTACCAACCCGGTGCCCCATACCGACCAGCGCTGCCAGGGTCTTTTCACGCCCTTTGATATTGTTCCCCAGGGCAAAAAAGGTGGCTGAGATTCCGTTGGATGTCAATAAATTGGCAATCGGTAACGTCAGACGGGAAGGGCCATCATCGAAGGTCAGATAGAGTGTGGTTGCCGATGTAGCTGGTGCGGGAGTATGGCGAACAGGCTGGTTGTTGCGCCGTTGGAAAGGTGATGCGGGACGGGGAGCGGGCGCAGCCAAACGTGGTGCGCTAACGTCAGGCTTTGCCGCCGTTCCGGGAGCAGCAGGAGATATTTCATACTTTGGCAGGTTTTGTTCAACCGGCTTGTTGATAGTTACACTACCATCTGCAGTTTCCGGCTCCGTTTCCTCATCGTCCGGCAGATCATCCCGGCTGGACGCCTGAACTATCTGTTGCAGACTGACCGGCTCATCTGCCAGCAGCAGTTCCCGGGGGGCATCTTTTTTGGCGCCATCCACAGCAACGGTTACCCCTTGCCGTATTTTACTGACCACCAGGTTGCGATACAAAAGCTGGCTTTTTTGACAGGAGAGCTGGTAGAGGCGATCAGCATCCTCCAGCATGGCGCTGCGATAATACCGTTCCGCCAACGCCAGGGTTTGACGGATATTGTCCGTCTCCTCCGGTGCAAAGTGCTCCACTCCGGCCGACAGCGCCGTATTGAAACGGGCAGTGGCATCATCCCGCCAGTGGCTGGAAACAGCAGCGCCGCATCCGGACAACAGCAGCACGGATACGGCGCTTAATAATAAACAGCGATAATAACGAAGGAAAACCGGCACGCTACATATACACCATGACAGTGATTGAAATCGAGCCGTCAGCGGTTTTAAACGGGATGGTTACCCCTTTGCACTGCACGTTGATGCTGGCCCCTTCGTTTGCCTCCTGCGGTTCGGAGATGGCGCGCAACTGACCGGATATGATCAACGGCAAACCGAGGGCGACACTGCCATACTGTTCGTGGTATTTGGTTTTAAATACACCGGCGATATTATTAGCCAGTTCCCCCATGGCATCACGGATACACTCCTCATCCGCCTCATCAACCATCAACAATTCCTTGGCAACACACTGGGCGCTGGCACGGTCGGTGGCAATGATAATATAGCCAACCCGGTCACCGGCAATACCTACAATCCCGGTCACATCCGAGTCAACCGGATCAACTTTTTTCTCCACCTTGCCGGCCAACAGATCGATGTTCATGTAACTCTTGAACGTATCCTGTGTGGCCGACATGATGGTAAACATAATTTCTTCAAACGAAATCAGCGACATCAGCTTCCCCCTTCAAATTTATCAAACAACAAACGAGGCGCTGCCATCTTATTTCAAAGACAAAATATATTCAACCAGACTTTCGATTTGTTCATGATTGGCCTGATTGCTGAAGCCCGGCATCCCTCCGGGACGCCCTTCTGTAATCGACTTGATTACCTCCAGCCGTGACTTGCCATATTTGTAGGTGGAGACCGTCAAGTCCGGTCCGACCACCCCCTTGGCATTTTCACCGTGGCACGACACACACAATTTACCGTACAGCTGTTTTCCGGCCGCAACGTACTCTTCAACCTTATGACCGGAGCCACTCTTGGCAGTTGCGCTCGCTTCGACATTTTTATGGGCAGCCTGTTTCTGGCTATCCCGCGCTTTTTTAGCAGCATCCGCTTCCGCCTGCGAACTCCAGCCGCCAAACAGATAAAATCCCATAAAGATTACTCCCCACACCACCAACACCGTAAAAAGAATACGGAAAATTCCGGGGGAACTTTTTTCTTCACGATATTTGATACCATCATAGTCATGATTTTCTGCCATGGTCTTTTCTCCATAGAATGAAATTTTTACTCGTCATCCAACATTCGATATTTGGGCTCTTCAAGCTTCTTTTTTTTGCCTTTAGCATAGGTCGACACGGTAATGGCAATCAGAATTCCAAGCAAGAGCGCTGTCAATCCCAGAAACAGCATACGGGCATCCATCATTTTTTATCCAGCTTGATATAGGTTACCAGCTTCCAGATTTTCTGTTCATTAAGCGAACTGCCAAAGGCGGGCATACCGTTGGCTTCCACCCCTTTGGAAATTATGCTGAACAGTTCGGCATCCGGCTTGGTTGACCCTTTCAATGCCGGTCCCAGCGTCCCCTCCCGTTTTTCTCCATGACAGGAAGCACAGTCTTGTTTGTAGATCGCTTCCGCTTCTTCCTCGACAGCCTTGAGATCGGTAAACGGGTTGGTTTGCGGCAATGTTGCGGCTGAAGCTACTGCCGCCTTTACCACCGGGATATCGGTACCCAGTTTGCGCATATAGGCAATAATGGCATCCATCTCGGTTTTACCTTTCAACTCATCCAGGTCTGCCTGGGTGTAGGGAAACTTGAGCAGTTTCATCTTCCGTTCCGAATAGCTCGTATCCAGCGGTTTGTTCAGGAAGGCATAGGAAGGCATATTGGAAGCCGGCACCACTGATTGGGGGTTTTCCATATGCTTGCGATGCCACATACCTTTGGGATCGGGATATTTGAGGCCGACCCGGGCCAGATCAGGGCCGGTACGACGAGACCCCCACAGATGCGGACGATCGTACACGAACTCTCCCGATTTTGAATTGGTGCCACCATTACCGTAACGTTCAATATCGCTGGCCAGGGTACGCACCATCTGGGAATGACAGTTATTGCACCCTTCCCGCATGTAGATATCACGACCTTCCTGTTGCAGCGGCGTGTACGGTTTGACTTCCGCAATACGGTCAGCCTCTGAATTGATCCATTTGAATGGTGCTATCATGGTTATGGTGGTACCAATCATGATCACCACAAAAGCGACTATTATGAAAATGACAGGATTTTTTTCCAACATGGTAGTTTCCTCGTTCCGTAGAATGTGTGATCCGATAGTAGCAAGTTAGAAGTTTTCAGCCGGTCTTTACAGAAAACTTCGTGAGCGCCCTGATCCTGTGAGCCAGGACTAGGCTTTCACCGATGACACCTTACTGTTCTGGGTAGTCTTGTACATATTGTAAAGAAAGATAACCACACCAGCCAAATAGATGAAACCACTCACCGCACGCATTTTGTAATACGGGAAGATGGCAACCAGGGTTTCCATGAAGCTGTAATGCAGGCTGCCGTCGGCATTGGTGGCCAGCAGCATGCTCCCCTGCTGTACCCCGGCAATCCACATGGTAATCGAGTAGATCAGCTGACCGATCAGGATCAGCCAGAAATGAAGATCCGCCAGTTTCTCGCTGTACAGCTCCGTATCACTGCCGACCGTCATCACGTAATAAATTGCCGCAAACAGAACCATGGAAACCCAGCCGAGGGTACCCATGTGAACATGGCCGGGAACCCAGTCAGTGAAATGTATAAAGGATGAGAACGAACGAACCGACTGCATCGGTCCCTGCAAGGTTTGCAGACCGTAAAAGGTGATGCCGCAGATCAGGAATTTAACCAGGTAATTGGTTTTAAGCTGTTCCCATTTACCGTTCATGGTCAGATAACCATTGAATACGGCACCCCAGGAAGGTGCGATCAGCATGATGGAGAAGGCCATGGCAAGGGTCTGGATCCAGTCCGGAATTGGTGTCCAGAGCAGGTGGTGAGCACCGGTCCAGAGGTACATGAAAATCAGCGACCAGAAGGCGATAATTCCCATGCGGTGGCTGTAGATCGGATTATTGGTCACCTTGGGAAGGAAATAGTAGAACACCGCCAACGGAGGTGCGGTCAATACCATGGCAACCGCGTTATGGCCGTACCACCACTGTACGTTGGCGTCATTACTTCCCGCAAAGGCGGGGTATGATTTAAACAGATTGAGCGGCATTCCCAGATTGTTGATCACATACAGCACCGTCACACCGACCAGTGCCGCCATGATATACCACAAGGAAATGTACATCTGCTCTTCCTTGCGCTTGAGAATCGTCATGAACACATTGACCGAGAACATGACCCAGATAATCGCCACCACCAGTGCCAGCGGCCATTCCAGTTCCGCGTATTCCTTGGTGCGATTCATCCCCATGGCCAGTGTCACCGCTGCCAGGGTGATGGCAACGTTGAAAATATAGAGCTGGATTTTGGCCAGACCGGGACTCCAGAGCGGTGTTTTGGTCAAACGTTGGGTAATGTAGAAAAACATGGCGATAAAACTGCCGATTCCCCATCCGAAAATTCCGGCATTGGTATGAATCGGGCGCAATCTGCCGTAGGTCAGATACGGCGCGATGTTCAGTTGCGGCCAGGCCAGTTGAAGCGAGATCAGGATCCCCACCACAATTGATATGGTTCCCCATATCAGACTCCAGGTGATGAAACTTTTGACAACATCATCCACATACTTCGGTTTTGCATCCATTACTCTGTTCTCCTTTGCCGATTATTTTCAACGCGCCTTGCCAGCCACCTTGAAGACGAAGTCATAGTTTAGTATATCTTCCCACTCATACCCTTTGGCAGTGGAACGGGTGTCATCACCATCGCTGTACGGCTTGCCGGGGATGTAAAACCAGTTCATGATCGCCTCACCGGAATAGCGGAATACGATCCAATACTTGCCCGGATTTAGCGTCAGTGTGGCCGGCAAGCTGAAATCAACCCAGTAGTAGCCCGGTTTGCGACTGACCTTTTCCAGATCGATAAAATTGGAACGAATCCCTTCCACTTTTCCCGGCAATCCCGGCTTGCCGCCATCATCCTGCACCACATCGACATAAATCGATCCATCGCCGCCGAATTTGCGCATCGCCAGTGAGATCTTCTCCAGATCCATTTTATTTTTTACTTTAAAGGCCTGGGAATAGATGTACTTGGAGGTGACATACTCGGAGGTTTCCTTGTCCAGAATACGCGTCCCCGTATCTCCCCGCACATTGAAATTATTTACCAGATTGGGGAATTCCATATTGCCGAACTGCAGAGGGGTACCGGGCTTGACCTTGACGTTGGCCAGCTTCAGTTCAGCCAGTCGCGCGGCTTCATCCTGCGCTTTCAGACGGGCAATCCGCTCCTGGGTCTGCCGCTCTCGCTCCTTGCGTTCCTTGGCACGCAACTGCGTCAAACGTTCATTTTCAACTTTTTCCCTGGCAAGCCGCTCTTTTTCACGATTCTCGCGGGCGATCCGTTCCCGTTCTCCCTGCTCACGCAGTTTCCGTTCTTCTTCACCCTTCAGCTTTGCCGTCCGTTCGGCTTCGATCCGTTCCCTGGCCAATCGTTCTTTTTCAGCCTTTTCAAGCGTCGTACGCCCCTGATCGGCTTTCAAACGGGCAATCCGCTCCGCTTCCAGGCGCTCTTTTTTCAGCCGCTCCTGACGGGCGACTTCCTTTGCCAATCGTTCCTTTTCCGCTGATTGCCGTTCCAGCCGTTCACGTTCCCGATCAGCAGCCAGGGTGTCACCTTCATCATCGCGCAGCACGGTTTTCGAGGAGACCAGGTTGCTGATGATATAGGGGCGGGGATCTTTTCCCGTTGATTTGACTTTCAGCGAGATGTCATCGGACTTGAATACGCCGTCAATCCGTTCCGAGTACTGCGGCAGGTAGGGAGAACCGCGCCAGGTATCGTTGATATCCCGGGAATCAAGTCCGTGGGTCTGCTTGATATGACGCGACGAGGTAAATTGCCGCGATTGCTGCGGATCGTACGGGAGCCAGCCGAGATCGGGGAAGAATATTTCCATCCAGGCATGCCCCCCCTGCCCCATCCCCTGCACAATCGAATTGCGATTATCAATCGGTACCTTCCAAGTATCCTTCAGGGTGATTCCCCCCACAATCCGGGCGGGAATACCGACCTTGCGCAGCAGCGCAATGGACAGATGGGCAAAATTCTGGCAGTTGCCGGTTTTGGTCTGCAGGGTGTAGCGCGCATCATACTGGGGTGGATTAAAGGTGTATTTGATTGAATCGGCAACATAATTGGTGATGGCAGTCACTGCTTCGTACTCATTCTGGGTTCCGGCGGTCAGACGGGCAGCCAGCGCGGCAATATCGGCATCATCCGATTGTACCATCTCGGTCGGCTTGAGAAACAGCGCATCGTTGGCGGATACCTTGCCGATCGGAAACGGCGTACGGCTCTCCATGGGAGATAACAACGAGGTGACATTGGCGGTATAGTTCAGACTGACGGTGATATCAGTATCGATATTATTCCAGGTAACCTTCTGAAAATGATTGCCAAAGCGGTCGGTTTCAATGGTTGAGCTGGAAGGATTCGGTTTGATGTTCAGGTATTTTGCATCAATGGTCTGGCTGACACTCTTGGTTTGAAACTCGGCCGGTAACGCGAATTTAAAGACAAATGATTGAACCGTACCATTATTGACACTGAAATCCATGTTCTGACTCATGCCAATCGAGCTGTCAAGCTTCCCCTCCAACATCAGGGTTTTTGCCGACGCGATGCCTGCCATCAGCAATAATGCCGCCACAGAACCAATAATGAGTTTTTTCATCTATCTTCTCCGTAGACGCAAATAATGAAACTACAGAACTATACCGTAGATTCAATCGATTGCAACTTGAAAGGCGTACAAAAAAAAGCAGCCATCCCCGCGGAACAAGGGATGACTGCCATATTCAACAGCTACGAGACAACCAGCTACGGTCAGTAGGCATTCGGATCGGCCAGAACATCCTCATTGCTTACACGTGCCCGGAAGATACGATAGACCCAGATCTTGTAGCAAATGACGATCGGTACAAAGATCGCTGCCACCACGGTCATGATCTTGAGGGTCAGCAAACTTGACGATGAATTGAAGATCGTCAGGTTGGAGGCCGGGTCGATGCTGGAGGGAATCAGGTTAGGGAACAAACCGGTCACTCCGGTAAAGACCACGAACACAATGGTCAGGCACGAAAAGAGAAAAGCCTTATGGAATGCGCCACTGGCGGCAAACACCTTGACCAGCAGCAGTGATACGACTGCGATCACCGGCACGATCAGCAAAACCGGAACTTTCAGGAAATTATCGTACAGCTTGGTTGCCGGGTAGGTATAGCCGAGGAAGGCAACCGCAATCACCAGCAGCGGCAACCAGAGTTTGTTAGCCAGGTCGCCGGCCCGTTTGCTCAGATCGCCGGTGGTCTTGATGGCAGCATAGAGGGAACCATGCACGGCAAACAGCAGCACGAACAGTACGCCGGTCACCAAACCATAGGGATTGAGCAGACCGATCAAGCTGCCATCATAGCTGAAGTTGATGGCGGCAAAATCGTTTTTCATCGGAATTCCTTTGAAGATGTTACCGAAAGCAACCCCGAACAGCAGTGCCGGCAGGAAGCTGGAGACAACGATCGCCAGGTCCCACGACTTCTTCCAGCCTGCCCCCTCCATTTTCCCCCGGAATTCGAACGAAACCCCGCGCACGATCAACGCAAACAACAGCAGCAGCAGGGCAGAGTAAAGATTACTGAACATCAGGGCATAGGTAGTCGGAAACGCCGCAAAGGTGGCGCCACCGGCAGTGATCAACCATACCTCGTTGCCGTCCCAGACCGGACCAAGGGTATTGATCAAGACCCGTTTTTCCGTATCATTTTTAGCCAGTATTCCCGAGAGAAAACCGGTGCCGAGTACAAAACCGTCCAGCATGAAATAGACTGCCCACAAGACTCCCCACAATACGAACCAAATCACCTGAAATACTGATATATCCATGAGTTATCCCCTCCCTTGAACATTGATGATGGTGGAAAGATCTTTATCGGGCCCTTTTTTGGCATACTTGATCAGCAGGAAAATATCAATTGCGCCAAGCAATCCGTACAGCACGGTGAAACCGAGCAGTGATAACGCTACCTGCGTAACGGTGATTGATTTGGAAACCGCATCGGCTGTTTTAAGCACACCATACACAATCCAGGGCTGGCGTCCCAGTTCAGCCACCAGCCAGCCGAACTGTTCTGCCAGGTAGGGAGCAGGAATGGCAAAGACCATGATCGACAGGAACCAGCGATAGTCGGTAAAATTCTGCTTGCGCGACAGTATGATTCCCAGCAGACTGATCAGAATCATGAAGGTTCCGATACCGACCATCAGACGGAAGCTGAGAAAAGTCGGGGTAACCATCGGACGCATTTCCTTCGGAAAGTCTTTCAAACCTTTGATCTCGGCATTCGGGTCATGAAACGCCAGGATACTGAGAGCATTGGGAATGCAGAGCTGTTCAACCGCATTACACTCGCGGCTCGCATCCGGCAGGAGCAACAGGTTCATGCCGACGCCGCGCTTGGTTTCCCACTGTGCCTCCATGGCAGCAAACTTGCTCGGCTGGGTCTTGGCAATTTCCACGGCATGGAAGTCACCGGTCACGGCAACACCGATTGAAGCGACAAAAGCCCACACAGCAGCCAGTTTGAAGGAACGTTTGAAGAAATCAGCCTCGTTATTGCGCAGCAGATGCCAGGCAGCAACTCCCATGATCAGGAAGGCAGCCAGAGCATAGCCTGACAGCAGAGTATGGGTAAACTTGATCCAGCCGTAGGGGTTGGTCAACACCGCCAGGAAGTCATTCATTTCAGCTCTGCCGTTACGAATCACATAACCGACCGGTTTCTGCATCCAGGCGTTGGCCAACAGAATGATCAGCGCGGAAACATTGGTTGCGACCGCTGCCAGCCAGATGGAGACCAGATGCGCCTTTTTGGAAATTTTGTTCCAGCCGAAAATCCAGACCCCGATGAAGACCGATTCCAGAAAGAATGCCAGAGTAGCCTCAATGGCCAGCGGTGCGCCGAAAATATCCCCGACGTAGCGGGAATACTCCGACCAGTTCATGCCAAACTGGAATTCCATGGTAATGCCGGTGACCACGCCCAGGGCAAAGTTGATCAAGAACAACTTGCCCCAGAATTTGGTCATGCGAAGCCAGGTTTCATCACCAGTGGTGACATACTTGGTCTCCATCCAGGCTGTCAGGATCGAGAGTCCGAGTGTCAGTGGGACAAAGATCCAGTGAAACATGCCGGTTGCTGCGAACTGCAGTTGACTGAGGGTGACTACATTCATATTTCCTCCCCTTACGAAATTAATTACCGCAAGCGCCTGCCTTGCAGTAAAGTTTGCCGAGTTTAAACGAACGGGTTAGTAGCGTAACAATAATAGTAAGTATTGTATGAATGGGTGCTGCGAAACGTTATGTGGCCCTGATAGAGTATTTGAAAGGTTGATTGAATTTACGATGGGTAGTAGTTCAACGATCGCCGTTATTAGATGAACAGGATCTTTTTTATCTTTATTACGCTCTAAAAAAAAAGTCAACCAAAAAAAAACGTATACTGCATACAATTTTTCAAACCTGTTCCAGATGCACTAACGCATCACCAAGCTGCAGGCAGGCCGGACGGTGGCTGACGACCAGCATCGTAGTATTCCGAGCGCCACGTCTCCGTTGATTCAGACGTACCACCACATCCCGCTCTGTTGCGGCATCCAGCCCTTCGGTTGGTTCATCCAGCAACAGGATCGGAGCATCCTTGAGTAACGCCCGGCAGAGGGCAATGCGACGCGCCTCTCCGCCGGAAACTGCGCAACCGTTAAGCCCCACCGCTGTTTCCAGTCCCTGGGGCAATCCAGCCACCCAGGCATCCAAAGCGCTGTCCCTGAGCGCCGCCTGTAACTGTTGATCATCGGCGTTCCGGTTTCCCAGCAGGAGATTCTCGCGAATGGTGCCGTTGAACAGATGGGGGTGTTGCGGCACCGCCGCGATCATCCCCACAACCGCTTCCTTCGGTAGGTCACGTAGTTCGACTCCTCCCACCGTAATACTCCCCCGGTAGTCACGAAAACGGAGCAAAACCTCCAGCAGCAGACTCTTACCGGCTCCACTGCTACCGATCAGCGCAACACTGCCGCCGGAGGGTACGGAGAAGGAAACATCGTGTAACACTCCCTGCTCCGGCAAGTAGCTGGCGGAAACCTCGTGAAAACGGATCTCATGGCTGGCCGGCAGTTCCAACCGCAGCGGAGTGTCGGGAACCGGGACCGGCGCATCGGCCAATTCGAAGATGCGGGAGGCTGATTCACACGCCGCCGGCAACAGTTGCAGCGCTGCCGGCAGTTGCCCGGCTGCTTCAAAGAGAGCAGCTGCAAACAGCAGCAACATCACCAGCTGGGGAGGGGGAATCTGGTGGGATATTACCTGCAGACTCCCGGTCACCAGCACCGCCGCTACGCCGCAACCGGCGCACAACGCCATGCCACCCTGGGCAATCCCGTTGATCCGCCCCAACCGTTCCTGTTCCCCGATCAGCTGTTGCGACAAACCGTCCACCAGGGCGGCCTGGCGTTCCACCGCCCCCAGCAGGATCAATTCTTCCACCCCTTGCAAGCCTTCCGTCACCTTGCCGCGCAATTCAGCCGCCAGGACAGTCGATTTCCTCCCCGGCTGTTCGGAATAATGGCGCACCAGCAACGGCAGCCCGACTCCCGCCAGCAGAAGAAACAGCAGCAACGCCACTGCCGATGTGGGGCTGAACCAGCTGAGCAGCGCCACCCCCGCCACCAGGGAGATGGCTCCCACGGCCACTGGCGCAATGATTCTCAGGTAAAGCGTTTCCAGGGCATCCACGTCGGCGCGTAACCGGCCGGCCACATCACCACCGGCATACCGTTCCAGACCGGCGGGGGCCAACGGTTCAAAGCGTTTGAACAGCCAGACCCGCAGATCAGCCAGAACCCTGAAGGTTGCTTCGTGGGTTACCAAGCGTTCGGCATAACGCCCCACCGTCCTGGCTATTGCCAGGAAGCGGATACTCCCCGAGGGGAAAAAATAATTAAAGGCAATGCCACTACTGCCGGCAACCGCCATGGAGGCGATGAACCACCCGGAAACCGCCATCAGCAGGGTGTTGGTGGCGATCACCAGCACCCCCAGCGCAATTCCTCCCGCCATCCAGGACCATTGAAGACGGGATATGTTCAGAAAACGGATCAGCTGCTTCACGTTGCAACCTCCCGGGAAGCGAGAAAAGCGGCTGACGGGACCACCTGTTCGATGCGGCCATCAATCATTTCCGCCACCCGTTCCGTACAGGCGATGGTCTGTTCACGATGACTGATCACCAGCACCGTTCGTCCCCTGGCCACCTGCTGTAGCGCCTGACAGACCAGGCGCTCGTTTTCATGATCAAGCCCGGCAGTCGGTTCATCCAGCACAATCAGGGTCGCCCGGCAGAGGTAGGCCCTGGCAAGCGCCAGACGCCGCAACTCCCCACCGGATAACCCGGCGCCCCGTTCACCCAGCACGGTATCGAGCCGTTCGGGAAGCCGGTCAACAATCGTCGTGGCGGCTGCCGCCTCCAGTGCCGCCTTGATTTCATCTTCAACAGCCTCGGGTCGCCCCAGCAGAAGGTTTTCACGCACACTCCCGGCGGTAAAATAGGGAGCTTGCGGTACCCATGCCAGCCTGGAACGCCAGGCTTCCGGCGACAAGTCGGTCAAATCCCGTCCATCCACCTGGATCCGCCCTGTTTCAGGGCGCGCCATGCCGACCAGCAGCCGCGCCAGGGTTGTTTTCCCCGCCCCGCTCACACCGGCCAGGGCAGTGATGCTGCCGGACGGCAGCTCCAGGTCAACCCCGCTGACCCCTCCCCGTTCGCCGCCATAGCGAAAGCTAACCCCTTCAAAGCAAATAGCAGGAGCAGTCTCGGACGGGATCACGCTCCCGCCGAACCCTGCCGGCAGCGGCTTGAACAAGAGCGGCACAATTCGTTCCGCGGCAGCCACCCCCTGCATGCGGGCATGGTAGGAGAGCCCCAGGTTACGCAACGGCAGGTAAAACTCCGGCGCCATCAGCAGCACAAACAGCCCTTCCCGCAAGCTCATCACACCGGCCAGCAGCCGGAAACCGATGATCACCGCCACCAGCGCCGTGCCGACAGTGGCAAAAAATTCCAGGGCAAAGGCGGAGAGGAATGCCAAACGCAGCACCGCCATGGTTGCCCGGCGATACTGTTCCGAAACATGGGCCACCACCGTTGCTTCCCGCTTGGCAGCGCCGAAGATAATCAGATCGGGCAACCCCTGCACCAGGTCGAGCAGGTGACCGGCCATACGGGAGAGACGCCCCCACTGGCGGCGATGGAGCTTTTCCGAGCCTCGACCGATCAAAATCATGAACAGGGGGATACAGGGAGCCGAGAAGAGCAGCACCAGGCCTGAGCGCCACTCGGAGGGGAGAATCACCAGCAGGAACATCAGCGGCAGGATCGCCGCCAGGGCAAGTTGGGGGAGAAAACGGGTGAAGTACGCTTCCAGTTCATCGACACCCTTGGTAACGGTTTCAATCAGCGGCCCGGTTTCCGCGCCGGCCAGACCGGATGGCCCCAGGGCCTGGATCTTGCGGTAGAGCCTGCTGCGCACCGCCAGTTTGACCCTGGCGGCAGCAGCAGCTGATTTGATTTCCAGCAGGTAGGAGAGCAGACTTCGTCCGGCAGCCAGCAGAAGCAGCCCTCCTGCAATCGGCATGACCGCTCCGATCCCTTCGTGCTGCATTACCACCCGGTCAGAAGCCGTGGCCAACCAATAGGCCTGACTTACCACCAGCAGGCCGATAGCGCTGGCCAGAGCTACCATGGAGAACAGCAGGCCACGGATTTTTTTCGCTTCTGACAGCAGCCACTTTTCCACCCCCTGCTCCGGCCGGGTAGCAGTATCTGCCGTCACAGCAGCGGGTTGGTTCACGGCAGTTGGCTGCGAAGCTGATTCAGCGGTTACTCCCACTCGATGGTTGCCGGCGGTTTGCTGGAAATATCGTAGACTACCCGGTTGATCCCTTTGACCTCGTTGATGATCCGGCCACTGATACGGGCCAGATCATCATACGGCATCGGGTACCAGCCGGCTGTCATGAAGTCCTTGGTTTCCACCGCCCGCAGCGCCACCACGTACTCATAGGTACGCCCGTCCCCCATGACACCGACACTCTTGACCGGCAGGAATACGGCAAAGGCCTGGCTGATCTTGTCGTAATGTCCGGCCGAGTAGAGTTCTTCGATGTAGATCGCATCGGCACGGCGCAGAATATCGCAGTACTCTTTTTTCACTTCCCCCAGGATCCGCACACCGAGACCGGGGCCGGGAAAGGGATGACGCCAGACCATCTGGCGCGGTAGGCCAAGCTCTTCACCGATCGCCCGCACCTCATCCTTGAACAGTTCACGCAACGGTTCCAGCAGTTTGAGCTTCATGTAGTCCGGCAGGCCACCCACATTATGGTGGCTCTTGATGTTATGCGCCTTGCCGGTCTTGGCGCCGGCTGATTCGATCACGTCGGGATAGATCGTCCCCTGGGCCAGCCAGTTGGCATCCTTGATCCGCTTTGACTCTTCCTCGAAAATATCGACAAACAGGCCGCCAATGATCTTGCGTTTCTTTTCCGGATCGCTTTCACCGGCCAGGGCAGCCAGGAAACGATCTTCCGCATCGACCCGGATTACCTTGACCCCCAGGCTTTCGGCAAAGGTTGCCATCACCTGATCCCCCTCACCGAGGCGCAGCAGGCCATTATCCACAAAGACACAGGTCAGCTGATCGCCGATGGCGCGATGAATCAAAGCCGCTGCCACGGAGGAATCAACCCCGCCCGACAAACCCAGGATCACCCGGTCCGTGCCGACCTGGCTGCGGATCCGTGCCACCGCATCCTCAATGATCTGCCCCGGCGTCCACTGGCCACTGCAACCACAGACCTGACGCACAAAGGTATCGATCAGCACTTCGCCACGGGGGGTGTGGTTGACCTCGGGGTGAAACTGGACGCCGTACAGATTACGGCTGCTGTTCTGGATTGCGCAGACCGGCGCGTTGACCGTACCGGCCACCACCTGGAAACCGGCCGGCACACGGGAGACATGGTCGCCATGGCTCATCCAGACCGGACTTTTCCCTTCCACAAAGAAACCGTCGAACAACGCTCCCGGCGTTCCCTGCGCCAGCAGTTCGGCATGGCCGAACTCGCGTTTGCCGGCCGGAATCACCTCGCCGCCGAAATGGCGGCTCATCAGCTGCATGCCGTAACAGATCCCGAGTACCGGCACCCCCAGTTCGAACAGCTCTTCCGCCACCGACGGCGCTTCCGGCTCGTAGACCGACTTGGGGCCACCGGAAAGGATGATGCCGCTCGGCTTGAAAACCCGGATGGCGTCCATGGACATATCGAAAGGGTGCAGCTCGCAATAGACGTGCGCCTCACGGACACGGCGGGCGATCAGCTGGGTATATTGGGAACCGAAATCAAGAATCAGGATTTTCTGGGAATGGATGTCGCTGTTCATAGGAGACCTTTTCTATCTTCATTTTTGAGATCTATTACCTGCATCTGCAGTGATTGTCAACCGCCTGCCATGGTTATCATCTGAATGGAAAAACAACACAAAAAATTACCCCGCTTCTCTCATCACAAGAGAATACGGGGTAATAATCCTATTCAACATTTTCTGACCGTCAGCTGCCAACGCGATAGTTAGGGGCTTCCTTGGTGATGGTAACATCATGCACATGGGACTCCTTGAGCCCTGCGCCGGTAATCCGGATGAATTGTCCCCGCTGCTGCAGCTCCTCGATCGTGCCGCAACCGGTGTATCCCATACCGGAACGGAGCCCGCCCAGCAGTTGGTGAATGTTGGCCGAAAGCGGTCCGCGTAACGGCACCATCCCTTCAATCCCTTCCGGCACCAGTTTGACATCCTCGCCGACTTCCGACTGGAAATAACGATCCTTACTGCCATCCTTCATGGCGCCGATGGAGCCCATGCCACGATAGGTCTTGTAGGTACGCCCCTGGTAGAGGACCGTATCACCGGGGGACTCCTCGGTACCGGCGAACAGGGAACCGATCATGATGCAGTCCGCCCCGGCCGTAATCGCCTTGGGAAGGTCACCGGAATACTTGATGCCGCCATCGGCAATCAGCGGGATACCATACTTGCGGGCAACTTTGGCACATTCGTGAATCGCCGTGATCTGTGGCACACCGACACCGGCAATCACCCGGGTAGTACAGATGGAGCCTGGTCCGATACCGACCTTGATACCATCCACACCCGCCTTGATCAGTGCTTCAGCAGCTGCTGCCGTGGCAATATTGCCGGCGATGATTTCAACGCCCGGAAAGGTAGCCTTGGCATGGATGATCGCATCGAGCACCCCCTGGGAATGGCCATGGGCGGTATCAACCACCACCACATCAACACCGGCCTTGATCAGCGCATCCATGCGCGCTTCCATTTCCGCGGTGGGGCCAACGGCGGCGCCGACCCGCAGGCGGCCAAAGCTGTCTTTACAGGCATTGGGGTATTTCTTGACTTTTTCGATATCCTTGATGGTGATCAGACCTTTAAGGAAACGGTCGTTATCCACCACCAGCAGTTTCTCCACCCGGGTATGCTTGAGCAGTTCCTTGGCCTGTTCCAGCGTGGTGCCGACCGGCACCGTCACCAGATTGCGCTTGGTCATGCGGGAAGAGATCGGCAGATCAAAATCGGTCTCGAAACGGAGGTCACGATTGGTCAGAATACCGACCAGTTTGCCATTGGCCTTGGTAATCGGTACTCCCGAAATACGGTATTTTGACATCATGTCCAACGCTTCGCTGATTTTCTGGTTCGGGCGCATGGTGATCGGATCAACAATCATCCCCGATTCACTCTTCTTGACCTTGTCAACCTCGTGCGCCTGTTCGGCAATCGTCAGATTTTTATGAATAATCCCGAGACCACCCTCACGCGCCATGCAAATCGCGGTGCGCGCTTCCGTTACCGTATCCATGGCAGCACTCACCAGCGGTATGTTCAAGGGGATGTTGCGGGAAAGTCGAGTGGAGAGATTGGCGTCACGGGGGAGAATCAGAGAGTGGGCTGGAACCAGAAGCACATCATCGAAGGTCAAACCTTCCTGTATCTTTTCATAGGACATATCGGTACCACCTCATTTTCACAAAATTTGATTGAAGTTAGTACAAAGGGGTAGTGCAAGTCAAGCCTCAAAATCTCATTTGCATAACCCAATGGTTGACATATTGACCTGCTTGCACCATTGTAGTGCGGAGTACGAACCGGACTATGAAGCAAGTATCCAGAAAAGAGAAGAGTATGCTTGAACGACTGCAAAAAATAATCTCCGCCGCCGGAATAACCTCACGGCGCGCCGCTGAGACCATGATTCTTGAAGGACGGGTATGCGTCAACGGCAACGTTGTCAGCGAACTGGGGAGCAAGGCCGATCCGGAGATCGACAACATCACCGTGGATGGCAAGGCGCTGACCATCACCAGCCAGAAGCTGTATATTCTGCTCAACAAACCGGCCGGGTACATGACCACCCTGGCTGATCCGGAAGGAAGGGCACTGGTAACCGACCTGCTGAAAGATCTGGGAGAACGGGTCTACCCGGTGGGGCGGCTCGACTACAACACGGAAGGTTTGCTGCTGTTGACCAACGATGGCGAGTGGGCCAACCGCCTGATGCACCCGCGCCACGAAGTAGAAAAAGAGTATCACGTCCGGGTCAGGGGAAAAATCCATTCCAGCCAGATCGCGCAACTGATCTCCGGCGTTGATCTGGATGGGCGCAAGACCGCCCCCGCCACGGTACAGATGGTCAAGGAAAGCGACCAGAACGACTGGTTTTCCATCACCATCCATGAAGGGCGTAACCGCCAGATCCGTCGCATGTGCGAAGCAGTCAGCCTGTCGGTGGTACGACTCAAGCGGGTACGCTACGGCTCCCTCTCCATCGGCGCCTTGAAACCGGGGGAGTATCGCAGCTTGACCAGTGCGGAAGTAGCCGGTTTGAGCAAACCGACCGGCAGTAAACGCCCGCCACGACGAACCATTCCCGGCAAAGAGCGGCAGCAAGGGAGCAAAAACTGACAGAACCGGCAGCGTGTTGCCGTAACCACAGGGGAACCAGCAGCTGCCAATCGCCGGCTACTGTTTCCCCAGTACTTTTTTCAATGATTCCTGAAACGACTCCGGCGTAAACCCTCGCACGACGATCTCATCCGCTCCGCTGCCGAGTACGATCACCGGCACGCCGGTGCTCTGATACTTGCCGGTCAACTCTTCCAAAGCCTTGCTGTCGATCTCCACATCCCGGTTGATAAAGGGGATATTGTTTTTGGTCAGATATTCCTTGGTTGCCCGGCAATGGGGACACCAGGCCACGGAATAGAGAACGATGCGGGGATATTTTTTTGACTCCACCGCTTTGGCGGGGTTCAGCTGACTCTGGTTGGGGTGATCGGCAGCCAGAACAGGCATGGCACACACAGCAACCAGTAATGTCGCTGTCCAGATTTTTTTGATAGTCATACACTTCACCTCCCTTTGAAAATTTTCCCCTTGTAGCATGCCGGCATCAGCAGCGTCAAACAACAAGCTGCTTGAACTCTTGACCGACTCGACGTATCATCCCACCACTTTTTTACAGAGGAGTATTCCCCATGAAGACACGAATTGCTCAACTCCTGCAGCACTGCACTCTGGGAGCGCAGGTTTCCCTGGCCGGTTGGGTTCGTTCGCTGCGGGTTTCCAAAGAAATTCTCTTTATTGTACTCAATGATGGCAGCACGCTGGCGGGAATCCAGATCGTGGTTGAGCGTTCGCTCCCCGATTTCGAGCAACTGGCCCGCATCGGCACCGGCGCAGCACTTAAGGTAACCGGTCGTCTGGTGGCATCACCCTCCCCCGGGCAACCGGTGGAAGTGGCTGCTGAAACGATACTGGTGGTCGGTGCAGCGGACGAAAGCTACCCGCTCCAGAAAAAGCGCCACAGTTTTGAATACCTGCGCAGCATCGCCCATCTGCGCCCCCGCAGCAACACCTTCGGGGCGGTCTTTCGCCTCCGCTCAAAGCTGGCCCAGGGGATTCACCGTTTTTTTGCGGAACGGAATTTCCTCTACGTCCACACCCCGATCATTACCGCCAGCGACTGCGAGGGAGGGGGAGAAATGTTCCGCGTCACCACCCTGGATGCGGGAGAGCGAGATTTCAGCAACGACTTTTTCGGTGAGAAGACCGGACTGACGGTCAGCGGACAACTGGAGGGTGAGCTGTTTGCCCAGGCATTTTCCCATATCTACACCTTTGGCCCGACCTTCCGGGCCGAAAATTCCAATACCAGCCGCCACGCCTCGGAATTCTGGATGATCGAACCGGAGATGGCATTTGCCGATCTGGCCGATGACAGCGAACTGGCCGAGGAGTTTGTCAAATATCTCTGCCGGGTTGCCCTGGATGAATGCGGCCAGGATATGGCATTTTTTGACCAGCAGATCGAACACGGCCTGCTGGAGCGGGTAGAGAAGGTCGCCCAGGCCGATTTTGTCCGCATGGAGTACAATGAAGCGATCGTACGGTTACAGCAGAGTGGTGTAACCTTCAACTATCCGGTGGAATGGGGGCTCGACCTGCAGACCGAGCACGAGCGCTATTTGTCGGAACAGGTGGTGGGGGGGCCACTGTTCATCATCAACTACCCCAGGGATATCAAGGCTTTTTACATGCGCCAGAATGACGACGGTAAAACCGTGGCCGCCATGGACCTGCTGGTTCCGGGGGTGGGAGAGATCATCGGCGGCAGCCAGCGTGAGGAACGGCTCGACCGACTGGAACAACGTATGGAACAGCTGGGGATCCACAAGGAACCGCTCTGGTGGTATCTCGATTCCCGCCGCTGGGGAAGTACCCCCCACGCCGGTTTCGGTCTCGGCTTCGAGCGCTTGATCATGTACCTGTCCGGGATGGAAAATATCCGTGACGTGATCCCCTTTCCCCGCACACCGCGGCATTGCGAATTTTAGATCAAACGGCAATTTGTGAAAAACCTGTTTGTCAGATATCGACCTGAACACGGCAGTTCATAACTACAAAGAGACAAAGGAATCAAGCAGGTTACGTTTTTTCATCCCCTCACCATTCAGGCTTTGAATTGTGTCCGACAACTATTTGTCTTTACTTCGTTCCTTTGTATCTTTGTAGTTCACAATGCTTTTTTGTAGGATCAAACCGTAAGCAGAATATTCCCCCCAAAAAACGACCATCACTCACCATCTCACCAGACGCTCAATCCAACTCCAGCAATTATTTTTTGTTTCAATTATTGAAACATTTCAAATCAATGGTACTGTTCCCATACTGAGCTTGATCGGGCGCCGCAGGAGCGCCGACTTGTCCACCAGTGTCATCATCTGTCCTTTCAGCGCTCAATGGCGAGGCCGACACATAAAATACCGCTTAGAGCAATACAATCATACAATCAAACTAACATTACAACTAACCAACATATCAAGCCGATCTGTTTGAATATCGAGCCACATTCACCCTGACGTACCGGAAAGCGGTTGTATAGTTGTGTAAATCACTAAGGACCGGATCAAACCAATCAGTCACGACCACAATAGATATGAGCATAAAGTTCCAACGGAGGCTGCCCATCATGATTTCTCTCACCAATACCGTTACTGCACTTGCACGCGCCATTCTGATCCTCATGACCATGTTACTTCCAGCCATGGCCTCTACCGAAGGTCACAAAGAGATCGTCTTCATCGACTCCGCCGTACAGGACGCGCAGGTACTCGCAGACGGCATACGGCCGGGGGTGGAAGTGGTTCGGCTCGATGCCGGGCGGGACGGCGTGGTGCAGATGGGGGAGGCACTCGCCGCCAGGCCGAGGTTGAAGGCGATCCACATCATCTCGCACGGTGAGCCGGGGAAGGTACTGCTGGGCACGGGGGTGTTGTCGGCGGAAACGCTGCCGGCGTATGCAGCGGAGATGCAGCAGATTTCCCGGTCGCTCCGCCGGGATGGAGAACTGTTGCTCTATGGCTGTAATGTGGGCAGGGGTGCGAAGGGTGGCAGGTTCATAGAAGCGCTGTCCCGTATGGCGCGATCAGGTGTCGCCGCATCAACCTCGCCCACCGGCGCAAAAGCCTTGGGTGGGGACTGGGAACTGGAGTTTTCAGTTGGTGGGGCAAAAGTCGACGCAGCGGTGTTGAGCAGTGCAATAGGCCGCTACGACCATTTGCTGGCATCCATCGGCTCCACGATAACGGCAAGTTTTAATACATATATCTGGGATGCCGAACCTGTTTGCACCTTTCTAGCCACGAACTGGAACGACACCGTCAGCGGCTTCACTTTTAAGTATGACGACGGCTATTCCACCGCCATATATGGGTGCAGCAATTACGGTTCCGGCAATGGTCCAGCCCTTACTTTATCCGGCGGCAGCAGCCAGGTAGAAACACTGACGATCACCAATTCCTCCGGTTCCGCGTTCAAATTCACAAATTTCTATTTAAACACCACGGATCCTAACGTTCCCACCAATCACTGGGGCCATGGCACCTGGACGGTTGAAGGTTTTCGCGGCGCAGCATCGACCGGAACACAAACCGTTAATACGGGTACCGATGGTGGCAGTAATACAGGCGTTGTCGGAACTATAACGCTTAACAGCAACAGCAATTTCTATAATGTGGATAAAATCGTAATTTCTTCCACAAGCAACGGATTCAGTGGTGTTCTGCTGGACAGTTTTGTTTTCGATCCAGCCGTCTACACCGTCACCTTCAACGCCAACGGCGGCACAGGCAGCATGACTGCCCAGACCGCCAGCAGCGCCACCAACCTGACGGCCAACAGCTTCACGCGCACCGGTTACACCTTCGCCGGTTGGAACACGGTAGCCGGGGGAGGAGGGACGGCCTACGCCAATCAGGCCAGTTATCCCTTTACCGCCGATGTAACCCTCTATGCCCAGTGGACGGTCAACGCTCCCGTCATCACCAATCTGAACGGCGATAGCGTTGCTTATAGCGATGGGGGGAGTGCGGTATTGCTGGATTCGGGAGGCAATTCTGCCGTCACCGGCGGTAGCGGCTGGAACGGCGGCAAACTCCTCGCCTCGTTTTCCGCCAACCAGGACTTGGTCGCCGATCTACTGAGCATCAGGAATGATGGGACCGCAGCCGGCCAGATCGGCGTTAGCGGCAGTTCCGTTACCTACGGTGGCACTGTTATTGGTACGGCTGGGGGAGGCCAGGGAATCCTGCCGCTGACCGTGATCTTCAACAGCAGCGCCACCGATGCCGCAGTCACCGCGTTGCTGCATAACCTCACCATCCGGACTGTGGGAGGAACCACCTCAACGGCCAGCCGGACCGTACGCGTGACCGCTACCGATTCCTCAAGCACCATCTCGGCCAACAACGACGTCACCGTCAGCATTGCAAAGGTAAACAGCGACCCGACCTTCAACGCCGCTTCCGGCACGAACACCATTGTCAATACCGGCAGTTACGATACCGGCAATGCGGTGGCCATCCAGCCCGATGGCAAGATCCTTGTCGCCGGGAACGCCGCCACGATCATTACGCCTGGCAGTGTCTACGGCGAAAACAATCTGCTGCTGGCACGTTACAACGCCGACGGCACGCTCGATACCGGCTTCGGTGCCAGCGGCTACGCACAGCTCGACATCTGGACCGATGCTAATGTCTACGAATCGGGGGTCGGCATTGCGGTGCTTGCCGACGGAAAGATCGTGGTCGGTGTGGGGAGTGCGTTCATACAGCATGACACGGATCCTGGCTTCGGAGTCGCCCGGTTCAATGCCAACGGGACGGTTGATACTACCTTCGGCACGAACGGAAAATCGTTGTTTCAGGTCGGCTCGACGGCAAACAGCGACACGGCCCACGCCATGGCCGTGGATGCTGCCGGAAACATCCTGCTGGTCGGAGATGCCCAGTGGAGTGGTCAGCAACGTACAGCGCTGATTCGGATCAAACCGGACGGCACCCTTGACGCCGGCTTCGGCACCGGAGGAATTGTCAGCACCTACGCCGGAACAGGCTCAAACCTTGGCAATGGCATCGCCATCCAGAACGACGGCAAGATCATCGTGGTCGGAACCGCCTGGGTCGGCGGGCCACCACCAACCACAACGCATGTGTCGGCAATCCGTTACACAACGACCGGCGCCCTCGACACCACCTTCGGCACCAATGGTATCGCCACATTTGATGTGGCAACGAGTTATGACACCGGCATGGCGGTTGCCATCCAGCCTGACAACAAGATCGTGATCGGCGGCTACGGCACCAACGACGGCACGCACATGAATTTCATCGTGCTGCGTCTCAGTAGCAACGGTGCTCTGGATACCGGTTTCAACAGTACCGGAAAGAAAATCATTACCCTGAACGATGAGATCGTCAGGACCGTGAGCATCCAGTCGGATGGCAAGATCCTTTTGAGCGGCCGTGACTGGGCTAACAGCTATCCCGTATTCGTCCGTCTCACCGCAACCGGCGCCCTGGATACGACCTTCAACGGTAGCGGCAGCCTGACGCTTGCCAGTAGCGGGGCAGGCATTTCAACAGTCGTTCAGGGGGACAGGCGGATCGTTTCGACCGGTTACGCCAGCGCCGACGGCGGAAACGATGCCGATCTTACGCTCATCCGGCTCAACACGGATGGCAGCGCCGACACCACATTCGGTATCGCCACCAACACCCTGAACAGCACACCCTCATACAGCGTGGGGGATGCCGCGGTGGTACTGGATAACGATGTGGCTATCTTTGACACGCAACTCTTCGGCGTCGGTTCCTACAACGGAGCAACCCTGACGCTCACCCGCAACGGCGGGGCCAATATCAAAGACCTGTTCAGCGCCAGCGGTACTCTCGGCGCCCTGACCGAGGGAAGTAGCCTGACGGTCGGTGGCACCACGATCGGTACCGTCACCACCAATTCCGGCGGAACATTGTTGCTTAGCTTCAGCGCCAATGCCACCAATGCGCTGGTCAACTCCGCCATGCGCCAGATCGCCTACCGCGCCAGCGCCGGCCCCTCCGGTTCGGTGCAAATCGATTGGACCTTTGCCGATGGCAACAGTGGCAGCCAAGGAAGCGGAGGGGCGAAAAGCACCACGGGAAGCACGACCATTTCCGTCACCGCCATCGCCAGTTACACCGTCACCTTTGACGCCAACGGCGGTAGCGGCAGCATAACCGCCCAGACCGCCAGCAGCGCCACCAACCTGACGGCCAACAGTTTTACGCGCTCTGGTTACACCTTCGCCGGATGGAACACGGCCAGCGGAGGAGGAGGGACGGCCTACGCCGATAGTGCAAGCTACGCCTTTACCGCCGATGTGACGCTCTACGCTCAATGGGCTGCAATCACCTACACCGTCACCTACAACGGCAACAGCGCCACCTCCGGTAGTGCCCCCTCCGACGGGAGCAGCCCGTACAATTCGGGCAGCACGGTCACGGTACAGGGCAACACCGGCACACTGCTGAAAACCGGCTACACCTTCGCCGGCTGGAACACTGCCGCCAACGGCAGCGGTACGAGCTACGCGGCGGGCAATACCTTTATCATCAGTGGCAATACCACGCTGTATGCCCAATGGAACCTTGCAGCCAACTTCAATGCGGTCAGCGGTGGCATTGTCTATACCCTGTTCGGTGACAACAATGACGATGAAGCCAAAGATCTTGCCGTTCAAGCGGATGGCAAGATCGTTGTGGCTGGTTTCACCTATCGTGCCGACACCGCCACCTACGGCGCGACTGACATTTCACTCGTCCGCTACAACAGCGACGGCACCCTTGACACCAGCTTCGGGACAAACGGCGTTGTCATGACTGATATTTCCGGCAGGAGCAATTCAGCCAACAGCGTTGCCATTCAAAGCAATGGAAAAATTGTGGCTGCCGGCACCACCCATGACGGCACCAAGAGTATCATCGCACTGGCCCGTTACAACACCGATGGGACACTGGACACAACATTCGGTACCAATGGTATCGTAACAACAGATCTGGGGGGGCTCGAATCAACTGCCCAGAAGATACTCATAAAATCAAATGGCCAGATTCTTGTGGCAGGCACAAAAAACATCGGTTTTTCAAATTACTTCACTGCTGTGCTCTATAACTCGAACGGTACGATTGACACCACCTTTGGAACCGCTGGATCGACCTCGGTCCAGGCAGCCTCCGGACATACCAGCCAGGTGATGGGCCTGGCGCTGCAGTCAGATGGTAAAATCATCATTACCGGCGCCTATCAGAACACGTACATGGTCCCCACGCTCCTGCGCCTCACAGCTACCGGCGCCGTAGATACAAGCTTCGGAACCAACGGTTTCGTGATCCAATCAGTACCGGAAGCACCCTCAAATGCATATTTTTCCAGCATGGCGGTGCAACCCGACGACAAAATAGTGCTATCGGGGTACTTTGAACACAGCACCGGCACCTACGGCATGGTTTACCGCATGGATCCATCCGGTTCACTGGACAGTACATTCGGTTCATCGGGCAGAGCACTCAATCACCTTGGATCAAATATCGATTTCAACGCAATGGGGCTGCTGCTTCAGTCCGACGGTAAGGTGGTAATTGGCGGGGGGGTCTACAACAATAACGATTCAACCTCCGGTTACGCCGTTACCCGCTACACCTCTAGCGGAGCGCTGGATAGCGGGTTCGGCAACAGCGGTACAACTCTCACCAACACGGGAGCCGGCGGTGAACAAGTATCTGCCATGACGCTCCAGTCCGACGGAAATATACTTCTCACCGGCTACCATATGCCGGCAGATTACTCCAATTACTCCTATTCAGTGGTTCGTTACAAGGGAAGCGACGGAACCCTGGATCCTTTCTTCAACAGCATTGCCACCAATACGCTGGATGGCACACCTGCTTTTACAGAGAACGGGACAGCCGTAATCCTCGACAGCAATGTGCAGATCAATGGCAGCTACAATGGCGACACCCTTACCCTGCAGCGCAATGGCGGACAGAATACACAGGATGTTTTCAGTTTTGACACCACGACCGCTACCCCCCTCTTTACTGTCAGCGGCGGCGACCTCCAGTCCGGCGCCACCACCATTGCCACATTCACGAACTCCGGCGGCAGGCTGGCAATAGCCTTTATCAGCGCATCCCAGGCACAGGTCAATGATATTGGCCGTCGTATTCTCTACAGCAACAGCAGTGATGCTCCCCCGGCCAGTGTGCAGATTGATTGGAGTTTTGCCGGGGCCGGGAGCGGCAGTGGCCACACTACGGTTACCATTACACGCGTCAATGATGCGCCGGTTGGAGTACCGACTACCAGCGGAACCACAACTGAAGGGCAGACACTGAGTGCCGAAACCGGGGGCATTTCTGATCCCGATGGACTTGGCGCATTCAGTTATCAATGGCAGGTTTCCACAAACGGAACATCGGGCTGGTCCGACATCAGCGGCGCCGCGGCAAGCAGCTACACATTGACGGCAAGCGAAGTGAACAAATATGTCAGGGTCAGGGTCAACTATACCGACGGCGGCGGCACGCTCGAATCTCTGTTCAGCGCTGCATCGGCCCAAATAGCAGTAGCAGTTCCCGCTCCCACAGTTTCCGGTATTTCCCCCACCAACGGCCCCACAGCCGGCGGAACATCGGTCACCATCACCGGCGCCAACCTGACCGGCGCCAGCGCGGTCAAGTTCGGCAGCAATAATGCCACCAGCTACTCCGTTGACTCAGCAACCCAGATTACCGCCACCGCTCCGGCCGGTTCCGCCGGCACAATTGACATTACCGTTACCACCGCTGGCGGAACCAGCGCCACCAGCGCGGCCGACCAGTTCAGCTACGTAGCTCTCCCGACGATCACCGGAGTCTCTCCGGGGAGCGGCCCCACCGCTGGCGGCAGTTCGGTAACCATCACCGGCACCAACCTGACCGGCGTCAGTGCAGTCAAGTTCGGCAGCAATAATGCCACCAGCTATACGGTGAACTCAGCAACCCAGATTACCGCCACCGCTCCGGCCGGTTCCACCGGCACAATTGACATTACCGTTACCACCGCTGGCGGAACCAGCGCCACCAGCGCTGCTGACCAGTTCAGCTATCTGGCAGCCGAACCGACTGCCCAGGCAAGCGAGCTTTACTTTTCCAATACGGCTGCCAATGACATCAAGCTGCACTTTACAGCGTCTCCATCTGCCGCCAATTATCTGGTGGTCCGCAAAACAGGCTCGGCTCCCGGCTTTGTACCGGTGGATGGCGTCAGCTACACCACAGGCCCCCAGGGAGACTCGGAGATTATCTCCGTTGGCGCCGCAACAGCGGTAACTGATGCCACAGCAACTGCTGCGACAGAATACTACTACTCTCTGTTCGCGTTTAATGGCAGCGGCGCCACCACCAACTACCTGACAACATCACCCTTAACCGGACAAGTACAGTTATTCGCCGGTGCAGCTAATGTGCTGGCAGACCGTACAGCATCGGTATCGGCAGCAGATTCGGTTTCGGCAGGTTTTCCTGGACTCGGTATTACCGTGACCTTCCCGCACGGCACTTCAGGCACAAACCTGACGGCCAATAAATATACGAGCGGCGCAGGAGCAAACTTTTACGGCATCCCGACCAACGGACGCGCTAAAAACCTTTACTATGTTGTCACCTCTTCCACGGCAACGCCCGGCACATATACCGTTGTACTTGATTTTTCGAGTCTTAGCGGAACCAACTGGGCGAACTTCAAGATGATGAAACGTGATAACCTGACATCCAAATGGCAGGTTATCGGCCAGGAGGTGGGAACAATCGTCGACAGTGCAACCGATGGCGTGGCAGGCAAGTTTACGATCAGCGGACTAACCAGTTTTTCAGAATTTGCCGGATTTGAGCCAGCGGTAACCCATACCGTTACCAGCAGTGCAGAGACGGGAGCGGGAACACTTAAACAATTCCTTATTGACGCGAACGAAGCAGATACGATTACCTTTGATACGACCAGCATGGGAAGCAACAGAATCACGCTCACCTCACCGGTCATTATCACCAAAAATGTAAACCTGATCGGACCGGATGGCGGCATTATTCTGGACGGCAACAATGCAACCAGAGTCATCACACTCGATAACAGCGCCAACAGCAGCAATGACAAGCTGAATGTCAGACTGGAAAGCATTAAAATCCAGAACGGTAATGATCCGGATAACTTTGCCGGCGGGATCTATGCCACATATTTCAATACCTGGCTGTCATTGGTTAATTGCGTTGTGGCTGACAATAAAGCGGAAGGGATCAATGGCAGCGGCTACGGCGGGGTTGGTGGTATTACCATTGAGAGTGCCAATTCATACCTGTTCATACTGAATACAACCATTGCCGGAAACAAAGGGGCAACATCCGCCGGTTCCGGGGGTGCCGGTGGTGTCTATGCGGCAGGCTTGGTAGAGATAGCCAACTCCATCGTCTATGGCAATACCGGTGAAGCCAACAACGCCTATTTTGATGTCAGCAACCCGCAAGCCAGCTCGTACAACACGATCTTTGGAGATGCTCTTTACGATGCGGGGAGCAATCCGTTGGGGCTGAACCTGCTGGCTGGCAGCAACAATCTGTTGTCAACCGATCCCCGTTTCGTGGGTAGCAGCATCAACAGCAGTGACCCCTATATTCCATACGGCATTTCTCCGGCTCTGGACACCGGAAATGACAGCTATGCCTACATGAGCAGTGATCTCCGCGGAGCCGCTTTCGGTAGAAAACTCAACAAGACAGACGGCACCGTCGGAACAGTTGACCGGGGGGGGTACGAGTATAAATTCGGTAGCGACTACTATGCTCCGGTATCGTTTGATTCCCAGGGTGGAACAGCTGTCACCGAGATCAAGACAGACATTTATGGCGGTACGATTACAGCTCCGGCAGCACCAACCAGGAGCGGTTACAGCTTTGCAGGCTGGTTCAAGGATTCCGGGGGAACAAACCAATGGCTCTTCGGGAGCGACACGCTAACCGCTGAGATGACACTCTATGCGCAGTGGACGGTCAACAATTACACTGTTTCCTTCGACAGCAATGGCGGCAGCACAGTCACCAGCCAGAGTATCGCCTACAACACAACCGCTACAACGCCGACGGCACCAACCAAACCAGGTTCCACCTTCAGCGGCTGGTACTCCGACAGCGGCCTGACTACGGCATTCAACTTCACCACCGCCATCACGACTGACACCACCCTGTATGCCAAGTGGACCATCAACAACTACACCGTTTCCTTCGACAGCAATGGCGGCAGTAGCATCACCAGCCAGAGCGTGCCGTACAACACAAACGCTACAACACCGACGGCACCAACCAAAACAGGCTCAACCTTCAGCGGCTGGTATTCCGACAGCGGCCTTACTACGGCATTTGTCTTCACCACCGCCATCACCACCGACACCACCCTGTATGCCAAGTGGACCATCAATAACTACACGGTCACATTCAACAGCAACGGCGGCAGCGCAGTCACCAGCCAGAGCATCGCTTACAACAGCAACGCCACAGCTCCGGCCAATCCGACCAAGACCGGATCGACCTTCAGTGGCTGGTACTCCGACAGCGGTCTGACTACGGCGTTCGTATTCACCACTGCCATCACGGCTGACACACCCCTGTATGCCAAGTGGACCATCAACAACTATACCGTCACCTATGACGGCAACGGCAGCACCGGTGGCAGCGTCCCGGTCGACAGCACGGGCTACACTTACAGCACCAGCGTCACGATCCTCGGCAACGCCGGATCATTGGCAAAGACAGGCTACACATTTGCAGGATGGAACACAGCGGCTAACGGCAGCGGCGCATTCCATAAAGTCGGTACGGCCTTCCCGATAGCTGACAATATGACTTTATACGCCCAGTGGATAACCCCGGCTCCTCCCTTCAGCGGCTGGGCTAAAAACTTCGGACTTGCCAGTCAGAATGCCTTTAACTTTGCAATAGCGACTGACGCTTCGGGGAACACCTATGTTGCCGGTGAATTTACTAGCGACTCCCTGAGATTTAGCGAAACTATTCTTTTGAACAGAACCGGTTATACGGACGCCTTTGTTGCCAAGCTGGACGCCACTGGCACGGTGCTTTGGGCCACGCAAATCGGCAGCAACGGAAATGTGTCTGCCAGAAGCATTGCTGTTGACGGTTCCGGTAATGCCTATCTGGGCGGCTCTTTTGATGGCAACATCACCACACCGCCAGTGACCAGAATCGGCAACCAGGATGCTGTTGTCATCAAACTCGATAGCTCCGGTACAATCTTATGGGGTAAAAACTTCGGTGGCTCTGGAGCAAATACATTTGGCCAAGGCATCGCTGTTGACGGTTCCGGGAATGTCTATCTGGGAGGAAAATTCAATACAGCCGACCTCACCACCCCCTCGCTGACCAGAATCGGCACCCAGGATGCCTATACCATAAAACTGGACAACAGCGGGAACACCATTTGGGCCAGGAACTTCGGCGGAAGCTCCGCAGAGGCATTTGGTAACGGCATCGCCGCAGATGATTCCGGCAACGTCTATCTGGGTGGCGTTATATATAACGCCGACCTCACCACTCCGGCAGTGACGAAGATCGGCATCTATGACGCCTTTGCCTTCAAACTCGATAGTTCCGGCAACACCACATGGGCCAAGAACTTTGGTGGCGGCGGAGCGAAAACATATGGCAATGGCATCGCCGTTGACGGTTCCGGCAACGTATACCTGGGGGGATCTTTTACCGATGCCAACCTCACCACCCCGGCAGTGACCAGAATCGGCATCAATGATGCTTTTGCCTTCAAGCTCGACAGCTCCGGCAACACGACCTGGGCCAAAAATTTTGGCGGCCTCAGTGCGGGTGCGTATGCCAACGCCATTACTGTTGACGGTTCCGGCAGCAGTGTATATCTGGGGGGGTATTTTAATAACGACAGTATCACCAACCCGGCACTGGCCAGGATCGGCAATCAGGATGCCTTTGCCTTCAAACTCGACAGCAGCAGTGGCGCCACGACCTGGGCCAAAAACTTCGGCGGTGCCGGAGCTGATCCGGGTAGCAACGGCATCGCCGTTGACGGTTCCGGCAATGTATATATTGCAGGATATTTTTCCAGTGGCAACCTCACCACTCCGCCTTTGACAAAGATCGGCAACGTTGATCCATTCATCATTGCCGCCAAACCTTTCTATGATGTTACCTATGACGGCAACAGTTCAACCGGTGGCACCCTGCCGACCGACAGCAATGCCTACCTGATCGGCGATACAGCCACAGTCCTGGCCAATACCGGCACTCTTGTACGAACCGGTTATACCTTTGCAGGCTGGAATACGGCCAACGACGGCAGCGGTACCAGTTACGCTCCTGCAGACACCTTTGCAATCGCCGGCAACACCACCTTGTACGCCAAGTGGACAGTCAACAACTACACGGTTTCATTCAACAGCAATGGCGGCAGTAGCGTCACCAGCCAGAGCATCGCCTACAACACGACCGCTACAACGCCAACAGCACCAACCAAGACCGGATCGACCTTCAGCGGCTGGTACTCCGACAGCGGATTGACTACGCCGTTCGTATTCACCACTGCCATCACGGCCGACACCATCCTGTACGCCAAGTGGACAGTCAACAACTACACGGTTTCATTCAACAGCAACGGTGGCAGTAGCGTTACCAACCAGAGCATCGCCTACAACAGCACTGCCACGACTCCAACAGCACCAAGCAAAACCGGATCCACCTTCAGTGGCTGGTACTCCGACAACGGCCTGACCACGCCGTTCGTATTCACCACTGCCATCACGGCGGACACAACCCTGTACGCCAAGTGGACAGTCAATAGCTACACTGTCAGCTTCAACAGCAATGGTGGCAGTAGCGTCACCAGCCAGAGCATCGCCTACAACAGCA
>DAINBV010000030.1:0-57909 GCA_036732725.1 Geobacteraceae bacterium | reverse complement strand
GCTCAATACTTCGGAGTGGCCCAACGACGCCGGCGTGTGTTCGTTGTCGCAAGTGCTGATCCGGAATTCGATCCCACAGCAGTACTTTTTGAGTCCGACAGCCTGCGCCGGGATACTCCGCCGCGCAGAGAAACGGGGAAGGAAACTACCGGAAATGCTGGACAAGGCTTTAAGACAGGTAGCCACTGGGACGGTGAACAGTATCCACACCCCAGCTTGAGTCAGTCATTTAATACAGGCGGTATTGGTCAGAGTAATCAGGAAGTATTCAGTCAACGGGGAGCGGGTCTGGTACAGTGTTTTGGTGGTGGAAATACAGCCGGTGAAATTGATGTTGCAACCACTTGTACGGCGCACGGTAATCGTCAGGATTTCGATACGGAGACATTCGCTGTGTTTAACTGGCAAGCGGGCGGTAATACGTCGTCAGATTTGGGTATGAATTCTCATTATGCCGGTACATTACAGGCGAGCACTCATCCGGCTATTTGTTTTGCCCCTGGTAATCTGACACGTGGTGGAGGAATGTCACCCTCAACTGAAACAACAGGAACTTTATGTGCACATGGCGGGCGATCTTATAGTGATCAGTCGCCATGTGTGGCAGCTGATATGCAGGTACGTCGACTAATGCCGGTAGAGTGTGAACGTTTGCAGGGTTTTCGGGATGGTCATACTGATATACCTGGTGCGAAGGATGGACCGCGTTATAAAGCGCTGGGAAACAGTATGGCGGTTCCGGTGATGAGATGGTTAGGACGAAAAATCAGCCCGCGCTAAGCGGGCTTTCTTTTATGGTAGCGCACAATCTGAGAAACGTACGATTGAGGAATTTCCATTTTATCAGCTATCTCTGTGACACTCAGACCTTCATCGTGTAGTGCGCGACACAGTTCGACATCATGATCGCTGTGTTTAACGGCGTAATGATTATCCCCGTTTTTGATCATAGAAATACCGAGCAGATGTACCCGGTTAGTTACTGACTTTCGCGATCGGTTTAACATTACGGCTATCTGTGCGGCGGTATGCGTCCTTGCATACTGTCTGAGGATCGAATCCTCTAACGGTGAATACTTCATTTACTCGCCGCGTGCACGGAGCATAAAATCCGCCTGGCTATAAGCTGCTCTTGCCATCATAAGTTGTTCATTACGGTCCAGAGATAGCGGAATAGACTGCAGAGCCAGCCCTGCGAAATGGTCACGCAGTGTCATTCCCGCTATTGGCATGTTGTGTTCACTACCCGGAATCGGAAATGCTGACCCGCCTGTTTCTTTATTTATTATGAATCTCCCGCTTAAACCGCTATCTAAAATATCTTCAGCATCAGAGCGTTTCATACATTATACTCCTTAACGGTTTGCAGGGTGCCGGTACGCACTAAGCGCCGGCGGATGTTATGCAGCCATAGCCAGGGTGAGAATAAACGGCTGACTACGCGCTGTGATTCACGATTGCGGATCTCAAGAATGTACATAATTTTTCTCCGAGAATTTATTATCTATTTCCTTCTTGAGGCTTTAAGTCCTGCCTCAAAACCTTTTGTATAGACAATCTGACCGATCCAGTAAATACCTAAAGCTATTAATACACCGATAGCAAAGCCTATTACTGATAATAATTCTTGACTATCCATTTTATTTTCCTTACTTAAACTGCACCGCCGTAGCGGTGCTGGTTGTTTTATTCATAATCTTGATAGTCAATCTCTTTACTATCACCATCGCAAACAATATCTGAACCAAAATAAAAATTATGCCAAATCGCCTGCTCTATAGTAATGCTCTCGTAACTCATATCCATTTTATTTTCCTTGCTTAAAGTGCGCCACCGTAGCGGCGCTGGTTGGTTAGTTCGGTGATAAACCAGAATCCCGTATGAATGTTAAAAACGGTACTCCTTCATCATTCTTTGAGACTTTAACATCGCCGATGTTATGCAGCCAATCAAACGCAGCGCACATGTTGTGCAACACATCCCAAAACCCCGAGTCGTTATTATCCACGCCGAAAGAAGAAATGAAATCATCAGCAAGATCGAAAGTTGATTTTACTGATCCGATGGGAACGCTGCGGAGAAAGTTAACAACAAATCTCACATCCCATGCTTTTTGTTGAACATCTGAAATATTAAATGACATGATTATTACTCCGCTATCTGGCCGCCTTGAAAACTATAGTACGACAACGCGTACACACCGTCAACAATTATTTTATAGTGAGTATAAATAAAAAAGCGCCCGAAGGCGCTTAGTATAACAATTCTAAAAGTCTTTCATAGAACATCCCGGAAACGTTGTCTGGCGTTTCGTCAAGCCATCGTATCGTACTCAGCGGTTCGATACCCTGCAGGCACGGCCAGTTTACACCGTCGTCACCCAGGAGTAACTTTCGTTCTGTAGCGAGCATTGTCAGATCGGCTAGCTTAACTTCCGGTGACATTTTATCAGGTAGTCCGAACCGGCGACGCACGACTGATTCAATCCGATCCTCAAGCGCACGGTAATCCGGCAGCAGTGACTTAAGCGGTGAACTGACGTCACCCGTGTACGCTTCATGCGCGTCGTGTAGCAGCGCTTCAAGGGCGAACTCACGTGACACTATGTAAGACGCGTTCAGCGAGTGAACAGCAACGCTATAAGGTTTTTTAGTGTGGCCCGTGAAACGATTTATATGTGACAGAGCACGCGCAATGTCAATGATGCTGACCATTTCAGGCTGAGGATCCTGCAGGTCGAAGTGTATACCGGTGGATGTTTGAATGTAGATCATTGTTATGGTCTCCAGACGACGCCTAAAACTTTCTCAGGCTTTCGCTTTTTTATGTTTGAAATATAGGTCATCGCCTGCTTGACATTTTCACAATGAGTAAGTGTGACCCACCAGAAGAAACCTACTCTTTTTTGAACAGATGGTGAGGTTACTTGATTACCGAATGGTGTGTACCACCTGATAGTTGCGATTCTGTATTTAGTCATCATTAACCCTGCCATTTCATTGCGGCATCTAACTCAGCCTGCGGGATGTTAAGTAACGTCTTGCGTTGCGACGGTGTGATTTTACCCAGTCCGCAAAATACGATCTGACCGTGCTGATTGCGAACTGTGGAAACACCTTTCTCACGATACATATTTAATAGTGCTAATGTGTTCATTCGGTGACCTCCCAGCCATAACCCTTGGTAAATTTAATCAGCGCTCGTTTACGTAAATGCTGTAACCGACCATCGATTACGCGGAAAGCTTCACGCTTTGTCTGTTTCGCAATTTTCTGAGCTATATCATGGATTTCAACGTTTTCGATCTCGTAAAATCGACGTTTGTTATTGACGATCTGCTCTAAAATCTTACGGTCTAATTCACTGTAATCAGTATTCATTCGGTCACCTCATCAAATGAGTTATTGCGAACAGCTTCAATCAATTCGTCAGCATCAACAGTGAATGATTTGACTGTTTCGCAGCCTCCTACTTTCGCACCGGCGATGCGATAACCGCCATTTTTATCACAAATGCAAAGTGACAACCCGCCTTCAATATTTCGACTTATTTCTACACATACTTTTTTCATTCCACCCCTCCGATGATTTCATTTCGTTTATCTAACACCTCGGTCATATCGACATAACCGTAACCGTACTCTTCACCTGGTGGTGGCGGGTTCTTACCGTCATTCATTGCAAGCTTATCCGGGAATGCTCCTGTGTACCACGACAGGTCGCCGGCGTTTAACAGGCGAATACCTTTCCAGGCAATACCGCTACCCATATCCCAGTTCAGCTTAGTACGGATTGTCGGCATGTCCATTGCGGCAATCACCTCATCTTCTGCGATCGATGGATCATCACTCCAGATTCGGATCCAGTACGTCAGATCGTATGCGGTGAGAGGCTTGTTAATACCCGGACCTTCCCACAGGCACTGACGCTTAACGATCGCCTGGTGAATGAAACCTTTCCATGACACGGCGTAGTTCTCAACTGATGCCGGCAGGTGCATATCGATGCCTCGCGCCTGAGCAACAGCGTTAACCTGATCTGCGCGCGCTACGTATGTTGGTACACAGAATATCAGATCGAGACTTTCAGCCGTTTTAATTATCGCATCATCAGTCAGATAACGACACTGAGCCTTTTCAATAATATCCGCACTGTTTTCAGGAATACCCACGGCGTGCCAGTAGCCGTTAGTATAGTACGATCTGTTACCGAAAAAAGTACCGAGACGACGCATGTCGAAAAACGGATCTATTTTCTTAATATATTCCGCGATGTCTTTCTTTGACGTTTTAAAGTCAATATCGCGGCGGAATTCAAAGTCAGTCAGCAATAATGGCATTTTTAATAAACCCCCGTGAAATAGTTACACCGTACGTACCGATAATATTTACCGGTACACCCTGCGATGTCATACGGTCGTTTTCATCCACGCAACTATTCTCTGTGAGCCAGTAATACGCATGAAATTCATCCACCTCAAACGGGATACGAACAGATTCACCAGGGCGGTAAATGAGGCGTTTTAACCATGCGATAGTCGTCTCAGGGATCTCCGGCGCTGCGTTAATGATGACCGTCTGGGTACGTCCCATCAGGCTGACATTACGTAATACGTCGCCGCCGCACATGTGTGCCGCTGTTTTAGGGGGTAACCCCGCTGGTATCTGGCAGATCGAATGCTTGCGAAATTTAATCATTTTGTCCTCTTTTGCTAGGTTGAATAATTTATAACGTATCACACGATTCTGTTTGACGTCAAGTACGGGCTTAACCGGGCGTTCGGTGTGTATGGAAATCAATGTGTTAGAGAGTAACTTCTCTACCCCCAACACTGACTAAATCCATTACAGTATTCTACAATATATATATATATACATTATATTACTATACATACTCTATTATTATATTTATATTTATATTTAAGAGAATAATAAAGGGAGTAAGGGGGTTTGTCAGACTGGCTGCGAGTCCGATGCGCGGGTTTCGTTCGGTCTGGTTCGGTGTGTAAATTTTAGCTGTGGATAAGCTGTGGATAACTTTAAAAAGTTGATAAGCTGTGGATAACTTTAAGTGTTGATTTTAACTGGTTGAGGTGCTACTCTCAGTCACTGGTAATACTGCGAGGCGTAACGGGATGAACGAATATACACACAAAGGTTTATTTGCTTATTGCATTCCGGTGTATATTAAATTCGACCGGTTTAATATACCGCAGTTAGAAGGTCGCAATTATATTTGCGATAAATTATTAAGCGGTGCGTTGTACATATGGGAACGTTTTATTTATTCAGACTTCCCGATTGTTATTACAGGTGAATTAAAATGACAATTGACGAATTGAGAAATGAATTAGATCCGCTGGTCGCAAACTTTTGCGATTTATATATTCAGCGTGATATTAATTCGCTTTCTAATTCTGATATTGTTAAACAGGTTTGGCCTGATATTAACTGTCCCGGACAGAAAGCCGCACGTTTATTAAAACGACCTGATGTTAATAATTATTTGATTGCTCGACAGACTGACATCTGTCAAAGCGTCGAGATGGGACTGGCTGAAATCCGTTTGCGACTCGCACAGGATGTACGCGGCGTTCATGACCGTTTCCCGTACCTGGAGTGGCTACCCGTCCAGGATGAGAAGGGTCGCACTAAGTTCCTGCCGCACATTCTGTCTGTTGATGATATCCCGCCGGAAGATCGTCGTTACATCGCGATGCTGGAAGAATCAGACAACGGTTATTACGCCGTCACCCTGGTTGAGGACCTGCAGCCTAAAGACCGTAACAAAGCGTACGAAATGCTGATCCGCATGCAGGGCGGTTTTAACGACAACGTGAACCTGCATGCCAGCGTGCGAACCGTCACACCGGAAGATGTGGCTAATGCACATGACAGCAAAGAAGCGTGCGACCTGTATCAGCAGGCAATGAAAGGGTGACCATCGAAGCGTGCAGCGATGCACGTTTTTATTTATACTAACTATAAAATAATTGTTGACGGTGCGTACGACTGTGATATCATTACCTCAACGAAACGAAATTGAGGAATTGAAAAATGGAAATGACCATCATCAAACGTGCTAAAGACCTGACTAAAGGCGCTTTTAAATTAGGTTCAGTTGTTGATGTTGATACTGACGACATGGTTGTTTATCACAAAGGCTTAGAGTGGAAAGTTCGCAAAAATGAAGACGGTACTTACGCACTGTTAGACGGGAAGACTGTTTTTCAATAAGCGTGAGTTAAAGGTGCGTCACTTAAAATGAGGATCTATTGATGAATAAGACACTGAATGTTAAATCAATTCGCAACGGTGCTTTTAAGCAATCATTACCTGTTATTTTCGAAGGTCAAGTAAAAGACGGCGATGATTTCCGCTTTGTAATCGCATCTACCGAAAGTGCTTCTTTCAAAGCCGATATTCGTAAAAGCTCGGGTTTACTAATCGGTCGCGGTGATGATGACTTTTTCAATCCCGATCACGCCGCCGTGTCGCCTGTTTTCCCGGTCTTACCTTACGATGACAAGAAAATCATCGCACAGCAATTGCGCGAGCTGGCTGATTGGTTTGACTCTCAGGCGTGATATACTCCCCTGACAGAACAGGGGAAAAACATGATAGATAAATCAACTTATGATGCCCTGCGTGACGCGGGGCTTTCACATTTCGACGCCGTGTCATCAGCAGGTGGCGATCCGCGCGTATCGTATTTCTGGCCTCCTGACCACAAGTCAGAGGTTGAGCGCCGTCTGAGATTGCTGCAGCGTCTGCGCGCCGATCCGGTGTTAGCACGTGCAGCACACGTTCACTACAAACATAACCCGGTTGACTGGTGTCTTGACTGGGCGACAACGTACGATCCGCGTAACGCAACGCGCGGCCTGCCAACGCTTATGCCGTTCAGCATGTTTGAACGTCAGACAGATCTGATTAAATTCCTGCACAGCTGCGTACTCGATGAAGAGAACGGTCTTATCGAGAAAGCGCGTGATATGGGCGCGACGGTTGCCGCCTCAGCGTTCAGCGTCTGGCTGTGGCTGTACTGGCCTGGCGCTGCTGTCGGTTTTGGTTCGCGCAAGGAAGAACTCGTTGACCGCCTGGGTGACCCGAAAACGATATTTGATAAGCTGCGTTCCTGTATTAAAAATCTTCCGTCAGATCTGTTCTGGCCCAAAGGGTTCAACCCGGTTCAGCACATGACGTACATGAAAATTATCAACCCGGCTAACGGTGCAACGATCGCCGGCGAAGCGGGTGATAATATCGGGCGCGGTGGTCGTACGCTGATCTATTTCAAAGATGAGGCCGCACACTACGAACGCCCCGAACTGATTGAAGCGGCGCTGGGTGATAACACCAACGTTCAGATCGACATTTCATCAGTTAACGGTATGGGTAACGTTTTCCATCGCCGTCGCATGTCAGGATTTGAATGGAATCCTGGATGCACACCGCCGAAAGGTAAGACGCGTATATTTATCATGGACTGGAGCGACCACCCGGCTAAATCACAGGCCTGGTACGACGCACGTCGTCAGCGTGCTGAGGATGAAGGCCTGATGCACGTGTTCGCCCAGGAAGTCGATCGTGATTACAGTGCTGCTGTTGAGAATATACTGATCCCCGCTGCATGGGTGCAGTCCGCACGCGGTGCACATCTTAAACTCGGGTTATCACCATCGGGTAAACGCACTGCCGGGATGGACGTCGCTGATGGTGGCAGCGACGTGAACGCACTGTGTTTCATGCGCGGTGTGCTCGTAGAACACATGGAGACGCTTGCAGGCGACGGTGATGACGCGTATTACGATTTCCACACGAAAGCCGCACAGCGTGGCGCCCATGAATTCTGGTACGACGTGACTGGCATCGGGCGCGCTGCGAAAGTTGCTGCGAAGAACACAGATAACGCGATGCCGGTGTTTGCCTGGGTGCCGTCGGGTGCCGTCGTCAACCCGGCACAGTCCATTATGGGCGAAACGGAAGACGATGTGACGCGCACGAACCGCGACCATTACGCCACGCTCAAAGCACAGGCCTGGTTCTATCTGCGCAGACGGTTCAAGAAAACGTACGACTGGGTGAAAAACGGCATTGAGTGCGATCCGGACGATATTATCAGCCTGCCCGAAAAAGCAGTGTGGGTAGATAAGCTGGTCACCGAACTGGGTCAGGTAACGTACGGCTATCAGAACGGCGGCAAAGTCATCGTGAACAAAGCACCTGCCGGCACGAAGTCGCCGAACATGGCTGATGCCCTGGTGATTGCTGCTATGCAGCCTAAACCAAACGCTAAGGTCATTCGTCGTCGCACCACGCCGCACGCAGGTATCGTACAGTCAGGTGCCGGTAATTACGACGGTATGTAAAATAATTATTGACAGCGTGAACGGTGCGTCGTATCGTAGCGCTGTCAATAACTGAGGAATGAATTATGAAAGAACTGTTTGACGTTTTACTGACATTACGCTGTGTAGAGATCCATCTGACTTTAGAAAACTACAGCGTAACGTTCGTTCATGATGACGATGTTCACGTTACTCTCAGTCACCCTCACGCAAAAGGTCTGACTGATGCTGTTAAAAAATTCATTAAGGAATAAATTATGAATAACGATCAGCATCTACGGTTACAAATGAAAGACAGGTTGATTTCTGAACTTCAAGAGCATGCTGAAAAGATGATTTCAGGCATGGAATTATTAGAACATCAATGTGACGATCTGAAAAAGCAAGTGAAACGTCTTGAACACTTTAAGCAGGCCTATATGGAATGGAGCGATAAAACAGAATGGGTGCAGAATGACAGTCGGTTTCATGTACTTCTTCCGTGGGGTAAACATCGTGCAGATGTTCTCAAAGAATATATTGAACGTTTGGAAAAGAATTTATCAAACACGTTTTCAATTGAGGAATAAATCATGCTTAAGTGGTTAGCTAAATTCTTTGGATCAGCGGCTGATAAAATAACAAATTACGTCTGGCCTGACTCACGTGAAATTGACTACACGTCGCAACGCTGGGGTCACGAATTACATATTGGCACATCGTGGAGCGCACAGAAAAAGTTTAATCTTACAGGTCATTATTTTGGTAGAGGTTTGCTTCACGACAAAGGTATCAACGAAGGTGATGTTCTACTTATCGCTATGAACGGTGGTAAAATCGGCATGTTGCGGGTTTACAGCATCACCTGGTTCCGCGATCCGAACGATATGTTTTCAGCTACAGTAATGTTTGAAGGTGTGAAAGACTGAACTATTTTTCAGATTGACAGTGTAAAATAATTGAGTATAGTGTGTTTAAATTAAACGAGGAGATAGAGATATGACAGAGATTAAGCGTTATGACGCTGTGTTAGTTGATGGTGTTCCGGCTCATCGCCCGAGTGATTCTGGCCGATGGGTTATGCATGAAGACCACGCCGCAATCGTCGCCGAAAAGGATGTGCGTATCGCTGAGCTTGAATCTGCAAAAAGGTCAGTAACTGAAAACTATCTGCGGGTGACAGCAGAAAGGAACGAGGCGCTGTATAAAGTTATTGAGCTTCAGGAGCAGGTACGGGCGCTGGCTGCTGAGAATGCAACACTTAGCAACCTTCAACCCACTGAATTAATGGTGTCTTCAGCACATGCAGAGGCTGAACATTACGACAATTTAAACCTCGATGAAGACCTGATCGTTCTCATGTGGCAGGCGATGCACTCAGTAATCAAAACCCCAGCCACTGATGCCCGTATCCGCGCAGGAGAGCAGCCATGAACATACAACAGTTAAAAGAGCTGGCGAAATTAGCGGATTCAGAAGTTACCTGGATTCTCTTGCCAAAGGATCTGGCTAATGACGGGTGGTGCACCGAGGTTGTCAATTACATTTCTGTTGTTTCGCCGTCCACGATAACTGCATTGGTAGATCGGATTGAAGCAGCAGAGCGTGAGCGCGACGAGCTGAGGTTGGAAATCGCGCGTATCGGTGGAGCGAAATCTATAGAAGTTTTACGGCGCGATGCTGCGGCGGGTGAGCCTTATGGTTATGTGCACAAATCACTGTACGAGGCAGTAGGGTCTGCTGGGTTATCTAACGACCATGAAGCGTACCGTGATAGCCCAACCCACATAGCGCTATACACCGCCGCACAGCCTGCCGTGTTGCCGCATAAATTATCAATGGATACTGATCCAGAGCTTCAGGGAGATTTTCGTGTACACGAAGCCATCAGGCGCAAAGGATTTAACCAGGCATTAGACGCAGCCTTGGAGCTGGGAGCACAGCAGCAGAAGGTTGTTGAGTTGCCTGCGCTGTTTAACCTAAAAATGGCTGGGGATGTGAAGACTAAGCAATATTTCAAAGGAAGTAACGACACCATCAAGCAGATCGCCGGGTTACTCGACGCGGCCAGTGTGAAGTGGGAGGTGAAGAAGTGAAAACCATCACTGTAACAGTCACTGTTGATATCCCTGACGAAGCAACTGACAAGGATATTCAGGATTTCGTCGATGTTGAGTATGGGGAATGTAACAGCATGAGCATGAGTAACCCATGCCGAAAATCTGCTGATGTAGTGGACGCCACCTGGAGGCATGATGTTTAACGAACTTATCGAGCAGATCGGCGGGCGGGCGCGGCTTGAGAAAATTGCTTCATGGTCTGAGCAATCATGGTCTGAGCAATTTGGGCGGGGGTCAAATATTGTGCTTCCTGTATCAGAAGCTGAAGCAATGGCCCGCGCCCTGCTGGCGGTGCTGGATGCTAATCAGGTCCACCAGTTTATCAGTAATGACCCTCTATATGATGGCTATGTGGAGTGGATTGATTGCAATGAGGAGTACTTCAAAGGCGTTCGCAGTCATGAGGGGCGGACTTTATACACCGCCCCGCCATCGGCCACCGTGTCGGATGTAAACTTTGACCTATCGAAGCCAGGAACTGAGGCGACAGTTATCACGCACTACCAAGTGCCGGACGGGTGGAAGCTGGTACCGTTAAAAGCATTTCCGTCACAGTGGGCCGCAGGCCAGAAAGCTTTCGACTCTGCGGGGATTAACAAAATCGACCCGGTTTATCACGCCATGGTTGAAGCAGCGCCAGCGCCGGGAGGTACTATATAAAATATGAGTAGTACGGTAACATGACGTGATCATTCACTCAGGGGAAATATCATGTCTGTTACCGATTACCGTACCGTTTCAAGTTCCAATCCCGCCACCCTGGTTGCTGAGGTGAAAAAACTCATTGCTGCAGGGTGGCAACCTCTGTCCGGACACGTCGCCGGTTCATACAGCGGATCTTCAAAATTTTCGCAGGTCATGGTGAAAGGATCGGGTACATCGTATACCGATTACAATCTTCTTTATTCGTCAAGCGAAACTGTTCTCAATGACCAGGTTACGGCAGCGATCGCTACCGGGTGGGATGTATTACCGGGTGGTGTGGGCAGTGCGTCATCACACAGTCTTCTTTGTCAGCCTATGATTAAAGGTACAGGAGTTGTAGCCGGTTCAGGTCTGCAGCCATCAAATAACCTTTCTGACGTACCAAACAAAACTACAGCGTTAGTGAATCTGAACGCTATGAGTAAATCAGATGTGGACGGTGTTGCGAGTTTTGCAGATCTGCGCACCCGTCAGCCACGTTATGCCGGCGAACGTGTTATGCTTCGCGAATACAACGCTGGTGCGAGTCGTTTAACAGGTGGCGGCTGGTTTGTTGGTTATCTTACCGCCCAGGCTGATGACGGTGGTTACATTGCATCATCCGGCGCAGCGTGGCACTGGAAGCGACAGAAAGAACTTGCAGATCTGACTGTGAATGATTTCGGCGCGGTAAATGACGGTGTGACAGATGCTGGTCCGGCATTCAAGCGTATGTATGAATTCCTTTTCGGGTCTTTCGCGCGCGGATTGTCCGGATCGCTTTCTCCAACGTTATCCGTACAGTTTGAAGCTGGTACGTATTTTATTTCGCCACTTGATTTACGCGGCTACGGATCTCCTGTACCAAACAATGCCGCTGATGCTGCGCAAAACCCATCAGGTTTTTATGCGGCAGGTCACTTCCGTATGTCGGGTCCGCGCTGTCAGTTCGGTAAACAGATTTCCACGACGATCGTTTCCGATAAATCTGATACTCCGGTATTTCGCATCAATCACCGTTACTGGACGGTGCACGGCATTAACTGGAATGGACAGCAGACCGTACAACGTAACGTTTACAGTGCCGATACGAATCCTACCGGTACGAATATGCTGATCGGCGCTACGCAGGGTGTGTTTAACGATACGGCCAGCAATAAGCAGCCTTTCATGAAGAATGACTGTCCAACAGGTTGCTTTGCTAACGTAAGCTGTGTCAATGCTCAGGATACCGGGTCGTATACCTTTTATTATCTTGACAGCCTTGACAGCCATTTCGACCAGGTTTATTCACAACGTACAGCTGGTCCTTTCCTTCAGGTTGGCTGGTCGGATCCTAACAAAGTATTTTACGGGAAATGGGACCACTCGACGGCTATCAAACTGAGTAACTTCAATTTCCAGTTTGCTATGGCTCCGGCGTTCTGGATCCCGCGTCACGGTCAGGGAATCATTGATAACGGATGGATTGAACATGGAAACGTACCGTTCGATATTAACAATGGACAATGGAACATTAATATGCTGTCCATTGAAAGCTGTACTAAAAATGCGGTAGCCTGGAACCGCCGTCTGATCATCGATACACTGTCTGGTCCGACAGGTAACACTATCGATATGACTACGGGTCCGAGCGATCCAGCATGGCCAAGTTATCCGCTGAATCCGGACGGTAGTACTATCACAGCTTTCCAGTCTGCGTACGAACTGGGTAGTTCACGCCAGGAGGCTTATGCAACGGTGTTTGATAACCCGCTCAAGGCGCGCTGGTACACCGGCGTGATTCGCGGTACAAATAATACTGCCAGCCCTGTGTGGATGAACATCGGTTCGTTCTTTACGCCTGCCGTTGGTGGCAGCTGGGAAATTGAAATCATTTGCCGCAATGGATTTTCATCACTCGGTAGTGCACCGCTGGCTGTAAATGCCGACCGCACACCGGGTAAGACAATAATTAACGTCCAGCGCGGTCAGGCCACCTCACCGGCTATAAGCATGCATCATTTCGGTCACACCGGTGTACTTACAGCACAATACCAGGCTCAGGTTTACAATAATACCTTACCTGCGTTATGGGTTCAGCTTTCATCATACTGCGGTGAGTATGTTGTGAACGTCAAAGGTACAGGTATCACACGTCTTGAAGGAGGTGAGTGTTCACTATTTAACGTGAGCGGATTAACTCAGGCGTCATCACCGGGACTGCTCACGATTGAAGGACGTTTCTCACTGCATAACGGATCGGCAGGTATCGGTGCACAGGGTTCTGTTTTAGCTCTGCAGACAACGCGTGCAAGCGGTACCAGCGCACCGGTCACATCAGCGCCGATTCTGTACGCCAGGGTGAATATTAACGGTCAGGAAGTCGCTATGCCGATTTACGCCTACATTCCTCGTTTCACCACTAACACGCCGGCGACACTCACCGTTACTACCGGATCTGCGCTGAGCCTCTCAGCGGTAGTCGTGGATGGTGTCAGTCAGCAGTGGCAGAAATCTACGGATAGTGGTGTCACCTGGAATAATATTTCCGGCGCGACTAACACCACGTACAGTATCGCTGCGGCAGCAAGTGGTGACGCTGGTCAGTACAGATTGCTGGTGCGCGGTAACAACGGATCGGGCGGCGCGGGTGATACTGCTGGATACGGTTATTCGAATGTCACGACCGTCACAGTGAATTAATTTATAAAAACTGTTGCGTGGCCGCAAGGATGGGGCTATATTCAGATTTAGGCGTAACAACGGGCATGTCGCCTTAGTAAATCGTCATAGGTGCAAGGTTAAAAACTTGTCGGTAGCTCCACGAAACGGAGCACACGACAGGTAAGAGCATTGAGAACCGCCGAGACTGCCACGAAAGTAGTAAGTCCGTGCAAACGTCATGCAGTGCTCTTTCCGTTGTGGTGAATGCGCAGGCTGATGCGCTAAGCGTGATGGTGACCGGGTTCCTAGGCCGGGTGAACAAATCGTGAGTATGTAAGCTCAACTGGTAGAGCTTCCGTCAAAGTCGGAGTGATCTGGTTCAACTCCAGAGATACAAGCAGGAGATCAGCTCCTGCCACCACACATTATTCGGCCCTTTAGCTCAGCGGTTAGTTCATAATCGCCAGGGCACTGGTTCAAATCCAGTAAGGGTCACCAATTTAGTCGGGAAACCGACTTTTTATTAAACGTAGTGTAAAATAATTGACAGGAGTGTATATAAATGTTTAACATGACTCTTCAGGAACTGTATGAGTTTTTAAAAATAGAAGGTTGTGAACTTCGAATAGGATTCGACTATCCGCGAGTGAATGAACTAACTTTAACCTGGCTAAATAAAAATAATAATAAGCAGTTTTCACGCAGATTCAGCACGTTTGAACTCGAAATGATGCGTGTACCAGAAAGTATGCTTGTTTACGCAAGAAGTCAGGCTGAGGAGTGCTTAAAGTGATTAAACTGATCATATTTTTACGTAACGCTATTTTTATAACCTCGTTTGCATACTTTGTGTTGATTGCGTTTATTGGAGTTATGTCTTTTGTGTCATGGGATATAAACTTGATAATTGATATGTTCCAATCACTTACATGGTATGGTTTCAGGGTAACTTTTCTTTTTTCAGCATTGATAAGTGTGGTAGTTACATATGTCAAGTATGAGGGGTGGTAATGAAACGTATCCTGATTTTCATGCTGCTATTCATATCGTCGCCAGTTTTTGCCGATGGCAACGTTATGGACATATGGGTGACGAAGTATGCGCTGACACGCGGCGTAGAGCAGCACAAAGCGAAAGTATTCAGTAATGGTAAGCTGGCCGTGGTGGACAACACTTACTACCGTAACAGCGAATTCTGGTACACCGCAGAAGATGCGCGTAACCAGGCGATCAAAATGAAACAGCAGCGAATCGACACACTGATCCGCGAACTGAAACGTCTACAGAGTAAGGAATTCAAATAATGCGTATTCGTCGTGAAAGTCTTGAAAAAACCACAGGTATGTCACCGGTCGATGTTCAGACTTACCTTAGCCGTGCCGCACGCATGGCGATCGGTGAGGGTAAAAAAGTTGTACGCATCAGCCGCGTCTCTACAGATACGAAACTGCGTACCCGGCGCACCATTGATGAACTGGTGATATCATGATTAAGAAACGTCCCATTAAAGCTACCGATCTCCACGATGGTTTGCTGATTGATTTTGATGGTGCGGAACCAGCTATCATCCGTGATGTTCTTATCGGTAAAAACATGGTTGAATTCACGGCGAATGGTACAAAATTCGCTGTTGAACATGATGAACAGCTGGTGCAGGTTACCAGACTCACACTGGTGTGCGGTCAATGACCTGGGAAATCAAACATAAATCCGGTACGGTATTGTTCCGTACCGATAACATTGAAACAGCGCGCGACAGAGAGCGTGCGGGGTGGTGGGTAGTGAATGTAAAATATCAAGAATTGACATCAAAAGCACTGGAGTGCGAGCAGAGTAAACTGTTTAAACAGGCTGCTAAAGCGTGGAGCAGTGCAGCAGGTGTTGCGCGAAATCCACTTAACGTAAACTGGTGTGAGGCACGCGCCGAAGCATGTAAAAAGAAATGTCGGTAATGCGTACCGACTTCCCGTACGATCTATATCTGCGACCTGTTGCTGTTCAGGTCGCTGCAAAACTGACGGTTTGTCCGCCGGTGATCGGAGAGAACATCTACATTTACTTTGAACACGGCAGCATGGAATACTGGGTGATGCATGCCACGGAGGAACTGATTGCAGCTATTTCAGTAAACCTGTCATTACCGTACTGGGTAGCAATGCGTGAAACAGAATTCTGGTACAACCAGTTATCGTATGCTCAGGCTTACAGTATGAACATTGATTATAAAATAGTCAGATCGTGGTACCCGAAAGGCAATGAATTGACAAACGAGGTATTACACTCATGAAAGTAAAGGATACCAGACTCGGAATCGAAAGGCTTGTCGATGGATCATTTTCACCGTTCGAATATCGAAAATGGTTGAATGCTGCCGAAAAAGCAATAGAAAATATTGAAAATCTTGATTTCAGGCATGACAACTTTAGATGGATAAAAATAGAAAATGGGGAGCCTGTTTTTGCTAACGGGATTTTACCGGCTATAACCTTGAAGGATATTCATTTTCTTATAACTCGCGCACACGTATTTACTCAAATGCGCAGGATGATAGACCGATCTGTACACTAACCCTATCGCTCTGTTACACTACGGGGAATATCAATGTGTAACGGAGCGCCCATCTGATGGCTTCACAGAAACAGCCCGCAGGAGCATACAGCTACGGGCGTACCGCAAACAATGGCCTGATTCAGGTTGATGATGATTTCCTTCCAGCCTTACGCGGTGAATTGCGTAAACTCACGTTCCAGCAAATGTCACGTAATGATGAAACGCTGGGCGCACTGCGCACGCTGATCACTGCTGTGATGTTAACCGTACCGTGGGAAATGGATGCAGCAGAAGCTGACACGTCAAAAGAGTACGCCGATCTCGCTAAAAATATCGTAATCGAAAACATGGGTGACCCGGAAGATCCGTACCCTGGTGTATCTTTTAATGACTTCCTGCAAAATATTTACAGTACGTTTGAGTGGGGTTACAGCGTTTTTGATGTCGTGACATATACTCGTCCCGATGGTCGTATCGGCATCAAAGAAATGATGATTATTGGACAGAACAGCGTTGAAGAATGGATGACCGATGATTTTGGTCGCGCCATTGCTGTTCGTCAGTTTGTACCGGTTGTGGGTATCAGTAAAATCATCACGCGTGATCGTTATGTCCACTTCATCAATCAGCCAAACTGCGGATCGCCGGAAGGTGAATCTATGTATCGATCCGCTTACAAGCCGTGGTTTTATAAAAAACGACTGCAGGAAATTGAGGCGGTACAGGCGGAGCGCGGAACAGGTTTACCAGTAGTCACCGTAGATGCACAGTTGAGTATTGACGCTGAGTCAGACGATCCGTTGATCAGCGGGCCGGCACGTGCTCTGATCGGCAGCTATCGCAAACTGGTCAGCGATATACGTTACAATAAAGAATCAGGTGTGGTTCTGTTCAGCAGTCCGTTCGAATCGACAGATGCGAATACCGGTCAGACCTCTTACAGCAACATCCGTACGGCTGAATTCCGTTTCGAAACACCTTCGCAGAGTAATGCCGTAAATCTTGATGCGGTCATTCGTCGCTATGATATCGCAATGGCGCGTACCATACTGGCTGATTTCATGTTCCTGGGTACGAGCGGAAGCGGTGGTAACCGTTCACTGTCAGACAATAGCACATCAATGTTCCTGAAAGGTATTCAGGGGCGCCTGGAAAGCGTGGCATCAACGATTAACCGCCAGCTTATCCCGATGATCTGGAAACTAAACGGGTTACCTGATGAAATGCGACCTACTATCCGTGTCGGTACCGTGATGAAAGAGTCACTGACCACGCTGGGGACGTTCATTAGGGATCTGGCTGGTGCAGGTGCATTGACACCGGATGACGCGTTAGAAGGGTTCCTGCGCAGCGAGGGTGGGTTACCTGAAAAGTCTGACGAGTTGACCAGAGGTGCATTACCTTCACTCGATGATAACACCCCGTAAGGGGTGTTTTTATTTACTCCTCATCTGCCAGGCGACTTACTGACAAGACACATACCTTTTGAAAACCATTATCTATTAATACTTTACTTTCCATTGATTCCAGATCTTTCATTGACGGAGGTTTACCATCATCTCTGTAATTTACAAATCTCCCGAACCCGCTGTAATTATTTTTACTAAAACTATAACCGATCAACCATGCCTGTTTCATTTCTTACCCCGTACAATTCGACACATATCATTGTAAATAACAGGATGTTTACGACAACCGGCAATGTTGCAATTGTGACAGTTACGTAAAAATGAGTCGTTGACACTTTCATTAACCCAGTGCTTCAACACCCATCGCCGCCAGGTAAACCATTTGAATAACAAAATCATTCAGTCATCCCCCACAGTGGTTCAAGTTTTTCACCGAACAATTCAGCGGCACGATGACCCGGTGATCCGTGCAATACTGAGGACACTCGACCACGCCGATCGGTACGTACATAAGCACGCGGCGTTTTCATTGACTTTTCAATTTTCAGCAGACGTTCTGCCATTGTGTTAAAACTCTCACCGTAATTCATACACATGCCCTCATAATAACCAGTTGATTAATCAGATCGTCCAGGTGGTCACGCAGCGCCTGTTCGCAGTCTTTACGCGATTCATCTTTGTAAGTCTGCAATTTGGTAAACACCAGATAATCGCGCTCGTAAGTCGTCTTACCGTTCGATCCGTTCTTTTCGCGTATCTCTAACATTGGGATAGTTGTCATACTGTACTCTATAAAATAATTATTGACAATGTAAATCTACACCGCTAAATTGTTACTGTCAACGTAAACAACTAAGGACCGGAAATGAAACTGATAGATCTGTTAAAAATTGAGTTACCAAAGCGGGGCGGATGGCCTAAAGGTATGATTAAGTGCTGTCAAAGTATTTCTGATAGCGAGTTATATTTTTATGACGATGATGATTCGGACGAGATACGTTTTAAATTTTACCCTTCGTGTAAAACAACAACAGAAGAAAGAGTGAACGGTTATTTTTATGTCACCCGTGAAGAATATGAACAGGCTATGAGTCAGCCACCTGGGTTTCATCTACCGACACACACTATTGATGGGGAAAAATTTCAAGGAAATATATATTTTCGTGTATCTGAAAATGTTAAACACTCCGCTCATTCTTTCCTGGAGAAAGGTGTACAGCACATGAAAGATCGTGCCGCGCAACGTGATATTGAAGGCGGTGAGCGGAGTATGAAAGCGTGTGTTGATGCATTCAATGCGATGTTCGGTCACAGTCTGACTGAAACCGAAGGATGGCAGTTCATGGTGCTGCTTAAGATGGCGCGTAGCCGTAATAAATTTAACCCTGATGACTATGAAGACGCAGCAGCGTATAGTGGTCTGGCAGGTGAGGCACGCAGTAATGAAAAGAAATGATCTGATCGTTCTCGCTGAAGACATGCGTAAAGAAGCACAAGGTTATCGGGGTCAGAATAACCATCAGCGTGCCGGCGGACTGGAGCGGGCAGCAACGATGCTTGAGTCGCTACTCGCCCGTGAAATTCGCTACGTAGGCGGTGAGCAGGCCATCGAAGGTGATACAGTAATGTGTGGTGGCGAACAGTTTCGGGTCGATCGTATTGATTACCAGCACGGTGTGTTAAAATCATACATTGACCCGACAGGCTACGCAGCATCAAGCTGTGTTTTAATTTCGCGGGGGTGAATATGATCCGTGACGGCACTTACGATAATCGTTCTGCACAAATGCGTGAATACTGGATTGACGGTAACTGTTATGACTGTCACCCTGCTGTAATTATTAATGCTGCATGTGTAGAACAGCCTCATGCCGTAAAACCTTTCGGTTATTACCCCGAGGTGGTCTGGCAACCATCAGCATGGTTGTTACCAGATACTGAAAGCCGGGTGATAAAATCGATAGTAACTATTGATGCATTCATTCACAGGATGATTAAAAGTGCCGGATCCGTATCCTAAACTCGCAAATAAAACTGAAGCGGCTATATATGCCGCTTTAATCGATGTGTGGAAAGCTGTCCGCACGTCTTATTCCCTCAAAGAAATCGAGCAGATCTATCTTACATCCGGCGTACCTGGTGTGATGGCGATGCTTGACAATCTTGATCCGCTGATCGCTAACCGACTGTCGCCGGTTCTGCAGTCGTCAATGATCGAGTCGGGACGTATAGTCATTGAGATACTTCCGGCACTGGCTATAACCACGCCAGCCTGGTTGCCCGCCCTCAGCATCAGCGCATCTAATGCTGCTATGAGATATGAACTCGATCTGATACGCCAGATCAGCGACACGACAAAAGCCGCTGTGAGACAGTCCGTAGTGGAAGCTGTTGCAACAGGTAAACCGCCTGCAGCGATCGCCAGGCAGTTCCGTAGCACACTGGGTATCACCGACGGTCAGCAGGTGTGGGTGAGTAATTATCGTAAAGCGCTTGAAAATGGCGATAAGAAAGCACTTACGTATGAACTGCGTGATAAACGCTTTGATGCATCAGTGCGCGCCGGCACACTATCACAGGATAAGATTGATACGTTGGTGCAACGTTACGAGGAAAAGCTCGTCATATACCGATCTAAAGTTATTGCGCGCACAGAGTCATTACGCGCGGTTGAAATAGGTCAGTATGAAAGTGTACGGCAGGGGATGGATAACGGTAATATCGACCCAAATCTTGAAAAAGGATGGGTGACTACTAAAGATGGGCGTGAACGCGACTGGCATTACGACCTGTCAAACAAATGGGTAAATTTCAATGACTATTTTATCAATAGTCACGGTCAACTACTTTACCCACGCGATCCCAATGGTGCGTCCAGTAATACCGTTCAGTGCCGGTGCAGACTTCGTTACAGATTATCTACAAGCTGACGGACCGTCGATTTAGGTAAATACATCACCTGAGCAATCTGATTAAACGACAGTCCGATATCTCTCAGACGTCGGGCTTCTTTCATATGGGCTGTGGTAAGTTTGTTGTATGGCTTTCGGTGATATGCAAGGTTAAGCCCGAGCACGTGAGCACGCATATTAACTGAAGCGTTAGTTTTACGGCAGGCAGCTGCGATCTGCGATACAGGGTGGTGACCTGCCATGTCGCGTAAGGTTGCATCCTGGCGTTCTGTCCAGCGTGATACACCTGCTGAGAAACGCACGCCCAGGGATCGGGCGCGGTTCTTCACACTGTTCAGATTCATACCTAACGCTTTAGCAACCTGACCACTCGTCATAGTGCTGACATTGCTGATAATGAACTGATCCTGCTCGTTAGTGAATTTACGGTTTGTCATTTTCTTTTATCGCCGCATTTAACGCCTATACCCATTGTCATGATAGATTCGGCGCATTGCACTAACGCGTCATTGAATCCATCATCCTGTGCGCGCGCTTCTGGATAGCTATTGTGCTTGAATGGCTTTTGTGCTGGTAGTTCAATCTCAATAGCTGCGCGTGATGCCTGCCATATTTCCCACGCATCGCAAAACTCTGAGTGGTGTTTATCTCCACTTAAATACTTTTCTCCATACCTCTCGACGTACCACTCTTCAAACTGCGCTCGACTATCCATTTCTTTTCCTCTATGTGTTTTCAGTAAAGATAACATAACACAGAATTATTTTAATGTGTATTCGATTTAGTTATAACGAATAGATATTTTTGAAGTCACGGCTTAAGTACGATTTGTAATCTATCGTAACAAAACGTAACCTATCTATTTTAGTCATGCTTATCGGATTAGCTACCAGAAAATCACTAAAATTTAAGACCGCACTAAAAATGTCCGGTCGTTCGGGAAGTCTTGGGAGAGTAAGGTTGAATGCTATTTTTCCAAAACCCCGAACACGCCAAACTCCTTTTATAGTGATCTGATCCAATTACATCACTACCTCCTTATCACTCTGTATTATGAATTTATTAAAAGTAAGGGGAGTAAGGGGGAAAGTCAGTAATGGCGCTAGGTCCCTTAACTGGTCGTACCACAAAACCTGTCAGGTATAAGGGGTTTCTAATATTACTATTAGTAAAACTAATACTGTTGCACTTGACAAAATGCAGTGATATTATTCTTCGCAGGAGGAAAACACATGTCTGATAACGTTATCAAAGTTGACACCGGTCGCCGTCTTGTTTTCGGATGGGCGCAGGTTTGCACTAAAAACGGTGAAGATTACTATGACACCGACGCACAGCATATCCCCGAAAATGTAACGCTCGACGCCTGGTCTGATTTCATGCGCAACGGTCGTGTGAATAAAGCGATGCATGCCGGCGATCAGGTCGGTGATGTTGCTTTCGCGTTTCCTGCCTACCCTGAAATTTTTAAATCTCTCGGTCTGAGCATCGGCGATCAGTCAGGTATTATCGTCGGCGTGTATGTTAACGATGATGATGTTCTGAATAAGTACCACACTGGCGTTTACAAAGGTTTCAGTGTGGGCGGATCAGCTAACTGGGAGGATGTCGAATAATGCGATTCGACGGTAAGTCAAACAAACAGCGTGCACGTGCGTTTAAACTCACTGAACTTTCAGGCGTTACCACACCGGCACACACCGGTGCTGACGTGACAATTTTCAAAGCTGCCGGTGAAGTTTATGCGTATAAGCCAAAAGACGGTGAGCCGAAATTACGCATTGACGATGCAACGCATGTCGGTGCAGCAATCGCGGCACTCGGCCCGAAGGGTTTTCGCGGCAACAAAGTTCAGATCCCTGAAGCCGATCTACCGGGCGTTATTGCACGTGTGCGTGCAGCCTGGCGTAAATTCCATCCTGACATGACTGATGAAGATATGCCTGCTGCGATCCGCAAATTCGGCGATATGTTTAAATCAGCTTTCACTGAAGCTGTAGCAGAAGAACAGGCAAAAAGACAGGTTGATTTGCAAACACGTGCAGTGTGGGATACAATCTGGCTGAATGAGTGTGCATTACGTGAAGCAATTGAAATGGCGGCTGAAAACGGGGAACCGATTAAACCAATTATTTCAGATTTCGTAATGAACCTCGCGCGAAGTCTTTTAACCAACGAGGATCCTGCAATGTCCGCAGAACTGCAAAAACAGTTAGACGAGGCGAAGGCGCAGAACGCCGTACTTACCGCAGAGGCGGGCATGAACGACGCGCAGAAAGCCTATTACAGTACGCTGGATGAAACCGCTAAGGCTTCTTTCCGTACATTTGACCCTTCAACACGTGACGCGATGGTCAGTACCGCTAAAGCAGGTGATGAATCACTTGATGTTAACGGCGCTACCATTATGAAATCTGCTGTAGGTGATGCTACTTTCCAGATCCTGAAATCACAGCAGGCCGAAATCGCTGTTCAGAAAGAAGCTTCAACTGTCGCTAAATTTACTGAAATGGCTAAATCTGCCGATTTCGTCACTCTGCCTGGTGAGCTTACTGTTAAAGCTGCCGCGCTGCGCGCTATCGACGCAATGCCTGATGTGGCTAAAGCCGCTGTGACAGCAATGCTGAAAGCGGGCAATGAAGCTATGAAAGCTCGCCATGCTCCAGCAGGTCACCATGTTTCGCTGGATGAAGGTATGACCGCCCAGGATAAACTGGACAGCATGGCTAAAGCTTACGCTGAAAAAAATCAGACTACCTTTGAACAGGCTTCCGTAAAAGTAATGGAAACCCGTGAAGGTGCTGAACTGTACAAACTGATCTCTGAGGGTAAATAATCATGGCACATACTTATGCTGCGCAGGATATCTCACATCTGACCGGTGCCGCCGTTGCCTTCGGACAGATCGTAAAGTTTAGCGGCGTCGACGCTCAAAACGCCGGGCTGGCTGTTCCATGCTCTACCGCCGGCGAGCAGGCTGTAGGTGTAGCGGCTTCCGCTGCCACGGCTTCAGGTGAAACGCTGATGATTACCGTTGGCGGTGTATGTAAAGCGCTTTTCGGCGCAACCGTTGCACCAGGTGTTCGTTTTACCACTAACGCGTCAGGTCGTGTGATTGCAGCTGCTGCAGGTCAGGCTGTACTGGGTACTGTTGTACTGGGTGCCGGTAACGGTGAGATCGGTTCTGTTCTGTTCGATAAAGATGGCACCGTGCCTTCTGCCTAATAAGGGGATAATTAAATGAGTTCTGCTAACCAGCCCGGTATTCAGTCAGTACACGTCAACCGCCCGCTAACTAACATCTCTGTCGCTATGTGGCAGGATCCGTCTGTTTTCGCGTTCAACCGTGTATTCCCGAACATTCCTGTTCAAAACAAGTCAGACACCTATTTCAAATTCCGCCTGGCTGATTCACTGCGCGATGATATGCGTCCGCGTGCACCGGGTGCTGAATCAGCAGGGTCTGGCTACAACTACGACCAGGACAACTACAGCATTAATGTGTATGCTCTGCATCACGACATCGCGGATCAGATCCGTGCTAACGCTGATTCCCCACTACAGCTGGACCAGGATACAACACGCTGGCTCACCCAGCAGGCGATGATCCGTCAGGAACGTCTGTTCGCGACCCGTTATCTGACTTCCGGTACATGGGGTCTGGATATCACCGGTGTAGCCGCCACACCAACCGGTAATCAGGTTCTGAAATGGACTGATGACGCTTCTGACCCTGTGGCTGATGTCAAGAAATATATGACTCAGGTGCAACTGCTGTCAGGTGTTCGTCCTAACGTTCTGGTTCTTTCTCAGGATGTGCGTGACGCACTGGATACCAATCCGGCGATTATTGACCGCATCAAGTACTCAGGCGGTATTAGCAACAATACACCTGTTGTCGTTAATGATAGCGCGCTGGCTGCAGTATTCGGTGTTGAAGAGGTGATTGTGTCCGGCGCTATCGCCGCAACCAGCGCTGAAGGTGCAACTACACTGGTAAATCAGTTTATCAGCACTGGTACAGCACTGCTGGCATATCGCACCCGTACACCTGGCACCCAGGTTCCGACTGCAGGTTACCGCTTCTCATGGCGCGGTTACACCGGCAACAACGAAGGTATGCTGATCAAGAAATTCCGCATGGAACATCTGGAAGCAGACCGAGTTGAAGCAACCCTGGCGACTGATATGAAAGTATCATACGCTGCTGCAGGTGCGCTGTTCACCGCCCTGGTATGAATTGATTAGCCCGCTTCGGCGGGCTTTTTATTACCAGAAAATTGAGATGACGACCAGCCAGAAAAGTGCACATCCTGCCAGCATTACTAACCACGTCTTACGCTTCATTGGACACCTCGAATTTACCGTGTAAACCATCCAAAACATTTTGAAAAATCACGTCACCTTCATCATCAATTATTTCAAATGAGTGTTTACTGTTAATGCCACCGAACATATTTTTATCTCCTTGTCCGGAATAAACTCCATAACGTTTACCAACTGTTAAATAATCTGTACCTTCAGTTTCAATACATTTAACAAATTGACCTTTCTTCATTTCGTAACCCTCACTGTTTAAACTGCATTCAGTCTATCATACCTGTGTACACCGTCAATAATTATTTTAACCTATCAGATAAACCGCACAGGTTGTATACTATCTGACGGAGGTAACACGATGGAAAACTTTAACCGTTTCAAACCTGTATTTGCCCGTTTCCCGTTCATGTTCAATGGTGAAAAGTACGAACCAGGCGATCTGTTCGAAGCTCAACCGCACATCGTTCAACGCATGTGGTTTGCGCGTAAACTGACACATATCGGCGAAGTGACAACTGACGAAGTGACAACTGACGAAGTGACAACTGACGAAGTGACAACTGACGAAGTGACAACTGACGAAGTGAGTGCTGTTAGCCTCGAACACACAGGTGCAGGCTGGTATAACGTACTCATGCACGGTGCGGTAATAAATCCTGAAAAAATCAAAGGTAAACAGAGAGCTGTTGATTGGGCTGTTGAAACACTCGGCGTTACTGCTGAAGATATCGAGGCATAATTATGGCTGACCAGTCAAAGATCGACCTGGTGAAACTGTTCTTCAACGGCAACAACACCATTCAGTCACAGTGGACAGATGAACAGATCGGTACTTTGCTGGATGCCGGTATGTCACCTATTGATTGTGCAATTTTTATGGTTGACAGCACGATGTCGCTGTACACCACCAAACCTAACATTAAAGTCGGTCAGATTTCACTGGACTGGAATGCAGTGATTAACGGTTTGAACAAACTTAAACTGGATCTGGTTTATCGTAAAAATCAGGGCGCCGGTGACCCAGGCGGATCGGGTGGAAGTGTAAATCGCCGCATCGGCGGTGCAATTTTCACTGGCGGTTGCATTCCGCGTAAGTTTGAAGATGGTCAGCTGGATAACCCGCCTTTTTCGGACTATCCGTAATGGGAAATATTTCATACGCAGTAGATGTACTTGAAGGTGTTCAGACAGCGATCGCTGAGATTGGGGAGCAGGCTACAATCAGCCGTAGTACGCAAATGCGCGATCCTGCAAACCCTACAAAGCAGATTACCGTTACCGAAGAGTGGACAGTTATCGGCGCGCTAATGGGTCCGGTTAGTCGTTTTGATAACGCGACACAGACTGTACGCCAGGTAACTCAGTGGTATACAGATCTGCTGTCTGTACAGAACTCTGTAGGTGCATATCTGAACACCATCATATCGGGCATACCTGCGATCACCTGGGTAAGTAAAGAAGGTGATACAGTTACCTTGAGCGACGGTACAGAATTCGTGTTGCTGCAGAACGAACAACCACGGATCAGCGGTATTCAGTGCGCTGCATTTCATGAGGTGGCGGGCTAATGGGTATTCGTGACGATATTAAACGTGTAAAACTTGATGTTCGTGAGTCAACCACTAAAGAAATCGTCGCACTTGCTCTTGAAATTCACGGTGAACTGGTGGATAACCCGCCCGAAGGTACACCAATTGACACCGGTTGGGCCTCAGCTAACTGGTGGCCTGCGGTTGGGTCGCCAGCAACAGGTAATACTGGTCAGGCTGTAGAGGGTTCCGTGTCCGGTCGTGAATCACAGCGTGCAGCCGGTGTGACTCAGGTACTGAGTTATCAGCTTGGGCAGGGTTCAATTTATATTACGAACAATGTACCTTACATTGATCGGTTAAATAACGGCTGGTCCCAGCAGTCACCTGCAGGTTTTGTTGATAAAGCGGTACAGGTTGCCGTAACTAATTTCAGGGCGAGACGATGACAATTAATGATATTCGCGCGCTTATCACCATGCGTCTGATTAACCTTGGTCTGTTAGTTGACGGAATGGAAATCGACGGTGAACAGTATGACCCTGGTGCTAATGATACCTGGGTGCGTATCAACGTTCAGTTCAATACCGCAGCGATTACAACACTGGGCGGTGAAGGTGTGCCACGTCGGCGCGATCGCATAGGTACAGCTTACATCAACGTGTTTACGCCGCTTAAAGGTCAAAGCGTTTACGATAATGATGAACTGTGCGAACAGATTTTGCAGGGCTTCGAAGGGGTATGGCAGGATCCGTGTATCCGGTACGGTCAGCCAACCGGGGTACGTGTTGAAAGCAGTGGACGCGATGATAACTGGTGGTTACAGACAGTTGTGGTACCTTTCACCGCAGAGACAGTAAGATAGCCCGCTTCTGCGGGCTTTTTATTTATTTCCCCGTTGACCCGAAACCGCCCGTACCGCGCTCAGTTTCAGTGAGTGTTTCGACGATGTTCAGCGTGACACGCGTTACCGGCAGTATCATTGCCTGGGCGACACGATCGCCTTTCTGCAGGTTGTCCAGAATTTCCTGACCGGCAGTGGAATCAGCTCGCAGTTTTACGCGCACTTCGCCGCGATAATCACTGTCGATCACACCAACAGCATTACTCAGGCTGATATCATATTTGAAACCGTGACCTGAACGACTGAATACCAGCATTACATGGTTGTCAGGAATTTCAAACGACAGTCCGGTACCACAGTCGGCGTTACCATAATCGTCATAACGGATCTGGCCGTCAGTGGCGATATCAAAACACGCTGCACCGGCTGATGCATAGAAAGGTACGGTTGCATTTTCGTTTAATAGTTTGATGTTCATTAACGGATCTCAAAAGTGAAAGCCCGCCGAAGCGGGCAGTTTTATTAACGATGGATACGTGACTGGAAAAAGGTATCAAGTTTCAGATAACCGTTTGCCAGCATATCCTGTTTACCTGGGCGGGACATACGCTTAACTGATGCTTTGGTAACTTTGTTGCTGCGTGCTTCAGAAGATGCTGCGCGACGTTCTTTACGTGAAGGACCGAATACAGTTTTGATGAATTTCATTTTATTTACCTTTATCATGCCGGACACCATGTCCTGCTCTGAAAATGAATATACGTCAGTTAAAATACATCGTCAACAATTATTTTAACCTATCGTGAAATTAGTCTAAGTGGTACAATTTTACAGCAACCAACTCATGAGGAATTACCATGGCTTTAGATCCTTGCGCTGGCGGCGCTGCTGATGGTTCAGGCACTTCGATCAGTGTCTGTCGCGTCAACGAGCCTGTAAGCAATACACCGTGGACGTATCTTTTACCGAACGAAGTAGGCACCTGGGGTGCATCCCTTGATACCACTTCGAGTCAGCCGCTAAGTCTCGATCGCATGGCGCGAAAAGGTACAATCACTTCACTTTCAGCTGAAGCGCAGATCACCTGCGATCAGAATATTGATATGCTGGCGTATTTCTGCGATGCGCTGCTGTTCTCAGTCTGGAAAGGTAATAACCCTAACGCCACAACTTCAACTGCGGTTACAACCAGCGGTTACAGTGTTGCATCTGGTGGTGCGTCATTCGTCCAGGGTGATAAAGTTTTCGCTGCAGGCTTTGACGTTGCTGCCAATAACGGTCTTAAGACCGTAGGATCAGGCTCAACGTCAACTAACATCGCTGTGACGGGACTGACAGCTGAAGCATCAGGTGGACGACTGTATAAAGCAGGTCGTACAGCCACCGCCGGTGACGTTGATATGGATGCATCAGGAAACCTGACTTCTACCGCCCTGGACTTCACTACCCTGGGTCTGGTTGATGGTATGCACATCGCGTTTAGCGGCATGAGCAGCACAGCAGATGGTACAGCACGTATTCGTGGGATTTCTGCTAACCTGCTGACTCTTGATCGTCATAGTGGAGTAGTAGCTGCAACCTCTCCTACCGGTTCCGTAACACTGTATATCGGCTCGTTTGTACGTAACGTACCAATGGGTGACGCAGATTATCAGTGCGTACCTATGACGCTTGAAGCACGTTACAATACCGATCCTGCAACGTTCGAATACGGTACTGGCATGCTGCTGAATCAGATCGCATTCGGTAACAGCCTGGAAGATAAAACCACCATGGAATTGTCGTTCACCGGTCAGGACATGGAACCAATGACCGAGACGCGTAAGCCGGGGCAGTGGTTCGATCAGACACGTACCGAGATTTTCAATACTTCAGCTGACTTTGCTGATCTGCGTCTGCTCATCACCGGTGACACATCAGGTGAAACGTCTTATTTCAAAGACACCACCCTGACTGTGAATAACAACCTGACCGGCGAAACTGTACTCGGTAAACTGGGTCCACAGTTCATCAACCTGGGTAACTTCGAAGTGACACTCGAAACTGAGGTGGTACTGACTGACGCACGTGTTGCTGCTGCGATCCGTAACAACACTACCTGCGGTCTTCAGTATGTTCAGCAGAACAATGAAGGTGCAATCCTGGTTGATATCCCATCGATGACGCTGGGTGACGGTGCACGTAACATTGCTGCCGGCGAGAAAGTAAAAATCTCAACCACCGGTACGGCATTCAAAGACACCGAACTGGGTTATGCTGTCGGTTTCACGCTGTTCCCTTACCTTCCATAAAAGTAAAAACCCGCACGGATGCGGGTTAGATTTATTTCTGTTTTCTTTTTTCAGCGTAATATTTATTTTTACCTTTCTTCAGCGCTTCCGTTCTGCTTTTAGCGATTACCCGACATGTCCAACCATCCATATAATCGGCTTCAGTTCCACCGCTGTCCCAGCTACCGGATAAATATCGACCTACTACCCACTCTTTTTCCATCTTTTCAATCCTCATTTGTTTACGTTCACGTCAATCATTTTAACGCCGGGGATTTTACCAGCTTCGATGGCTTCAATGGTTTTCTCTGCTACAGGTCGGGTGAACACACCGAGAGAAAGAAGCGACGTGATTGCCGATTCGCGCTTGCGATCCGTTTCGGTGCGGAAAGTAAATTCCGACCCTAGGAGATGAACAGCCGCACCGTCAGCAAAACCAAACGCTATCCCGTTTGATACACCAACACATTCAAAAAGAAACCATTCAGCAGAAGATGCATAATTGTATTTCGCTTTACATTTTACCCCAACAGGCGGCAATCCCTCACCATTCCAAGCTGGCTGTTGTACTGCAATGGCGGCTTCGTATTGTTCTCGGGTGACGATCGCCGTAGCATAGTCTTCAGGTTCATCACATTTAAAATTTACCCCCGGTATCCAGAACGCTTTTTCCTCAGCGCCGTCACAAGTGTGTATTGAAAGAATGTCACCTTTGAAACCGGGCGTGCCGTTTTCAGTGAAGTATACTCCACCCCTATTTATGTTGTAACCTGCGTGAGATGCACGCTCCGGCCACTCACCTCGATCTGGCAGCTCTTTAACCAGCAATTCTAAAAGTGTCATTTCTCAATCCTCAGTTGTTTACGTTAACGTGAATTATTTTAACCGTTGCTATCATGTAAGTCAATACTGTAAAATAAATATTATTCACATGTACGGAGCAACATTTTAATGAAAATTCCTTCATCCTTACTTTCCAGCTTTGACCGCAATGAAACGGCACAGATTGAACTGTCCCATGGCTTCACAGTAACCCTGTGTGAAAACAACGTGACTAACCCTATGTGGGGTAAGCGTGCGCGTGAGTTCATTCAGGCTAACCCTGACCACCCGGCTGCAGGCGATAAGTTTAGCGAGTTCATTCGCGATCTGCGTCAGAACATTACTCAAGCTGAAAGTACGGATTTTATCGCTGATGTGCTGATTGTTGACTGGCAGTCCGATGAGTTGAAATACACTGCTAAAAACGCACGCGAACTGCTGCGTAAACTGCCGCGAATGGCCGATAACATTCTGTTACATTCATCTATTGAATCAAATTACCGTAACGCTGAGGTTGAGCAGGCAGTGGGGGAATAACAGCACTGCTACTGTGGACAGGCGAGAAACAAAATGATACCGATAATGACTGGATCAGAAAACTCGCATCACGGCGTAAAGTAGCAGTGCCTGAAGTTGCGGCTGAAAAAGCCGGCGAAGCGCCAGATATCCGACCTCAGTTCATGCCGTGGTTCAACGCGTATATGGAACTCGCCACATGCCGCACAGAGCGCCGAATGATACCTTGGACAGATATAGCTAAATATGCTGAGGTTTACGGCTTACCGCTTGAAACACTTCGTCGTATAGTAAGGCGTGTTGATGCCGCAGTGCAGGCTGATAACGATAAGAATAACCGTAAACTGATCAAGCCCCATTAAGGGGCTTTTTTCATCAGTCTTACTTGCAGATTGTAACCTGCCGTCATCGCATCATCAGTAAGCGAAATGACTTTTTTGTTATTACCTGTCGCGTACTTTTTCGCCACGTCGATGTTTTCACGATACGAATCGTACTCCCATGTGTGGCGCGAATGGTACATCCCACGCCCTTTCTGACAAGCATCCTGAACAACCTGGTTATTACGATCGTTAAACGGCAGATCGTATTTAGCCATCACAACTGTTGCGATCGACTGGCAGTCAGGAAGATTGTTCAGTTCATCGTTACTGTCACAGCCGACCAGCAGCAAGCACATTAAACCTATAACTGTTTTCATTTACATAACCCTCAATTATTTTAACCTGACGCTATTTAAACGCATACTGTACAATGTGTCAATACTTTTATAAAGCGAGATTAGGCGATGGCAATCGGTATTGAAATTGCACTTGACCCCAGCAATGTTGTTAACGGCGCTAACCAGGTTGACAAAGCACTTGACGGGATCGGCAACTCTGCGGACAACGTTCAGAAAAAAACTGATACGATGGGTGAGGCCATGCTTGCGGCTCTCACAAAGCAGCAGAAAGCTACGCAACAGATGCTGGCGAATGCTCAGGCAACTAAAGCTGTCGCCCAGGAGCAATCACGCCTGCTCGCCTCTCAGTCATCACTGAATAGCAGTTCAGCACAGTCTGAGGCGCGACAGAAAGAATATCAGCGTTTAAGTGCACAGATTAAACAAGCGGTGCAGCAGGAAGCGCAGGCTAAAAAAGAACTGGCGTCAATAAATAAATTACTTTCGGGACAGAAATTACCAGAACCTCAATCTTATACGCGAACCGAACAGGCTGTAAACGGTATAGCAACAGCAGGTAAAGCATTACTGGCGTTAGGGCTTGCGTCAAAGCTTGCACAGTGGGGCACAGCTTTTGTTGAGGTTGCGGACAACGTAAACCTTCTGCAGTCGCGCATCTCTCTGTACACCAAATCTCAGCAGGAAACAAACGCTGTATTTGCTCAGTTACAGGCCATTTCTAACAGTGCCGGTGTGAGCCTCCAGGATACAGCGGGAACGTTTGCACGATTCGCCTCCGCCGGCAAAGATATGGGCGTATCTAACGATCAGGTTCTTAAATTGATCGGCAACTTGCAAACGATGGCGCGTGTATCTGGCGCATCCACACAAGAAGCGTCAGCTGCTATTTACCAACTTAGTCAGTCATTCGCGTCAGGCAGGCTGCAGGGTGACGAATTCAGATCTGTATCTGAACAACTGCCTGTGGTTCTTGACACACTGGCGAAAAAGCTCGGTGTGACACGCGGTGAACTTCGTCAGATGGCAACTGACGGTAAGTTGAACAGCGACACACTGCTGCTGCTGGCCGGTGATTTTGCTGAACTCGATGCCCAGGCCGCTAAATTGCCGCGTACTGTTGACCAGGCGTCACAATCGCTGATGAACAACCTGGCTGCAGCTGCTGATGCGCTGAACGATAAGCTGGGAGTGACGGGGGGACTGGCTAAAGCGATTGACAGCGTTTCGTCATCGCTCGGTGACTGGGTTAAACAGTCTGAAGGTACATACGGCGAGGTTGACAGATTAAATCGCGTGGTACGCGATGCGGAAGGTGATCTGGCTATGTATCAGCGTCGTCTGGAATTTATTCCATCTGATACGGTTTGGGGTAAGTCGATCCAGAAAGACATTGACGACACTAAAGCTAAAATCGCATCTGCTAACATGGAACTCCAAGCGTATACACGCTTGATGACTACAGTAAGTAATTTTTCAGCAGATGTTGCAAAAATCACTGCGCCACCTATTGCGAAAAAAGATGATGCTCAGGCGCAGAAAACTATTAATAGTCTGCAAGAGCAACTACAGTACACTGATGCGCTTAAAAAAGGCAACTATGAACTGGCTGCTTCTATCAAACTCGGTACTGATGCTACAGCGAACCAGGTTTCAGCATATGCAATACTGTTGAAACAGCAGACAGACGTTAAGAATGAAAAAACAGCATCTGCAAAAGCATCACGCGAAGCTACATCCGAGGCTGAACGCGAACAGAAACAGTTAGAACGCAATCAGGCTGCTAATCAGAAATACATTAAAACACTGACCGATAAAACCACAGCCGGTACGTATGATGTTCAGCGTGCAAAAGAAATGGTTGCACAGTCATTACGCCAGGGTCAGTCTGTCGATGAACTGAGCGCATCATATCTTAAATCTATTCAGGTTCAGAACCAGCTTACCCTTGCATCACAACAAACCGAAGCGCAATCGCGCCTGAATAAAGATGCAACAGATGCTGAAAAACAGGCTGTCGATCAGTACGTGGCGTCGCTTTATCAACAACAACAGGCGAAACAGCTTGCGGCGCAGGTTTCACAGATCTCCACAGATACAACAAATGAACTGAATCCTGTTCAGGGTCAGATGGACCAGATTGCACAACAGGAAGCTCAGCGGCTGGCAATTCTTGAACAGGCTCGACAGCAGGATCTTTTGAACGAACAGCAGTACCAGCAACTTAAAACACAAACACAACAGTCCGGTGAACAGCAGCGTAACGATCTGTTAACTCAGAACAATGCTATGTTGCTCGGGGCTACCAGTGACTTGTTCGGTGGGATCGCCGATACGTTGAAACAATCTCAGGGTGAACAGTCAAGTATCTATAAAGCGATGTTTGCGGCCAGTAAAGCATTTGCGATCGCCCAGGCGTCAGTGCTGCTGTGGCAGAACGTCAGTAAAGCGATGGCTGTTGGCTTCCCACAGAACATACCGTTTATTGCGGCTGCTTTCGCACAGGGTACGTCTATTCTCGGAAGTCTCTCATCTATCGCTGCTACAGGCTTCGCAACGGGTGGTTACATCACCGGTGCAGGTACAGGTACCTCTGACAGCATTCCCGCCCGTTTAAGCGCAGGAGAATACGTTATGCCCGCGCAGCAAACCCGTCAGTACCGTAATGAACTGGCAGCAATGCGCGCAGGTACGTATAACGGTCAGGGTCAGGGTGGAGGTATGTCGGTACAGGTTGCAAACTACGGTAACGATAATGTGACCACTCAACAACTTGATGAAAATCGTGTAAGATTGATCATCGGTGAAGAGGTTCCTCGAGTTAATGCAGCTGAGTTTAATAACCCGTACAGTCAGACGAATAAAGCTTATCGCTCAAACTACAACGCAGAGAGGAAAGTGTGATGGATGAGTTACCGGAACTGCGATACGGCGGTGAGATGGTCCGTCCTGAGCGCGATAGTTATTCATTCAGTCAGCCGTGGGGTGTGACTAAATCAAATATAGCCGGCACCCTTTCGCGACTGGGCAGGAGTAGTTTTGGTGGACCGGCGTTATTGACATGTACTGTGCAACTTGGAAACCCCGCCCGCCTGCAATGGTGGGATGATTTCTATAATTACACTATTGCTGAAGGATCTAAACGTTTTGTGATGGAACTGCTGATAAACGGCGTGATTCAGAGTCACGTTGTTCAGATTGTTTCCACACCGAAGGTTACAACGATCGGCTGGCAAGGATCTGTCGATTTAAATCTTGAAGCTGTACCGATTGTTGACCGTTGTGCGGCTCAGGCGCGGCAGATAATGATGCCTTGCTACGGTGACAAAACAGGTTATATCATCGGTCAAATCATCGAGGTAGGTCAGCTTTTGAATAATACAGACGTTGCTTACTACGATGGAGAATTCCAGTATAATGGCGCTGTAAGTCACGATTACACCTCCACCTGGTCACTTTCAAAACATAAGGCTTAATCATGGCAAATTTACCTGAATCAGCAACCTGGGAAACCGGTATTTATCAGCTGGAAGAGAGTGATCGCGTACAAGGCGGCCCATCAGGGGTATCTAATAACCAGGCTAAGCAGTTAGCCAACCGTACATCATACCTTTATGCGAATAAAGCCGATCTGGCATCACCGACATTTACTGGTATTCCTGTAGCACCTACTGCCGCAGTCGGTACTTCTAATACACAGATCGCTACTACGGGATTTGTTGCTACAAGTTTTTCCCCGCTTGCATCACCGACATTTACTGGTACGCCTTCAGCACCTACCGCTGCAGCGGGTACTGCAACGACACAACTTGCTACTACAGCCTTTGTTGATAATTCATTTGCGAAAATTGCATCACCGACATTTACGGGTACCCCGTCAGCACCCACTGCTGTTGCAGCTACTTCCACCACTCAGATCGCAACTACGGCTTTCGTGAGAACCGGTGTTAACGATGCAAGCAACGCCGCGACGGGAGTTGTGGGTGAGTATCTATCCAATACAGGTACATCAACGTCACTCACAACCAATGTGAATGCTAACCTTGCGCAGCTTTCTTTAACCGCAGGGGACTGGGACGTCACCGGAGTCGGTCAGTTTGTCGGTGGTAATGCTACTTTGATCAAACTTGGAATACACACCACAACTGCAGCGTTTGGTGCGTTCAACACTTTCATTCAGGTTTCAGCTAATTTCCCAGCATCGTCCACATCCAACATAAACGGTCCGGCGTCGTACCGTCTTTCTGTTAACGCAACTACCACGGTTTACCTGGTCGCCATGTCAACGTTCACCGCTACTCAGACAGCGCAAGGGTTTATTGCAGCACGCAGGGTACGCTAATGCAGAACGAACTACGTGAACTGCTTACTGTAGCTACAACCGGCAAAGGTGTAGTTGACGGTATTGAAATGAGTCACAGCAGCTGGCCGGAAAAACTTTATATTACGTCAGCCTATCCCGGCTTTAGTGCCGTGCATGAAGACGCATTGACTTACGACTATCAGTATATACCGTTATCTGTAACCAAAGCGTCAAAGCAAAATGACCTTTCGCAGGATTTCAGTTTCACAGTACAGGATCTCAATGAGGTTGTTGGCGTATATCTTGATTTAATACCTCTTGACAGTGAGGAGAAACCGTCTGTAATTTTAAGAACTTTCGTATGGCGCGAAGATAACAGTGTTTCAGATATTCAGGATGGTCCATATAATCTTGAAGCTAAAGACATAAGTACTGTGCCGGAAGGCTGTACGTTTACAGCATCACCGCCATTGACTAACTATAGCGGCACGGGTGAATTATTTACGTTTGAACGTTTCCCCTCGCTTCTGGCTTACGCAACATGATCGGCGACCGTTATGAAATTGATACCTGGAACTGCACACATGAGGTGGCGCAGTGGTATTGTCTTAACGGTTACCCGGACATATTGAAGGGGGTTAATACTGACAACTGGGATCTGAACTTTGTCAGATTTATGCGTAAAAAATTCGCACCTTTAGAAAGGTCTGAACAAGGCGCACTGGTTTTAATGACAAATAAATATACCGGTGGCCTTCATGTAGGTGTGTGGGATCGTGGTATGATACATCATTGTTATTCACCGCCTGATGGGTCACCCGGTCAAACAATCAGATCGCCCGTCGGTATCGTGAAAAACTCACATAAAAATATCACGTTCTGGAGACTGAAAAATGTCTAAAATTATTTATCATAGTATTGACGGTGAAGAGATTGCTGAAGATGCTGATTTGGGGCAATGGTTGCTACAGCGCTGGCCGGCAGGTACAGTTCGCCCACGGGGTTTACTAATTTATAAAAATGATGAAAACATCACCCGAACATGGGTTGAAAACCCCGAACTACTTTCAGATTCGAAAGCTGTGTACCACATTTACACTTTGCCGAAGGGCGGGGTGGTAGGAGCCATTACAGGTATTATCAGCACAATACTCAACCCTATCCTGAAATTATTCCTGCCTAATACCTCAGCTTCTGCCAGTTTAAAGAATTCTCGCAGTGCTTCTTCTAACAATGCCCTGCAGGGTCGCACGAACGCATCGCGACCAGGTGAACGAATCGCTGACATACGCGGCTATGTTCGGGCATATCCGGATCTCCTTATGGATTACAGGATTTTTAAAGACCGTACTGAATACGAAGTACAGTTTTTGTGCCTGGGTTCAGGGGAATATCAGATCGAAGATGTGAGAGACGGTATTACCCCATCTGCAAATATTAGCGGTGAGCAGTTGAACTTTTATAAATCAGGATCTGCACCGGGCGCTGGTTCACCTTACATGAATATCGGCGGAACAATTGATATAAATCAGTTCCCGATCATGGTTGCAAAAGCATCAAATGAAGCTGACGGTTCAGAGGTTAAGCCGCCGAATTATGCCGATATCAGTAAAGCCATATTTAAAATTTATAGCACCGGCGAAATTGACACAACAGTTTCTGATTCCAGCACAACCATAGACTGGTCAGAACGTGCACCTGTTGCGAGTACAGTTAAACTCACTCAGTTCTACAGTTTTACACCACGTGCTTTACCAGCGGGTACTTACGATCGTAATGACTTATCGGGCACGTATACGGTGTTGTCATCCGGTGAAAATATATTGATCTTGGACACGACAGGGCATTCAGGGTGGTCAGCATTATCGTCAACAGGTCAGGCTGCATATTCGCAGGCTTTCCAGCGTACGGATGGATATTGGGAGTTTACCAATAGCGGCGGCAGTACTCAGTTTAACTTTTCACCTTCAGTTGACAGCAGTACGCCTTATGTAGTAGGTCCGTACCTACTTGAAAGCGCTGATAAAATAATGGTTAATTTATACGCACAAAATGGTATTTATAAGACTGATGGTGATGTTTATCCATTCAGTGTTGCTTTCCAGGTGATACTTTCTGATCCAACAGGTTCAGCTGCTAATGTTACTCATAACATGACTGTGAGCGGAAGATTCACCGAGGCCGTCGGTAGTACGTTGATCGTTAATAACCCTTATTCAGGGGCGGTTAACGTATCTGTCAGAAGAACATCTGACACAGATAAAGATTTCAGCGGTTCAGTTGTGGACAATATTAAATGGCGGGATCTGTATGCGATAAGTAATATTTCACCGCGTTCTTACGGTAACGTTACGATCATCCATGCTGTAACGAAAGCCACCAATGCTGCGCTTAAACAGAAAGAACGTAAATTAAACATGCTTGCTACCCGGATTTATAATGGTGTTGCCAGTAGAAACTTTGCAGATGTGGTCATGTCAATTCATACTGACCCATATTTCGGTAGAAGGACAACAGCAACAATCGATGTCGATGCTCTGTATGATGCTCAGCAACAAATACTTGACTATTTTGGTGATCCAAGAGCAATACAAGTGGGTTATACGTTTGACAATAACAGTACAACTTATGAGGAAGCGTTACAGACCGTATGTAATGCTGTTAACGTAACACCTTACCAGGTGGGTAGCGTACTGTATTTCTTCCCTGAACTACCGCAAACCACATCTTCAATGCAATTCGGTCATACATTTAAAGTGCCTGATACCGATAAACGTACCCGTACATTTTCACCACTTAAAGATTACACCGGTGTTCAGGTTAAATATTATGATCACGATGAAGAGTCCTACTTATACGTTACATCCGGTGAAGAAACCAACGTTAATAAGATAGATCTTGACGCATGTCAATCAAAATATCTGGCTACTATTCGTGCTAATCGCGAATATAATAAATTACAGTTTCAACGTGTAACGCATGAGTGTACAGCGTTAAGTATAGGTTTACAGGCAGCACCGGGTATGCGCGTTGACATGGTTGATAACACCAGGATGAAACAGATGGATGGGGTTGTTACCGACGTTGATGGGTTAACTTTATATTTGAGCGATCCTGTTCAATTACTTGATGGTTATTCCTATACAATAACATTCACCGGAAGATTAGGTACCCTTGAGAATATCCCGATTTTAGTCGGTACAGATGAGTTCACGGTAACCCTGGTCAATGCACCATCTGAAGATGTATATACAGGCTGGCTTCGAGACAGAACATCGTATGTAATACGTACTGACGATGAACGTACTAAGCTTGCAATGCTGGTTCAGAGTATGGAACCGTCAGGGCGGGATAACAACTATCAGGTAGGGTTAACGTGCATCAATTACGACGCACGTTATTATCAAGATGATTTATGAAGAGAGAATGATATTTAAAGCAGCAGATGTTGTTTGAGGGTTAATCAAAGCACCAGAGGGTGTATATAAAGCAATATTAATTGTCTTTGCACCTATTGATGTAATGAATGTCTGATAAGCACCTGCTGTACCAGCGACTTGCACATTCTCTACTGCCGCCTGTGTCACATGCGTTGGGAAGTTTACTGTTATAGCTGAAGACGTTAAGGTTACAGATCCAATGATTGAATTGCTGTCAATCAGGTTTGTACCGCCAGAGCCGTTAGTTGCCACGCGAGCTTTACGCTGAAAATCTACAGTAAGATCGGTAACTACAAACAGGCGGGCGAACATTGGTCTGGATGTCTTAATTCCACTAACTTTGATATTGCTAACAGCTGATCCTGTGAAAGTGATCATAGCCCCAGTTGTTCCTGAGTATCCAGGAATTGAATTATCGTGAACATTACTTATGGTGGTATTATTAGCTCCGTCGTTCACCAATATAGGGCTAGCAGCAGAGGGTGTGCTAATAACACCGTTATTAATCATACCATCTTGGTAGCTAAGACTAATTCCGACACAATCCGCACCGGAAAGTGAGGTATTCTTCGGTCTAACCCTTATGTTAAAATTAGTTATAAGGAACCTAGAGCAAGTCACTCCGCTCTGGTTTTGAGTTGTGATTCCATACACACCTACGCCGTCCTGATACTTAATGATGTCCAGTTGGACATCATGTAAAATGAAATCAGATATTTCACCTTCTTGAGGATTGAAAGCCACCCCACCATTAGCTCCATCGACAACTATGGAGCCCATATTAAAGATTGTACTCTTCCTTACATTTATACCCCAAAAATTTCTATCATCTTTACCTAAATATTTCCCTATCAGATTGGTTGCTATGAAGTTTCTGTTTCCAGATGTGTCTCCGTAACCTCCTGTTGAAACATATAAAACATGGCGTCCGTTATCTACAGCGCCAACATCAAGAATCACACCATCGATTAATGAATCTTGAATGTTATCCGTGATTACACCATATCCGCCACGGCCATCCCTTGTTGATGGGTTTAAAGGATGGAATGTAGTGTCATGTGCAATAACATCTCGGACAATAGAGCTTTTGGCTTGCCCGATAGCTAAAGCACCTGTGTAAATTTGGGCAAGAATCCCAGTAATTTTTAGGTACTTTACCTTATAGGCCAAAACCGCATATGCCTGATTGCCTGGTTCGGTACTTAAAGCGGAACCAGTTGAACGGAAGTCTGATACCGTCACGTAATCTTTAGTGTCAGTGGTATTAATCCCTTCAATGCGCATACCGGCACTAGTTGAGGTGGTTTGGGTAAAGGTTCCCCCAGCACCTTTAATATGTTGGAATGCGGCGGGGGAAATATAATCTGAGGAAGTTATGTCTTTATTAATCTCCACATCATTGCCGTTTGTCAGAACCTCAACTATACCACCCGAATAACCGTCAGGCCTCCTGTCAATGGCATCTAGATCTAATTTTAAATCCCCTCGATGGTTGGTGCCTATAAACGATCCGTCACCATTCATTATTTCATTTCTTAATGTCAAATCAGACTGATCAACCCAAGCCCCCGGACCGATACCACCGGCGCTGGTAGGTGTGCTACCGGCAGGTACGACTTTCGGTAGAGATCCTGTCCACTGATAGAAACTTCCATCTGCTTCATATAGTAAAACTTCCCAGCGATTATTGAGAGTTCCACCGTCTTCAAATGAACCGTTTACCGGCTTGAAACCGATATCGGAGAATAAACCGTCCAGGGTAGCATTGGTATACCCTACACCGCGAATAGGATCTGTCACCACCAAGGCAGGTGAACCGCTCGCATCTTTGCTGGTAGCAACGTGTTCAATATGCAAAATCGACTCTTTCGCCGCTTTCAGATCATCAGCACTTACATATGCGCCGCATGAATCAGCCATTGTATCACCCTCTCAGGAATGTTAAGATTTATCCTAAAAACCGCTGTTTGTTGTTTCCCCGGTTTCAGGTTACACTGTGAGCAACTGTCACATATGGATATTATCATGAATGACTCACAACTACACCAGCAAATCGGGCGTCTCACAGAAGCGGTAGAAACCCAGTCAAGTATTACGCGGGAGCTATCGCATAAAATGACAACTATCGGTGATAAGGTCGAACAGGTTGACCGAAAATTATCGGAAATGTCATCAAGCATGGTGACAAAAGAAAGCCTGCGATCGGCGGGTATAGATCTGATGAGGCCAGAAGAACATCACGCTGACATGACCTGGGTCAGAAATAAACGCATTGCATCTGAAACGCGCAAGCCTGTTTATTCTCATGCTATTAAAGCTATTGCCGCAGCTGTAGCGATCGCGGTCGGAGCATGGTTATGGCAGGCATTCACCACACAGTTAAGTAAAGATGTTCGAGTGGAAATCCATAATGAACAAAGTAAATAAACGTGTAATAGCTGTACTGTTACTTGCAATCCCTGCCGTTGAGGGTTTGCAACAGAGCGTATATAAAGACCAGGGTGGCGTACCGACTGTATGCAGTGGTGTGACGGGTGCTAATATCAAGATGGGTATGACCTTCACTGAGAAACAGTGTCGTGATATGAATCTGCAGGCGATACTGAGCCATAGTAAACCGCTTGAAAAAATACCCCATCAGTTACCTGACAGGGTTAATGTTGCGTTCGGCAGTTGGCTTTATCAGTACGGGGAAACTAATTTCAATAGTAGCACTGCTAAAAAGTATCTCAGTCAGAATCGTCTGAAAGACGCTTGTGATGAAATTCTTAAATGGCGATTTACGCGTGTGAATGGCGTGAAAGTTGACTGTTCAATAAAGTCCAGCCGTTGTGGCGGGGTATGGACACGTGCACAGAACAATAACCAGCTGTGCCTGGGTAAAATTAGCGTTGATCAGTATCTGCAACGCATTGGTGCGGAGCCATTAAAATATGACGGTGAGTACACCAATTAAAAGCTGGTCAGTATGGGCGCTCATCGCGGGGCTGATACTTGACGCAGTGAATGAATATTACGGCGCATGGTTCCCTTCGTGGGTAACCCTGTGCATATTCAGCCTTGCACTACTATGCCGTTTCTTATCACAGGAGGCTGTACGTGAACAAGCTATACGCTGCTATTGCTGGATTGTTAATCGTAATTGGTAGTCACGCGATCGTTTATCGTGCCGGCTGGTCTGCTCACGCCGATAAAATGAATGCTCAGGCTGCACAGAATAAACAGAAAGCCGAAAACAGACAGGCTAAATCAACCGCTCAGTCACAGCAGGTACGTACCGTCACTGAGACAAAATATCGTACCGTATACAGAGACGTGGTGAAATATGTCCAGGATTCGAATCGTACTAAGTGTGATTTTGACGCTGACTATCAGCGGTTGCGCCAGTCCGCCCTTGACGCCGACTCAGCCATCCGCAGAGATGACCGCTCCGGTGTGCGAATTATCGAAAAAAGCACCGATGAACACTGATGAGAGTATCGTGATTGAAAACCAGAACACGGAGTGTGCCACGAAGCGAAAGCTGACGGTATACGACTGGCAGGACTGGTACCGCGATAACTTTAAAAAATAGCCCGCTAAGCGCGGGCTTTAATACGTTTCAGTGATACATATCGGGTGAGAGTAACCTGATCTCCCGGTCTGAACACACAAACCACCGTTGGCTTGTTATTACCTTTCACTTCCTTTCCCGTCAGATTGGAAACATAATTCACCCTACCACCGGTGATGTGTATCACTTCAGAGGCTTCGTTAACGCAGAGTTCAGCCCACGATGTTGAAAGATCTGAGGGTAGAACCACGGTGAACTCTGCCTGCATATTATCCCGCTGCCAGATTAACCACTCAATAAAAGGTTTGATGTTGTTGAAAGGTGGGTTTAACCAGCACTTTTCACCGAAATTTACAATCTGCTTTAAAGCATTCATTTCTTCAGTGAAGTAGCGTTCGCAAAGCGAATTTTTATCGGCTGCGGCCGCATCCAGCGTGAAAGGTCCGTACAGTTCATTCAGCCAGGAAAAAAGATAACCGGGTGTCCGCCACTTCTGGCGGTCCGCATCATCCGTGGTGGTTCCATTCCAGCGTGATCCACTCTTAGTCATTCTGGTAAATCCCCAATACCGTTATAAACAGGTTTTTTCATATCGCGTGCGATCCGTAGTTCAGCCGCACAGCGCGCATCATATTCCCAGTTAGGAAGCAACAGAACGCCATCACAGCGCGTTAGCAGTTCGTGGCAGACCGGTAACACTAAAGATTCGTAACGTGGCTCAAACAGCCATTCAGCAAACTGGATCTGCGTTGCCAGTGGTAACCAGTTTTTTCGTAAACGGTTAACCATCAGACACGCGTCATTGATTTTCTCTACGTTGCTGCGCACACCTTGCTGCCGGCGGTAGGGATGTGAGTCAAACACATCAAGAGGTGCACATACATACAAGAGTTTCATTTATAAGGCTCCCACACTGTGATTCCTGCAGCCTGCATACGCTTAGTCATATCTGCCGTTCCTGTACCGCCATGGAAAGCGATACCGTATTGCGGTTTCGGTTCAGCATCCATCATAGACTGGTTACGATCATGTCCGGCGCGTGCGTTGTATGGTCCGCGCTGGCCGTGGCGTATTACTGCACCGGGTGCGTCAAGATTCGACCAATCTGCCGGGCAGCGTTCATGCTTAATACCTTTTGACTCAGCCCAATCTCCACAAATCCGATCAACACCTGCAGCATCACCTTCACGCAACATTGTGATCGGATACTGTGCGTGCACCTCGTCAAGCGCCGCATAAATTGCAGCGCGGTCGGTATAGTTTCGCCCACCTGTTACCACGACGATCATCCACGCACCTCAGCCAGTACGTTCTCTACTCCGCGAATGTCAATGCCGCGAAGTACATCATGGATCAGACTCACACGGCGCGGGTCAGAGCATTTCACTTTAGTCTGTGTGCCTGCGGCCATGATATCGTACAGATCCTGCAGATACATGCCGCGCGAATCGCACTCAGCGCGTAGATCAGCAATAGGTGTACGATTGGGTGCTACTGTCATACCGTCAAGCGCCAGGTCAAGCAGGCGGCGTTTACCGGTAACAGGCTTATCGTGGTACCATAGCCAGACTGATTGTGATGAAACTCCCCAGCGCTGGCCCAGCTCTTTTCGGCGTTTTGCCGGAATGTCTAAAGAAAATACAGGCATAATAATTTTACTCTTGTGATTTACGTAATGTTTAATTATTTTATCACTAGTTTATAGGCTTGTGCAATATACCATTCGTAATTTACAGCAGACCAGTCAAAGTCTTGCAGGTTGCTACACTCAGTGACAGGTTGCCCTGAGCAAAGGCCTGTGATCGTGACATCGCTCCACCGGCTTTTATTTTTTGTGTGGATGCGCGTATCGTGAGGGACACCAGCCGCATCCTGTTCACCTGGTTTACCGGTGATTTCTTCCAAGACCTGCTGATAAAACTGATCGGTGATTTTAGTGCGACGCTTCCACGTCCCCGGTACACCCTTCGGTATAGCTTTTTTAATCAACGACCCACCGTTAATACTCACAAAATAGCGGATTGTGTTACCTGTTTTACGCTCATAGCCATTCTGGTATACCAGCTGTAGCGAACAATCACGATTAACTTTTCCCCGGATCATGAAATCAAACGGGTCAGAGTGACTACAGATAAACGCCGTGATATCTTCACCGCGTAGCATATGCGCTTCAACCGCTTTCTGAACAACAAGGGATGAATGGTCCTTATGCCATTCGCGCTTGTATTCGTATGCACCTTTACGTTTCACACCACCTTCTTCGTACTCCGCGATATAGTTATTCACGTCGCGAATAAAGAACCGGCTGTAACGCACCTCTTCAAGTTCAAGCTGTGTGACTTTTTCCCACCAGATGCGCAGATTATTTGCATGGTCCAGGTATTCAACAGGACAGTGGAAAGTGATACCGTCCGTATTACACTGGATCATTTTCAGGCCAGGGACTTTGATCAACTGTTCAACTAGCATGCACAGCGATAACTGTCCGTTGATAGTGATTTTCATGGTGTACATAGGATCGTAAAACGGACTATGTTCGTTGTTACTGTTACCGTAAGTACCATTTAGCGCAAGTTTATATGCGCCGCCCATCATCGTTTTCTTACCTACGCGATTTCGTTCGTTGAACAGATATTCTGAAATATCGCAATACTGTTCACCCAGGTGCGCAGGATAGATACGGTTTTTAATTGCCAGGTTGGGGTAATAACTGGCAACGTCAAGATCGACAATTTTATGTGTAGCGGTGCTGTGGACAATCTCACGATGAAGTGATGCGTGTAGTCCGCCTGTACCGAAATCATAGTTAAAATTGTCAATTCGACAGTGAAGACTGACCGCGATAAATTTAGCACCGGTAAAGTCTGTGTCTACGGGTACATGGTAAAGCCGACGCGGTTTCTTCGCATCTTTCAGCCAGACTTTAACCTTTTTCGGATCCATCCAGCGAACCATTTCTGGTGTGCAACGGATATCAGAAAACACACCTTTTGTTTCTTTGATGGTCTGAGATTTGAGGTAGTCAAGAACCATCATGAAAGCGGGATGCTCAAGTCGCACATAATGGAATATGCACTGTGACAGATCGATAGACGCTCGCGGCGTCTGTCTCGGTATACGTTTACCAGCAGTGTTTCGCTCATAACATGGAATGCCGGCTTTTTCAAGTTCAATAATTAACACCTCAGCGCCGATCTTGGTGTCATTGTGGTTCATGAAATCACGACCGTATTTCGCAGTAAGTTCTTCACGAAATACAATCATGTCATACGATGCTTTGTAGAAATCTGTTGTTGCAACAACGTCGTGATCGTTATAGTCAAGTAACGTATCTTTCTGCTGGTCGTCAAGCTGCGTACCAACCGGGAACGGGAGATCCTCTACGCTTTCCATACCCATAGCAATTTCCAGCGATTTAAGGCTGGTAGCTTTAGCCATATTGTCAAAATGGTGGATTTTCAGCAGGTCAATTTGTTCAACGAGGCGACGATCCGGCCACATGGGAAATGAATTGTCGCCTTTGATACGCTGCATGGCTTTAGCATAAATCTGTTCGACGCTGCTATACGGATTTTCATAAAACCACTGAAGTACTTCCCAGTCAAACCACAGGTTATTAAAACCCACCATTCGTGCTTTAACCGAACGTAAGTAATTTAAGAATTCAAAAAGTTTTAAGCGATCATCACGTCGATCTGAAACTTCAAAAGTGTATTTTGTGCCTGTTGATACATGCGTAGCGCGACAGGTAAAAGTGTTGGGGTAAGTTTCCAAATCGTAAGTATAGTCGCGAGGGTTCATAAAGCATGATACTCCCAGTGTGAAAAAGAGTTACTTTTTCTAAATTCTTTGAGTCGATAAATATTTGCTTTTAATTGAAGTCGACTCAGCCGAATTGGTACTGTCCAATACTTGAAAGGATTGCCGTTTTCATCTAAGTCTACATCCCGATATGTACCGTCTGCTTCACCGCCTACGAATAAAATTTTCATTGCTACACCTCATAAAATAAAGCCCGCCGAAGCGGGCTGGTTAATCTTACTGCCAGACGGCATGACCTGCGCTTACCATACCTTCGTCTGTCCACCCTGCTGCGCGTAACGCTTCAATAGTATGTGCGCCGGTTTGCACCAGAACCTTAACCGGTGGCGGTGCAAGGAAATCATTCTGTGGCGCTGGTGCCGGTGCAGCAGTTGGTGCGGGAGCCGTCGCAGCAGCAGGTTGCGCAGATACACCGAAAGCATTAGCCAGTGCCTGCGTATTCATACCACCACCTGACGATTCAGCCATTTGTGGTCGTTGTGTTTTATCACAATTGACAACCTGAACACCCTGCAGCCCTAACGAAACGCCTTTGTTACCTGAGTTGTCATATTTGTATGAGTCAACACAGATACGGATGCCTGCACCAGAATAGAACTTATCTTTTTCAAAGTTAAGATCCATAGGCTGACCGTTAGCATTAATCACGCCGACCGGATAACCGGATTTAGCATTAATCACCCATTTACCCGCGTATGCTACAATTTTTACACCGGTGCTGCTCTGGTAAACATCTCCGTCATGCCAGCGATCGTTTACAGCGAACGGATTGACGAAAGGTACTTTTTCAGATGTCGCTTTATTCTGCAGCAATTGAGTCAGTTCACTGACTGTCGCTGTATCGCTTTTATCAATCAGCACTTTTACACTGTACTTACCGTTGTCATCTGGTTTTGTGACATTTTCAAAAGCCAGCAATACTTCGTTAGTTACTACTTTACCGTCGGATAAAATCATTTTACGCTCCGTTAAACCATTCAGATAATTTTGACGCAACAGCTGCGCCGGTAGCTTCTGCAGGTACTAATCGCTTACCTGCTGTGGGTTTGTAAATTAACATCGTTGATACGTCGTTGTCAATTATTTTAATCAAATTAGGCGGTGAAATCAGTTCGCGCGGTTTCAACACCTTTTCAGCAAGATCCGGACGCATTGCGATCAGGATATCCGCCGCACCTTCAACGTACTTGCGGTGCGTATTTCTCTGTACAAGTTTGTAACCCGGTACATGTTTGCCCTGATTTTCAGCCATGTGGAAAGCAAGCGCATCAACGGCCTGCTGTTGCTGTTTAATAAAAGTCATAGCCTCGTCAAGCATGCCTTTGCGATCGGCAATGACTGACGGTGAAGGTGATTCAAGTGGCTGCATAGCGATCACCTGTTTCAGATAGCTTTCAGTTTTGTCCCAGTGGGCTTTGCATGACGCTGTACCCGGACAGTACTCACACCATGATCCGGTATTAAATTCATGCGTACCGGCACGTGCTGCTGCTGCCCATATCTTTTCCCACCACGTATACAATTCAGTAAGTGTAAGCGTCCAGGTTCGAATCGGTCCTTCAGAGTGATAACAGTTCGGCTGTACAATGTGGAAAGTCAGCGTTTCCGGTAACGGTATGTTCCGTTGCTGTAAATCGCGGACCGCGCCGATCATATAAAACGCACCCTGATAGTTATCAACAGCTGGCACAAACATACGTCCGTGCTTATAGTCAAAAATGTCAAGGTGTTTATACATCGGGCTGTAACTACCCACATCAAGTGTGCCGAACATATCATCAGACAGACTTACACGCCGCTCCATATACGTGTTTGACCAGTTCATACAGCAGATTTCAGAAACGTAATCAACCATGATATCGGTCGCTTCAAACATTTCATCGTACAGGCTAACGTCATTAGGTGCATATGACGGCCACACACCATCGAAATCACGGTTATGTTCTTTCCAGTGGTTGAGGCGCGTCTCAACAATCCAGTGCGCTGCTGTACCTTGTTCTGCTGCATCCGTTGGTAAACCCGGTGGTGCGAGATGTAACAGCGCCACGCTACCCGGACAATTGCTCCAGCGGAAACAATTACTGCCCCCTAACGTAGCGTGGCTCATATTTATACCACCAGGCTTTCTACTGGTACGCCTGCGACAATTGATGTCATGTTAGCGACCAGTGCATCGCGGGTGTCATACATGGCTTTCATCTGGTCAGCCGTCGCAGCCGGAACTTGTGTGATGCCTGATTTTTTCAGCAGGAACTGTACAAGCGGCCCGTGGTATTTACCCATATAGTCAGCAGATGCGGCGCGACCTGCATCACCGACTGCCTGTACGATTTCCTGGAATTGCTGAATCGGCTGTTTAACATCTGCGGCAGGCACAGGGGTCGGTGTTGGCGCGGGAGTTTCAACAACCGGTGCCGGTGCCGGTGCGGGTGTACCCTGCAGTTCAGCAGTCACAGAGGCGATCGTGGCGTCATCGACACCGCGACGTTTTTTCCAGGTCCCATCTGCATTCAGCGCTTTAGTGCCGGCGTGGATACGCTCATCCCACGGCAGGTTGTTTTTATCGACGGTCGGTGCTGAGTTGTTTTGCTCACCATCATCATCTTCAGCAGTCGGTGTCGGTACAGGTGCCGGTGTTTCAGCGGCGGCGGTCTGGACATCGGCAGGCGTAATCTGCGCCCGGTTGGATGCGACATGTTTTTCAACAGCGTTAGCGATAGCTACACCCATACTACCGTTGTTCAGTTTAGCCACGATCTCAGCCAGTTCAGCGGTGCTTTCAGTTTTAACGCTCAGTGTATATTCAGCCATTTCTTTTGATTTCCTGTTAATAAGTTGTTGGATCACGTTGTTACAAAATTCAGCTTCGTTAATCGCATCGTGCAGGGCGTTATGTTTAACACCTTTGAACGTGCTGTGCCAGTGTGGCAGTCTTAAAATATGCGTTCCGATAAATGTCAGAGTGCGCATATCGAGATCACCCCAGTATTTAACCGGTGACTGCATACCCAGGGCTTCACATGCTGATTCTAACCACTGGTTGTCGGCGCGCGGACCGTTACCGATCGCATATTCAACACCATGTTTCTTCAGCCAGGCTGCGAACTCAGTCAGTACATCACGCAAAGGGCGCTGGTCAACTGACAGAACATCCTGTGCTGCGCTACCCTGTTTCGCCCACCACGCTTTTGTTGACTCGCTGACATGCAGACCTGCATCAATTGATGTTTGCGGTATGATGTTCGCGTAAAACGTGTCAACCTGTCCGCCGGTATTGAAGTCGCGGATAACAGCTCCAATACTGAGCAGTGCAGCATTGTGTTCAGTGCTGAGAGTTTCAAAATCTAAGACACTGACCAGTGGAATCACTGTTTCACCTCGCGGAACATAATGCGTTTGTACTTATTCAGTGTAAAAATATCGGTACCGTGGTCATGGTTTAACATGAACGTACCTGTATCACTGAAATGTGCACCGCTAAGGATCCGGTGTGCCTGGTCAGCACCAAGTGCGCTACAGATACACTCAGTTTGAGAACCACCTGAATCTTCAAAAATAAATTTCACTGCCATCTTCATAACCTCGTTTGTTGTCGGTGAAAGAATCATAAACGCATTGACACACTGACGTCAATAGTTTTAAATTAAAATAAATTACGGAGGTGTAAAAATGAAAGAACTAACCCTGAATGACTGTAACAGCCTGATAAAACAGCTGGAATCACAACCAACAATGAGCATCAAAGAGGAAAAATACTACAGTGCGCTGCTCATCGCTCGCAGTGTGTTGCAGCCTGTTGATACTACTCCTCAACAGTATGAATCGCTGGTGCGTAAAAATGTTTAAACTGTGGGTTTCACTCAGCGCAGGGTGTGCGATGGTTACGGTGGCAGGTGGGGCGTTTGGCTGGTGCCTCGCAAGTGCTGTATTTTTAATCTTAGCAATGTTAACGGATTAAGCATGAACATAACAATGCGCCCGTACCAGCAACGGGTTATTGATGGCGTATATTCTTCCTGGTTATCGGGAGCACAGTCAGTGTGCGCGGTGGTACCAACCGGCGGTGGTAAAACCCGCATAAAAGCGCACATCGCAAAAATGGAGCGTGATGCGGGCAACATAATGATTCTGATCGCACACAGGCGTGAGCTTATCGGACAGATCAGCATGGCCTTGGCGCAAGAGGGGATCATTCACCAGCTGTTATGTGCTAATGCTGCCCGCAATTATATTTCCACGTCGCATGTTAAAGAACTGGGTAGGTCGTACTACAGCCCCCAGGAAGAACGTATTTTCGTGGCGTCGATTGACTCGTTTAAACCTGTCGATATTGACTGGTTTGCAGCGCGTGGCGCACGATTGAGATGGACGCTGGACGAAACTCATCATCTTTTGCGTGAAAATAAATGGGGGAAGGTGATAAGCCAGTTTGACAAAGCAGGTGCGTTAGGTTTGGGTGTGACAGCTACACCGGTTCGTGCTGAGGGTAAAGGGTTAGGCCGCCATGCTGACGGGTTGTTTGATGTCATGGTTGAAGGTCCGGGTATGCGTGAACTGATCACTCAGGGATATCTGTCTGACTATAAAGTTTTCTGCCCGCCGATCAGCATTGATTTCAGCAGCATCGAAACCAGTAAATCAACTGGTGATTACAAGGAAGCACCGCTGAAGGAAGCGATCGGTAAATCAACCCTGACCGGGGATATTGTTGGTACATATCTTAAGCATGCCGGCGGTAAGCGTGGTCTGACATTTACTGTTGATATTGACAGTGCTGAAGAAATGGCTGCTGAGTACCGAAAAAATGGTATTCCTGCTCAGGCGATCAGTTCACGCAACACAGATAAAGAACGCACGCTGTACAGTGAGCAAATAAAATCAGGTGAATTGCTGCAGCTGGTATCGTCAGATCTGATTTCTGAAGGCTACGATGTCCCGGCTATTGAGGTCGCCAGCATGGGTCGTCCTACGCAGTCAGAGGGTCTGTATAAACAACAGTTTGGTCGCATCTTACGTACGTTACCCGGCAAACCCTATGCTATGCTGTTTGACCACGTTGGAAACGTTCAGCGTTTCGGTTTACCCGATGCGCCACGCATCTGGACGCTTGATCGTCGTGAACGTACTGCTAAAAAAGAAACAGGCGCTGAAACCCTCAAAGTCTGTGCATCCTGTTTCCAGCCGTTTGAAGCGCGGCGCGCTATTTGTCCCCACTGTGGGGAGCGTATCAAAGTTGCACCCGATGGCGGCAGAACACTGGAAGAGGTAGAAGGCGATCTGACGGAACTTTCACCGGAGGTACTCGCTAAAATGCGCGGTGAAGTTGAGCGTGTAATGGAATCACCGGATGCCGTGCGTGAAAGATTTTTGATGGCCGGTGCACCGCATATCGCTGCAGCTGGGGCAGCTAAACAGCATCGTTTACGCCTGGAGTCACAAAATGTGCTACGCACCGTGATGACATCATTTTGGGATTTTTACCGCGAACAGTTAGGGTGCGATGTACGTAGTGCGCAGATAACATTCTGGCAGCTTTTCGGTATAGACGTTATGTCAGCACAGACACTGGGTAAAAACGATGCTGAAGCGCTGACAGTACGTATCCGCGAACATTTATCAGTCATGGGGGTAGCGGCGTGATGGCGATTGTAAAAAGAAAACCGGATATAAAAATGTCAGAAAGAAACATTCAGAAAGTTTTATACAGAAATCTTCAATCACTTTTTAAAGTTATGATACCAAACTATTACTGTGACAATAAATTCGGTTTTGAATGTGACATGCTTTGTGTTCGTCAATCGGGGTACACGGTTGAAATAGAAATAAAAATATCAGAGAAAGATTTCAAGAAAGATTTTACAAAACAATGTGCAGATTATGATGATCCCGCAGAATGGGTTGATGTCGGCAACGGTTTACAAAAAATGAATTACCCGATGTTAACGAAACATGATTTACTTCAACAAGGTAGACTCACCTGCAATTACTTCAGTTATGCTATGCCTATGCCGCTTGCCCTTAAGCTGATGCCGGATTTGCCGGACTACTGCGGTTTGATAGCCATTCACGACAATGGCGGTACGTCAACTTTGAAAGAAGGAAAATTGTTGCACAAAAACAAAATTTCAGATTTCAAACTGGCTTCAATGGCTCAGAACTTGTGTTTTCGTTACTGGACACTTCTTAATAAATCGGAGCCATTAATATGATGACATCACTGGGTGAGTATATCAAAGAAACTATCGAACAGCATGAAACTGATATTCGAATTACCATGTTGGTTGGTATGCCTGAGTGGGAATTTATTATTGTTATGAGTGAAGGATTTTTCGATGGTGTTTGTGCCGGTACAAGACGAAACGGCATTTACTATTCAGAACATGATTTACTGATCGCATATCATCAGCGTAACCCTGGCGCGGAACCTCTTATATGATCAACGATATCAGCATAACGCACTGGGCACAGCGCCACGGTGTATCACCTGCAGCACTACGTGAGCTGACTGAAATATTATGTCCGGACATCGCAATACCTGATCCTGAAAAGTATGACAATGAAGCGCAGGTACAAGCGCAGATCCGAAAAGCATCCGCGTACGCTAAGTGCTGGCTTGGGCGTAACAATAACGGTGCAATGGAAAAGGATGGGCGCTGGATCAGGTTCGGCCTGGCGAATGATAGCAAACAGACCAACGAACGCTTTAAATCTGGGGATCTGATAGGTATCACACCGCGCCTCGTAATGCCGGAACACATCGGGCAGGTATGGGGAATATTCACCTGCGCTGAGGTAAAAGAGCCAGGGTGGAAATTTACACCGGGTGATAAGCGCGCCATAGCACAACTTGCATTTAATAATCACGTTATTCGATACGGGGGTATTGCGGGGTTCTGTACATCCGTAGTAGACTACCTTAAATTAATTGAGGGTAACGTATGAACGAAACGATTAAAGCACTGGTTGAAAAACACGGTCTGACTGCTGTAGCTAACGCTGCTATGGTCACAGAACGTACCATTAAATTGCAACTCGTCAGTAGCCGGAACGTCATGAGTTCGGTACGCGTGAATCGTGCAAAAATTAAACTGGAAGGTAAATCCTGATGCAAACTATTTACTCTGACGCGTCAACCGATCCGATCTGTGCTTATCTGAAAGACAGCCCGATCAAAGCGTTTACCCGCAAAAATGAAGAGGTGGCGCTAACTGTACAAAATGAGGGTTTCATCATTGTTCCTGCAGGCCATCGTGTTCGCGTGCCGACAGGTTTAACTGTTGATGATGAGGATAAAGGTTTCATTATGCAGACTGCGGGCGCAACTTTCACTAACGGTCTGCAGTTTACTGACTCTCTGATCGAGATCGTAGCGGGTGATCTGTACATTGATGTGATGAACATCTCTGAAATTTCTGTTGCGATCAGCCACGGTGACAAACTCGGTAAAGTGGTGCTGCTATGAATATCGATTACGAACGCAGACTTTTCGAAAATGCATTTGGTCGAAATGCAGATCTGACACGTAACAGCCAGGATGGCTACGAATCCGGAGCGACATCCCTGCAATGGGAAGGCTGGCAGGAGTGCGCAAAACGTATTCCTGAACGTCGTGACTATAGTGACCCAAGACCAGCCGAAGATGAGCCGCGTTTATGTGCGAAAAATCGTAATTACTGGCGCATGGGTTTCAATGCTGCAATTGAGAGTGGAAATCCATGAAAGCTAACGAGTTGCCTTCTATGGAATACCTGCATTCTCGTCTGACATACGACCCGGTATCTGGAAATTTATTTTGGAAACATAACAATAAAATGTCAGTTCAATGGAACGGCAGGTTTGCAAACACTAAAGCTGGGACGTTGACATCACACAAATCAGGAAAATCATATGAAATGGTGATTGTTGATTATAAAAAGTATAAGTCGCATCGTGTGATTTTCAAGATGTATTACGGTTTTGATCCGCAAGAAGTAGACCATATTAACGGTGACGGCCTTGACAATCGCATTCATAATTTGAGATCGGTCTCACCTACAGAAAATAAACGTAATTTAAGATTACAAAAACACAATACATCAGGGGTAAGTGGGGTTTGTTTTAATAAAACTTTTAACAAATGGTGGGCTTACATAAAACTTAGTGGTAAGCAGAAAAGTTTAGGATATTTTACAAAATTAGAAGATGCTGTTGCAGCAAGAAAACTTGCTGAAATAAAATATAAATTCCATCCGAACCACGGCAGTGTTCGGCCACTTTAGGTGAAACTGATGACATTGCAAACTTATTACCAGGTCTTGACTGGTGGGCGTCCTGCACACTTCAGAACCTTTGTTGACCCGAAAGAAATGCGTGAAGGCCAGTACGGCAGAAAATATGCCGGGACGCTTAATGAAGTTTTTCCGAAACTTCAGTCTGATAATTCAGAGTTCCGCGGCGTTTACATGGTTGTCAATCAGGGTGGGGATAGCGATGCCTCTATCATGATGGCACGTGCCTGTTTTATTGATATTGACAATGGCGACTTACCGTCTGAATGGCATGTTGAACCAACCATGATCTGCAGTCGCGGTGACAAAAAAGGACACCATGTTTACTGGTGTCTTAACGAAGGTGTTTCTGATATGGCTACATGGTCAGGTGTACAGAAACAGCTTATCCGGCGCTACAAATCAGATCAGACAATTCACAATCCATCCAGGATACTCCGACTTCCTGACATGTTGCACTGGAAAGATATTTCAAACCCTCAGTCCTATAGTCTTATCTATGTAAACGAAAAAAATCGTTACACACTTGATCAGATTAAAGTCGGTCTGCCGGCAATAGCTGACACCATTTATACCGCGCCGTCAGTGCGTGGTGAGGTAATGCTTGAATCAGATGACCCTTACAGCATTCAGCGTGCAGTTGCCTATCTGATGAACTGCAGGGTGGCTATAGAGGGTGAAAATGGCGATCACACCACCTTTGCCACTGCTGCACACTGTCGTGAATTCGGCTTGTCCGAGGGTGTTACGCTGGGTCTGATGATGGAGCACTGGAATCCCCGGTGCGAACCGCCATGGGATCCGTCAGAACTTACTCTGAAAATTGCTAACGCCTACGCATATGCTGCGCGCCCACAGGGTTCATCGCATCCGTCTGTGCTGTTCCCACCATCGCCGCCGCCGGATGTACCTAAACCATCATGCCGCCCGAATAAACCTAAAATGCCGGGTGGTAACGTGATGGACATCACCGGGCAGATTGAATATTTTCGCGGTGTAGTATATCTGGAAGCACAAAACCGTTTTCTGTGTCCAGATGGTCAGATTATGAAGCCGGAAGCGTTCAGCGCACGCTACAGCGGTTATCAGTTCTCGCTTGATGCTCAGATGGATAAGTTCACATTCAAAGCGCATGAAGCGTTCACGCTGTCACGTGGTCACGAATTTACCAAAGCGTGGTCAGCCTGCTTTCGTCCCGAATGTCAACCGGGCAAGGTTGTCAATGACGAAGGTGTGGACCTCGTAAATATTTACGCACCGGCTTACATCGATCGACGTAAGGGAGACGTAACACCTTTTCTTACGCATCTGGCTAAGCTTCTGCCAAACGACCGGGATCGCGTGATCGTTCTGTCTTACATGGCTGCGTGCGTTCAGTACCCCGGTATGAAATCGCAGTGGTGCCCGGTTATTCAGGGATGCGAGGGGAATGGTAAGTCATTCCTGGGTACCGCGCTGTCATACGCCGTGGGTCGCCGGTACACACACGTTCCGGAAGCGTCAGATCTTGAATCCCAGTTCAACGGATGGCTGCAGGGTAATTTGCTGGTTATCGTTGAAGAACTGAAAACAGACGATAAGCACACTTTGCTGGAACGCATGAAGCCGATGATCACGAATAAGCGCATTCAAATCCAGCAGAAAGGCATTGACCAGGTTACCGGCGATAATCGTGCTAACTTTATCTGTTTCAGCAACCACCGCGACTGTGTTCCGATCAAACGCAATGGACGTCGCTACGCTATGCTATATACGGCGCAGCAGTCAGCTGAAGACCTGAAGCGCGATGGTATGCCGCCGGATTATTTCTATCGCCTGTATGACTGGGCTGATAACGGCGGCTGGCAGATTATCGCATGGTTCCTGTCACAGTATGAAATCCCTGATGAGTTTAATCCTAAAACTCTGTGTCAGCGTGCACCCGAAACATCAAGCCAGCACGAAGCAGAAAAACTGTCACTGGGTCGTGTGGAACAGGAAATCATGGAAGCGATTGATAGCGAGATGACAGGCTTCAAAGGCGACTGGATCAGCAGCTACCACCTGACAAACCTGCTGAAAGAAAAAGGCCTCGAACGTTTCCTGCCGCCTAACAAGCGTCGCGCCACCCTGGAGGATATCGGTTATATTCAGCACCCGGCACTGGCGGACGGTCGTATCAACAGTCCGATTCCGCTCGAAGGTAAGCCGCGTCTTTATATTGATAAGACACGTAAAGACCTGATGAATATTAAAGCACCTAAAGAGGTTGCCGAACTGTATATGATGGCACAAAACAACTTTGCGGGCGGTGTGTGATGACTACATACGGAAGTGTGTGCAGCGGCATTGAAGCCGCTTCGGTAGCGTGGGAAAGCCTCGGATGGCAACCCGCATGGTTCTCACAGTTTGATCCTGAACATAATTATAAACGTCAGGCTGATTTCCCATCTCGGGTTCTGGCTCATCACTGGCCGCACGTCCCAAACCTGGGTGACATGACGAAAATTGCCGATCTGGTTCGCTGGGGTGCTATTGAAGCACCTGACGTTCTGGTCGGTGGTACACCCTGCCAGGCATTCAGTGTTGCAGGACTACGTAAAGGACTGTCGGATCCTCGGGGTCAGTTAACTATTTCATTTGGAGAACTCGCCGATGCAATCGACGAAAAACGAGAAAAACCATGCACTATCATCTGGGAAAATGTACCCGGAGTGCTCAACAGCAAGGACAACGCTTTTGGATGCTTTCTTGCCCTGCTTGCCGGTGAAAGCTGTGAGCTGCAACCACCAGGGCGAAAATGGACAAACGCGGGTTGTGTGTCTGGACCCAAAAGAATTGTCGCGTGGCGAGTTCTCGATGCTCAATACTTCGGAGTGGCCCAACGACGCCGGCGTGTGTTCGTTGTCGCAAGTG
>DAINBV010000029.1:0-57910 GCA_036732725.1 Geobacteraceae bacterium | reverse complement strand
CGGGAAGTTGTGGGAAATCTCCGCTTTCCCCTTGACAAAACTTATCATGGATGTCACCAGAACTCCCCAAGGTGCATGCCAGGTGGGATTCGCAGATAGAAATCTGGCAGGTATCGTACCAATTGGTTCGCGGAACAGCGCTTGAACAGAGAATAATAACTGAGTAGCATTCCGGCAAAAGCTACTTATATAGGTAACCTCAAAGGTTACTTATATAAGTAACAAGCTACCTATATAGGTAACAAGTTACTTATATAGGGAAACCGTTGATGAACGAGTTGGCTGACTAACAGGAGAAAAATTAATGGGAATTATTTCTGATTTTGCACAAATAGATAAAAAATTTGCATGGTCATTTCTTGGTTTTGTGCTTGCGGCTATATTTGGTGGTATTGCAATTTATACAGAATTCATAAGAGATACTAGCCCGATAATTAAATACGAAGTTATGACTAATACAAAAATACTTGATGTGAAAGAGGACGTAAGCGGCCTGAGTGTTCTTTATAATAATGAGGACATTCGAAAATCAAAAAAGACACTATCAATTGTTTCTGTAAAAATATCAAATGAAGGCAAATCAGCTGTACTTAAAACATACTATGATACTATTGCACCATTAGGAATTAGCATTGGATTAGGAGAAATAATTAAAGCAGAGATAGTGGATGCTTCTACAAATTACTTACAGCAAAACGCTTTAAAAAAACAAAATAGCCAAAATAGTATTATATTATCAGATGTTATAATTGAACCAAGTGAATATTTTGTAGTTAAATTATTAGTAATAAATCCTGAAAATGCCACTATAGCCGTATACCCATTTGGAAAAGTTGCAAACGTTAAATTTCCCTCCTTAATCAATTCAACCTCAAAAAAATCAGAAGATCCTTTTTGGCGCAGAGTTATAAAGGGATCAGTTTGGGTGCAACTTACTAGAGTTCCAGTGTATTTTATTGGTTCTATAATATTCCTTGGCTTAATATTTGGTCCGATGGTTTTTATATCAGAAAGAATTGACAAGAGACGCAGAGCAAAAATTGTTGCTCAATTTAGTTCTCACAGCAAAACAAAATATGATGAATTAAACGCTACGCTTTATGACTATTACAAAGATAACGGAATATATACTTTAAACAGAATCAGAGAATACGTATCAAATGAAGATAAACTTAATGAACTTGTTGATTATTGTGAAAATACATATCCCAAAAATGCACCTAATGAAATTGAAGCTGATAAAATCAATGAACAAATAATGCACGATTTGCATAGGGATGTTAGAAGAGGAATTAAGCGACCAGTTATATTACGTTTACTCGGAAGCCTTGGGTTAATTATAAAGGACGGAAAGCAATATCGTCCTAATGACTTAAAAATAAATGCAATGAATGAATTCATCGACTTTGTCACTATTAAGGAAGCGTAGGTGATGCGTTGCACCTATAAACACCCAACAATCGGCGGCAGACAGTCGTCGCGATAAAGCCGCGCCGCTGCTGCGCCTCACTACCGTTATCCCGAGAATATGAAGGAATATATGAAGAATGGAGATTTCAAAATTGTTCGTGTTTCAGGGATGCCAGTAAGCAGTGAAGACTTGCTTGCAGACCTTCTACGAGTAGCTTCTGCGACTGGAAAAGGAACCGTTGGACAGAAAGAATACCATAAAGTCGGAACCTATGATTATTCGACAATCATTCGGAGATTCGGATCATGGAATAAGGCGCTTATTGCCGCAGGTCTGAACATCACTAATGAAGTAAATATCCAAGACGAAAAGCTGTTCGAAAACCTTCTGGCGCTGTGGCAACATTATGGGCGACAACCACGGCGGAGCGAATTGGCTAATTCACCATCTACGATTTCACAATCACCATACAATCGTCGTTTTGGTTCTTGGATGGCTGCACTGGAAGCATTCGTGAAATATGCTAATGACAGTGGTGCTGATTCTCCAGACGGTCAAATTGAAAATGAAGTTATCCGCCGGACAACCGGCAGAGATCCATCGCTACGCCTTCGTTGGCATGTTCTTCAGCGTGACCGCTTCACCTGTCTTGCCTGTGGTAAAAGCCCGGCTCTGACGCCCGGCGTCGAGCTTCACGTTGATCACATAACTCCATGGAGCAAGGGTGGCGAAACAGTGCTCGAAAATCTACAAACCCTCTGTTCAGCATGTAACCTTGGAAAATCGAATGTAAATGAGGGATAACAAGGCTTACGACCTGCCCTAAAACCTGGCAGGTCAAAGCCATGCCCGTTGGCGACCCAAATTATCAAAGGAGGCACTTATGCGCAAAATTAGTTTTGGCATATGTATATTATTGTTTTCCTCTCTCTTCGTGAACGGCGCATTTTGTGCCCAACCCCAAAAAGGTGCAACGCCTTTTGTGAATTACAAGGTGGCAGAGTTTAACGGTAGTTTTATCCTGTTAGATCCGATACTCAAATATAAAGTGATTAAAAACGACGCCGCTTTTGAAGAACCATTTGGGCAGTTTTACGGTGATGAGTTGCTTCAAGTCGAATGTGGAAAGCAAAGCGTGGTAATAGGTTTTAGTAACGGACCAAGTGAAGACCCTAATTTTGAAATTCTTGTTAGAAAAGGGAAAAAGTCCATTTCAAAAAATATTGCATCTGAACGTATTGCTATGTCATCAGCCTGCCAATTTTACGCTAATGGAAACACCGACAACAGCTTCAATATGCGTCAAAAGTTCTCAATTACGGATAATGAAATTCTGGAAATTGAGCAGCCCTTTTATCTAGTAGATAGAACTTGCAAAACAAGTACTGCTACTGTTTTGAAGACAGAGAGATGTGGTAAAGGCCGTGCCGTCGCAAGCCTACCCAAGGGTTCTGATGTGCATATACTTATCTCGGAATGGTTTAAAAATGATGAACATGACCAAAAGATAAGTAACTGCGAATCTGGAAACGAAAATTATTTGGTGAGCACCCCGTTTGGTTTAGTTGGGTGGGTTGAAAACGTAAGAGGTGATATTTACGGAAATCCTGGAAAACCACTATCATGCATTGTTTTTAATGGTGATTGAGGTGCTACACTAAGTGCGCAAATGAGGGAAAGCTCTTGAATAAAATGAGTGCGCCAACCAGCCGGTTGCACGCCGCCCCGCCCGAAAAACCGGGCGAAGCGGGTGAACCGGGCAACCCGTTATGATGAAAATAATGAAACCCAAATCAAACGCAAATAACTACTAACGCAAATCAATAAAAAAATACGAAACGAGAGCGACACATAACATGCCTAATAAACCGCCCAACACATTTATAAACGTTGATATGTATTTATCCTTTCTAAAAAAAGCGAATAACGGAGCCTTGAAACCAACTAATGAACTAGCGGAATTAGACTTACTAATAACAAAAGAGCTTATTACTGAAGGATTAATATCTGATTCAACAGAGAGGTATTTAAACGTTTCTCCACTAAATAAAGTGAAACCTCCGGGGTCAGGTTGGACTTTCGGACATTTGAATATCCATTACAACAACGGTAATCCGATATGCTCACCCACTACTTAAAAACCTTCTCCACCCTCCGCTCCGACACACCGCTCCCGTTTTACCATCTGTGATTCTGATAAATTCTGGAATCACATCCCGAAACCGGATATGATGCGACCCTTGCTGTCACAAGATAGACCATAAAAAACCAGGTTGGGTTTTAATAACTGACACGAGTACATAACGATGGAAATATTCAATAAATCTGACTGCCCCTTCTGTACTCTGGACAACTCCAGAATAATCTTGTCCAACACCCACGCCATGGCCATTTACGACGGATACCCCGATACCCCTGGCCACACTTTGATCCTCCCGAAACGCCATATCGCCTCGTTCTTCGAAGCAACAAAAGAAGAACAGGCGGCGATGTTTGACCTGCTGGCTGAAATGCGGGAAAAGTTGAAATCCCTCCCTGCCTCCCTTTCCGGAAGGGAGGAGGAACATCCCCGCCAGCCCACCTTTGGTAACGCGGGGAGTTTATCCGTGCCCGACGGCTTCAACATTGGCATCAACGATGGTGCTGCCGCCGGTCAAACAGTCATGCACCTGCATATCCACCTGATCCCGCGTTACTCGGGTGATACGGAAGACCCGCGCGGCGGCGTACGCTGGATCATGCCCAAGCAAGCTCAATACTGGGAGACCTTATGACCGGGCTTGCCACCTACCTACGGCAGTTTGCTCATCTGCGCAGGGCACCAAATGCAGTATTCACAGAGGCCACTAAGCAACAGGCCCCGCACAAGCTGCTCCTGCTGCTGGCAGTGCTGGATCTGGTACACCGTGGTGTTCACCTCGCCGTTCATCGCCGTTAGCGGGGATCTGGTGGAGTTGAACGAACTGTTTAACCTCTACTGGCGGCGGATCATCCCGCTGGGACAGACCAGCAGCATCGCCTTTCCCTTCTCCCGTCTCGACCGGGAACCGTTCTGGCAGCTGGTGCCGCAACCAGGCACAACCATCACCCCGGTGGTCAATCAGCCTCCTCAGGATGAGGTTAAAGTAGTCCTGAATGCTCTTTCTCGGCAGCGATACTCTTCGAGATCTGTCAGAATATGTAACAACAAGAGGCCAAGGGTATGCATCCCTTGGCCTCTTGTTGTTTGCGACAGTCGATCGATGATCGTTTTTCAGATCCAGCTTGTTCTGGACTGGCGGTTAAGCGGCGTTACTGCTGCTGTACAGTGCCATCAGTACGCGCTCGGGGGTCAGGGGAGCAATCATCGCGACATCCCGGTCCGGACGGAACTGCAGCAGGGCATTCCTGATGGCAAAAAATGCTGCGATACCATACATGAAGGGTGGCTCACCGATCGCTTTTGAGTTGAAAGGCCCGAACTCATTCGTCGAATTCTCCAGAAAATATACATTCATTGCTTCAGGCGCAAAATGTATGTCCGGCACTTTATAGGTGGAAAGCGCATCGGTCAGTAATTTCCCCTCCTTCGAATAGATCACTTCTTCCATGGTCATCCAGCCGATGCCTTGCATGATCGCACCTTCGGCCTGGCTGCGGTCGATGGTGGGATGCAGGCTTTCACCGACATCGTGAACGACCGTGACGGAATCGATTTCGTAGATTCCGCGGAGACAATCGACCGTTGCCCGGATCAGGGCCGTCCCGTAAACATGATATGCGAACGGATGCCCTTTAGATGTGTTGACATCAAAATGAATCTTGGGTGTCGCATAATGATAGTGTTCGGACAGGCTGATCCTGCGCTGGTGAGCGATCCCGATCAGCTCTTGCCATTTCAGCTGCGATGGTTTTCCTGATTGATGCACAATCCCGTTTTTGATTTCAATGCTATCGACCGTGGTTGATTGCAATTCTTCGGCTGCAAGTATACGTAAGCGCTGCAGTATCTTCATGCAGGCATAATATGCCGCTTTTCCGTTGAGATCCGCGCCGGAACTTGCGGCTGTCGGTGATGTGTTGGCGATTCGCGTTGTATTGGTTGACTCAAGCTTGATCTGTTCCTGCGGGATGGAAAAAACCTGTTCCACGGTGCGCAGGATCTTCATATTTACTCCCTGTCCCATCTCAATGGCGGCAGTACTGACCCCGATACTCCCGTCTGTATAGATATGAACAAGGGCGCTGGCCTGATTCATCATCGTATTGGTGAACGAGATGCCGAAACAGATTGGCATCAGGGCAAATCCTTTTTTTGTCCAGCAATGTGACGCATTGAACTGCTCTGTTTCAGACGTTACCCGATCGAGCGCTATTTTTTGCTCCAACGCTTCCCAGCTGGTTCGTGCCTGCGCATGCCGTGCGATCTGCCCATAGGGGAATTGATCGCCATCCTGCAGCAGATTTTGTTTCTGGATCACCCACGGATCGATCCCCAGCGCCTCCGCGGCTTTTGCAATGGCGGCTTCGATCACAAACATCGCCTGCGGTCCGCCGAAACCACGGAAGGCCGTATTGGGAGGAAGGTTGGTGCGGCAGCAATACCCGACTGCCTGAACGTTCGGGATGAAATAACTGTTTGTGCAATGGGAAAGACTGCGCGACAAGACCGGCGGCGAGAGATCGCAGGCAGCGCCGGCGTTTTGATAGAAGGATACTTCATAGGCGTGGATCATCCCGTTCTTTTTCAAGCCGATCTTGAAGTCGGAAGAGTAGGGATGGCGTTTGCCGGTCATACGCATATCATCCTGACGGTGCAGGACCAGTTTGACCGGTCTGTTCAGTTTAACCGCCGCAAGAGCCGCCATGGCAGCCCATGGTGTCGCCTGATCTTCTTTTCCTCCGAAACCGCCGCCAATACGTCCCACATCCACTTCAACCTTGTGCATCGGAAGGTTCAGCACGCGTGCGGTGACGCGCTGAACAGCGGTCGGATTTTGTGTTGATGAGATGATCTTTACATTTCCTTCGGAGGGAATTGCAAGCGCTGCCTGGGTTTCCAGATAAAGATGTTCCTGGCCGCCCGATTCGGCGATCCCTTCAACAACCACATCGCATGCGGACCATGCCTGGTGCGTGGATCCAAGCGAGAATGTCAGCGGCGGTACGATCAATTCATGCTTTGCAAAGGCATCGCGCGCATCAGTGATCACCTGAAGTTGTTCCACTTCGACCGTGATTGATTCTACTGCCTGGCGCGCTTCAAACGGATCTTCGGCAACCACAAGAGCAATCGGCTGGCCGATGAAATGAACGCGGTGCGATGCAAGCAGTTCCTCATCCGCAATGATGCCGCCGGTCTGGTTTTCTCCCGGAATGTCGGTGGCGGTCAACACCGCATGAACACCGGGCCTCTGCCGCGCAACGGAGCTGTCGATTTTCAGATTTTTTCCGTGCGCATGTCTTGAATACACGACGTGCGCCCACAGTGTACCGTCCGGAACCGGAATGTCGTCCAGGAACCGTGATTCACCGCGAACATGCATTTCTGAATCAAAATTTTTCACCGTAGATCCTTCCGTAGTGGGAAGTCGGGAAAGAATGTCACCACATGTGCCAGAAACAGCTGACGAGCCAGCAGGCGTTTATACTCGCAGGAACCGCGGACATCACTGATCGGCTCGATCTCGGACTGCAGCACCTGCATGGCTTCGGAAATCACCTGCTGGGTGAGTTCTTTTCCGCTGAGAAACCGGGATGTACGGGAAAGAAACAACGGAGTTGCAAAGACACCGCCGGCGGTGAGATGGACGTCGCCCAGTGTTCTTCCTTCAGCACTGAGCACCATGGCAGAGTTTACGCTGGCAATATCGAGATGACGGCGGCGCGACACCTTTTCAAAATTCACTCTTAGCGGGAGAGAAGGTTTGGGAAGCAGAATCGTCTCTACCATCTCATGCGTACGTTTATCGATCTGCTTGTAGCCTTTGTAGAAATTCCGTAAGGCAACCTGTCTGGTCCCATTTTCTTCGCGTAAGACAAGGGTTGCATTTAGTGCCAGCAGTAAGGATGTCATGTCTCCGACGGGAGAGGCATTGACGATGTTGCCAGCCAGAGTGGCACGATTTCGGATGGCTGTTGAACCAAATAACGAGATGAAGCCGGCTATTTTTGGTATGAGCGTGCGGATGATCTGAGAACGCGAAAACTCCTCGATACTCGTCATGCCCGAGCAATGAATAAACTCTTCATCGTCCCAGATGACCGGGGGGTGTTTCAGGTGCCAGATTCGCTTGATGCGCTCTTGCTTGATGGTGAACGCCTGCTGTACATATACATCGGTTCCTCCGGAAACGATCTGGGTGTATTCGTGAATAGTGGCAGGACGGTCTTGTGTTTCCGCCAATGCTTTCAAACGCTGGGGAATGGAGCTTGCGTATGCGGGAAGCAGATGGTGATCAATGGCTCGTTCTAAAAGGGAGGAGAATGTCCGTTTTTTTTGTTCCAGATCGTGAAGTGCTTTTGCAATAGCTTTTCTGATGGGAGGATGACCGGTACAACGGCAGATATTTCCTTCAACTGCATTGATGGCGCCATCGACGGTAAGTGTTGAGGTATTCAGGCAATATCCCGTGAGAGACATGAGAAATCCCGGAGTACAAAATCCGCACTGTGTTCCACCCTCGTCAACGTATGCCTGCTGCAACGGATTCAAACTATCCTGCTGATTGATCCCTTCGATGGTGACCACATGTTTCCCCTGCATGTCGCCCAGCGGCAGCAGGCAGGAATTCAGCGCACGATACACCACGCTATCGTTATGCAGTTCGCCCACCAGGATGGTACAGGCGCCGCAGTCACCCTCGCGGCACCCCTCTTTTGTTCCGGTCAACCGGCAGTTGTTGCGCAGGAAATCGAGCACCGTCATGTTCGGATTTGCATCGGTCCCGATGGTGCGGTCGTTGATGATGCACTGGAGTGTGTTCTTATCGATCATACAAGTGAGGAAGTTGCTGGTTTCATGGGGGAAAAATACCACTAATAATCAGCGGACGTCAATGTAATCGTAAAAGCGGCCAAGGGATGATTCTTTAGCCTGCATCCGTCAATGGCAGCGGATGCAACAGCGATTCCCGAGAATTATAGAGCTCTCCGCCGGATGACACATAATCGTGTAACACCGCTACCGCTTCCGGCCGCATCAGGTCCAGCACCACCCTGATCCCCCGTTTCTCCAGCGAAGACGTCCATTCGACAGGCTTGTCCCCTTCATCAAAACCAATCGCTCGGGCGTCCTCACTCCGCGCACCGCAGAGTAGTGCGCTCACTCCGGACCAGGGGATTGCGCCAAAACACATGGCGCACGGCTCGGTTGAAGCATACAATTCGTACGGCACTGTCCCCCCGGCGCCGAGGTCATAGCGCCCCAGCGCCTTCTGGGCAAAGGCCAGCGCTACAGTTTCTGCATGGAAAATGGAACAGCCGGAGCTGACTACCAAATTCATTCCCGCTGCTACCAGTCTTCCCCCACTATCAAAGACTGCTGCCCCGAAAGGCCCACCGCTGGCATGGCGCACATTGAGATTGGAAAGCTCAATCGTCAGCCGCATCCGCTCCTCCCGCGATGGGAAAATGTGCGGCTGTCCGTCAAGAAAAGGCTTGACCCAGGCAGGCAAACGAATGGCTATTTCAGGCAGATACATGATGTTCTCCTAGGTTCTGTAAAATGAAAATACTGATAGCATTCCCGTTAACGGCAGCTGCCATGAATACCAAGGTCAATTATCTGATCCATACCGATGCCATTAAAGAAAACCTGATCCCGCCAGACTTGCAGAAATCAAAAACTGTGCAGCGTTCCCCAATGCCGACTTCATACTCTAACCGCCTCTGGATCATTGTCAAAGAAGAACAGGACGAATGTTGAAATTAAACCTGCCCCCGGACTATCCTTTTCCACCCTTCATTCCACCCCACCAACACACTGTTACACCAAAACTTCGGCCGGCCGAAGTTTTGGTGTAACATTTTGATTTACAACAAATTACATCAAAAAACAGCCCAAATATTTTTGACCATAATGTACGTGAATAATTTCACAACATACAGGTATCATTTGATTATGGCTTCAAGTGCTTCATTTTCTGCTACCCGGCGGTGATGACGCTACCATCGAACGATTTATGCCGCCCCGAACAGGGCGTTGCCCGTGCGTGACTCCTCGATCCGCCCTTCATTCATGTGATAAATCCGGTCGGCCAGGTGGAACCAGCGGTCGTCATGGGTTACGCAGATGATGATCTTGCCACGCGTCTTGAGCTCGGGGAGAAGTTCCTCGTAGAAGATGCGCCGGAAGTGCGGATCCTGGTCGGCCGCCCACTCGTCCAGTACGATCACCGGCTTGTCTTCCAGCTCGGCAACCACCAGCGCCAGGCGTTTGCGTTGCCCGGTGGAGAGCTCGATGGTGCTGAACAGGTCATTGTCCAGGGTCACCTTGCCATCCAGTTCCAGACGTTCAAGCAGCATGCTGATTCTGGCCGGGTCGGGATCGCCAAGGCCGTAGAGCCGGCGCGAAAGATGAAAGTCCGAGAAGATGGCGGAGAATTGGTCCCGGTAATCCTGCATCTGGCCGGATGTGACCGTACTGTCGTCCACCTGAATGGCGCCGGCATCAAGCGGGATCAAACCGGTCAACATACGCAGCATGGTCGATTTGCCCGATCCGTTGCCACCGGTGATAAAGGTGATCTGGCCGGCATGAAACTCCGCCACAATCGGTCCGACCGTGAACAAGGGGGCATTTTCCGCATCCTTGTAGGAGAGCACGGCGTTATTGAGCGCCACGCTAGCAGGTGCCTTTTCCAGCAAGCTGCTTGTTTCGTCCAACGCCTTGCCAGCGGCTATGCTCAACCGTTCCTGCATGGTTTCGATTGCATCCAGCGCCATCTCGGCCTGGGTCACCATGGGAGTGACAAACGAGACGGTACAGACCGGGCCCGATATGAACAGCACGGCAATGGTCGCCTGAAGGATGATTTCATGGTAGCCGGCCACGAACAGTGGCACAACAAACACCATCAGGCCGACCAGCGAATAGAGCATCGCTTCCATCACGGCGTAATTGCGCCCCCATTGCGTCTTCAGGGTAACATTGGTGCTCCCGGCGTCATGTGAAGCCTCGGCCAGTGATGCAATCACACCGTCGGCCCGTGCGCCATTCATCCTGACTTCCTTGAAACCGTGCAGCAGTTCGGTAAGACCGTTAAACACCCGTCCCTCGGCTTCGGCCGCTGACTGCATCAATACCCGCAATGCCTTGACGCGCTTGAAACGGACCGCCACCGCCATGCCGGAGAGGGTGAAGGCAAGTACGCAGGCCAGGGGGGAAAGCCAGGCCAGGTAGAGTGCCAGAAAGAGTAACATCACCGCCTGCTGGAAACCGACCACCAACATCGGCAAGATCTGGGCCAGCACCTGCGTGTCCTGGGTCAGGACCCCCTGGAGACTGGCATGACCGATCCGGTCAATCGTCACCATATCGGTCTGACGCACCAGGTCGAACAGCCGGGTGCGTAGTTTGTGGATCAAGCGCTCCGCATCCTGGGAAGCTGTGACCAGCGTGTAGTGGTGCGTTACGGCGATCAGCATCACGCTGATCACGAACATCAGCAGCAGACGCGCGCTGAGCTGTCCGTCCGCCACCTGTTTCGCGGCAACCGAGACGATGGCAACCATTGCCGATACCGCAATCGCCGAAAGAATATTCATCAACATGAGCGATTTCAGGTTTTCCGGAATTTCGCGCCGGACGGCGTGAAATAATCTCATGCTGTTTCCTCCCTGGTGATGAAACGCTCGGTCAGTTGCCCTTCCTCCACATGCAGACGTCGATCGGCGGCATCGAAGTAATGATCGTCATGGGTCACGGCGATGATTGTCAGCCCCCTTCGTTTCAGCTCCGGCAGCAGTTCACGGTAGAATCTGAAACGGAAATGGGCATCCTGGTCAGCAGCCCATTCGTCGAGGATCAGAATCGGCTTGGCTTCAAGTAATGCACCGATCAGGGCCAGCCGTTTGCGCTGCCCGGTGGAGAGGTCGGTGCGCGTAAAGTGATCTCCTTCAAATCCCGATACCCGCCCCATCTCCATCCAGTCAAGCAGCTCCGCGACCTTGATCCGGTCGATTCCCTCAAGACCATACAGTTTGGAAAAGAGATGAAAGTCGGAGAAGACCGGCGCCATCATCCCACGGTATGCGGCCAGCCGCGACGGAATGATCTCCGCTTCGTCGCAGGTCAGGCGGCCGCGTTGCGGATGATATAGCCTGGTTAACAGCTTGATCAAGGTTGATTTCCCGGATCCGTTACCACCGGTGATGAAGATCACCTCATTGCGGCGGATAGTCACCTCCAGTGGTCCAACCGTAAAGGGGAGCTCGTCGGCCGGGGCAGGGTAGGAAAACATGACCCCCTTCATGCGGATTTCCTCAAAGTCAACCGCGAGCGTTTCGGATGCTGCTTCGCTCCCCTGTTCGGTCAGGGCTGCCAGCTCACCGTCCAGAACCAGCATCCGGCCAGCTGCCGCATCGGCACCGCGCATTACGGCCAGCGCCTGCATGATGCCGCTCAAGGGGGCCATCAGAAACAGAACCGCGGCCGTTATTTTAACCAATTCGGCGCCAACCGTCGGCGCGTACACCGGCACTACAAACACCACGGCTCCCAGAACCAGGTTAAAGACCGTTTCACCGAACACGAATTGCTGCCAGCTGTGCAGATGCACCTCACTGCGCGCCGTTGCCGTATCGGCGGACAGCTCCGCGAAGCTGCTGCTCAAGGCACGGCTGCGGGCACTGTTGAGCCGCTGTTCCTTGAAGCCATCGAACAGATCGGAGACGCATTCAAAGAGTTTTGCTTCGTGGGGAACGAGCTTCTCCTGACGTAAGGCTAACGACGTGCCGAGCCGCTGATACACAACTGCTCCCAGCAGCAGCAACGGGACGAGTACCAGGAAGGAGACCATGGAGATCGTGGCGATATAGAGCACGATGGTTGTCATCTGGATCAGCGAGCGCATCGCCTGGGCCAGGTAATGGGAATTGGACGAGATGACCCGGCAGCTCTGGGTGATGGTATCAAACAGGCTGCTCTCTCCCAGGTGTTCCAGTTGCCACAGGTCGGCGTGGCGCAGTCGCCTGATCAATTGCATCCGTAAGCGATCGATGGCAGCTTCTATGTCGGCTGCCAGGTGCGCCACCATCCAGCTTTCGGAGAAGGCGTAGAACAGTACGCATGCCACGAAGAGCGCCGCCACCGGCAGGTCGACGAATTCTTTTTTGGTGTCGGCAATTTTCTGGGCGGCATTCATGACGACCGCCAGTACGACGGTCGTGCCGATCGCCGCTGCCGTTGCGCCGAGTATCAACCGTCGTAAGGCATCCTTACCCGACAGTTGCAGGAGTTGCAGCAAATTCATGTAATGCTCCGATTAATGTTCGAACCTGTTGATTTCATGTGCGGGCGCTTCCATGGCGGAGCGCAGCATGGCGTTCTGTCCTGCGGCAGGAATTGACGGCCAGACGACTCCCAGCCGGTCGAGTAGTATCTGGGTGTGATCCGAAGCGATGGCCAGCCGGTAGAAACGTGCCAGGGGGGAACGATCAGCCCGGATCCCGAAGGTTTCCACCGATTCAGCCACCGCTTTTTCCATTTCCGGTTCGTCAATGGCCCGCTGCAAGCGTTCCAGGAATCCGCCAAAATCCTTGGCGTCAACCCGTTCGGACATTCCGTCACCGCTGCGGATGAAATCAGCCAGCAGATCCAGGTTGGATTTTTCGATGTGATAAATCTGGTTGGTCAGGGACTTGGTGTCTGCCAGCGCAACGATGGCGCGGGCAGCAATATCGACGTAACAGAGCGACGCATGCAGCTCCAGCGGCACAACCCCCAGATGAACAAAAGCGGAGAGTTGGCGGAAAAAGGCGTTGTCGGTCATGTTGCGCTGCAAGCGCACATCGTCACTGCTGAAAACAATATTGCCGACCCGGTGGATGCAGGCATTGTTCAGTTCTCCCCGGGCAGCAATTACCATCCGTTCCGCTTCCTGTTTGGTGCGGATATAATAGTTGTCGTCCGGCTGCTCGGGAACCAGGTCAAACTCGGTGAACAGCTTGAATTCATCCCCTGTCGTGCTGCCGACCGCCGAGAGGGTGGAGATGTAATGGAAGTCGGCCGGCGCCGCTTGCCTGGCTGCTGCCAGTGAAAGCAGGTGACGCGTTGCCAGTACGTTGTCGGCGTGGAAATCGCGATAGTGTCCGAAGTGGTTCACATTGGCAGCCGAGTGATAGATCACGTCCACTGTTGCCATGAGGTGGCCATAGTCATGGGGGGATAGCCCCAGTTCCGCCTGGCGCAAGTCACCTGCCAGCACCGTCAGGTTTGGATTGTCACGCAGAGCAGCACCGTCCGTCTCCCCGAAATAATGGAGTAATACCTGGCCGAGCCGCTCCCGCGCCGTATGATCATCGTTGCCACGTACCAGCGCGGTTACCCGGATCTGCCGGTTCCCCAGCAGTTCACGCAGCAGGTAGCTGCCGAGGTAGCCGGTCGCTCCCGTAAGCAGCACATGCCGGTACGAGTTGCGTTGGGAAAGATCATACTGGTGGGCTGTCCCCGCCTGTACGGCATATGCGGAGCGGCGTGCGCGTAATGCCTCTTCGCGATCAGCCTCGGTCGCCACATGAGTTCCACCGCAGTTCCATTCGGCGTGGAGCGATTTGACCAGCTCCCGCAGGTGATCCCGGCGCGGACGACAGATACGGGCAAACTCCGACAGTACCGGATGTTCGTACAGGTCGTTGACCTGGCAATCAAACTCACGCCGCAGACGGCTGATAACGGCAATGGCTCGCAAACTATCGCCACCGAGGTTGAAGAAATCACTGTCGCGGCTGATGAACGGCTGATTGAACAGTTCACTCCAGATGGCAGCGATCCGTTTTTCTCTGGAGGTTTGGGGAGCTGCACAGTGCTCGGAATCGTGGGAATTATCCGCTTGATACCGTTCATGATTCCTGCTCTCCAGCAGTGCCCGGCGATCAACCTTGCCTGCTGGCGTAACCGGAATAGCAGCTACCGCCAGCACCGCCGATGGTATCATATAACGTGGCAGACTTTCGGATAAATAAGCTGACCACTCCCCATACCCCGGCTCTAGCGTTTCCGGGTTTAATGCCACAAAGGCCCACAACACCTGGGTTTGATCCGCCTTTGTTTCCACCACTGCCACGGCCTGTCGTACTCCCGGATAGTTTGCCAGTCGATATTCGATCTCTCCCAGTTCGACCCGCTGGCCACGCAATTTAACCTGTGTATCGAGCCGCCCCAGTACCTGCAACTCGCCGCTCGCAAGCCAACGCCCCAGATCTCCGGTGCGGTAGCGCCGTTCACCGTTGGTTACCACAAAGCTCGCGGCGGTCTGGTCGGGACGGTTGAGATACCCGACCGCCAGCCCCGCTCCGCCGAGCCAGATTTCACCCACAACACCGGGAGCGACGGGGCAACCATCCTGATTCACGATACAGATCGATGTATTGGCCATCGGGCGTCCTGCACCCTGTGGCTCTGCGCCCGGAGAAAGCAGGCCGATCGAGGCAGCCACGGTATTCTCGGTCGGACCGTAGCCATTGAAATAGGAGAGTTGTGCCGCATAGTGTTGTACATCGTCGAGGATGGGCGCTTCTCCGGCGGTCATCAGAATCCGCATTCCCGGCAGTTCGGACTGCTCGAACAGCCGCAGGTAGGATGGCGGCATGGTGGCAACGGTAACACCGAGCCGCTGAAACAGATCACGCATACCGGAAATATGGTTCATCTGCTCACGCCGCACCGGAACCACTGCCGCACCGGACCCCCATGCCAGCACCAGATCGCTGATCCAGGCATCGAAGGAGGGGGAGGATATCTGAAGTACGCGATCAGCGGGGTTGATCCCCAGGGATGCAGTTATTCCCACACTCAAATTGAGCAGTCCGCCGTGACAGAGCAGCACTCCCTTGGGAATGCCGGTGGAGCCGGAGGTATAGATGATATAGGCATGATCATGGGGAGCGATATGATCAGGAAGTGGTGCCACCGTTCCCGCTGTTGTGTGCTCTTCCGGCCTGATAATCGTGTAATCGCCTCTCCCCAACTCCTCCGGCAGCGGAAGAGCGTCAAGCACGATCATGATCCGGGCCACCGCATCATTGGCGATGAAGGCCAGGCGTTCGGCCGGCAGATCGGCACTCAGCGGCAGGTAGCATCCTCCTGCTTTCCAGATCGCCAGGACGGTTTCCGGGAGCGTTGCCGAGCGTTCCGTGTAGACCGCCACCGCTTCTCCCCGTTTCAGATCATGGCGGAGCAGGAGTGTGGCCAGGAAATCGGCGCGGGAGTTGATCTCGCCGTAGCTGCGTACCCCGGCGTCGGTGACCAGCGCGGCGCGCTCCGGATTTGTTTCGGCCTGTTGCCGGAAAAAATCCGGGAATGAGGTTGCCGGTAGCGGCAGCCTTGGGCCGGACTGCCATGTTTCCAGCCAGCTTTGCTCTGCGGGGAGCAGTGCCGGCAGAGCTTCAGTTTGTGGTTGTCCGCCATCCGCCAGATAGCGCATCCAGCCGAGCAATCCCTCGAACCAGCTATGGGCCGTATCGCGGCTGTAAAGAGCGGCATTGGCGAACCAGGTCAGGACAAGAGTACCATCGGAGCTGGTCTCATGAATCAGAACCAGGTCCTGCGCCGGAGCAGTGTGGCGTAACTCATAGCTGACAGATCCCGGCGAAGACTCGTCAAGCTGAGAACTGCTGCTGAACCACAGATCGCTGGTGTGGCTCTCCGTGCCGCCGGGGTTTTCCGTGACCGCAATATCGAAGAGCGGGTAGCGGCCGGGGTGCTGCAGCTGTGGATGTGCCTGCCGGAAATTTCCATAGATCCGGGCAAAGGGGTAGTGACAGTGTTGCAGTGATTCGGCCAGCGACTGCTGCATTGCCTGCAGAGCCGTTGCCATACTTCCGGTGGTTGCTTCCCCGCGAAAGGGGAGTGGCAACATATTGACGAAGTAGCCGACGGTCTGCGCTTCGGCAGCCGATTGCCGGGTCGATGCGGCAGTTCCGAGCAGGAAATCCGGCCGGCCGGTGCGCCGGCGTACTTCAATTCCCAGAATGGCCAGCATGAGCGCGTGGAGACTGGCCCGGTTATCCTGCGCCAGGCAACGAAGAGCATTTGCCGTGCCTGCATCAAGGCGGCTGCGATAACAATTTCCACCCTTGGACGAGCTGCTGCTTCGAGTGTGCGGCCGCAGTTTATCCAACGGCCATTCATCAAGGGCAGCGGGATTTTTTATAATCAAGTCGTCAAGCTGTTGTTGCCAGTAAGCGGCGTCGGCGCTGGCAGCGGCGCTGGCAAGGTACGCCTGCTCTTTTCCGGCGGTCACGTCGAAGCTGGTGGTCTGCGGAGCCGGAGTTTCACCGTGCAACAGAGCCTTGAGTTCGTCAAGCAGGATGCCGAGTGACAGCCCATCAGCCACGGAATGGTGCAGGACCAGCCAGAAGATGGTCTCCCCGCTCTCCGTCAGCTGTACCAGACCGGCACGCCAGAGACCGGGATCGGCCATGGTAAACGGCTCGCTCTGGCGGGTCGTGATCTGCTCCAGCGCCTCGGCACGATTGCGCGACGTATGCTGTTCCAAGGTGGCATCCGCTTGGGCCACCACCCGCCGCCGCACAATTCCTGACTCATCTTCGAAGAAACCGCTGCGCAGGAGTTCGTGCCGGGAGATCAGCGTCTGCCACGCCCTGTGCCATACACCAACCGATGGTAACACTCCATGGACGTCAAGGGTCAGGGAAATATTGAAACCGCGGGTGTCAAGACCGGCCTGCTCGGCTGTCCAGAACTCCCGTTGCCCTTCAGTTGCCAGATCGGAACTGCTGATTTGGGCCTCCGATACCCCCTGGAGAGTACGCAGGCGTGCGCTGAAAGCGGCCAGAGTCGGTTCGGCAAAAAGTTCGCGGGGAGGGACCGGGCGACCGAGTTTCTTTTCCAATTGCTGGGCGACCGCAATCGCCAGCAGGCTATGTCCCCCCAGGCTGAAGAAGTTGTCCTCGCGACTGATCGGACTTCGTCCCAGCAGCTCGCTCCAGACATCGGCAACTGTCTGCTCCAGCTCGTCCTGCGGCGCTGTCCGTCCGGTTGGTGAGGCCTGTTGGGCGCAGAGCGCCAGGAGCGCACCCCGGTCAACCTTGCCGGAGCTGGTCAGCGGGATGGTGGTGAGCAGCAGCGCGCCGGAGGGGATCATGAACGAGGGGAGCAGACCGCTCAGATGCGCCTGCCAGCCATGCTCGGCTGCCAGTTCCTGCCCCGGCTGCGGGCAGATCACACCCCACAGGCTCTTGGACCCGCCGCTCTGTTCCACCAGCAGCACAACCGCCTGGAGAATGGCCGGGTGACTGGCCAGCGCCCCTTCGATTTCCCCCAGTTCAATCCTGATACCGTTCAGCTTGACCTGGTCGTCGCTGCGGCCGAGCACTTCAAGCGTGCCATCACTCTGCCAGCGTCCCAGGTCACCGCTGCGGTAGTAACGTTTTCCCGCCCGGTTTACAAAGCTGGTCAGCGTCAATTCCGGGCGGTTCAGGTAGCCCCGGCTGAGGCCAATCCCACCCAGCCAGATTTCTCCCGTCACTCCAGGGGGAACCGCTTCCCCTTGCGGGTCGCAGATCCGGATGGTGGTGTTTGGCAGCGGCCGGCCGGTTGAGAAGCAACCGGCTTGATCATCTTTAAGTAGCCCCATGCTGCTGGTGATGCTGTTCTCCGTCGGCCCGTAGGCGTTGAAATAGCGCAGCTGCGGTGCATACCTCTGCACATCGGCCGCCAGGGGCGGCTCTCCACCGGTAATCAGGGTGTGGAGCGAGGAGGGGAGTGGGGCGCCATCCAGGAGCCGCAGATAGGTCGGCGTCAGGTCGGCTACCGTAATGCGTTGTTGTTCCATATATTCGAACAAACGCCGCGGTGATTGGATGATATCGATGCTGAGCGGACAAACTGCCGCGCCAAAGGCGAGTGGCACCCCGATATCCGAAAGTGAAACATCAAAGGAGGGGGATGCAAACATCATGCTGCGATCATCAGGACCGAAACCGATGGTTTCGCCGCCCCCCAGCACCAGGTTGAGGTAGCTGTCATGGCTGATCAGGGTTCCCTTGGGCAGGCCGGTCGAACCGGAAGTATAGAGGATGTAGGCGATTGCATCTGCTGCATGCTGCGCTGCCGGCCGGTCACGGTACGCTGTGCGGAATTGCCCGGACAGAAGTTCCGGCCGTAACAGAGCCGGATTCCTCGCGCTCAGGGTTGCCGGCAGTTCCAGGCCATCCAGGGCGATCAGGTGGGTAACTCCGGCATCGTCGTGCATGAAGGCGAGCCGCTCGTCCGGCAGATCGGATGCCAGCGGCAGGTAGATCCCGCCCGCTTTCCAGATTCCCAGCAGCGTGGCCGGCAGCTGCACCGAGCGCCCGGTCAGGACGCCGACCACGCTGTGCGCGTTGACACCCCGCATGGCCAGGGCATGGGCAATGGCATTGGCCTGCTGATCCAGTTCCCGGTAGGAAATGACCCCATCCGGCATCACAATAGCCGGGCGTTGCGACTGCCCCGGTTGGTCGACCCGCTGTTCGAACAACCGCTCAAAACGGAGCTGCGGCCGGGCTATGACAGCACCCTGTTCCCAGGCCTCCAGTTGCTGCCGCTGTTCGGGAAGTAGCGGGGGTAACGGTTGTGCCGGGCGGCCCGGTTCCGCGGCCAGCCAGCGGGCCCAGCCGATGAGGGTGGCAAAGCGGTCGCGTGCCGTCTGCTCATCATAGATGGCGGCATTGACATGGAAGAGCAGCAGCAGGCTGCCATCCGGACAATCTTCATGCATCAGTACCAGATCCTGCCCCGGCGAGACAGCGGTATATTCGTAGGATAGGGCGCTACTGGCAGCGGTCATCCGGCTGAAACGCGCCGCGCTGTCCAAGGTAGCGCCGGGGTGCTCGGTGACGGCGATGTCAAAGAGCGGATAGCGTTGCGGATGGCGCAGCGCCGGACGTTTGTTCCAGAACGTGCGGTAGATGCGGGCAAAGGGGTAGCGGGCGTGTTGCAGGGCGTCACCCAGATGCTGCTGCGTTTGCCGCAGCAGTTCGCCGAAGCTCTTTTCGCCGTTCTGGCTGAGGCGCAGCGGCAGCATGTTGACACCATAGCCGACGATGCGGGCTTCGGAGAGGCTCTCACGAATGGAGGCAGTGGTGCCGATCAGGATCTCGCCGCGGCCGGTGCGGCGCCCGGTTTCCAGCGCCAGCAGCGTCAGCATCACGGCATGGCAGCTGGCGGCATGGGCACGGGCCAGGGAGCGCAGACCTTCGGCAATGGTGCGATCCAGGGTGATGGCCAGGCGATGCATGCCGTGTGGTGTGAAGGGTGAACGTGGCCGATCCAGGGGCCATTCGGCAAATGCTTCATCCGGCGCAGCCTGCAGCAGAGTCTGCCAGTAATCGGCGTCCCTGGCGGCCTCGGGGCCGGCCAGATAGGCCGCGTTGCGGGTTGCCAGCACGCGGCCACCGCCGCTGGGGGGGGGTAGGACAGCGCCATCAAGCAGCCTGGTCAACTCGTCCAGCAGGATGCCGATGGACTGGCCATCCCCAACCGAGTGATGCAGAGCGAGCCAGAACAGCTGTTCATTATCCTCTTCAATCGTGACCAGGCCGGCACGCCAGAGCGGCGCAAGCGACATCGTCAGCGCTTCGGACTGTCGGCGCCGGATATGGGCCAGCCCTGACACCCGGTCCGGCAAGATGTCGTTCTCCAGAGTGACGTCCAGCGTAGCGCCGATAACCCGTTTCAGCTGGCCGGAACCATCTTCGCCAAACGAGGTGCGCAGCCCCTCGTGACGCTCCACCAGAAGCGACCAGGCCTGCCGCAGCTGCTCCGCTGACAGATCCCCCTGTACGCGCAGCTGGATCGGAATAGTGAAGGTGGCGGTGGCGAGTCCGGCCGCTTCCGCCACCCAGAACTCCTGTTCCCCCTCGCTGGCCAGTTCTGTTTCGGTCGGCGCTGCAGCCGATTCCGAGCTGGCGGAACCGTCGGCAATGGCGCTACAAAAGCCTGCCAGGGTCGGCGCGGCAAACAGTGAACGAGCCGATACCTGCTTCCCCAGGCTTTTCGAGACCCGGTGTGTCACGGTGACGGCGAGCAGGCTGTTCCCCCCCAAGGCAAAAAAGTTGTCATCGCGGGCCACCGGCAGGCCGAGAATATCGCTCCAGATAGCGGCAATGCTGATTTCCAGCGGGTCGTGCGGCGCTTGCTTGACCCGTGCCGTGATCTCGCGCCGGGCATGTTCCAGCAGTGCTCCCCGATCAACCTTGCCTGCCGGCGTCAACGGCATGGCTGCCAGCGGGGTGATGCTGGCCGGCAACATATGGGCCGGGAGCTGCTCGGAGAGAAACGCCGCCAGAGCGCTTTCCGTCACCTCATCATCGTTGAAACGCACAAATGCCCGTACCACCTTGGCGCCATCCGTTGCGCTGTCCACCAGCACAATGGCCTCCCTGACCGCCCGATGCATCCGGAGCGCCTGTTCGATCTCCCCCAGCTCCACCCGTTGACCGTTCAGCTTGACCTGGTCGTCCATCCGTCCGCTGAGAACGATCTGACCATCCGCTGTCCAGCGGCCTTGGTCACCGGTACGGTAGAAGCGCCCCTCGGGCAGGGTGACGAAGCTTGCGTCAGTCAGTTCGGGGCAGTTCAGGTAGCCTTGACTGAGGCCGGCACCGCCGAGCCAGATCTCGGCCACGACACCGGGAGGGACCGGGGTGCCGTCAGCACGCCGCACCGAGATGCGGGTGTTGGCCAGGGGGCGGCCAACCGGAAGTGGCGCATCCGGAGCGTGATCAGCCATGATGCGCCCGCCTGAGACGACAATGGTGGTTTCGGTGGGACCGTAAAAGTTCCAGAACTCCAGCTGGCCGGCATGGTATTCCAGGTCACGATGATTTGGCGGTTCGCCGCCGATGAGCAGGATCCGCACCCCTTGGAAGGGGGTCTGTTCACTGACCCGCAGGTAGGAGGGGGTATGAAAGGCGATGGTAACCCCCAGCTCGGCATAGTACTGTTTCATCTGCCAGGGGTCGTCCCTGAGCGTTGTTGTGATCGGCACCAGGGCAATTCCGTTCAGCAGACCATGCCCCAGCTCCCACAGTGAGGCGTCGAAGCCGACCGATGCGACCAGCGCCATGCGGTCATCCGGACGGATTCCGACCCGTTCTGCCACACCGAAGATGATCGCGCCATAGGCAGCGTGGGTCACGGGGACCCCTTTCGGCATGCCGGTGGTGCCGGAGGTGTAAATGATGTAGGCTCTGTCGCCGGCCGAGCCGGCAAGATACGGACGCCGCTCCGTGGGAGAACACTGCTCGGGACGGATAATGGTGGCTACCGCAGCGCTCAGCTGTTCAGGTACCTCAAGGGAGTCAAGCACGACAAGCACCGTCGCGGCGGCATCCGAGGCCATGGCGGCCAACCGGGTAGCGGGGAGTTGCTGGGGGAGCGGGAGATAGACCCCGCCCGCCTTCCAGATCCCCAGTACCGTGGCCGGAAGCTGCTGCGGATCGACAGTCAGCACGGCGACCGTCGATCCGGGCGCCATGCCGCAACGCATCAGCTCAAAGGCCAGGCCATTGGCCCGGGCATCGAGCCGGGCACGGCTCTCGTGCTCCCCGGGGGTAACGAGCGCAACGGCATCGGGGGCCAGGTCAGCCAGTTCCTCGAAGATCTCATGGCTGCGCCGTTGCGGCACGGGAAGTTGCTCGCCGGCCTCCCACTGTTCCAGCAGGGCCGTCTCGTGTGGGAGTAGCCGGGGGAGGTTCTGCACCGGCCGGGCCGGATCTTCGGCGAGCCAGCGCAGCCAGCTCACCAGAGAGTTGAAGCGGCTCCCGGCCGTCTCCCGGGAGTAGATTGATGCATTCACATGCCATTGCAGGAGCAGGCCGCCACCGGACAGGAGCTCGTGCAGCAGGATCATATCCTGCCCGGGTGATGTGCTGCTGCGCTCATAACTGACACAATCGATTGCCGCTGTCGACCGCGAGAAACGGAGCGGGGTGTCATGGGGCCCGGTGTCCGGGTTCTCGGTAACGACGATGTCAAAGAGCGGGAAACGCCGCGGATGCCGCACTCCGGGACGTCTGCTCCAGAAGTCGCGGTAGATGCGGGCAAAGGGGTAGCGGGCATGCTGCAGGGCATCGGCCAGGCTGCGTTGCGCCGCATGCAGCAGATCGCCGAAGCTTTGTTCTGTGGCCGGCCTGAAGTACAGCGGCAGCATGTTGACCCCGTAACCGACAATACCTGCCTCGTCAGCCGATTCCCTGGTCGAGGCGGTGGTGCCGATCAGCATGTCGCAACGGCCGCTCCAGCGTCTCACATCCAGGGCGATCAGGGCGAGCATGACCGCATGCAGGCTTGCCCTGTGCGAGCGGGCCAGCGCCACGATTTTTTCAGTGGTGTGCGGATCAAGGAGAAGCTCGAAGCGGTGCATTCCGGGAACGGTGACGGATGAACGCGCCGCATCCAGCTGCCATTCCTCAAACGCTTCATCAGGGACTTGCTGCAGCAGGGTGCGCCAGTAATCAGCGTCTTCCCCGGCATCTGGTCCGGAAAGATAGCTATGCTCACGGGTGGCGAACATGCTGCCGCACCCGCCCGCAGGCGCCAGCGGTTGATCGCTCAGCAGGTGCGCCAGCTCATCCAGCAGTGTGCCGATGGAGTGGCCGTCACCGATGGAATGGTGCATCGCCAGCCAGAAGTACTGCGCGCCGTCCGCCATCGACTCGACCAGACCGGTGCGCCAGAGTGGAGCGCTTTGCATTGACAAAGGTTCGGCCTGACGTTGACGGATATGGGCCAGCGCTGCCGTGCGGTCGGCCAGGGCCGCAATCTCCGGCCTCACGTCCAGTGACGCCGCAATCCTGCGGCGCGGCTGACAGCTGTCATCCGCTTCAAAATAGGTCCGCAGCCCCTCGTGTCGTGCCACAAGCACCGCCCAGGCAGTACGCCAGCGCTCCGGCGCAACCTCTCCGATTACCTCGAGATTGATCGGCATGGTGAACGTGCTGGTGTTGTGACCAACCGATTCGGCTACCCAGAACTCCCGTTCCCCCTCGGTTGTTGCGCCCGTATTTGTGGCGTCTCCCGTCGCTTCCACGGCATCCGGCCGCGTTGCGATCTTGCTGGCAAAAGCCGCCACTGTTGGCGCCACGAAGATCAGACGTGCAGACAGCTGTTGTCCCAGGCGCTCCGATACGCGCTGCGCCATCATGACCGCCAGCAGACTGTTCCCCCCCAGCGCAAAGAAGTTGTCCTGCGCGCCGACCCGCTCCACACCCAGCAGTTCACCCCAGACAGCCGCCAAGGTCTGTTCCAGGCCGGTCCGTGGCGCCACGAAGGGCGTTTCCATATCCGGCCGGATCCGTTCCGGAGGGGGGAGCGCCCCGCGATCAATCTTTCCGTTGGCGTTCAACGGCAATGATTCCAGCACCACAAATGCACCGGGAAGCATGTACTCCGGCAACCGCTCGCTCAGGTAGTTCCGTAAATCCGGAACAAGTTTCCGCGCACAGGTGGCTTGCAGCGGGTCGTTGGCATAGCACGGGCAGGCATCTTCGGGCTGCGCGCCGCTGTTGAACTTCACGGCACGCTCCTGATCACCCCGGTAGAACGCCACGTCAAAGACCCCGCTTTTACCGGAGCGCGACCAGTCCATATCCATGCGCCAGCCGGCAGCCCCGGCCAGTTCCCACAACGCTTCCGGTTCGATTCCCGCAGGGGGGAGCGCGCTTTGCACTCTCTCCACGGTTTCTGTTTCCTGCGCAGCATCCAGCCAGGCCATCGCCATGTTCTCGAACGCCAGACGGGCATTGGGTATGCCACGGATGCCGATGCAGGCGTCAGCGTCGGATTGTGCCATCAGATCGGTCAACCAGGTCACGTCCGTGGCCTCCGCAGGCCAGGCATGCCACTCCGGCTCCACGGCAGCCTGCTGGGGGACCCCGATTTCCAGAACCACTTCGTAACGGAACCTTGTCAGCTCATTATGAGCCCGCCCCCGTTTGGGACGCAGCGATACCCGGCCAATCTTCGGAAGATCCCGTTGCAAGGCGTGAAAGAATTCCGGTGCGACCACCAGCTCCTCCTCGTCCCGTGTGCGACGCTGCACCCGTTCCCGCAGCGCCCCGGCTGTCAGGCCGTCTTCCGCCTGCCATATCAGCACCGACAGCGCATAGGCTTCCAACAGCGGCAGGCTGAACACATCCCCCACATATACAAAACCGCCGGGAGCCACTGCGTTCACCGCCCCCTCAAGAACGGTGCGCAGATAGTCAATCTCCGGGAAATACTGGATGATCGAATTCAGAATCACCGCATCGAACGAATGCGGCTCAATATCCGTAAAATCGATCGCTGTCCGTTGGGACAAGACCACATGCCCCAAATCAGGGCGCGCAGCCAGCAGAGAGCGGGTGTGCGCCAGCACCGACGAAGAGAAGTCGGTCCCCCAGTATTTAGCCGTACCCGGGGCGAGCCGCCCCAGCATCAAGCCGGTTCCGCAGCCAATCTCCAAAATACGTTGAGCGCCCCGCGCCGCAATGGCGGCCGTTGTTGCCCTGGTCCACTCCCGCATCTCCTCCAGCGGAATCGGATCACCGGTATAGCTGCTGTTCCACCCCAGGTAGTTTTCCTGTGCTCCCTCCTGTTCCACAACATCGCTGAAGGTCTGGTCGTAGAGCGTCTGCCATTGCTCAACATAGGTGCCCGGATCAGCTAGCGCAGCATCATCAGGGGATGGGAGATGGCGCTGTTTAGCCGTCACATACGCCACCAGCCGCTGATCGCCGGGCTGATCCTCCCGCGCCAGCACAACCGCTTCCCGCACGACGGGATGATTTTGCAAGGCAGCCTCGATCTCGCCCAGCTCAATGCGGAAGCCGCGAATCTTCACCTGTTGATCCAGACGTCCCAGGAATTCGATTTCACCAGTGTTGCGCCATTGTCCGAGGTCGCCGGTGCGATACAGCCGGCCCGGGCCAAATGGATCCGGCACAAAACGCTCGGCCGTCAGCTCCGGTCGCTTCAGGTAACCGCGCGCCAGACTTAACCCACCGACACAGATCTCGCCGGCGATCCCGCTGGGCAGCGGGTGGCCATCGGGATCCAGAATGCGGATCAGGTTGTTCGCAATTGGCCGTCCGATGGACGGAAAACCGCCCTGTGCACTGTTTTCCGGCACCACTCCGCTTGTGCTGACAACAGCGTTTTCCGTTGGACCATAGTTGTTGACCAGTTGAAACGGAAGTCCCGGCGGCGCGTAATGATGCAGGCGATCACCACCTGTCAGCAGAGTCCGCAGTGGCGCCTGCGCTGGCCACTCCACCTGCAGGATGTTCTCCGCAAGCGGGGTGGGGAGAAATGTCACGGTGATCCGCTCTGTCAGCAGCCAGTCACGCAGCAGCTCGGGATCGGTGCGAATCTCATCGTCCGGGATCAGCAGGGTGGCACCGGCCACCAGGTACGGCCATATTTCCCAGACCGAGGCGTCGAATCCAACGCCGGCCAGCAGCGTGGCGCGATCGGCGGAGGTGATCCGGAACTCCTCGAGATGCCATGACACCAGATTCAGCAATGCCCGGTGCTCGACCTCAACCCCCTTCGGATTCCCGGTGGAGCCCGAGGTGTAGATCACATAGGCGAGGTCGTTGGATGTCGTCACGCTGGTTACGCTCTCAAATGGACCGGCATGTTCTTCCTCATCCAGGCAGATCACCAGCGCGCCACAGGGCGAAAGCAGTTCAACAAAAGCGGAGCAGGTCACCACAACCGGCGCGTCCGAGTCTTGCAGCATGTAGCTGAGCCGCGCGCGGGGGTAGGAGGGGTCCAGCGGAAGATATGCCGCTCCGGTTTTCAAGGCAGCCAGGCAGGCGATGACCAATTCGATTGATCTCTCCAGGCAGAGCGCAACCAGCTTTCCGGGAACCACGCCGGCGCAGCTCAGTCGGGCGGCCAGCTGTTGGGCGGCCGAGTCGAGTTCAGCGTAGGTCAACCGTTGTTCACCCGCCACTACCGCCGTTGCGTCGGGATGCGCGGCTGCCCGTGCTGCAACCAGTTCATGGACACAGTGACTGAAGAGGTAGGGGCGATCGGTGGCATTCCACTCTTCCGGCAGCTCCTGCTGCCGGAAGTCCGATCCTGCTTCGTGCGGCAGCTGTTCCGGAAACGGAGCCGCGGCCCGGCCCGGTTCTTCGGCCAGCCAGATCGCCCGGGCCGTAAAGGAGGCCAGCCAGGCAGCTGCGCCATTTTCCGTGCAAACATCGGGGTTCCAGACCAGCAGGAGGTTCAGCCCACCATCAAGACACGGTTCATGACTGAAGGAAAGATCGAGCCCGGTCGGTACATATTCCCGTTCGCCGGGGATCAGCCGTGGCGCCAGGGTCAGTCCCGTTTCCCGGTCCATGCTGGTCCGTGGGAGGATGGCGGTCAGGGCGATGTCGAAAAGCGATGTCCGGGATTGTCCACGCTGGCCGGGGTGCCGCTGCCGGAATTCACGGGAGAGCCGCCCCGCCGGATAGGCGGCATGCTCGACGGTTTCAGTCAGCGATGCCTGGGCTTCCTGCAACAGTGTCAAGAAGGAAGCATTGGCTGATTGGGGGAGAACTACCGGCAGCAGATTCACGAAGTGTCCGACTGCTGATTCGCCTCCCGCCGGGCGGACGGAAATCCCGCTGCCGATCAGGATATCCCGCTTTCCCTCACGATGCCTGATTTCGGCTGCCAGGATTGCCAGTAACACGGCATGCAGACCGGTTCCATGGGCTTGCGCCACATGAACGAGCGCCCTGACCGTGGCGGCATCGAGCCGTTCTGATAATGGGGGTGCGCCATGTCCACTGGCCATGGCTGGCCGGGGATGGGGCGTCACATACTCATGGAATGCTTCCCCGCTTCTTGCTACCAGTGAGTCGAGTTTGGCATGCCAGAACAGGCTGTCATGTTCCGCACGATCCGACGCCAGATACTGTTGCTGTGCATGACTTGCCAGGGCAATACCATCGGCCACGGGAGGAAGCTGGCGCCCAGCCAGCAGCTCCAGCAATTCCTCCTGAATCAGGCTGGCGGACATGCCATCCACAACGGAGTGATGCAGTACGAACCAGAAGAGCAGCTCGCTGTTCTGGCTGACGGTGATTAGACCGGCGCGGGCCAGGGGAGGAGTGGTGAGATTAAAGCTGAGGTTGGCCCAACCTGCCACCAGCTCCCGGGCCTCTTCGACGGTTGCGCATTGGTCGAACGAGAACAAAGGAGCCGGAATGAGTTCGGCGAAGGTAATGGTTTGCCAGCGGACGCGTCCTGCTTGGTCAGTAAAAAATGCCGTGCGCAGGGCAGGGTGACGATCGATCAGGCGATTCCAAGCCCCATGCCACACCTGTTCTGGCGGGGCGTTACCGGTGACACCCAGAATGCGTACGATGTGGGATGCGCCAGGGGGCAAACCGATCTTGGCGGCAATCCAGAAATCGGTCTGGTCTGCGGTGGCGAAATGTTCATAGGCAACCGTGCCACTACTGCCGGTTCCCTGTTCCTGCTGTTCCCTGATCCGGGCTGCCAGCGCCTCCACCGTCAGCGTTGCCAGTATGGTCTGAACTGACACCTGGTAGCCAAGGTTCTGTAAACGTTGGCTGACTACAATTGCCAGCAGGCTCGTGCCGCCAACGGTGAAGAAGTTGTCTTCCCGCCGGATCGGACGCATGTCGAGCAGTTCCTCCCAGAGCCGGGCAATCGCCTGTTCCAGCTCTCCTTGTGGCGCGGTTCCCCGGGACTGCCGGCGATCGTTCTCGAAAAGCGGGGAAGCTATCTCCAAAAGTGCACGCCGGTCAACCTTACCGGCAGAACTGATCGGCAGGGCGGGCAGTTCTGCTACCTGGGCGGGAATCATATACCTGGCCAGTGTCCGGCCCAGGTACTCCCGCCAGTCGACCTTGTGCGCCTGATCCGGATTCCGGTATTCCACACAGGCAACCAGCCGTCCCTGAAGCTGCAAGGCCGCGGCACGGGTGACATCGGGGTGGCGAACAAGCGCGTTTTCAATCTCACCCAGGGAAACCGTTTGTCCGGAAATTTTGACGCTGTCATCGCTACGTCCGATGGTTTCCAGGTTGCCGTCCTGGTTCCAGCGAGCCAGATCGTGACTGCGATAGGCCCGCCCGAAGCGGGTCTCGACAAAAGTTTCAGCGGTCAAATCGGGCTGTTGAAGATAGCCGCGCGCTACGCCGATCCCGACGACATGAATTTCGCCGACTTCGCCGGCAGGGACTTCCATCCCCTCCGGGTCGAGCAGATATACGCTGGTGTTGGCAAACGGTTGGCCGCTGGGGAGCGGGCCGCTGCTGTCCGGCGTGACACGATGCATGCAAATGGTGCCGCATACCTCGGTCGCGCCGTGGACATTCCAATAGTCAATATGAGCCGCATAATGTCGCGCATCATCGGCGTTGGGACGCTCACCGGCGGTGACAATACAGCGCAGTCCGTCCGGTACGCTCCCTTTTAGCAACCGCAGGTAGGAAGGAGTGAACAGGGCCAGGGAGACGCGATGCCGCCCCATGTGAGCCAGCAGGGTATCCGGCGAATTGAGGATGGTGCGTGAGACAGGAACATAGGCTGCCCCGCACATCAGTGGAAGACAAAGTTCACGGAAGCCGAGGATAAATCCGGGTGAGGTGGAGAGCAGAATCCGGTCCTGGCTGTTGATCCCGTGCGCTTCGATATGCCCGAGCGCCATGTTGGCCAGGGCGTCGTGCTGGATCATGACTCCCTTGGGGGTGCCGGTGGAGCCGGAGGTGAAGAGGATAACAGCCAGATCGGACAGCGTGCCTGACCGGTTGACCAGGGGGGGTATGGCGGTCTGTTGACGGGAGGAAACTGTTTCCGGCCTGATGATCGAATCGCTTGCTTCGCTTGCGCCGTTGCCGGTGACTGCAGCCACAAGCGCATCGGGCGGCTGTATGCCCCCCAGTACGAATAACCGCCGGATGCCGGCTTGTTGAGCGAAGTTGGCCAGACGATCGGGAGGGAGGTCGGCAACCAGCGGCACGTAGATGCAGCCGGCTTTCAATATTGCCAGAAAGGCTCCCGGCAGATCTTCCGAACGCTCGACCAGAACCCCGACAGCCTCTCCGGCAGTGGCGCCACGGGATGTCAACTCCCCTGCCAGAATGTCGGCTGTCTGATTCAATTGGGAATATGTCAGGATGTTGTCGTCAGTAATGATTGCGGGACTGTCTGGCTGATTGTGTGCGAAAATTTCAAAGCAGTCTTGTATCCGGTCGGTCAAATGCATGAAGTGTCCCTGAGTACTACTGCGCGAACATCCTGGTCTGGTAGCCGAGGCAGCGGTAGCCGTTTGTGGTGGATGCCTGATCAACGGTAGTAACCCATTCGGCAACAGAACCGAGCTCGCGCTTGACCCAGTTGCAAATACTGATCGTCATGCCATGTTTTTCCGCGGCATCACGGATCTGTTCGAGTTTAGCAATGCAAACGCCATGATCGGGAGCCAGTCTCGATCGCTGCTTGATATGATTCTGGTTGCTCTCAGCCAGATAGGGGTGGAAGAATTCTCCGATAATAGCCGGGTCGTGATGGTTGATGTACTGGGCCATAACCACCAGGTTCCGTATTTCAGTGGTCAGGAACTCGGGTTTGATGTTCCGGACACCGGCCAACGCTAACTGCGCACAATAGGCGTTAATATTTTCCTCGGTCAGATAGGGGAGGATCAGCGGTTGACAGAGAACCGATTCGGCCCATATGCCAAGCTCCCGGCATTGTACAAGAACTTCCAGTCTCTCCTCGATCGTTGCGGCATTCGGCTCCAGCACTTCGCGCAGGTATTGGGGCATGATGCCAATGCTGCCGTTGAGCTGGATTTTTGAAGCTATTTGTCCCATCAGTGAGAAGAGCGTATCACCTTTATGTACAACCTGAAGGTGGCGGGGGCCGGCTTTGGTGGCGATGAAGATGCGCACTGCCGAGTCGGGGTGTTTCTGGAAGTGGCGGATAAAGGTCCGCATGATGTCGTGGGCCAGGCCGTTGAACAGGTGCGGCTCGGAAAATGCCTCTGTTTTGGGTGAAAAATAATAGTGGATTTCCCGGTCGCGATTGCGCTCCAGGGAGTTAGCCAGCCGTTCCGGGTAGTTGGTGTAGACCGTGATCGGCTTCACATGGTTGCCATCGGTTACCAGACAGTATTGGCATGCCACCGAGCATGAACCGGCCGATGGTGAAACCTCCAGCACGTTGGTTGGGCACATGCCGGTGTAGTTGTGAATTTCCAGTTCCTGTTCAATGTCGGTCAGACTTTCCTCGTAATAAGATCCCGGTGTGAGGTTTTTGTTGTCATAAAGCTGGTTAAACCACTCTGAGCCAATGGCCAGTTGAGACGCCACATTATGACTTATCTGGTAATCCTTACCGAGTCCGGCCAACAGATTTTGATCAATTTTCAATGGTACAAATTCTTCCATGTCATAACAGGCTGGTCTTTGTGCAATGTAGCGGAACGTTACCATACAATGACTCCTCCTCGGTGTGGGATACCATTAAAATCAGTAGTTGCTGCTTTGATTGACCGTCAATATTTATGAAAAATTTATCAGCCTGAACATACCAGACTATAGGGTTCAAGGTGAATAACTGTCAATGGGAAATGCTATAATTATGAATTGTGTGACAGAAAAATATCTTTTAACAAATTAATTGACAAGCATCCGGCAGCTGCTATAACAACAAACGGTGCTTTCCCCGTATGTATATTGCTGTTAACGATTACAAATACATAAAACCAGATCAAACTGTGACAATATTTTTCCGTATGTCAAGTCTCCCTCAGTTTTTTTGAGATACTTTATGCAGGAAATGTAACGTATCCGGTCATAACATCTGAAGCTTCTTTTTGAAGTTCATGTATGTACCTAAGCAGCAAAGACGGTTAGCAAACCGACCCAATTCAGGAGAAGAACACGATGTCCGATTCGCAGCCTGAAGAGCCGTGTATATCCGGTTCACAGTCGTTTAAGTCCAGTAAAACCGGAACCAGAAAAACTCCTGACATATTTAAAATGCTACAAAATATGGCTCGTGACTTCCGTAGTGGCTGCAAAGCGTTTTGGAAACGGTATCCGCTGCCGCTGATCTCGCTCGGCTTGTTGATGTCACTGCTGCTGCTCTTCTTCTTTGACCGGATTGTTATTTCGATTCACCCTGGGGAGCTTGGAGTGTTGTGGCGCCGCCTGGGGGCTGGTACCGTGATCGAGACCGTGTACCGTGAAGGGGTCCATGTGATCCTGCCGTTCAACAAGATGTATGTCTACAACGTCAGGAAACAGCAGTACAGCGACACCATCGATGTCCTGACACTCGACGGACTTACGGTGAGGGTACAGTATACGGCACGCTATTACCTGGAGAAGGATACCTTGCCACTTCTGCACCAACGTGTCGGACCCGATTATGTCAACGTTGTGGTACGGCCTGACGTTCGTTCCGTCATTCGAACCTTGTTCGGACAATATAAACCGGAAGAGATTTATACCTCGCAAAAGGCTATTCAGGAACGGATCAGCGAACTGTCAAAAGTAACCCTGGCGGCGCGTTTTGTGACCTTGGATGATTTACCGATTGAAAAAATTACGTTGCCTGCCAAAATATCCGAGGCAATTGAAGCAAAGATGGTGCAGCAGCAGCGTGAAGGAGAGTATGTCTATCGTCTCTCAACTGCCAGGAAGGAAGCAGAACGCCTGAGGATCGAGGCCGATGGTTTGGGACTGTACAACGATACCGTCAACCGGAGCCTCACCCCTTCCATACTCCAATGGCATGGCATCCAGGCGACCCAGGAACTGGCAAAATCACCAAATTCCAAGGTTGTTGTGATCGGTGCTGGCAAGTCGGGACTGCCGATTATCCTGGGAAAGGATTAACGCGTGAAGAAGTTATTCTTCTGCGCAGTGCTAGCCGGGTTGCTTGCTCTAGGCTTGTCGCACCAGTGGTGGTCGTTTGAACGCCTCGGGCAACGTCGTTTTGAAAAATTGAGTCAACCGGCGAAGGAAGTTGTGGTGGGGGTGAGCTGGCCCTTTGCAGTCAATCAGGATGGGATGGCGGATGGTCTGCAACTGGCTCTGGACGAGATCAACAGTCGCAATCTGGCCGGTGGTCACACCATCCGGCTTGTCATGCGGGACGACGGCTTTGACTGGCAAAAGGGAAAACGGATTGCGGTCGAGTTTGCCGGTACGCCCAACATGAGTGCCGTTATCGGCTATTATGATGATTCGCTGGCAGTAAAGTCTTCAGCAATCTTTGAAACCAGCCGCTTGTTGCATCTCATTACCGGTGCCAACAATACGGCAATAACGGCGCATGATTTTCAGTATGTTATTCGAACCACCTTGTCCAGCGAAAAAATATCCCGTTCTTTGGCGCGTTTGACAGCTGATCGCGGTTACAAAAAGATTGCGCTGATTTGGGAGGAAGATGCCTATGGTGAGGACCTGGCGTATCAGTATCGAGTCGGGCTTGACTCCCTGGATTCCAAAATTGTCTACCATTGGTCCTATTCCCGTACACATCCCGATTTCAGGCTGGCAGTCAACGAACTCAAGTCGATTGACGCCGATGCAATCTTCTTTGCGGGAATTGAACCGTGGGCAGGGGATTTCCTGCGCAGCGCCCGTGGTGTCGGGCTGAAAACTCCCATCATCGGTGCTTTTAGTGATACTCCTGCAATGCGTAAGCGGGCAGGTAATGCTCTCGAGGGGGCCATGTACTTTGACATGTATGATCTCAATTCTGCCAGTCAGGAGAATCAGGCCTTTGTCCGCGCGTTTCATGCCCGGTACGGTACCTATCCGGATACATGGGCGGCACAGGGGTATGATGCCTTGCATATCCTGGCGAAAGCAATTAAATCTACCGGATCCCGTAATCCCCTCGATTTGTCTTACGCCATACGTTACATGGACGCATGGGAAGGGGCGAACGGCCGCTATAAGTTCAACAGTAACGGGGAACTTGATGACAAGCCGATTTACCTCAATATGTATCAAAGCGGAACGCCACGCATGATTAAAAAAATGGATCCGCTTCCGGGAAGCAAATAATGTAGTTAACCGTGCAGTATCACCTGAGAAAGGAGAATGCTAATGAAGGATGCAAACGTTGACGAAACGGTAGTTGAAGAGGCAATAATTCAAGATGCGACAGCTGAAGAGGTAACCTTTGAAACAATAACCGAAACTGATGCGGTAAGCGTGCCGGCGGGGCGGGAAGATCGACTGGACAAGCTTGCCAAAAATCACATTATGGCGGCAATGGGTGTTGGACTGATCCCGGTACCGTGTGTTGATGTGGCAGCATTGATGGGGATACAACTCGATCTGATCAAAAAGCTGTCAAATGAATACGAAGTGCCGTTCAGGCATGATCTGGGGAAGTCGATCATCTCGTCTCTGGCTGGCGGGCTTTTTTCCATTGAAGTCGGACTCGCTCTTTCCAGTATGATAAAGTTTATTCCCGTGATTGGACAGACAACCGGAGCTGTTGTCATGCCGGTTATTTCCGGGGCATCCACCTACGCCATCCATAAGGTGTTTGTGCAGCATTTTGAATCGGGTGGCACCTTTCTGGATCTGGATCCTGCCAAGGTAAAAGCCTATTTTGCCGAGCAGTTCAAAAAAGGGAAAAAGATTGTTACTGATCTTAAACGAGAGCCGGTAAAATCAGCTGCCTGATTACAGCTCATCGAAACAGCACGTGCAGGGGGGCGCCATGAACAGAATCCGGTTTGTGTGCGCCACTTCTGTTTGTGCTAACGCTCGTATCCTATGTCCGGAGGGATGCCATGGTCATCATTCTTGTTTATATTCTGCTTAGTTTTATCATCGCTCTACTTGGCACTAACCGGAAGTTCGGTTTTTGGGGCTATTTTTTCTGTTCCCTGTTTTTATCGCCATTCATTGGGGCTCTGGTTCTCCTCGGTTCAGACGAACGTCCGAAACCGCTGACAAGATGTCCGAAGTGCTCAACTCCGCTGCGCTAACGGATGCCATATCGGCTTCGGATGAACCTGATGAAGTCGATGAGGTGGCCGTCAGCTTGCAGATTTATGTGGCCCGTTCTGAATGCGCTTTACCCGCAAATCTTGAGCATGACTATCTGGCCATGCTGCCTGCTGATAGCCGTGCATCCATAATCCGTTTTGCCCGTTGGCAAGACCGGCAGACCGCACTTTTTGGCAAATTGCTCTTGTTGAAGGTTGTGCAGACTCAATTCCCTGATACCTGGTTACAAAAACTCCACTCTCTTGAACTGAATCACTATGGCAAGCCCTACTTTCGGACAGGGCCGGAATTCAGTCTTTCCCATTCCGGTGCGCTGGTGATTCTGGCCGTGACTCCCGATGTTAGCGTCGGCATCGATATAGAAAAAATTGAACCGGTTGCCATCGATGATTTTTCTCACTATCTTCCGGAGATTGTGACGCTGTTCGCACAACATCCGGAGGAGTATGCCACCGCACTGTTTTTTGATTGCTGGACGCAGAAAGAAGCTGTACTCAAGGGGTGCGGGGTTGGGCTCTCCGTTCCGTTAACAGATGTTGTCATCAACGGAAACAAGGCCTTACTTCACGATACAACATGGCAGCTAACCAAGCTGGAGATTGATAAACAGTATAGTTGTCATGTGGCAACCAGACAGCCGCTGCAACAGCTTGCCGTGGAATACGTCGATTTGATGCGGTTTTGACCCTTCTCAAGATTTTACCCATCAAACAAAGCTCTCCTGAGCAACTTCATATGTATTTACTTGTCCATTATCACGGTCATTGGTAAAGTACGTCCCACCTCAAACCGTTCGGAGTTATAACCCATGTCTGACGATGTACTGGAACGCTTGACGATCAAGAACAAAGTCGCTTCACCTGGATCTAAACGGCGGTTGCCGCTGAAATTTGCCGTTGTTGTCATTGCACTGCTGGTGGCGGGGGGGGCGGTTTATGGCTTCTGGAGCTTGCAGGCCGTTACCGTTGAAACAACCACGGTTTCGCGGGTCTATCCTTCCCAGTCGTTGGCACTGTTGAATGCCAGCGGTTATGTGGTGGCGCAACGCAAAGCTGCGGTGGCATCCAAAACAACCGGTCGCCTGGAATGGATCGGCGTGGAAGAGGGGAGTGTGGTGGCAGCCGGACAGGTCATTGCCCGGTTGGAAAACAATGATCTGCAGGCGTTGGTTACCCAGGGTGAAGCCAGCGTACGCACGGCTCGGGCTACTCTTGAACAGGCGCAGGCCGAGTTGGGAGATGCCCGCCTGAACTTTACCCGCCAAAAGGAGTTGCTGAACGGCGGGATCGTTTCCCGGGCCGAATTTGACACGGCTGAAACGCGCTACAAGCGTTCCCTGGCCGGGGTGACCGGCGCAACAGCCGGGGTGGCCAATGCGCGGGCAGCGCTGCAAGGTTCATTGGTTAATCTTGACTACACCAGGATCAAGGCACCCTTCAGTGCGGTGGTACTGACCAAAAATGCCGATGTGGGTGATATCATCACACCGTTAGGCGCAGCTGCGAACGCCAAGGCTGCCGTGGTAACCATTGCCGATCTTTCGTCATTGCAGGTGGAAGCCGATGTGTCGGAATCGAATCTTTCCCTGATCAAGGCGGGACAGCCGTGCGAGATTACCCTGGATGCGTTGCCGTCGGAACGTTTTCGCGGCACGGTCTCCATGATTGTTCCCACCGCCGATCGAACCAAAGCCTCCATCATGGTTAAAGTCCGTTTTATGGAAAAAGATCCCCGCATTTTGCCAGAAATGAGCGCCAAGGTCGCGTTTCTGCAACGACAGGTAACGGTGTCTGAAAACAAGCCGCTGAATGCGCTTAACCCTTCGGCAATTGTCAAATCGGGAAGCAGGGAAGGGGTGTATCTGATCCGTGGGGAGAAAGTCGTGTTCACACCGCTGACCCGCGGGGTTCGACTGGGTGATATGGTGGAAGTACGTGGCATTGAAGCGGGGAGTAAGGTAGCGCTTTCCCCCTTGGACCGTCTGAAGGATGGCGCCCGGATTATGCAAGCGGAGAAGAAGTAAGCAATGTCTGAATCAAATCCGGAGATCCTTGTTTCGTTACACGCGGTAGCCAAATCGTATCGACGGGGTAATCAGGCTGTGACCGTGCTGGAGGATATTACCTTTGATATCCCGCGTGGTGAATTTCTGGCGCTGATGGGGCCGTCCGGGTCGGGCAAGAGTACCCTGCTTAATTTAATCGCCGGCATCGATGCCGTTGACAGCGGTTCGATCGTGATTGATGGTGTTGATATCGTTGGCATGGAAGAGTCCCAGCTGGCGCGCTGGCGTGCCGCCCATGTCGGTTTTATTTTCCAGTTTTACAATCTGATTCCGGTGCTGACCGCCTTTGAAAATGTTGAATTACCGCTGCTGCTGACCTCATTGTCCCGTAAAGAACGTCACGACCATGTGGACGCGGCCCTCTCCGTGGTCGGTTTATCCGATCGGGTCGAACATTATCCGTCACAACTCTCGGGAGGGCAACAACAGCGGGTCGCCATTGCCCGGGCCTTGGTGACCGATCCGACCATCCTGGTTGCCGATGAACCGACCGGCGATCTCGACCGCGTTTCAGCCGAGGAGATTCTGGCGCTGATGGGGCGTCTGAATCGTGAATTCGGCAAAACAATCATCATGGTCACCCACGACCCGCGGGCAGCTGAGAAGGCAAGGTGTATCCGGCATTTGGAAAAGGGGACCATGAAGGAATTTCAGATTGTCGCACAATAAAATCAGTCGGTCGAAATATTTATGCTTGACTTATTCGACGAGATGGCCTATATAAAGAAACTCATTTGGCGGTTTAGCTCAGCTGGCTAGAGCAAGCGACTCATATTCGCTAGGTCCGGGGTTCGAGTCCCTGAACCGCCACCACACATACTCCGGTAGAACCGGTTATAATAAAAAGCCCTTGAGCAATCGAGGGCTTTTTTGCGTCCTGTGTCTCATCCTCAATTTGACTTGTGCGAGAAAAATCCATGGAATCCGGGCGCCGCTTCTGGTACTACTGTGAAGGTTTCAACATAGTTAATTACCCACCATACGGAGCTACCCATGCAGAAGATACAACTTGACGGCATCTCACTTTCCTTGGCCGGACCGGTGCAACTCAATCTGCAGTGGGTTGGTCAGGAAGAACTGCTGCAACAGCTTCTGGCCGCCTGGATGGTGATTGATGAACGGGATATTCCCTTCAACCCCCGCCTGATAGGGAAACCGGGAGTCGGTAAAACCACCCTGGCCTATGCGGCTGCTCAACGATTGGGGCGGCCGGTCTATCTGTTTCAAGCCACCATGGATACCCGGCCGGAGGACCTGATCGTGACACCGGTGATCGGCCCCGATGCTAAGATCCAGTATGCTGCCTCATCACTGGTTTCGGCCATGCTGACCGGCGGAGTGTTGATTCTGGACGAGGGGAACCGCATGAGCGAGAAAGCGTGGGCTTCGCTGGCTCCTTTGCTGGATGATCGCCGCTATGTGGAGTCGATCGTCACCGGACTGCGGATTCCGGCCGAGCGCGATTTTCGCATCGTGGTGACCATGAACGAAGATTCCTCCACCTTCGAGATACCGGAGTACATCCATTCCCGTCTGCAGCCCCAGATCTATATCGACTTCCCCGAGGCGGACGAGGAGCTGATCATTCTGAAGGAGAATCTCCCCTTTGCCGACAGCGCTATCCTCAAGTATGTGGTTTCCTTTCTGCAGCGTGCCCACCAGGCGGATGAACTGTATTCCGTGCGGGACGGCATCAATATCGCCCGTTATGCGCTCAAGATGTCGGCCGCCGGCGGTCTCCCGCCGCAGGAGCTGTTACGTCTTTCCGTGACGCGCATTCTTGGTAACGATGCCTTGACGTACCTGGACTGAAGCATGCCACAGCGCCTTTATCTGGAACAGTTCGGGCCGATCCATGGATTGCCCATCCTGCATTACCGTCTGGAATCTGCCCAGCTGGTGCGTATGGCCTTTCACCGGGTGCGTCCCGAGGCCGTGGCGATCGAACTCCCTCCCACCCTGGAAGCTCCTTTTCGGCGTGCCTTGCAACGCTTGCCGCAGATCTCCGTCATCAGCTACCGGGCAGATACGGCCGCATCGGCAACCATGAAAGGGGAAACGGCCGGAATGGTCTACCTGCTGGTGGAACCGGCAGATCCTTTGGTGGAAACGGCCCGGCAGGCGCTGGAGCTCGGGTTGCCGCTCCATTTCATTGATGTGGATACTGACAATTACCCGCGTCACCAGGAACAACTTCCCGACTCCTACAGCATCTACCGGATCGGGCTGGAAGCCTATTACCGGGCTTATCAGCAGTCATCATGCGGGGAGACGGTCTGCCGCCAGGATCAGCGGCGCGAGCAAGGGATGGCGTTCCACCTGCAGCAACTGGCGCAGACCGGCCAGCGGATCCTGTATGTCTGTGGCATGGCCCACCTGGAGCGGGTCAAACAGGCCTTCAACGTGCCGCAGGCTGCCCCGCTGGAGCGGATTCGGCGGGATGGCATCACCATCTGGAACCTGCATCCCGAATCGTGCCGGGAGGTGTTGGCGGAATTTCCCTTTCTATCAGCAATCTATGAATATCGCCGTACTCCTCTTCCCGACGAACCGGAAGAGAACGGCCATGGCCTGCGTAAACGTTTTCATGTCCTGGAACTGATCCAGGGGGGAAAGCAGGAACTGGCGGAAGAGAAACTGCTGGATAATGCCATTCGCAGGGGGAGCCGTCATTGCGGAAGCGAAGGGAGCTTCCCTGACCGGCAACGGATCATCTATCGCCTGTTCAGCGAAGCAGCCCGGCATTATCGCCAGGAAACCGGTGAAACCATACATCTCTGGCAGAAACGGGCCTTCTTCAAGTTCTGCCGCAATTATGCCCTACAAAACAACATGTTGCTGCCTGATCTGTTTCAGATTCTGGCGGCAGCACGGGGATGTATCGACGATAATTTCGCGTTTGCCCTCTACCGTCTGGCAACCTTCTATCCCTGGCAGTCGGAGAGCAGCGACCTTGCCACCATCACCCTTTCAGCGGATGAAATCTGGGGCGGCAGCCGTCAGATCCGTTTTCGTCCCCGGCAAAAACGGCACAAGGGGCTTTCACGTCCCGGGTTGCTCAAGCGTAAACGGGAAACACGTCCCGGCGAATGGCTGGAAGGGTTTGACGACCCGTCGATCTGCTCCTATCCACCGGAAGACATTGCCATTGAAGAGTATGGGCGATTTCTCAAGAACAAGGGAAGTCTGCAGCTCTCCGAGGAGTTGAGTCGCAGTGAAAAATTCAGTACTTCAATGCTGGATGGTATTGATATGCGGGAAACGCTGCGCAATATCCAGCAAGGTGCCATTTATGTCCGTGAGCAGCAACGGGCCAGGGGCGGGATCGGCTGTCTGGTGGTGATTTTCGATCAGGATCACCGTAAGGAGCGTTATCCCTATTGCACGACCTGGCTGGGGGAACATGATCAGGAATCGGACATGGCTTTTTATGCCACCGATCCGGCTGAAAACATCGTGGGTCCCGGTATCTGCCGCTGCGAGTACGGCGGTTTCATGCTCTCCTATCCCCCGCGGCGTATGAGGGATGTGTGGAGTGATCCGGATTACCGTCTGGCAGCCACCAGGTCGGAAGTGCTGTTGATGGCTGCCCTCGATTATTCCATCGAAAAACATGTGGTCTATGTGGCTGCCCGGCCACCCCGCAGTATCTTTAAACAGACTGCCGCCCGCCTTGACCGGAAAATCGTCTATATCCCGTTGGGGTCATTGTCACCCCACAAGCTCAAGCAGCTGCGGATCATGCATATTCTTTCCGGCAAGGAAAAACGTCAGATTGCCCGTGAGTATATCTGGTGAGGTTGCATAACATTTTGGCGAGCATGTGAAACTTTTTGAAACAGGGGAGGGTAGAGAGCATGTTTGAATCACAGTACAACGATGAAATGGAAGCGGAAGTCAGGCGTCTGGAAGCCAAGCAACGGGCAATCAAAGCCGGTCATCCCGAGTGGGATAATGCCTGTGCCCACTGCGGCTGTCAACTGAGTGATCTGGCCGTGACAACCTGCGCCAGTTGTGCCTGACCTCTCTCCAGGAGGATAAAACCATGCCTGATTCCAAACCGTCAGTTTCCTGGTTGCCGGACAGAAGCTATTGGCAGGAGCTGCGCCATCCCTGGAAACTAATCACCTTTGCTCTGGGAATGGGGTGGCTCTGCTACGGTGCGCTTGCGTACCGGATCTGTGACTGGGACCTGGGGATCACGGTTATCATGGGGAGCCTGACCTATCTGTTCGCCCCCTGGAGCGTCATAACCATCTATCGTTCCCTGCGGCTGAGAGCGACGGCATGGCCGCTCCATGTGGCGGCGGCGCTTGTGCCGGCACTGTTAACGGTGGATTGGGCCTATTGGATCTATCACTCGCTGGTTGGTAACCAGATGTTGCGCTGGGACAATTTCAAGGTTTCCACGGTACTCTATTTTATCTGCGGTATTATATGGTGCTATCCCGGTTCGTTACAAGATCTGGTCCGTAATTTCCGGCTCAAATAATGTTCAAGCTGTCGAGGTGCTTGCATGAGTAACATGGTTCTGGTTGTGATGATGGCGTGCGGTGGCTTGGCGGTCGCCATGCAACCGTCGATCAATGCCCGCCTGGCAGACAAGGTGGGAAGTTATGAGAGTTCGCTGATCTCCTTTGCCGTCGGTACCCTGACCATGCTGGTAGTTGTGATGATCGCCGGCCGGGGCAATCTGCGTGGTGTGGCTGCGGTGTCGTGGTGGGAGTTGACCGGAGGTTTGCTGGGGGCCTATTTCGTGACCATGACCATCATTGCCGTTCCACGGCTCGGGACGGCGGCGGTCATGGCAATCATCATCGCCGGACAGTTGATCGCCGGTGCGTTGCTTGATCAGTTCGGCGTATTCGGCATGCGTCAGATTCCGTTAACCTCAATGCGTGGGGTCGGCATTCTGCTGCTCTGTCTCGGGGCCAGTCTGGTGATGCGTAAATAGTGCTGGCTGCCACGTGCTGTTCATGGATGGTAACATTATGAAACTACTGCTGTAATGCGGAAAAGGGATAGATCTTCATCCCCACCCGCGGCGGTATGAAGGCGGAATCTTCAAGTGGCAGGTTGATTTCCGGCTCTTCCAGCACAATCCGTAGCTGGTCATCTTTCCCGTTTCGCAGGTCGAGTTCATGGGCCAACATTACCCCTTGTACCACAGCGTGGCTGCCATAATAGACCCGCTCACCATCCGCTTTTGACTTGGCAACCACCTCCCCCTGCTCAATGGTAATCTTCTCCCCAATCTCCCCAGACGTTTTCTCACGCAGCTGCCGTTGTGATGCCGCCACATCTTGTAAAATCCAGTTAACCGATCTCCATTCCTGTAAACCACCCTTGGACGGCAATTCATCCAATTGTCCCTCAAAAATGATCTTTTCAGATGGGTAGACCAAAGCCAGGCGTTGGCCTTGACAGTAGGCCTCCATCAAAATTGAGCCAAAGGGGGACAAGACAACGATATGCACCATGTCGGGGCGTTTGTAGAGCAGATACCCGGAACCGGCCATTGATTGTTCGCTTGAACGCAGCGTGAGCGAGATCGAAGAAGAGAGCGACTGCAGTTCTGCAGTGTTGGTAGTCTTAAAAAGGGGGGGGGAGGTAGTGCGGGAATATGGTGTAGCACAGGCGCTCAACAGGATAACGGCAAGAAGTAGCAATATTCGAAAATACATCGGCATAATCCGGCTCGATTCTATTGGTTACCTATATTCATGGGGCAATAGTATCGATAGTGCTGATAAATGTCCAGTCCTCTCTGACAAGAAAAATAGTAATAAAAAAACAAACTTGACATTCAAGACTCTTATGGTATTTTTTTGCAGCAGTTACCCTTACTAAGGAGATCTCTATGAAAAAAATCATTCTTTCAGCTGTTGTTACCTTGTTGTTTGCTTCAGTCTCATTCGCAGCTTCTGCCAAACAGAATACCGGCTGCGGTTTGGGAACGGTGCTCTGGAAGGACAGAGCTGATAGCTCGATTATGTCCCAGACTCTCCAGGCTACCACCAATGGTTCATTTGGCAACCAGACTTTTGGTATTACCTCGGGAACCCTTGAGTGTTCGGAACCGGCAAAAATTGCCAGTAATGAGCGTTTGAAGGAATTTGTGGTTGCCAATATGGATAACCTGGCAAAGGATATTGCGGCCGGGCAGGGTGAGTCACTCAATACCTTCAACGAACTGCTGCAGGTGCCTGCTGACCAGCGTCCTGAATTCAACGCTAAATTGCAGAAATCTTTCGGATCGATTTTTACCCATGACAAGATTGCCTATGCCGATGTCATGAACAATGTTGTAGCGGTAACTGCTATCAGATAATGATAGTGTTGCCCGAATCATCAAAGGCATACCGGTTATTGCTGGTATGCCTTTTTATTTTATGTTTGCCATTATTGGCCGCGGCTGATGATGGTAACCAAAGGTATTTACAGCAACTGCTGGATGTTGCCCAGGGTCGGCAACTGGCCAACCAACGTGATTGGCGGGTACTTTTGCATTATGCCGATGGCCGGGATGGTGAAAGCAGGATCGACGATCCGCTTTTTTTTCTGTCATCAGGCGGTAAAAAAAATCCTGCAGCTGAACTCGTTGCCACCCTGGAAGGTTTTTTTGCTCCTGCAACCGCTGGTGATGACCATCCCCGTTGCCGTTTCCCTGCCCGTGAAGCGTGGTTGACAGAACAGCTTGGAATTGATCTGACGCGATTGTCACAACCACTGTGTGCCAAACAGGATGACTATCTGAAAACCCTAAACCCGCGTTCAGCCAGTATCATGTTTCCGGCGGCCTATCTTAACAGTCCGGCCTCCATGTTCGGGCATACCTATATTCGCATCGACGGCGACTATGAAAGTGAACTGTTAAGTTATGCCATCAACTACGCAGCGGAAACTGCCGAACAGAACGGGATGGTCTATGCCTGGAAAGGTGTCTTCGGGGCATATAAGGGGTATTTTTCAATTCTTCCCCAGTATGCCAAGGTTCGTGAATATGCCAACCTGGAGCATCGTGACATCTGGGATTACCGCCTCAATCTGAGCGAGCCGGAAGTACGGCAGATGGCGCGTCACATCTGGGAGTTGCAAAGAATCTACTCCGACTATTATTTTTTTGATGAAAATTGTTCCTACAACCTGTTGTTTCTCCTAGAGGCTGCTCGTCCGTCGCTCCATCTGACCGACAAAACATCCCTGATGGTGATCCCGCTCGACACGATCATGCTGGCACGTGACAACCGATTGATCAGCTCAACCGGATATCGTCCTTCCCAGGGGACTAAAATCCGCGTAATAACTCGCCAGATGACCGGCGATGAGATCGTACAGGCTCAAAAACTGGCCCGTGGAGAAATTACCGCTCGTAGTGACAAGGTCAAAACCCTCGATCTAGCCATTGAGTTACTACAGTTTTCGTACAATAAGCAGGAAATCAGCCAGGAAGTTTATCGTCCCCGGCTATTGGCACTGCTAAACCAGCGCAGCGCCTTTGGATTGCAACCAGGTGATAACATCGCGACTCCCCCGGCGCCGGAGCAGGGGCATGAATCGTCCCGTGTTTCGCTCGGTTCCGGTTTCTACAACCGTGAATCGTATCTGACCGTCGGCGTTCGTCCTGCCTACCATGGTCTTGACGATGCAGCGGCCGGCTATGTGCCAGGGGCGGAGATTCAATTTTTCAATACCATTCTGCGTTACACCCCGTCAAAAGAACAAATACAGCTCCAACAGCTCAAATTTGTTGATATTACATCTCTATCCGATTACGAACCGATATTCAGACGCACCTCCTGGAATGTTTCGGTTGGGTTGGAGCAGGTCACGAAACAGAACGGTAATGAAGTCATGGCGCTACGGGTCAATAGCGGTGCCGGCATGACAACGGCTGCGCCAAGCTATGGGATGATCTACGCACAGCTGCAAACGGAGGGATTATTGGGGGAGGGGCTGCGTGACTGGTGTGGCCTGGGTGCCGGTTTATCAGCTGGAATTTTGAAGCCGCTGGGAAGCATTGCGCAACTCCATCTATGGGGTAGATCGATCTATTATCCGCTGGGAGAAAAACAGTGGCGTACCACAGGGAATGCAACCGCCAGTCTGTTTCTCTCCCGCAACAACAGCCTGGAAATGTCGTATCTGATTTCGGACAACGATAGCCACCGGACAACTCGGGACTTGAACCTGGTTTGGCATCATTATTTTTAACCTTACTATGATTCGGCTGTGGCGTAACTTGGTTACGATATGCTAAATGAGATAGATACATGAATCGGGAGAAAGGAATTGGAATGCTGCAACACATGCTGCAGAATAAAAAACTGATGGTGGCGGCTCTGTTTTCAGTTTCATTGTTGTTATACGGAGTTGACTATTTCCTGCTTGGCAGCAGCGTCAAAGAAGTAGCCATCTGGTTTCTCGGTAATCTGGCATTTTTGCCGGTGTATGTCATTATTGTAACCATCATGATTGAACGGGTGGTAAAGGAAAGGGAACGTCAGTCGGTCCTGCGCAAGCTGAATATGGTAATTGGAGTTTTTTTCAGTGAAGTGGGAAATCGTCTGCTGAGAGAGTTGTCAGCGTATGTGGTTACCCGTGATGACCTGAAGCAGCGCTTGCGGATCAATGGTGCCTGGAAAGAGCAGGAGTTCTCTCATGCACTTGCCTATTTACGACAAAATGATATCACCATTGAGTCCAGTCATTGTGAAAAGGCCGGTTTGAAAAAATTTCTGGTTGATAAAAGAAGTTTTCTGGTCAGCTTGCTGGAAAATCAGAACCTGCTGGAACATGAAGATTTCACAGATCTGTTATGGGCAGTTTTCCATCTTGTTGAGGAACTTGAGGCTCGAGAATCGTTTGATACCATGTCCCAAAGCGATATTGATCATATTCATGGTGATATCAAACGGGTGTATGGATATCTTTCACGGGAATGGGTCATGTATATGCAACATTTAAAACGAGACTATCCGTATCTGTTCTCCCTGGCAGTCCGTCTTAATCCGATGCTGGACGCACCGGATCCCGCTGTCTACTGATTAAATATGGTTAAATGCTCTCCACAAAACAACAGGCCCAGAAAACAAGGTATGCCTCAGTATTCGGATAACCGGTTTCCAGGCTTAGAAGTCAATTTTGGAGCTTGTTGTTTTTGGTGTATTTTAAATAATCTGGAATCCAACGGTAACTGCCTGAAATGCGTGGGATCATTGTTCATATGAATCTGTTGACCGTCCCGGCAGCAACTCCGAGCTGTTGATTGATGCAGACCAGAACGTCATCGAATTTTATCGGTTTCGCGAGAAACGTGTAGTTACCAACTTTGCTGCCGGTCGGTTCAACAGACTCTTGTCTGATTGTGGCGGTAAGAAAGATTATCGGCACACGTGCCAGTTGGGGGTGATTGGCAAAGGAGGCGGCAACACTTTCTCCATCGGTACCGGGCATCATCAGGTCCAGAAACACCAGGTCGGGGAGAAACAGGCTGGCAGTCGCAAGCGCTTGTTCAGGGTCATTGACTTCCAGTACCTCGAAACGATTAGTTGCTTCAAGATTTCGCCGCATCATCCGGGTAACGTACGCTTCATCATCAACAAGAAGAATCCGCTTTTTCATGATACTGCCAACTCCGTTCTGTAATCCCGTCGCCGATTTGTTTCATGTGTATATCTGTAATGAAGTATATACTCAACTTGACATAATATATCTTATGGGCGATTTTGTGGTATTGAGCATGTATATAGTATCAGGACTTACTTTTTGAGCACGGCACCGAATTCGGTAACCAGATTGAGATCATTCAGCAAGGTAAATAATCGTGCATCGCCGATCACCACACGCAGCCGGATATTTTCCCGTTGCTTCAGTTTCAACAGAAAACCGATAATGGACGATGGCATGGAAAAAGAATCCGGAATGTTAATGCCTATGTCGCTGGTTCCCTTGCTGACCAAGGCATTCAAGGAATTTTTGATGGCCGTATAGTCGTCAATCGATTTTATATTACCGCTGATCGTCAGTTCTGACGCGCCACTATTTTTTATTTCCATGATTATGTTCTCCCGCTTCTAGATATTTGATCAGGCAAATTGCGTTTCCCTCAAAGTTATAGCTCATATGATTCACCATGCTGCGGATGATTGATTTTCCACGCCCCTGAAAATTGTTGTTGGATGCAGAAGCTGACAACATCTCCTTTACGTTGAATCCCCTGCCGCTGTCCCTGATTTCAACAATAATCGCAGTATGTATCCCGAGGCGAACCTGCTGCGCACTGATGGTGATCGATTCAGCAGTGGCAATTTGATTAAGCGCCTGGTCGTAGCGGCCATCGCTGATCAATTGTTGTTTATGCACTCCACCCATGCCAAGACATCCATGTTCCAGGGCATTCATCAGCGCTTCTCCGACGGCCAGCACCAATGACTCTTTCCAATCATGGCTGGCAGGAATGATTTGCAGTGATTCTTCAAATTGTCGCAAGCTGTCGGAAATTTTACAACATGATGGATTCGAAATGGTTAGTGTGTAGAATGGTTGTGCTGGCTTAAAGCCACTCAAGCGAATGCATGTGGCATCATCATCCCGGTTTTTGACCCGTTGCTTGAAGCGTTCATACAATTCAGCGGCAAAAAAAGTATCCCGGATATCAGCTGGCAACCGTTCGCCATACAAAGTATCAGCACTGATTTCTGCATCAGTTACTCCGTCGGAATGAATCACGATCCCCTGTGCCGTTGAGAGGTCAATTCGCTGTAACTTCCAGTTGTCAGAGAGATTCGTGACCGGCGGATTAACTCCACGGATCGCCGAAACCGTTCCATCATCAGCAATTATCTGCAGCGGTGGTAATGCAAACAGGGCGCAGGTTCCCTGTAAAGTCGATTGCTGAACATGGATAAAGCCGAATGATATCACCTCATCATCCAGGAGTAGCGTGCGGCAGTGGGCAAGAAAACAGTCCACCAGGCGGTGAAAAACAAACCTGTTTTCCCGTTCATAGAGATCCACCAAAAAATTGAGACAGGAAGTGGCACTGACCGCTGTCAGGGAAGCGGAAAGTCCTGATCCCATGGCATCAACGAGAAACAACAGCAGATCACCCGAATCAAGCCGGCGTACCATATAGGCATCACCACACATGATGTCATGGGGAGTGTGGATAATACCGACAAACCACGGTGACCTTGTTTCACCCAACCCGAGTTCGACCATCCCTCCCGGCAGATCGTTGCGTAACAGATGCTGTTCCTTGCGAAGCGCCATTTCCTGCTGTTGGGAGTGATAACGGGTGCGATAACGCAACAGTTCCATCTCCTGATTTACCAAGGTACTCAGCGCCCGTTTGGCAAATATTTCACGCGCCAGTGCACCGATCGCCAGCAGCGTTTCATCAGGCGTTGCGGTGGTGGTCAGAAAACGGGATACACCCAGATTGACAGAGGCCGTGACAAAATCCATGGAGATTGAGTCGGAACAAACAATGGACGGAATCCGGTTGGGGGATTCCGGGAGCTGGCGTAAAAAATCCAGACTCTCCATATCCGGTAGCGGTGAGCAAAGAATAAGAATATCGGGATTGAGCTGGTTGAGTTGCGCTGCTCCAGCTGTTCCGGAATCAACCAGGATCAGACGATCAAAAAACGATTCAAATTTGCGGGTAAATTTTCGATACCAGCGATGGTCTACGGCAACCCACAACAAGGTCAACCCATAGGTATATTCCTTGATATCTGCAGCCTGTGATGGTGAAAGTAGCGACACGTGATGCTCTCGCTCAAACCTTGAAGGCTGCCAGAGTTGAACGCAACTGGTCGGACTTTTCAGCCAGCGTGGCGGAAACGCCTTGAACTTCTTCCGCAACGGTTTGATTCTGTTGGGCCATTACCGTACTTTGTTGCATCATTTCAATCAACTGCTTGGTACGGGTGGCAATATAGGTACTTTTCCGGACCAGATCCGACGAAATATCCACGGCGCCATGCAATCGATCCCCGGTTTCCCCCACACCGTCAATCAGTGTCAAGGTTGAATTGGAAATTTCCCGCATGCGGTTGGCACCCTGTTCATTGGTGCTGCAGACCTTTTCAACACCTTTGACCACCGCGTTGACGCTTGTGTTGATCTGTGCCAGAGAACTCTGGGTTTTGGCGGCCAGTTGGCGAACTTCATCGGCCACCACCGCAAAACCCCGGCCATGCTCACCTGCCCGGGCGGCTTCGATCGAGGCATTCAGCGCCAACAAATTGGTTTGGTCGGCAATATCGGCAATAATATCAAGCACCGCATGAATATCAACGGCCCGGTTGGCAAGTTCACGAGTTTGCTGCGACAGCGTCCCCTGATTGTCGGCCTCGGTGATAATGGTATTCCCTACCCGGTTCAGTTCCGTTACAAAATTACCCAGAATGGTGCGGGTCGATTCAATGGTTTCCGTAGTGGTAACCGACATTTCCTCTGTTATATCTAGTTGTTGCGCAATGTCTTGCGCCAGGTTGTCACACTCCTCGATGATGTTTGATTGGCGTTGCACCGTATCGGAAAGATTGGCGGCGATGTGTGACAATTCCTGGCTGGCAACCGCTGTTTCCTGGGCACCGGAGATGGATTGTGAGACACTTTCCTGGACCTTGCCGACAAACTGGTCGATGTAGCCGCCAGCCTCACCGATTTCATCATCGGTTTCAATCCCCAGCCGTTTGGTCAGATTGCCATCACCATTGGCGAGATCATTGGCCAGCAACACCATGCGATTAACCGGAACGGTTACCTGGCGGCTGATGTAAAGGGAAAGCAGCAGCATAAAGATTACAAACACGAGATCCGCCGCCATCAGCGTCCATTTGATTACGGCAACATCCCGGTACACATCGTCAACGTAAATACCACTGCCGACGACCCATCCCCACGGCGCATACAGCTTGACGTACGATAGCTTTGGCACCGGTTTGCTCTCACCCGGCTTTGACCAGGAGTAGGAGACAAAGCCCCCCTGCTTTTCCTTGCAGATTGAGACCATCTCCACAAACAACCGCTTTCCATCAGGATCTTTGTTGTCGCCAAGATCAGTCCCATTGAGTTCCGGCTTATAGGGATGCATCACCATTTTGGGGGTCAGATCGTTGATCCAGACATATTCCTTTTCATCATAACGAAGTTTTGAAAGTCGCTCGGCAGCCTGTTTACGAGCCTCTTCCGGCGGTGTGCCGTTTTTGGCTGCCTGTGCATCGACATCTGCCAGGATACTGGTTGCCATCTCCACAACATGCCGGGTGGCAATCTGTTTTTCGTTCATGATGTGACGTTCAAACAGTGGCAGAATATACGCAAAAACGGCAATAGTGAGTGCTATTGCCGTAATGGCCGGAATGATGAATATCTTTGTTCTTATTTTTAATTTACTGAATATATTCATATGATTACCTTTCGATATGATTGTTGTGACACAACCGCATTGCCCCATGCCGGTCAGGCAAACTGTACATTGTGAACAGTATCAAAATTGGATAAATCTATCAGGAGGTTGCCAGTTGCAGCGCTGGCATGAATTTGGGGAGACAGCCTGCTTCTTCACCGACGCTTGCCGATGTATCCAGCATGGTGCAGACCATCCCGATCAAGTTGTTGATATCCCACGGTTTGCGTATGAAATGATGAATTGTTCCGGCGGTGAGATAGGATGACAGCTCATTGCCATCAATGTAGGCAGAACAGAGTATGCGGGTTGAATTGGGAAATTTTGCCGCCACCTGAGATAAAAAATCGATGCCGTTCATACCCGGCATCCGGTAATCCGAAATCACAATTTTGAAAGCAGGATTGTTTTCCAAAAGCTGCTGCGCTTCGTGTGCCGAAGCCGCGGTGGCAATTGTTAATTCAGCAATTTCAAATGTAGCAGCCATGCAGTCGAGCATATAATCTTCATCGTCAACATACAGAATCCGTGGTTCGTGATTCATCGCTACTTCCTTGTTGTGACATGAGGTTAAAATATAATGGAATTCTACACTAAAAAAACTGTAAAATAAAATAAATTTTTACTGTTTTGTAAACAATACAAATCAACTATATTATAGATATTTACCTATGTTCACGGTAAGCTGAATTTACTTGGCCAGTTTTTTCAATTTTGTTTTCTTTAACTGCTTTTGTGATTCTTTCAAACGCTTGCCGGCTCGTTCAATCAACACCTGATGGCTGCCGGACATTTCCTCCTCATCATTTTTCGGCATTCGCTGCAGATAACTTCCATCAGCCAGCATATCCCAGGCGCTACGCTGGTCGTGGAGATAGGTGTCAAGCAGCAATCGCAACTCTTTTTTCAAATCTGCCTGTTCCACCGGACAAAGAATTTCGACCCGCGCTTCCAGATTGCGTTTCATGGCATCTGCCGAGGCAATGAAAAAATTGTCATTACTATTGTGGCGGAAATAATAAATTCTGGCGTGTTCCAGAAAACGCCCCACTACGCTGATGACCCGGATGTTTTCCGACAGGCCGGGAATACCGGGGCGCAGGCGGCAAGTATCACGTACGATCAGATCGATTTTAACACCGGCCATGGAAGCACGATACAGTGCCTTGATGATATCCACATCTTCCAGTGCATTCATTTTGAACTGAATCAGCCCCCCCTCCCCCTTGATACAGTGTTCTATCTCTTTGTCGATATAGCTCAGGAGTGTTTTTTTGAGATGGCGTGGCGCCGGATGAATTTTCTGGTAGCTGCGCTTGACCATGAAACCGGTTGTCAAATAGTTGAATAACTCGGTCACATCCTGCCCGATGGCCGGCTCACAAGTCAGAATCCCTACGTCGCTGTACATTCGTGCTGTTTCGGCATGGTAGTTTCCTGTCCCGATATGGACGTAACGTCGTAAGCCGTTATAATCCTGACGAACCACCATCAGTACCTTGCAATGGGTTTTCAGACCTACCACGCCATAGGTCACATGAACTCCGGCCTGTTCCATCCGCTCCGCCAGTTGAATATTGGCCGCCTCGTCAAAGCGTGCTTTCAATTCCACCACCACCGCAACCTGCTTGCCGTTCTGCGCCGCCTGCAGCAACGATTCAATGATCCGTCCGTGCCGGGCAGTGCGGTAGAGGGTCATCTTGATACCGAGTACCTTGGGATCAAGCGCCGCTTCACGTAAAAAACGTTCCACCGAGGTGGAAAACGATTCGTAGGGGTGTTGCAGCAAGAGCGCGCCGGCGTCTCTGATAATATGGAATATGGAACGCTGGGTACGCAGCTGCGGGTGGTCGATGGGGTGGTGGGAAGCGTCGTGCATGCGCGGGTAGTCGAGCCGGGCCAGTTCCATCAGGTCGCGTTGGGCCAGCATGCCGGGAACTTCAAACACATCATTGTCTTCATCCAGCTCCAGTTCTGAAGCGAGACGTCCACGGTGTACCGGGTTCATTCCGGTCACCACCTCCAGGCGGACTATCGGTGCAAATTTACGTTCCTTCAGTTCCGATTCGATCATCGCCATCAGATCGTCTGCTTCTTCTTCGTCTTTTTCCGTATTGGCATTGCGGGTAACCCGGAAAAGTTCACAGGAAACAACCTCCATTCCGGGAAAGAGCATATCCAGGTTGTTGGTCATCACATCTTCCAGGCGAACGAAATGATCACCCTTCCCTACCCTGATAAAACGTGCAGTACCGAGCCCGACCGGGACTTTTACCCGTGCCAGCGAAATCTCCTTTGCTTTGGGAAAACGGAGCGCCACCAACAGATTGAGCGACAGATTGGAGATAAACGGAAACGGGTGGGCCGGATCGATCGATTGGGGGGTCAGCAGAGGAAAGATGGTCGTATAATAATGCTCGCGAATGGACTTGCGCTCTTTGGGGGTCAGTTCATGATACGGCTCGACCAGGATGTTCTTTTCTTCCAATCCCGACAGTACCTGGCTACAGGTTTCTTCCTTGAGCGCCTCCAGTTGGCGGATAAATGCATGACACTCGTTCACCTGTTGCCGCGCGGTGCGCCCATCCAGGGTTAACTCCTTCATCCCGGCACAGATCTGTTGTTTCAAACCGCCAATCCGTTTCATGAAAAACTCATCCAGGTTGGCTGAGACTATCGCCAGAAATTTCAGCCGTTCCAGCAGCGGCGTACGCTCATCCTGAGCCTCGTGCAACACGCGCCGGTTAAACTCCAGCCAGGTCAACTCCCGGTTCAGATACCACTCACTGTCGCTTAAATCGAAGCGGGGGAGATCCACCGGCTCTGCAACGACCGGGGCGGGATCTGCCTGCAATGGCTTCACCGTCTTGACCGGTTTGGCAACTTTAGCCGGTTTGGTTGTCTTGGCTGCTTTGGCCGTGGTGACCGGCTTGGTCGTCTTCGGTTTTGGCTGTTTGGTCATACTCAATATCTCCTGTTGCCGTGGTGCAAGAATCGGTGCTAACGGGGAGCTAAACCTTACTGTATGCTGCTTCGGTCGTCAATGCAGAACCAACGATAATCGATAGGATCTACTCATTTTTACAATTAAATCCCGATTCAAATTTGCATCTGTCACCCTCCCTGTGGTACACCATTCCCCATGAAACGACTAAATCCTCAACAGCAAAAAGCTGTCAACACCACTGAAGGGGCTCTGTTACTCCTGGCTGGCGCCGGTTCGGGCAAGACCCAGGTTGTTACCACCCGCATTGTCCACCTTTTAAAAGACAAGAAAGTTTCGGCGGAGAATATTCTGGCCGTTACCTTTACCAACAAGGCTGCCAAGGAGATGCGCGAACGGGTGGCTGGCATGGCCGGGAGCCTGGCCGACGGGATTGTGATCTCCACCTTCCACTCTTTGGGAGTGCGGATTCTGCGTCGCGACATTAAAACCCTTGGTTTCAAGTCTAATTTTTCCATCTACTCCTCCTCGGACCAGATCGGCGTGGTACGCCAGGCGATGCGCGAACGGGATATTGACCACAAGCTGATCGACCCGGCTCTGATCCAGTGGAAAATCTCGGGGCTCAAGAACCGTCTGGTGGCGCCGGCCGATTTTGTCCCCTCCAAAGATGACAGGGTCGACATGGCTACTGCCCGGGTCTACCCCCGTTACCAGGAATTGCTGAAGGGGTTTAATGCCATCGATTTTGATGACATCATCATGCTCTCGGTAGCGCTGCTCAAGAACAACCGTGAAATCCTGGAGTACTGGCAGGAACGCTTCCATTACATCATGGTTGATGAATACCAGGACACCAACGCTTCCCAGTACCTGATGATTTCCCTGCTGGCAAAACGATACGGCAACCTGTGCGTGGTTGGTGACGATGACCAGTCGATCTACGGTTGGCGTGGCGCCGAAGTCCAGAACATCCTCAACTTCGAGCATGATTATCCCGGCTGTACCACCATCAAGCTGGAACAGAATTACCGTTCAACCGGTTCCATCCTGGATGCCGCCAATGCGGTCATCAGAAACAACACCCTGCGTAGTGACAAGGCACTCTGGACAGCCGGAGGACAGGGGCGTGAGATCGACCTGATTGTGGCCGATAGCGAAGAGCAAGAAGCGTCAAGAATTGTGGAAGCGATGATGCTGGAGCAATTCCGGGACAAACTTTCCTGGTCTGATTTTGCCATCCTCTACCGATCCAATGCCCAGAGCAGGGCCTTTGAAGAAAAGTTGCGCATGGAGCAAGTCCCCTACGTGGTGGTGGGGGGACAGCAGTTCTATGAGCGTAAAGAGGTCAAGGACGCCATCGCCTACCTGCGGGTGATCGATAATCCGGGGGATGAAGCCTCCCTGTTGCGGATCATCAATTTCCCGCGCCGGGGAATCGGCGATACCACCATGTTGCGCCTCAATCAATGGTCCCAGGAACAGGATGTCCCCTTGTTCGAGGCGATGCGCCGGGTGGCGGAAATTCACGACATGTCCGAATCATCCCGTAAAACCGTCGCGGCCTTTTACCAGTTGATGAAGGAAACCATCGACAACTTTGACCAAAACTATCGGCTGGGAGCCCAGGTGAATGCGCTCTTTAACCGCCTGCGGATCGAGGATGAACTCTACCGCACCCTGAATGATGTCACCCAGGCCAAAAAACGGATCGAGAATATCGAGCAGATCATCAATTCCCTGGCACTGTTTGAAGAGCAGAACCAGCGCGGCGGTCTCTCCCTGTTTCTGGAACGGATATCGTTGATGGACGAACAGGAATCGGATGATGAGAAGGAGCATGGCAAGAACGCGGTGACACTCATGTCGCTGCACGCCAGCAAAGGGCTGGAGTTTGACCATGTCTACCTGATCGGGGTGGAAGAGGAGCTGCTCCCCCACAAACGCTCCATCGAAGAAGATCCGACCGTGGCCGAAGAACGGCGGCTCTGCTATGTCGGCATCACCCGGGCCCGCAAGCATCTGACCATCTCCCGCTGTCTGACCCGCCGCAAATACGGAAGCATCGAAGAGCGCCATCCGAGCCGTTTCCTGGCGGAAATACCGATCGAACTGCTGCGTGATTGTTCAACTGATACCGGAAATGATGCTATCGACTCGGCTGATATGGCTGAAGATTTCTTTGCCCGCATGTTGGGAGACTAGCTACGTTAGATACCACACGTGCCCTGTGAACAGGGACAGGAGATTTGATTGATGACCACCACCACGAGTGCCGCACATATTGACGAACTGATGGAATACGATACCACCACCCTCCCCCCCGATGGGGGGGAACGATTCAATCGTCTTATTTTTGCCCAAAGCCCCTATTTACTGCAGCACGCCGAAAATCCGGTCAACTGGTACGAATGGGGTGAGGCCGCCTTTAGCGCCGCCCGGGAAGAAAACCGTCCGATTCTGCTCTCCATCGGTTATGCCACCTGTCACTGGTGTCATGTCATGGCACACGAATCATTTGAAGACCGGGAAGTGGCTGCCCTGCTCAATCGCCATTTCATCTGCATCAAGGTTGATCGTGAGGAGCGCCCGGATATTGACGATTTTTATATGACCGTATCACAGGTAATGACCGGCAGTGGCGGCTGGCCGCTCAACATACTGATGGCACCGGACAAGCGCCCGTTCTTTGCCATGACCTACCTCCCCAAGCGGACCGCCAACGGCATGCGCGGCTTGATGGAGCTGCTGGCCGGCATTGCCACTCTCTGGCGTCAACAGCCCGATAAGATCGAGAACAACTGTGCCGCGATCATGGAGAACCTGGAACAGGTGGCGGAACCGCTCCCCCAGGAGCCGGTAGATCTGGCCGAACTGCAGGACGAGGCGCTGCAACAGCTGAGCGACAGCTTTGATCAGGAATACGGCGGGTTTGGTACTTCTCCCAAATTTCCGCTCCCGCTGACGATCAACTGGTTGCTGCAGCAGGGGAAAAACGGCAGCCGGGAAGCACTGGACATGGCGTTGCACACCCTGAACATGATCCGTCGCGGAGGTATCTGGGATCAGCTCGGCAGTGGCCTGCACCGTTACAGCGTGGATCAGCAATGGCTGGTCCCCCATTTTGAAAAAATGCTTTACGATCAGGCCCAGCTGGCCCAGGTGGCGCTCCAGGCCTACAGCATTACCAACGACGAACAGCAGCTGGCCATGGCGCTTGAGATCTTCGGTTTTGTGCTCTGTGACATGACCTCGGAACAGGGTGGTTTCTATACCGCCTATGATGCCGACTCGGAAGGGGAAGAAGGGCGTTTTTACACCTGGTCATGGGATCAGATCGAGGAGATTCTTGGCAATAATGCCGAACTGTTCTGTCATCTGTATGGCGTTACCCGCTACGGTAACTTCGAGAGCATGAATATCCTGCATCAAGCGGTGGATCTGCACGAATATTGTTCCCGTAATAACCTTGAGTATGAGGTAATTGCAGAATTGCAGGAAGATTGTCGCATGACCCTCCTGGAGCAGCGCAACAATCGCGTAGCGCCGTTGTGTGACAAGAAAATCATCACTGCCTTGAACGGCCTGATGATTGCTGCACTGGCCCAGGGGGGGAGAATCAGCGGCATCGCCAGCTATACGGACAAGGCTGCCAAGGCGGCAGACTTTATCCTGAGCAATCTGAAAAGAAGTGATGGGCGGCTGTTGCGCAGTTACCTGAAAACCCCCTCACCCACCCCCGCTTTTATGGAAGATTATGCCTGTTTGATTCATGGTTTGATCGAGTTGTATCAAGCAACGAATGAAGTCAGGTGGCGCGACGAAGCGTTGTATCTTACCGGGGAAATGCAGCGGCTGTTCCACAGACCGGAACTGGCGCGCTACAACAAAACCGGATTCGACGCCGAACAGATGCTGCTGCCAGCAACCCTGGAGCATGATGGTGTCATGCCCTCCCCCTTTTCCCTGGCCGCCAGCAATTGCGTCACCCTGGCCGAGCTTTGTCAGCGCCCGGAACTGATTGATCATGCCCACATCCTGATTGATTCGACCCTGCATGATACCCGGCGCCACCCCACCGCCCATCTCGGTACCCTGTTGGTGCTGGAACGGCTGGAATTACAATAGTTGCTGCTGAAATTGTCGATACTCTGGGGTGATCAGCAAATTTATATTGACAAAACCAGGGTAAATTGGCATAAAGACGATCCGTTGCGGGAATAACTCAGTGGTAGAGTGTCAGCTTCCCAAGCTGAAGGTCGCGAGTTCGAATCTCGTTTCCCGCTCCATAACATCCCGTTTTATACGGGCGAATAGCTCAGCTGGGAGAGCGCCAGCCTTACAAGCTGGATGTCACAGGTTCGATCCCTGTTTCGCCCACCAATCTCTGCATAAACATCAAAAGGCTATCCGGCAACGGGTAGCCTTTTGATGTTTATACAGGATGCACTTGAATCTATTGTGCCGTGAACATCGACTGGCATAAATATAAAAACGTGCTATAAGAAAACTATGATGAAAAATATCAATTGTTTGATAGGGCGTCAGCCCATTCTTACCGACAATGAACACATTGTTGCCTACGAACTGCTGTTCCGCTCCATCCGGTCTGCAAACCAAGCAACAGTGCTTGATGCAACCTTCTCTTCCGCAAACGTCATCAACAACACCCTGACTAATTTCGGTATCCAGAACATTCTTGGAGAGCGCCGCGGATTTATCAATCTTGATTACGAACTCCTGATGAGCGATGTGCTGGAGATACTTCCCAAAGACCAGATCGTGCTTGAGCTGCTGGAGTCTCTTGAGGACCGGGTAGGAGGGGAGCCTCTCAGCTCCCGACCCCCCTAAGAACCGGACTTG
>DAINBV010000028.1:0-58022 GCA_036732725.1 Geobacteraceae bacterium | reverse complement strand
AGGCTGTTTCAGTTTCTGCTGACCAGGCTGCTCCTTCCCTTCTAGCGGAGCAGGGTCCCGGCGCCAGTGACTCCCGATAAAAACGAAACGGTCAGCAGTGCCATCAATCTGGTTAACTTTAGCGGTATTTCGTCCGGGGATTACCTGATGACCCAGTTCGGCGTGATTACTACCTATCTGCGGCTCCTGCTTGTGCCGGTCGGGCAAAACCTCGATTACGATTATCCGTTGCAACAGAACTTTTTTACCCCGCAGGTGCTGCTGCCGCTCTCCCTGCTGCTGCTCCTGCTGGCCACCGCATGCTATCTTTTGAAACACTCCACCGAAAACCGGCTGGCGACCCTGGTAAGTTTTGGCATCTTCTGGTTTTTCATAACCTTGTCGGTTGAATCGAGCATTGTGCCGATTGAAGACCTGATTTTCGAGCAACGGGCCTATCTCCCCTCAATCGGTTTTTTCATGGCTCTGCTGGCCGGGTCAGCGCTGATCTTCAAACGGCTGACCCGGCATACAATGACACAGTCACGCTTGGCAACCGTAATCCTCGTGGCGCTCGTGGCGTTGTTGTCAGCCATGACAATTGGCCGCAACATGGTCTGGCAGGATGATGTGGGGTTCTGGCAGGATGTGATCAGCAAGAGTCCCCGTAAGGCCCGGGGGTACAAGTGGCTCGGTAACACGCTGGTCATGAAGGCCATGGAGGTACCGGATGACAGGAATGGTCCGCAACCGCCGGGAACCGGATTGTTACTGAAAGAGGGGAGTGAACCTCTGATGCAGGCTGCCATCAAGGCCTATAACGAGGGAATCCGGCTTGAACCGGGCAATGCCAACGCTTACCGGTCTCTTGCCAAGGCGCTGATCTTGCAGAAAAACTATGATCAGGCGCTGCCAGCTCTATCAAAATCGATTGAACTGGAACCGAAGAGCGGCATGTCATATCTCATGCGGGGTGAAATTTTCGAAGCCCGGAAAGATCTTGTTTCTGCCCGCCAGGAGTATCTGCACTCCATCACGGTTGAACCGTCCTACTATCTACCCCATTTGAATCTTGCCGAACTCTATGTCAAGCAAGGTGACGTGACAGCCGCCATTCGGGAAGTGGAGTCAGCATTAAAGATCTTCCCGGCCAGATCGATTCGCCAAAAACTGGCTGACCTGCAAAACAGGTAACTGATGTGGCGTGCCGCTCTCATCCCTTGATCATTTTCAACCGCTTGGAGAGCGCCGGTTGGGAAATCCCCAGCAGCCGGGCGGCTGTGGTCTGGTTACCTCCGCCGCGCTCCATCGCCTCCAGTACCAGAAAGGCGGCGGCATCACTGAAGGTCGGGAGCTGCTCGAAACCGGCAAAGGGATTCTGCTGCACAGCAGCGGGGAGACCGCTGCCATGTTCCGGACGGGAGCCTTCCACCACCCGGATGAAGCTTGCCAAGGGGAGGGTCCGCTCCCGTTGCTGGCTGACGGCATCGTAGATCATTCCCTTCAGCTCGCGCACATTGCCCGGAAAACGGTAGCTATTCAGCAGCGGGATCAGTCCCCTGGGAGTCGTGGGGCGTGGTTTGCCCAGGGCGGTAGCGGCCTCATCCAGAAAATGTTCCACCAGCAGCGGAAGATCGCCCCGCCGCTCCCGCAATGGCGGCAGCAACAGCTGATGGGTGCGGAGACGGAAGTACAGGTCGCGTCGGAAGCTGCCGGCCGCTTCCCGGACACTCAGATCCTGATGGGTGGCGACGATGATCCTGGCTTTCAGCCGTTTGGGAAGGTCGCTGCCGAGCGGGAAATATTCCCCCTCCTGCAACAGGCGCAGCAGCTTGACCTGGGAGGGGATGGAGAGGTCGCCGATCTCGTCCAGAAAGAGGGTGCCGTCGCTCGCTTCTTCCACCATGCCGCGCCGGGGGTGGTCGGCGCCGGTGTAGGCGCCCCGCAGGTGCCCGAACAGGGTGTCGCTGAACACCGTGTCGTCCAGTCCGGCCACATTGACCGTCACCAGCTTCCCCCGGCAGCCGCTCAAGCGGTGGGTGGCGCGGGCGATCAGCTCCTTGCCGACCCCGCTTTCACCGGTAATCAGCAGCGGTTGGGGACTCCTGGCAACTGCCTCCACATAGGCACAGGCCGCGCGCATCCCCCGATCGGTGGTGATAATCTCCGTAAACGCCTCGGGATGACGGAGTTCGGTTGAGTTGAGCCGGCTGGAGAGTTCCCGGTAATCGCGCTGCAACTCCTGCAGCCGCACCCCCCGCAAGACTCCGCCGATCATGCGATCCTGGTCGTCGGTCTTGACGAAATAATCGAAGGCTCCTTTGCGCATGCAGCGTACGGCGGTTTCCAGCTGATTCAGACCGCTGACCACGATGACACAGACTTCCGGATGCTGCTCGGCGATCTGTTCCAGCAGTTCCTCGCCGGAGAGGTGCGGCATGGTCAGATCGAGCAGCACCAGCCCGATCCCCCCCTGGTCGAGGATTCCCATTACCTGGCGGCTGTCGTTGCAGCTGCGGATATTGCTGAGTCCGGCACAGCTCTCCAGGGTCAACGCCAGGGAGCCGAGCCAGTCCGGCTCATCATCCACCAGCAGAATGGAAAAAGCGGGATAGGGGGTTGTACTCATGGGGTTTGTTCCTCCTTGCAGACCGGCAGTGTCAGGGTGACCGACGTTCCGCTGCCGGGTGTTGATTCGAACGTCAGCTGACCGCCATGTTCCTTGACGATGCCGGCCGAAACCGATAACCCCAGGCCGGTGCCGCCGTTCTCCCGTTTGGTGGTGAAGAACGGGTCGGTCAGCCGGGGGAGATGCTCGGGGGGGATGCCGCACCCCTGGTCGTGCAGCCGGAATATCACCACGCTGCGCCGGGGGGCGTAGCAGGTCTCCAGCCGGATGGCACGCTCCGGGTCGGGGAGTGCCTGACAGGCGTTCAGGATCAGGTTGACCAGCACCTGTTCGATGCGCTGACTATTTCCCTGGCATGGCGGTAACTGCTCGCCGTAACTGGCGCTGAAATGGTTGCAGGCCTTGCGGATGGTTGGTTCCACCAGTCGTGCGGCAGCCTTGGCGACGTTGTTCAGCTCCACGATTTCGGTGCAGTTGGTGGTTCCTTGCCGGGCAAAGTCTTTCAAGTCATCCACGATCCGCTTGATCCGTTTGCCCGCCTCCTGCAGTTTCTCCAGGCTGTGGGGGATCTCCTCACGCATGCGGGAGTAGGGGAGTCCGCCGCAGGAAAAATCACCGTTTTCGCGGTAGTACTGTTCCAGCACCTTGGCGGCATCGCCGAAGAAACGTCTGACCGTCGGCACTTCCAGCAGGATCAGGCCGGTCGGGTTATTGATCTCGTGGGCCACGCCGGAAACCAGAATCCCCAGGGCTGCCATCTTGTCGGCCTGCACCAGCTGTTGCTGATTGAGCAGCAACTCCTCCTCGGCATGGCGGCGCTCGGCAATTTCCCTGGTCAGGTCGGCGGTGCGCAGCGCCACTTCGCGCTGCAGGGTGCGTGTCCAGAGGGCGATTCCTCCCAGCAGGAGCAGCAACGGCACGACCACCACCGCGGCGTATTTGGCGGTGGTAGCCAGGTCAACCTGGGGAGGATCCAGTACCCCCAGCCACTTGTTATATATTTTTTCGTACTGCCCGGTCTTTTTGAGGATTGCTAGCCCTTCGTTCAAACGGGAGAGCAGGTCGGCGTCTCCCTTGTCCACGGCATAACAGTAACGGTGGGTTGCCACGTTACGCACCACCGGCAGGACGTTGCCAAGCTTCAATTCACGGATCAGGTACATTCCTGGCACGATGGCCACCACGGCAAAATCGGTCTTGCCGTCCGCGACCATGCGCATGGCGTCCGCCGGAGTGTCGGTCAATATCAGGCGCGCCTGTGAATCGTTTTTGACCAGATAGTCGTGCATGATGCCCAAACGGTGAACAGCCACGGTTCTCCCGGCCAGATCGTCAAGAGAACTTATCGTAGGGGAATCCTTGCGGGCAAACACGGCATGGTTGATCACGGTATGGGGGAGGGAAAAATCCACTTCTCCGGCACGTTCCTGCGACCAGGACATTCCTTGCAGCGCATCAATGGTGCCGTTCTGTAGAGCGGAACGCATCTCGGCCCACCCCCCCAGACGAATTTCGACCTTCATCCCCATGACTTCGGCAATGGTGCGGGTCAGCTCAACGTTGTAACCGGCAGGCTGTCCCTCCTTGTCGATGAATTCGTAGGGGGGATAATCCCGGTCGCCACCGATGATGATCACTTGGGGTTCGTCTTTCGTAGCCGGTGCGGCTTTGGCGGTGCTGGGGAGGATTGAAATCAGCAGCATCAGCGCCGGTAATAGCCAGAACCGGATATGAACCGTTATTCGTAGGGAAAACCTATGGCTTGAATATGACATGGAAGTGTTTCCTGGATGAATGTATGAAATAACTCTACCATACGAACCGGCAGTTTACGAAACTGAAAAGGCGACCACATGGCCGCCTCTTCACTGATGGTGTTGCTTGCTCTGCGTTAGTACAGCATTTTTACCAGCAGATAGCCTACGCCGCAGCCGGTGCTGACACCGATCAGGCCCGGAATGATGAAGCTGTGGTTGATGATGAATTTGCCGATGCGGGTGGTGCCGGAGCGGTCAAAACCGATGCAGGCCAGATCGCTGGCATAGGTCGGCAGGATGAAGTAGCCGTAGCTGGCGGAAAAGAAGGCGATCATCATCAAGGGATCCACGCCGAGGCTGACACCCAGGGGCGCCATGGCTGCGACCGCCGCGGCCTGGCTGTTGACGAACTTGGAAACGATAAACAGGACAATGGCATAGGTCCATGGCTTGGTGGCAACGATTCCGGCAAGTGATCCTTTCAATAATTCAAAGTGCGCTTCAAAAAAGGTGTCAGCCATCCAGGCGACACCGAAGATGGAAATAACAGCGACCATGCCGGCCTTGAAAACCGTGCCGTTGGTGATCTCCTGGATCTTGCCTTTGCAGCATGTCATAAGAATGATTGCTCCGGCTGACAGCATCATCATCTGGATGGCGATGTTCATGGAGAGCGGTTTTACTTTTCCGGCAGCTCCGAAGACCGGCCGCAGTTCAGGGAAGGCGCCGAGAACAACGACAACTGCGATAGCGGCGAAGAAAATCCAGGCTGACCAGTAGGCTTCCCTGGGAAATACCTTGTCCAGCAGGGTGGTAGATTCACCGTAGATGTAACTCTTCTGGGCCGGATCCTGTATTTTGGCCTGGAACGCCGGATCGTTTTCCAGGTCTTTACCACGCTTGAGGCTCCAGAGGGCGGTCATTATGACGCCGCAGAAGGTGGCGGGAATGCTGATGCTTAACAACTGCAGCAAGCTGACCGGATGAGTGGATTTTGCCAGGATGGCAACCATGGAGACCACAGCCACGGATACGGGAGAAGCGCAGATCCCCATCTGGGAGGCAACCGATGCCGCTGCCATGGGGCGTTCGGGGCGAACCCCCTCTTTGATGGCGATATCATAAATGATCGGGAACATCGTGTAGACCACGTGGCCGGTGCCGCACATGACCGTGAGGGTCCAGGTGGTGATCGGGGCGAGCACGGTGACATACTTGGGGTTGCGCCGCAATATCCGTTCGGCGATGCGCATCATCACGTTGAGGCCGCCGGCGGTTTGCAGTACCGAGGCGCAGCCGATAACCGCCATGATGGTCAGCAGCACGTCAACCGGAGGTTTGCCGGGGGCGAGGTGGAAGACAAAGGCAAAGGCGAGCAGGCCGAGGCCGCTGATCAAGCCAAGTCCATAGCCGCCATACCGTGCGCCTGCCAGCAGGCAGGCGATGATGACCATAAATTCCAGTGCAATGATGATGTCCATGATATCCTCCTTTGTGGTTGGTGTTGCCGATGGGTGTGAAAACGTTGCTGTCGTCTGTTCTGTCTGCCGATCCAGGTATCTTCAAGTGTCCGATGCCGTACAATTGCGATCTGTTCCTCTAAGAGCATGGAGCGTGCCGAAGAGGGTTTTGTTGTGTAACTGCTTGAAATAAAAGGATAAGTTGTGACGTTGTGAGCGGGAGAGGGCGGATTCGTCATAACCGCTGGTTATGGCGCTCTGGTGCAGGTAGTAGATAGTTATGTAATTACGGTATGTTAGATGCGGTTATAACTAATGGTTATAATTATGGCGTCAGGTTATGGTATGTGCGGATGTCCTTCCCGCAACTATCCGTATGTATGATCGTGAGTTGCGCGGTTGGATGGATTGGGTGTAACACCCTTGACGATAAGGGGGCGGGGGGATTATAGATGGATGGTTTCAATTTATGAATTACGAGGTGTACATGAAGGGTCAAAGTCTGATCGAGTCAATTGGCTCCACTCCGGTGGTTGAAATCGGCACGCTCTGCAGCTATCCAGGAGTCCGGATCCTGGCCAAGCTGGAAGGAAACAACCCGGGCGGTTCGGTCAAGGACCGTCCGGCGCGCCAGATGATCCTGGCGGCCGAGGAGAGCGGCGAGCTGACCCCGGATAAGGTGATCCTGGAGCCGACCTCGGGGAACACCGGCATTGCACTGGCCATGATCGCTGCCGCCCGGGGATACCGGATCAAACTGGTCATGCCGGCCTGCGTCAGTGTGGAGCGGCGCAGTGTGCTGGAGGCGTACGGCGCCGAGATCGTGCTCTCTCCCGGTTGTGAAGCAACCGACGGGGCGATCCGTCTGGCCCACAAGATTTACGGGGAAGAACCGGGACGCTATTACATGCCGAACCAGTACGCCAACCCGAACAATGTGCTGGCCCACTACGCCACCACTGCCCCGGAAATCATGGCCCAGACTGACGGGAAGATTACCCATTTCGTGGCCGGCATGGGAACCAGCGGGACCCTGATGGGGGTGGCGCGTTATTTCCGGGAGGCGAATCCGGCGGTGCGGATCGTGGCGGTGGAACCGGTGCTGGGGCACAAGATCCAGGGGTTGAAAAACATGCGGGAGGCGATCGTCCCTCCCATCTATGATCCCGAAGCGTTTCACCGCAAACTGGTGGTGGAGGATGATCAGGCGTTTGAAACCGCCCGCTTGCTGGCGTCGCGGCAGGGGATTTTTTGCGGCATGTCGGGTGGGGCGGCGGTGGCCGGCGCACTGCGGCTCGCCTCCGAGCTGGAATCAGGTCTGATCGTGGTGATCATTCCCGACCGGGGGGACCGCTATCTCAGCACCAACCTCTTCAAGTCCATGTGTGCCCAGTGCCCACCGTAATCCGGCAGTCAGGCCATAGAGGCTCAGAGACACAGAGGAAATCGCAGAGTTTTTTTTTGGGGGGGGGCGGAACCTTATTGGTGAGCAAAAAACACTCCAGATTCTTGTGTAACTCATCGTAATTTAGGCTAATCTCTTGACCCGCATCAACGGAACAAACAGCAGCAGTGTCACCACGGCTACCAGACCGGCCAGGGCAAAGCCGGTCGGGTAGCCGATCTGTTTCAGGGCGAGTCCCATGACGGTGGCGCCGGCCATCATCCCCAGGTAGATGCAACTGTTGTACATCCCCATGGCGAGCCCCCGTTGTACCGCCGGAACCAGCTCCGCAATCAGGGCGCCGATGGCGGTAAAGGTCAGCGCCATCCCGACCCCCATGACAACCGCGCACCCCATCAATGCTCCCAGTTGTGTCAATTGTCCCAGTCCAGCCAGCGCCACTCCCAGACAGAGCAGTCCCAACCCTACCAGATGGCGGCGATCAACCCGGTCGGAGAGTTTGCCAATCGGTACCCGGCCGAACACATTGGTTACTGCCTGGGCGGCAAATATCAGGCCGACCTGGGCCGGGTCGTACCCCTGTTGTGCCGCGTACAACGGCAGAAAAGTCAGAAACACGCCGAAGCCGATGCAGCTGCCGATGGTCGCCAGCAGGCAGGCCAGCAGCCGCCGGTGGCCCAGCAGCTCCGAGCTGGCTGTCAATGCTGCCTGTAGATTGGTCTTGTGACGCTGCGCACCCCGGGGGAGCAGTGTCAGCGCCACCAGCGCCATAACAGCCAGCAGGGTGCCGGAAATGAGAAATACCTGGCGGAGCCCCATGCTTTTGGCCAGCCAGCCACCGCTGGCGGGACCGAGGGTCATGGCGATGTAGATGGCGGTGGTGTACCAGCCGTAGGCCTGGCCGAGTCGTTGCGGTGGCATGACATCTGCCACCAGCGACAACATGCCGGGAGCAAAGGCCGCCAACCCGGCGCCGAACAGCACATAGGCCGCTGCCATTTCTCCCGGATGATGACATTGGGTCACCAGCAGCGATGAGACGGCGGTGGCGGTAATGCCGGCAATAACCGGCAGTTTGCGTCCGATGCGGTCGGCCAACAGCCCGGCGGGAATCGACAACAGTCCGGCGGTCAGCATGAAAGCGCCGTTGATGCTGCCGACCTGGGCCGGACTAGCACCCAGGTCGGCGGCCAACAGCGGCAGTACCGGAATGCGCAGGTAGGAACTGAAAAAGGTGGCAAACCCGATCAGGCAGAGCAGCAGGAACGGTTTCAGGTCGTGGCTGCTGCTCATGGCGTTGTTATCCTTCTGTTCCGCGCTGATGTTCAGATCCGCCGTTCCAGGGTCTCGGGGTAGGGGTACTCCATGTGGCGCGCCGTGGCGTGGGCGATCTCCTCACCGTAATATTCAGCTGCCACCATCAGCGCCAGATCGATTCCGGCCGAGATGCCGGCCGAGGTGAAGATGTTACCGTCCCGCACCACGTGCAGCTGTTCCTCCACGATCACGTCCGGGAATGATTCCTTCATCCATTGCAACGATTTCCAGTGGGTGGTGGCGTGGCGTCCGCTCAACAGTCCCGCCTTGCCGAGCAGCATGGCGCCGGTGCAGACCGAGGTGAGGGTTGATACTTCTTTGGAGCGTTCGACAATCCAGTTCAGCAGTGTCTGGTTGTTGATCTCCCGCCGGGTTCCCCAACCACCCGGTACCAGCAGAATGTCCAGCGCCGGACAGTCAGCCGTGGTCACGTCCGGCATCACCTGCATGCCGCCATTGGTCCAGATCGCTTCGTGTCTTTCCGCCACCAGCATGGTATGGAACGGTGACGGCACTTCCCGCCGCCGTGCTTCATCCAGCCGTACCGCGCTGAACACCTCGTAGGGACCGCAGTAGTCCAATAAATCCACATCATCGTAAATCAGTATGCCGACCGTTGTCCGTTTCTGCATGAGTTAGCTCCTCTGCTCGTCTCCAGCCCCGGCCGATGCCGGCGACTGGCACGACTTGTTTTCTCGAAATATTGTCTCCCGGATATGCCTGTTATGGTGCGATCCTGACCGCCAGCGGATAGCGTGCCTCGGTCTGATGATACGGATCATAATCCGCCAACGGTAGTACCGTCAAGATCAGAGTCCGGCTGCCGTTGGGAGCGAACGATACCCGTGCCGTGCCGGAGCTCAGGTCGACGATGTCACCGTCGCTGCCGGCGGTCAAGCCCGGCACTGCCTGCACCACCCATTTTGATGACGGAGACGCCGGCGCATCCAGCGAAAGTTGAAATGAGCTCTGGCTGGCATCCTCCCGCCTGATTTCCAGGTAGGCGCTGCCGGTCAGCATCGGCGACGGCACAACCATGTGGGTCAGCGGCTTGAGGGAGAGCTGTTCGACGGACAAGGTCGCTTCCTTGGCGAACATCACCGGTTTCATGGCTGCGGGCAAACGGCTGAAATGTTGGCCATCATCGCGATCACCGGCGTAATAACGCCAACGGGCAAAGTTGACCACGGATTCAAGAAAGGTGGCGCCGGCGGGCGCAAGCAACGCGTTGACTCCATCCACGAAATTCGGCTGGTTGACATAGCGGTCGGGAGTGTTGCGCATGGCAATCCATAATTGGGGGAGGAAACTGTCATCCCCCCTGAAATAGTAATCACGGAGAAAATTCAGATATAAGGCCGATCCGTACATGTACCAGGTTGTGTAATTATCGTTTCTGAGCAGCGCCCAATCGGGATGTTCCTGGAAGGAGTGGATATAGCGGGGATCGGTGGGGCCGTCATAAAACTGCTCCACATAGGACGCTGACATTTCAAAGGCGATCGGGAGTTCATACCAGTCATTGGCGGCATGGGTGGCGTGGTTGAATTCATGGGCGATGGTCTGCGGCAGGAAGACGCCGCCGTAGTCCCCCCAGGGATCGACAAACATGAAACTGGCCCGGCCACCCCAGGCGGTGGCAAATTCCTCGGAAACGATATTGACCTGGCAGGTATTGACCCCCCGCCAGACGAATACGTCAAACTTGCCGTCCGGACCGCACTCGCCGGCATCCGAGGGGGGAGGGGTATATCCCTGCTGCAGGATTTGGCGTTCCCAGGCTGTTTCCAGGAGGGTCATTACCTGGTTGGCGGTTGCCAGCTCATCCTCGGAACGGTAGTGCACCAGGAAGGGAAAGCGGGATGAAGCCACGGAATAGGGCCAGTATTCGGGATGCTGGCATGGTTTGGTCTCTTTGCTGATCGAGCTGTCCGGTTGTGTGCCGCCGCAGGAAAGCAACAGGGCACACAAGGTTGTCAGCAACGCCATCCCTATGCGGCGAATATTCAGCCTTCCCCGGTCCTGCCGGTCATTCCCTGTTTTCATGATACCCCCCACTGAAATTCTGCTGCCTCCAGCAGCCGCCATTCACCGCCCCCCTTAAGTTCCAGCACCTGATCGTGATAGCTACGCAGGCTTGGCCGGTGTCCGACACTGACAAAACTCATGCCCGATTGCTGCAGCTGTTGGTAGAGCCGGGCTTCGTTGCTTATGTCCAGGGCGCTGGTTGCCTCGTCCAGGATGGCGTAACGGGGAGCGGTGAACAACAGGCGGGCAAAGGCGAGGCGTTGCTGTTCACCCAGCGACAACAACTCCCCCCACTCCATGACCATATCCAGACCGCCGAACCGTTCCGCTAGCTCCGGCAGATTGACCCTGGCCAGGATTTCTCTCAGCTCTTGGTCCGCTGCTTCCCGCTCCATGTTGGGATAGATCAGCTGCTCCCGCAAGGTTCCCCGGATCATGTAGGGGCGTTGGGGGAGGAACATCATCTCCTGGAGCGGCGGACGGACAATCCGCCCTTCTCCGGCGTTCCAGAGTCCGGCCACCCCCCGCAGCATTGAACTCTTCCCGGCGCCGCTCGCTCCGGCAATCAACAGTCCCTTGCCGGGGGAGAGTGCGGCGGTTACCTTGCTGACCAGGGTGTGACGGTAATCGGGAGTCAGCAGGGTGACGTTCTCCAGCGCCAGGCGGGAATCGACCCGGGAGTCGATGGTCGGGGAACCGGCCGGTTGCCTGCCATCTGCCGTCCGTTCAAGGGCGTTGTCAAAGCTTTCCACACGGGCAACTCCGGCGGCAAAACTGCTCAGTCCGTTAAACTGGCTGATGATGACGGTAAGTGAGGCGATCACCGTGAACGAGGCGCCAAATGCCTGGGTCAGGGTGCCGAAGTCGATTCTGCCGGAAAAATAGTCGGGGGATAACACCACAAAGGGGAGCGCCAGCGGGATATAGTTATAGCCGGTGGTAAAGAATGACAGGTTGCGCTGCAAGCCGATCAGCTTCAGGTTGACAGCGATGGCATCCCGCAGACGCCCCGTGACCTGGCGCTGCTCCCGTGCTTCCCCTTGATAAAAGGCGATCGGTTCCACGTTGTCCCGGATATGCACCAGTCCGTAACGGAAATCAGCCCCTTTCTGCTGCGCCTCCACATTCAGGCTGAGCAGGCGGTTGCCGAGCAGCATGGTGACCAGGGTACCGATGGCAGCGTATGCCAGCAGCACCAGCACCAGTTTGTTGGAAATGCTCCAGATAATGCCGGCAAAGCTTGCGAAGCTGAGCAGGGAGGAGAAGAGCGTGAACATATAGCCGAGGGTGGTGCTGGTAAAGCCATCGATATTAGTGGAAATGCGCTGGTCCGGGTTGTCGATGTCGCGATCGTCGTTGATATGATAGTAGGAGCGGTTACTGAAATATTTTCCCAGCACATGGATGGTCAGCCACTGCCGCCAGTTGACGCCCAATTTTCTCTGGATGTAGGTTTTATAGACTTCCACCGGTGTGGCAATGGCAAAGGCGCCGAGATAGAGCAACAGTCCCGCGATGAATGCGCTCCAGTCCAGTTTTGCCAGCGCCGTATTGAAGTCCCGGCCGATATAGCTCAGCTTGACGCTGATGGCAGCGCTCGCCACCATCAACAGCAGCATCAGTGCCAGCATTCCCCGGGCCGGCCATTTCTCTTCGGAATGCCAGTACCGCCGGGTTATTTCCCAGAACCGCTTCCATAACCGGGGATCATAGATGTTGGTAGTACCCTTGTGCTCCGGCATGATCTGTTTCCTTTGTCCGAATAGTTGCTTGTCGCTTTGAAAAACCGTGGGGGCACACGATCATGGGGCGCCCCCATGCTCTGGTATGCCGCCCCTGCGGGGCTCATATTGATTGCGGATTTGTTACCCGTGGTTGGCACCACGGGCTCCATTATTTCGCCCTTGCAGGGCTCTACACCTTGACCCCCAACGGGTGGCATATTTACAGCCCGTGGTGTCAACCACGGGTGGACGGGTGAGCCCGTTTCCAGCCCCGAAGGGGTGGCAGAATGCAGCGCGGGCCGTGCGTCCCGCGCGGTGGTCTTCGCGATTACAGATTCAAAATCCGACTAATCATGAGGCTAAAATCTTTTTCCGGTTTTGTTCCACCCTGTTTTGCATGTTACTGCTAGAGAGTCGTGGCCAGCTGGAATTCCGCGGCAGTCATCAGCCGCCAGTTTCCCTCGCCTTGCAATTCCAGCACCTGGTCATGGTAGGCCAGCAGGCTCGGCCGGTGACCGACGCTGACGTAGGTGGTGCCAGACTCCTGCAGCTGGCGGTAGAGCCTTGCCTCGTTCTGCACATCCAGGGCGCTGGTCGCCTCGTCCAGCACGGCATAGCCGGGGCGGGATATCAGGAGCCGGGCAAAGGCGAGCCGCTGCTGTTCGCCGGGGGAAAGGATCTGCCCCCAGTTCATCACCGTCGCAAACCCGTCGAACCGTTCTGCTAGATTTTCCAGGTTGACCTTTTTCAGAACTGCGTGGAGCTCCTGGTCCGATGCTTGCTGCTCCAGGTTGGGGTAGAGCAGTTGCTCCCGCAAAGATCCCAGGATCATGTAGGGACGTTGGGGGAGGAACAGCATCTCTGCTAACGGTGGACGGGAAATTTCCCCGTCACCGGCGTTCCAGAGTCCGGCCAGCGCCCTGAGCAACGAGCTTTTCCCCAAACCACTCCCCCCGGCGATCAACAGACCTGTACCGGCAGGAACTTCCATGGTGGCATCCCTCATCAGCGTCTGCCGGTAATCGGGGGTCCGGAGCGTGACATTATGCAGCGCCAGTCGGGGCTCTTCCCGCGACGCGATGGTCGGGATGCCGGCGCCGATGCTGCCCCCCTGCGGATGATCCAGAGCTCGGTCGAATGTCTCCAGCCGGGTGATTTCGGCGGCAAAACTGCTGAACATGGAGAAGTATTTAACGATGATGTCAAAGGAGGATAAAACGGAGGTAAAGGCTATGCCAGCCACGGTGAATACCCCGAATTTGATCTGGCCGGCAAAAAAACTTGGTGCCAGCACCGCAATCGGCACGAGCAGGACAACATAAGTATAACCGGTGGTGAAAAAGGAGAGATTCCGCTCCCAGCCGATCAGCATCCTGAAATTGCCAATCAGGTTATGCAGCCGTTGCCTGACCTGCGTGTTCTCCCGCTCTTCCCCCCGATAAAAGGCGATCGATTCCACGTTGTCCCGGATCTGCACCAGGCTGTAACGGAAATCGGCCTCCCGCCGTAACTGCTGGAAATTGAGGTTGATCAACGGTTTGCCGAGCACGGCGGTGACGAGGGTGCCAAAGGCGGCATAGGCCAGCACAGCCGTCAGCAGATGCGGCGTAATATTCCAGAGCACTCCGGCGTAGGTGAAAAAACTGACGATGTTGAAGAACAGGATGTTGATGAATCCGATGCTGGTGGCGGTGAAGGAAGCGACATCGCTGGCGATCCGCTGATCCGGGTTGTCGATGCTGCGATCATCGTTGATATGGTAAAAGACCCGGTTTTTGAAATATTTCTCCAGGAAATGATTGGTCAGCCACAGTTCCCAGTGGAGTTTCAATTTTCCGGGGAGGTAACCGGAATAGACGCTGATCGGAATACAGACCACAATGCCGCCGAAAAACAGCAGGATGGCGTGATAAAATTCGGGGAGGTTCCTGGTCTGCAGGGCCGTGGTCATATTCCCCTGTACATAGGTCAGCACCAGGCCGGTGGCGACTGCCCCGGCCAGCATCAGCAGCACCAGCAACAACAGCCCACGGGCTTTCCATTTCTCTTCCGAAAACCAATAGAGAACGGCGATCTCCCAAAATCGTTGCCAGAGCCGCAGACTCAGGATGTTGGTGGTAGTTTGAGGTTCTGGCATTGTTCCCCTATTTCCTGCTGCGAACGATCTTGACGTCGGAAATAACCCACTTGGAAATGTCCCTGGATAGCCCGCCGGGGAGTATGATCCGATCGCTGATCTCTTTGCTTTGGGTGCTGCCGACACTGGTTCGGATGACATGGGATGAGACCGAGGTCTCGTTATAATTGAGACCTTTCAGTTCGATGTTGACATCCGCCTTGCTCCCCTTGTTGCTAATGGTGACCGTGAAGGTGAAAACATTGTTTTCTTCCGTGATGCTTGCGCTGACCTGGTTATTATAGGCATCAAAATCACGTCTGGTCTTGTAATCGATCTGGGTGTCGGTTTTAAGCCGGTTGACTTCGATGGTGTCGATATCGTTGACGATGTCGTTGTAGCGCGGGTATTTTTCATCGAAGGTTGCGATCTGCGCTGCGAGCTTCTTTTTTGATTCTTCATTCAAGGAGCTGCTGTCATACATTTTTTTCAGGTTGCCAAGCTCGTAGGACATGCTGTTGAGGTATGATAAGAGCACGCTCTTCGAGACCGGGCGATTCTTCTCGTAGTATTCGTCAGCATATTTGATCCCGTCATCGATCTGGCGGGTCACGTCGTTGACTTTTTTTATGCTTTCATTCACAAACAGCACGGCATTTTCATTGCTGCTCTTCTTGCTGCCGGAAGCCGGTTTTGCCATTTCCACCCCCTTCTCTTTCAAGGTCGAGTTCGGCAGGTTTCCGGGGTCACTGGTATAGTTCACGACACCGTTGCTGTCGGTCCAGGAGTACATCTCGGCGCTGACCAGCTGTGGCATCAGGAGCAGGGTAATGATAAGCAACAATTTCATGTAGTGTCGACCTCCGTTTGTTCAGCTGGTTTGTAGCCGGTGACGTGGCGGAAAAGCAAACTGTCACGAGTAAGTTCACATGAACGCAATCTACTACATTGGCCGGGATATTCACAAGCAGACATTCTTGGCTGTGCCAGAATAGTGAGCGAAGCATAGTTCTCCCTTCAACTCTCCCCCATCCACGCAAAGCGCGCTACCGGACGGCCATCCACGATTACCTTCTCCTGAAACATGCCGAGCGGCCTGACCCACAGCGAATGGTCGTCGTACAGCTTGCGATAGACCACCAGCTGCTCTTCCGTTTCACTGTGACGGGCGATGCCGATCACCTGGTAGAAATTTCCTTTGTAATGCCGGTAACGGCCAAGGGGGAGGTTGGTCATAACGCTGCTCCTGACAGGTGGGGTAGGTGGCTTCGTAGTTGCAATCTATAGGGTATAATCGCATAGAAATCAATCAGAGCGGTGGGAAGCGCGGCTAGGCTAAGCACAAAAAGGGGGATGCATAATCTGCATCCCCCTTGCTGCTGCAACTGACTTTATTGTTAATGATCCGGCTCAAACGGCACCGGGTCACAGACACTGGTTTTGCTATGGGCTTTGGCGCCACATCTGGCACAACTAAACTCGGCTTCCGAGGTCAGTTTGCCAAGTAGTTCGGCGTCAGTCACCGCACAGACTTTTGCGTCTATACCCGTCATGATCTACACCCCTTTCTTCGTGAAACATCTTCTTGCAGCTCTTATATTACTCGGTTTCCCCGTAAATGGCCAGACCGGGCTTGATTGCCAATGCCGTCAATCGCCAAAGCAGGTGTGCACACTGCGGGCACTGGCGATCCAGTCGTGATCCAACGGCACGGTCTTGCGTTTACCGACCACATCCTTGAGCGGCACCGCTTTGATGCCATCACCCCGTGCTGCCACCATGACGCCGAATTCCCCCTTATGAATGAGATCTGCGCATGCCGTGCCGAGGCGTGTCGCCAGCAGACGGTCACCAGCCGAAGGTGTTCCCCCGCGTTGCAGATATCCCAGGATCGTCAGGCGTGATTCCAGCCCGGTCAGTCCTTCGAGTTGCTGGGCCAGATGCAGGCTGTTGCCCGGCCTGCTGTCGGCAACCCGTTCCTGCGCCTGCTGCTTTGGTTCCTTCTTCTTTTTACCCTTGTCCTTGTCTTTGTTGTCTTTTGCCAGTGCGGCAGCAACCTCCAGGGAAACCGCTCCTTCGGCCACGGCCACAATGCTGAACCCCTGACCGCTGTGACTGCGGCGCATGATGGCAGCGGCCACCTTCTTCACATCGTACGGTATTTCCGGAATCAAGATGACATCGGCACCACCGGCAATACCGGCGCCCAGGGCGAGCCATCCAGCTTTGTTCCCCATCAGTTCCAGCACGAGGATGCGATGATGGCTATGGGCCGTACTATGCAGCCGGTCAATCGCCTCGGTGGCAATCCCGAGAGCGGTGTCGTAGCCAAAAGAGACATCGGTCATGGCCACATCATTGTCGATCGTCTTGGGGAGAGTTATCACGTTCAGTCCCTGTTTCATCAGGTGATAGGCGTTCTTTTGCGTTCCTCCTCCCCCGAGGCAGACCAGCGCATCCAGGTGGTGCTTGCGGTAATTATCCACAATCACCTCGGTCATATCCTTCAGTTTGCCGGCTATTGGCATGGCATACGGCTTGTCACGGCTGGTGCCAAGAATGGTGCCTCCCAGGGTGAGAATACCAGAGAGCGCCGCTGAATCGAGCAGTTGCGTCCGATTTTCCATCATGCCGCGAAAGCCGTCACGGAAACCGATTACCTTCATGCCATAACATCCCAGCAGTGCCTTGCCGACCCCCCGGATAGCTGCATTCAGTCCCGGGCTGTCGCCACCGGAAGTCAGGATGCCAATCATTTTGCTCATGGCTTGTGATCCTTTCTGTTATTCAAAGTTTGAATCCTCATGTTGCGCTATCTTCACAAAAGCGGGAAATCGTAGTTGAGCGAAATTCTAGCGTCATAGGTGTATTGTTGCGTCGCTTCATACTGATGCATGACACCAAAACGCATCCTTAGCCAAAGATTCGGCACCTTTAACTGCCAGAGCAGGTCTGCATCGTATTCATCCGCATTGGGTTGTGCTGCCTTGGTTTTTGGTGAAATTTTTCCCCAGCCGTGGGCATAGGCAACCGAACCGGTAACCCCTGTAAGACCTACCTGGCTGAAATCATACGCGAGCTTTGCAAACAAGGCGTTTTCACCGGCGGCATTAAAGTCGTTGATAATCGCCGAGGTATACCCCGGACATCCGCTCCAAGGGTTGATGATATTTGCCTCCCTGCCATTTACGGTGTATGCCAGCGTTAACAACGACCCGCGATAGCTAAGGTCATTCTTTATTCCCACTTGGTATGCAGTAAAGTCGTATCCTTTAAGCAGGTTTTTCCCGACACTATGCTGGTCCGTATATTGTGTTGCAAGCCGGTAGCCCAGGTCTTTCGTAAGGTCGTTTGTATATGCGGTTTCAGCGTATGCAATGTTGATAATGTCATCGGAGTAATAATCGATGGCCGCCAGAGAGAGTCCGTCCCGGGAATATCTGAACCCGAACATCGCCAGGCCGCGCTGAGCCGTTGCCCCGGCCTTTTCAGACATCCAGATGAAGTTTTCCGCATTCTTGTCCTTGATCTTCCGCAGGTAGCCGCCATCGAACTCCAGTCCGGGAGATCCTCCCGTGCCACCGAAGCGTCCTGTTACCGTATATCCCTCGAAGGTATATGGGATCAACTTGCCATCGCTCCTGTTCACGAAGGGGGTGTTGAACTCCCCGTACCGGTACAGGTTCAGCATTGCCCCTTCCATCAGTTTTACCCTGCCGTACACTTGTCCAAGGGTCGTAAACGCTTTCCGGGAGGATGACGGTGAAGTGCTGTCTGAGTAGGTGTAGAGCGGCTGCAACGTATAAAGAACAGCCCCGAGATACATGCGGTCGTAGAGCCAGCCGGAATGATAGTGCAAAGCACTACTGATCGCTAAACTCTCGCTAACCGATGTGTCACTGTTGTCCCGTCGTGAGAAGATCGTGCGCAGCCGGAGATTCAGTGTGGTGTCCCGCAAAAACGGGGGATAGGTCAGCAGTTGCTGTTTCAGCCTCAGAGGCAGGCTAGGAAACCAGAACGCCTCTTCCTCCCCTTCTTCTTCCTCCTCCTCTACCTCTTCGCCCTCCTTCTTTATTCCTTTAATCTTTGTCTTTTTTTCCTTTTTCTCTTTTCGCTTTTTTTCTTTTTCCTCCGGTTCTTCGCGATGTTCCATGGTGGGCCGGATATCATCAACTCTGGTCGGGATTTTGTCATCCTCGTCAAAGCCATCACCCCATGAAGGAGATTCGGTCACGAGGATCGCCAAGCTGCAACCACATATGATGGTTGCTATCTTCTTTAAATTATTTGTGATTGATAGGTGTGCCATGTATCAAATTTCCTGTTTATATGTAAGTAGACAAGGTTTGTGATCTTAACAACCCTCCCTTGTTCCCCCAATTTATGTATACCTGCAAAAATACCTGCAAAACGCAAACCGGCGCCCGGAAGTTATCCGCGGCGCCGGTCGTGTTTCAGCATTCAGTCGGTATGTCTATCACACTTATGCACATTCTGAGCTAAAGGCATTTCGTTAGACCCCAAGTTCTCTTGCAAGATCCATTTCCTTGCGCAGGATTGTATTGATAAGGGTCCCCATGTCAATTCTGCGCTTTCTGGCCCGTTCCGAATAAAAAGACTCTAAAGCGCTGTCGAGGTAGACCGGTATTTTCATGTTCTCAGGCTTGCAATAAAATTTGCCCTGCTCAGCCGTTGAAAAATCATATTCTTTTTTCATTTTGCTCTCCTTGCAAAATATGCTTCACGTTCTTTCTTTTCCGCCTTACGCGCTGAGATAATCCGTACCCGAGCATCGTCATTATCATAGCCTTGTCTAATCGTATGTACAACTACCACAATTTTCATGACCGGTATTTCACCAATCACGATCCATCTGTCTTCATCATCTGAATGGCTTTCATCGAACAGATTCAGCTGAAAGATATCTGTAAAGACATGGCATGCATCGGTAAAATTCAGCTTGTGCTTGGCAATATTAATCTTTTCTTTCTCAACATCCCAATCAAATTGAATATGAAGGTCATGTGTCATATTTTGCCCCGTGAAAAAACATGGTCACTATATTTTTGATGAACGGTTCAAATATAGCTATTTCCTGCTCACCGGAACTCCAAGGGTGATTGTACATGGACATGTGAACCTCATTTTCAGCTTCACTATTACCTCACGATTACTCATGCTGTATAAGCCTGATTCAAAATCCCGGAAATCTTGAAGTAATCATGAGGCTACAATGCTTTTGGAATATTCCATTGTTTTTTCCTCTGCGAAAATGTTTCAAACTCGTTTGCGAGCTGTCAGGTACACTTCCTCATTGCGACGAGGGCCAACCGCCACGATCAAAACCTCGACAATCTCAGCATGTACGCGGTAGACAATGCGAACGTCACCGGTACGTATGCGACGGCAACCGGCAAGTTCCCCAGCCAGCGGTTTACCGGTTTTTTCCGGCTCACCGTCGCGTATACGGGTTTCAATCGTTTTAAGCACTGCGCGAGCCTGATACTTGCCCAGATCATCCAGGTCATCTGCTACCTCGTGGTGATAGATCACCCGCCAGGTCACAGCTGATCCTCACTGTCAAACCTTTTCAGCATATCCTCATGGCTTATGGCTTTTGAACGATCAAACGATTGCAGCCGATCACGCGCCGTCATTTGAATATGCAGGTCATCCAGTTCATCCATCAATGCCTCGTAAACAGCAACGGGCATCATCACCGCAGCCGGAGCATTATTCCTCATCACAACGTATTTTTCCTGTTTGCCGCTGGAGAGACGGTCAAATATTGTCTTGGCAGAACGGGAAACCTCTGTGACAGAAACAGCCTGGCTGGAACGTTCGAGAAGAGCATTCATGGCACACATCTCCTTGTCGTTTAATTACATGATAATTGTATGATTATTATCAGAATAATCAAGAGAAATTATGTTTGCTATCAGGAGCTCGGGGGACATTGAAACTGTAAAACTACATAATTCCAATGTGTCACAGGAACTTCGAGGATTTATTGTACATGGATATGTGAACCTCTTTTTCAGCTTCACGATTTCCTCTCGATTCCTCATGCTTTATAAGCCTGATTCAAAATCCCGGAAATATTGAAGTAATCATGAGGCTACAATGCTTGTGGGTTTACAGCTTGATGCCTCTTTTTCAGCTTCACGATTCCTCATGATTTATAAGCCTGATTCAAAATCCCGATAATCTTGAAGTAATCATGAGGCTACAACCACACTTGTTCTATCAACGTGTAGACCCGACATTGCTTGCTCTGTGCAGGCCGCAGCTGATGTCACGGAAAATCAACCACCACAATCTCCATCCGTTTGGAATCCTGGGCTGATCGCAGGGTGTTGAACAGCGCCGTGCGGTTGCTGGCGTCCACCCGGTGAACGAAATCGGAATAGGAGTTTAACAGTCGTTCAAACAGCGCCTCGTCCATTGGCTGCCCTCCGGTGGCCATGGCAACCCGGTTATGAAGCAATAGCACTTTCACGGGAATTCCCAGGTGGAACGCCTCGTGAAGCCCCAGGTGTCCCGCTGCCGTGAAAGACCAGTCACCAATCACCGCCCAGACCTTGCGGGCCCCGGCTTGAAGCGCACCGGAAGCCATGGGAATGCTCCCGCCGTAATAGGCTGCGGCGTCCAACAGGTTATAAGGGGGGAAGGCGAAGGCGGTGCTGGTACTGGTGTCACCCATGATCAAATCGATCTCTCCCCGCAATCCCTTGAACATATCGAAGACCGGTGTGTAGGAACGGATACCTCCCTGGTACTTGGCGGGAATCCCTTCGGGAATGACCGGCAGGGGAGGGCGGGGAAGTTGTCGCCAGTCTTGGCCGGCCAGTTTGGCCTGAACAACCTGGTGCGGGTAGCTGGCGTTCATGGGGGCCAGAATATGACGATGGGCATCTCGTTGCGGGATCTTCCAGGGACGGAGCGGGGGCGTCACGGCTGGTGGCGCGGCGACACGCTTCCCGAGATCGTCATCCTCCATCAGCAGCACCACCGGCAGCCCCATCGACTCGGAACGCGCGAAGGCCGCCAGAATCCCCTGGTGCGCCTCTTGTGGGGAGAGGCGCTGGAATGGCACCCGCGTGCCGCTGACGAAGCTGTCGATATCGAAAATTGAGTCGGAGGATCTTCCCTCCCTGTCCGCTGCCACCAGGATCACCAAGCCTCCTTCGGCTCCCAGGCTCCAGGCGTCCATCAGGGCATTGCCCGCCTTGGCCAAACCGTGAGACTTGACGATTACCGCACTGCGCCGGCCGGTAAGCGATGCGCCCATGGCCATCCCCAGGGCGACCTCCTCATGGTATTGGTACGGCTTATCCTTCTTGGAAACCTTGAGCCATGCCTCGTAGATCGCCACGGCTCCCGTGGCGGGCACACAATTTACCACCTCAACGCCGGCATCCACCAGTGCCTGCCCCGCCGCTTCGGCCATGGTTACCTGGGGTAGGGGAGCTGTCTGGGAGAGTGCTGTTACCGGTGTCCACCAGAGCAACAGGAGCAGGAACAGGATGCAGGTGCCAAAACGCATGGGAGCCTCCCTGGTTACGCCGTAGTTCAATGCTGCACCGCTCTGCCAAACATGTGGATCTGACCTGCGCCACCACGCAACAACAGCCCGCCACCTTGTGAACCGTCGTCCTGAATGCTGGAACCTTGCATGATGATTGCCTTGTTTCCCAGGTTGAGATTGGCGTTAATGTCAACAGTCCCTTGCTGGAAGCGGGGATTGTCGTACAGCAGCGTCTCACCATGCACATGAATCTTGTTGGCTCCTCCTCGCAGGATCAGACCACCACCCTGGGAACCGTCGTCAACGATCCGGGAACCCTGCATGATGATTGCCTTATTACCCATGTTGAGGTTGGAGTTGATTTCAAGAGTGTCGCGCTGGAAACGGGGTTGGTCATAGATATAGGCATCGCCATGGAGATGGACTTTGTTGGCTCCCCCTCGCAGGATTAGGCCGCCCCCTTGCGAGCCGTCATCAAAAATACTCGATCCCTGCATGATTATTTTCCGGCTCCCCAGATTCAGGTTGCCGTCATTGTCGACATAATTTGCCAGAGTTCTCAGTTTGTTGACCTGGTTCTGATCAAAAAAATCAGGTGAAGCGCCGAGTAGCAGAAAAATCGTGGAGCAGGCCAGTACACCAAGTATAAAGCTTTTGAAATCCAGTTTTTTCATGACGGTCTCCTTTCGGTTTCAGCGTTTTAATGTTACCTGCTCCCTTTCGGTCTGGTGAGCTTGTAATCATGCCGCGGGTTGTCGGGATCGGCATTCGGATCATAGCTGGTATCGTTTGAATAGATATATTCCCCGCTGGCATTGACCCAGCGGCGGCTCCAGTCACTGGTATCCCGTTCCAGTTTGCCGGTGTACGGATTGCTGTAGTCGTTCTGCCCGGTGATGGTCAGGTACTGGTCGGTCTGGATCCCCTGCTGGGTGCGCGTGCGATGGGCGGCAATCTCCCGGTCGATCCTGGCGATGTCATTGACCAGTTTTTTGGCGATGTCGGCACGTTCTCCCTGACCGCGTAACTCACCGCTGAGCCATTTGGCATCCAGTTGCACCGAATTGGCCACAATATCCAGCACCGGTTTCCACCTGTCCGCCTCATCGGCGGGGGCGCGCATCATGGTGGTCAGGTCGTTGCTCCAGACCGCCATGGATGCGCGGGCATCGATCAGCACCGTAGAGAGCAGCTCCTTATAACGCTGGCCATTCTCGCTGTATTCCACGAGCAGAAATCCGGCCTGGTAGGACGACGGCCTGATGCCGACTGTGGCCAGTGATTTGTTCATCGGCCCTGACAGGCGAGTGAACAGCTCGGCCAGCTTGGGGAGCGGTTCCTTGCTGATCACCTTGAGATCACGAATAGCCGGACGTGATTGATTCAGTAACCAGATCAGATAGTTTTCAACTGATGGCATGGCTACTACCGTGGCGCCGTTGTAGTTCATGCCGGGGCCATGGGTAGCGGGGAGCATCGGGCCGTCGGCATAGTTGATTTTCGGCAGGCGCCGGAGCATGACCGTTCCGGCGCGATCGCTCTTGATGCTGATATCGCACTTGGCCTCGATGGAGTTGATCGTCCCGCCGACGCTGTTGGGATCCACCCGGAAGATCCCCCCCTCAACCAGCCAGCCGCGCGGTACCAGCATGGTAAAGGCATGTTCTTTCGGTTCCGCCGTGCGCCGGAAAGCGACCGTAACCGGGATGTTTCTTTTTACCCTGGCTTTCGCGGGCGGCGACTTCTTTTCCCGTGCGGCATCGGCCGGTGGGGTGGGGAGATAGCCGAAAAACAGCAACGCAGCACATGTCGGAATATAGAGAAAACGGAATGTCGGCATACTGTTTTCCTCCACATAAATTTGATGGGAGCGGGCGGCCAAACGACTCTTACAGATAACCATCCTACTTTGACTTCACAACCCTGATCTCCCCGGTTTCCATGTCGTATACCCATCCATGGATCTTCAGCTTCTTCTCGTTCATCATTTTACGGACAAAGGGATATTCCTGGAGGTGTTCCAACTGGAGGCGGACGTTTTCCTCCACAATCAGCTTCATCCGCTGGTCCTGCGGAATATCGATGTGGAGACCGCGGAGCTTTTCGTCCACCCTTTCCTTAGCCTGATAGGCGTTGATCAGCCAGATGGGAATGTATTTGTCCTCGATATATTCATCGTCGAGTGCAGCAATGCCACCACAGCCGTAATGGCCGCAGATGATAATGTCGGGGATGTTGAGATGGTTGATGGAGAATTCCAACACCGCGGACAGGTTCCAGTCGTTGGTGGCGACGATGTTCCCAACATTTCTATGGGTGAAGATTTCACCTGCCCTGGTCTGGGTTATGGTATTGACCGGAACCCGTGAGTCGGAACAGCCGATCCAAAGGACTGTCGGTTTCTGCGCCTTGACCAGCTCCGCAAAAAACTCCCGCTCCTTATCGAACGTCTCTGCCACGAACTTCTTGTTTCCTTCCAAGAGAGTGGTGATCATAACCGTCTCCTTTCAAGTTTCAGGCTGCAGCGAGGCGGAGTGCTGGTTAGGTGGTCGGCCCGTCTGGCCATGTTGAGAATCATCATCATGACAAGCGGTGCCTGAATAGCGAGTGTGGGACAGGTGGTATGGGAAGAGAATAACAAGAAACAGGCGAATGTCCAGTCAGCCGGGAGGTTCACCAACGTTGTTATTCAGCCAAGGGGATTTCAGTTGTTAACCGGCAGCCGGAGCATGCCATCCACGTGATCCAGCAGGGTGCCGCGGGATAAGGGAAGCTCGTCACCCGCCTCCAGGGTGGTCAACACCGTCCGGCCGATGTAGAATTTCTGTTCCGCGCCCCCCTTGATTTTGAATCGAATCGCCCAGGTGTTGTGCAGAATCACCGGCTTGCCATACATCATGCCAACATACAGCATGATGTGCCCTTTGCGGTGCAGCAGCGTCCGGAACGGCACTCCCTGTTCGCGCAGCAGTCGTTCCTTGTCTGCTTTGGAGAGATTTTCCAGCGACAGCGGCTGGCCGGAATTGATCTGCTGCCGCGAATTGCGCGGCAGCCAGATGCCGAAGGGGATAAAGAAGTCCCGGGTAGTGGCTGAACAGTCACGGTCCCGGAATAGCTCACCCCAGCCATAGGGGGTCTTCAAAAGCTCGTTGCCGATCCGGGTGACGGTGGCGGCACTGAACGGTAACGGAAAGCGGCTGGCGTCATATTTGGCAATCCGCGCTGTTTTCAGCGTCGCCTGATCCCCTTCGCCGGCCACCGCCACATTGATCAGCCAATGATCATCTTCTTCCTTGACCAGCGGATAGAGTGTGCCGATCTTCGGCTGCGGCAGCGCCTTCCCCTGCTTGTCCCGAATCACGGCAAAATCTTTGACAATAACCACCAGCTCAGCCGTAGTCAGGCGTTGTTGCAGCGATTCGTCGGCAATCATCACGCTGTCGGATTTTACCCAGCCAAGGCCATAGGCAGTTTCCACAAACAACCAGGCTCCCGTGTCAGACTCGTGCAGGATACGCACCGGCTCGTTCGGCTTTACTTCGGTGTACTGTAATTGGTCGAAGGGGAAATCGTCAGAGGTTTCGTACAACGGCTTGATATTGGGAAGCCCGCGCATAAAGGTCGGCGCGATGACGATCCCCAACCGGTTCAGGGAAGGGAGGTGGTCGAGCTGAGCATGGGCCAGGATCCGGTTAATCCGTTCCGGATCCACTTTAAGCCGGTTTTCCCCATACCAGGTCGTAGTGGCAGTATCTTTCATCCCCTTGATCGCCTCGCTGATGCTGTAGATCGGTTCCGTTGCTGTCCAGGGTGAAAAGAAGCGCTGGCGGAAGCGCTGTACGGCACGTGCCTGCTCCTCCTGGCTGATCGGCGAGTCGAGCGCGTCGGCGAAGATCCGCACATCCTGGGGGATTCTTTGCACATCGATGATCTCGTCCGGCAGTTTCTGGGGATCGGAACGGGTGAAATCATCGCTTGCCAACGGTTTCAACTGCTGCAGCGGTTCTTTTTTCAGTGGTAGTGCGCAACCGGCCATGAGGGTCACGGTCACGGTCACAAGTGAGCAGGCAAACAGTCTCTGTTTCATACCATGATCTCCATCCATTTGTGGTTTGGGTATTCGCTTGGATATTGGTCTGTTTTTCAGGATTTGTTTCGGGATGATAACGCCAGGATCACCGTAATTCAATGTCTAAATCTGAAATTATTCTTATTTTGCCTAAATGGTTACGACGCTCGTGTGACCCGGAAACTGCAAAAACACACCTTGCTTCTGTTTTGTGGTAATCTTTGCCACAAAAGGCAGCAGCTACCATTCATGTAACCCCGACCGGGAGGTCTTCCCATGCATAAAAAACAGATCTATACCGTTGCTCTGCTGGCCATCGTACTGCTTCCTCTGCTTGGATCGCTGCTCTCGTTTTATACCGACTGGCTCTTTTTTGTGGAAACCGGCTTTGCAGCGGCGTTCACCACCACCGTCTATGCCAAAAGCGGCGCTGCCCTGCTGTTCGGCGTCCTGCTGTTCGCGGTGCTGCAGATTAATCTGGTGGTTGCCAACCGGGGGAGCTTTCCGTTCTCGGGGGTGTATCTGGCGGCTGGCGGCAAACTGCGGATCAATCGGGAGCAGATCGCACACCTGGTGAAGCCGCTGGGACAGGTGCTCAGCTTGCTCCTGGCGCTGCTGGTCGCTAACTGGGGGGCGGCGAGCTGGGAAGAACTGCTGCTGTTTGTCAACGGTCTGCCGGTGGGAAGCGCTGATCCGGTGCTCGGCAAGGATCTTGGTTTCTATCTCTTTACCCTGCCGTTGCTGGAGGTTGCCAAGGGCTTTCTGACCTTTACCCTGCTGGCAACAACGGTGCTGAGCGGGGTGGTCTATTACGCCCGTGGCGGCATAACCCTCAGCGAACAGGGGATCGGAGTGGACGATAAGGTCCGTCGCCATCTGGCGATTCTGGCCGGTTGCGCCGCCTGTGTCGTGGCCGCCGGATTTTATCTGGAGAGCTTCCGGCTACTCTTCTCCCCCAACGGCTCCTTTTATGGCGCCGGCTATGCCGATGTGCATTCCCGCTTGCTGACCTACCGGCTGCTGACCTTCCTGACGCCGCTGTTGGGAGGAGCGCTGGCGGCCGGAATCTGGCGGGGTGTCTGGCGCATGACGTTACTGCCGCCGTTGATCGTGGTTGGCGTGTACCTGCTCGGGATCGTGCTCTATCCCGGACTGTTACAGAAATTCAAGGTCGCTCCCAACGAGCTTGACCTGGAAACCCCCTACATCGCCAACAATCTCAAACTTACCCGCTTCGGCTACGATCTGGAAAAGATTGAAACCGTACCGTTTGACGTTGATACCAAACTCTCTGCGGCCGATATTGCCAACAACGACGCCACCGTCAAGAACATCCGGCTGTGGGATCATGCACCGTTGCTCAAGACCTTCAGCCAGTTGCAGCAGATCAGGACCTATTACAAATTCTTCGATGTGGATAACGACCGCTACCTGGTGAACGGCAAATACACCCAGGTGATGCTCTCACCGCGCGAGCTTTCCTATGCCGATTTGCCGAGCAAAAACTGGATCAACGAACGGCTGATCTTTACCCACGGCAACGGTCTGACCTTCGGTCCGGTCAGCCGGATCAGCAAGGAAGGGCTGCCGGAGTTTTTTGTCAAGGATATCCCGTCGGTCAGTCTGGCGGACATAAAGGTCAGCCGTCCGGAGATCTATTACGGCGAACTCTCCAACGATTACGTGGTGGTCAAAACCAAAATTCCGGAATTCAGCTATCCGACCGCCAGCGGCAATATCAACACGACCTACGGAGGCAAAGGAGGGGTGGCGATCAACTCGCTCCTGACCAAGGCGCTGTTTGCCGCCCGCTTCGGAACGGAAAAAATCCTGCTTTCCTCGGATATTACCGCCGAAAGCCGGATCCTCTACTATCGCAATATCAGCCAGCGGGTCAGGGCCATCGCGCCGTTCCTCCGTTTCGATGCCGATCCCTACCTGGTGGTTGATCAAGCGGGGCGGCTCAAATGGATAATCGACGCCTACACTTCTTCGGATCGGCTTCCCTATTCCAAACCGCTCCAGGGGGGGATCAATTACATGCGTAACTCCGTCAAGGCGGTGGTGGATGCCTACGACGGTTCGGTCAACTTCTATGTCAGCGATCCCCGGGATGTATTGATCAAGGTTTACAGCCGCATCTTTCCCACGCTCTTCAAACCGCTGAGCGCCATGCCGGACGATCTGCGCCGGCACATCCGCTACCCGCACCAGTTTCTCCAGCTGCAGGCGGCGATCTATGCGGCCTACCACATGACTGACCCGAAGGTGTTCTATAACAAGGAAAACCTGTGGGAGATCCCGGCCCTGGGGGAAAAGCCGATGGAGGCGAACTATACCATCATGAAGTTGCCGGGGGAAAAAGTGGAGGAATACATCCTGTTGCTCCCCTACACCCCCTCCAAACGGGACAATCTGGCGGCCTGGCTGACGGCGCGCTGCGATGGTGATAATTACGGCAAGGTCCGCGCCTACACCTTCCCGCGTGACCGCCTGATCTACGGCCCGAAACAGATCGATGCCCGCATCAATCAGGACTCGTTCATCTCCCAGCAGCTGACGCTCTGGAACCAGCGCGGCTCGGAGGTGATCCGTGGCAGCCTGCTGGTGATACCGGTCGAAAAGTCGCTGCTCTACGTGCAGCCGCTGTTTCTGGCCGCTGACAAGGCCGGCTTGCCGGAGTTGAAGCGGGTGATCGTTGCCTTTGATGATCAGGTGGTGATGGAGGAGAACCTGGAACTGGCATTGCAACGACTGTTCGGCGGCCGGAAAGCGGTGGTTGCCGCTGTCGATACGCCATTACCACCCGCGAAAGGAGTAGCCCCATCGCTGGCCAGAGAAGCGATGGCTGCCTACGAGAAGGCGATCACCCTGCAGCGCCAGGGGAATTGGGGCGGTTATGGGGATGAACTGAAGAAGCTGGAGCAGCTGTTGAGGCGCATGGCGCAGTAGCGTAGAGTACAAAATCCAATTCCCCTTGGAGGTTGATGTATGAACAAATTTGTGATTGCCAGCTATCTCCTGGCCGTAACGGTGGTGCTGCTGGTGCTCCGTTTTCACCTGCTGCCGGCGGTCTTTGCCGGTCTGGCGGTCTATGTGCTGACCCTGAAGCTGGCCCGCCACCTCCCGCCCAACATGAACCGCTTTGCGCAGCAGACCGCGCTGGGGGTGGTGGTGATCGCCGTCATCACCTGTCTGACCGGTGTGGTCGCTGCGCTCTGGTCATTTGTCGGCAGCAGCCATGCCATCACCACCCTGTTGACGACCGTGGTTGATACCCTGGCCCGTCTGCATTCATCATTACCCCCCGCCGTGGCCGAGTTGCTGCCAACCACGGTGGAAGGGGCACGGCAACAGCTGGCGGAACTGCTGGGAGAGCATGTGCAGAAGATATCCGCCGTCGGGATGGAAAGCCTCAAGCTGTTTGCCCATATTCTGCTGGGGATGGTGGTGGGGGGGATGGCGGCGCTGCACCATTTTACGGAAAATATCATGTCACCGCCGCTGCTGGCCGCCTTGCGGGGACGCTTGCGCAACCTGACCACCGCTTTCGACAAGGTGGTGTTTGCCCAGGTCAAGATCTCCGGGGTCAATACGCTCATGACCGGCCTCTATCTGCTGGTGGCGCTGCCGTTGTGCGGTATTCATCTCCCCATGGCAACCCTGCTGGTACTGCTGACCTTTGCGGTCGGCATGCTGCCGGTGGTGGGGAACCTGATTTCCAACAGCCTGATCGTGGTGATCAGCCTGGGGGTCTCGCCGGTGGTAGGAGGCGCCTCCTTGCTGTTTCTGGTATTGATTCACAAAGCCGAATATTTCATGAATGCCCGGATTGTGGGGCATGAGGTGCAGGCGACCGCCTGGGAACTGCTGAGTGCCATGCTGCTGATGGAAGCAGCCTTCGGGGTGGTCGGGCTGGTGGCGGCGCCGGTGGTCTACGCCTGGCTTAAAGGTGAAGTCAAGGAACAGGGATTGATCTGAACCGCTGATTTTTTTCAAGGAGGTAGTTGCCAGCCGCCTGCATTCATGCTGACGTGCTGTTTCTGTAATTCCAGGCTCATTGCGCTACAGCCGATAAACTCGCCTTGCAGGCTCAGACAGTATCGGCTGTTGACGCTCCATTTCACCAGGAATTACGACGAAATACCCCTGATGCATTCATTACGGCAGCTGGCAACTACTGCTGATACGCCCTGTTTATTGGCCGAACCACTGTTCAAGGCGATTTTATCAGGTATAGTTAAAAGAGGCTCCCCCATTCTTGCGGGAGTAAGATCCGGCACTTAACCGGTCTTTACAAGTATTGCCCCAGAGTGCACAGAGGAAACCTCCGGGTAACAGAGAGGAAAAATAAGGCGTTATCCTTTTGCTGTTGTCATCGCTGGAGTAATGATATGTTCTGCTTGGTTTTCTCCGTGTCTCTGCGGCTCTGTGGCCAACAACTGTTTTAAGCCGTTTCGTACGAACGGAGCTTCACCATGCCCCTTCCTCCAACCCCCCATACCCGTAACCGGATCGGTACCATTACCGAAGCCCATGGTCCGGTGGTGCAGATCCGCTGCGAGACCCTGCCTCCGCTGCGCCAGGCGCTGACTGCCAGCGCCGATGGCGTCAGCTATACCTTCGAAGTTTACCAGCATCTGGACAAACAACACCTGCGCGCCATTACCCTGGAACATCCGGCCGGTCTCCGGCGTGGCATGGCTGTGTACGATACCGGCGCCCCGCTGCAGGTACCGGTCACCCCCGCGATCCTTGGCCGTCTGCTGAACGTCTTTGGCGCTCCGCTGGATGGCCGGCCGCCGTTGGAGACGACCGAGTTCCGTCCGATCCATGCCAACCCGGCGCCGTTACATGAAACCGTCACTTCCAGCGGTATCCTGGAAACCGGCATCAAGGTGATTGATCTGCTCTGCCCCTTTGTGCGGGGTGGGAAGACCGGACTGTTCGGCGGGGCCGGGGTTGGCAAGACGGTGCTGATCATGGAGTTCATGCACTCGATAGTGTCGCTCCATCAGGGGGTGTCGGTCTTTGCCGGGGTAGGGGAGCGTATTCGCGAGGGGCACGAGTTGTGGCATGAGATGCGCGAGGCAGGTGTGATGGAGCAGACGCTGATGGTGCTCGGCCAGATGGACGAATCGCCAGGTGTCCGTTTCCGGGCCGGACTGTCGGCCCTGACCTATTCGGAATACCTGCGCGACACCCTTGGTAAAGAAGTGCTCTTCCTGATGGATAACGTCTTTCGTTTTGTCCAGGCCGGAAGCGAGATCTCGGGGCTGCTGGGGCGGATTCCGGCCACGGTCGGATACCAGCCGACTCTGATGAGTGAAGTGGCGGAGCTGGAAGACCGGATTATCTCCACCAATCGCGGCTCGATCACCTCGGTGCAGGCGGTCTATGTGCCGGCCGATGATATGACCGATCCGGCGGTCAACGCGATTCTGGGGCATCTCGATTCCCAGGTGGTGCTCTCCCGCACTCAGGCTGGCAAAGGAATCTATCCGGCCGTTGATCCGTTGCTTTCCACCACCAGTCTGCGGGATCGCCGGGTGATCGGTGACCGGCATTACACGGTGGCCGAAGGGGTTCGGCAGCACCTGGCGCGCTATCGGGAACTGGAGGATGTGATTACCATGCTCGGGATCCAGGAACTGTCGGAAGCGGACCGTCTGGTGGTCCAGCGTGCCCGCCGGCTCCAGCGTTACCTGACCCAGCCGTTTCATGTCACTGCCGAGCACAGCGGCATCAAGGGGGTTTCCGTCCCGCTGGATGAGACCTTGAGCGATTGTGAACGGTTCCTGGCAGGGGAGTTCGATGCGCTGCCGGAAGAGGAGTGCTACATGAGGGGTGCCATGTCGGTGGACGAACCATGAATGTCTTTACCCTGCTGCTGCAGGATGCGGAACATGTTGAGCAGTTCGATGACATCACTTCCTTCGTGGGGGAGGACGCTTCCGGCAGCTTCGGTATTCTGGCGGGACACGGGCGGATGCTGACGGTACTTGGTTTCGGCCTGGCCCGTTTCCGCCGGATGGATGGCGACTGGCGCTATATTGCTCTGGCTGGCGGAGTGCTGTCGTTCAGCCGGAACCGGCTGGTGATCAGCAGCCGGCACTACCTGTGGGGGAGTGATCACCGTTTGATCGGCAAGGCATTGGATGAGGAACTGCGCCGTGAAGAGGATGATCTCAGTGTCATCAAGGAAAATCTGCGCCGTCTGGAGGAAGAAATGTTGAAGAGTCTCTGGACTCTGGAACGGAACCGGTGAGGAGCATGAAAAACCACGATAAACTGAAGCAACAGGTCAGTGAGCAGGTGCAACGGATTGATAAGGCCGAGCGGGAACGGCCGTCGGTGGTCGGCCAGACGGTTTTTCTCGGGACCCTGGGACTGCTGATGGTTCTGCCGGTGGTGGGGGGCGCCTATCTGGGGCGTTGGCTGGATGGGATGCAGGCCGGGTATTCCATGCGCTGGACCCTCTCGCTGCTGTTCCTCGGCCTGATCATTAGCGCCACCAATGTCTATTTGTTCATCAAGAGGTGAACCATGGAAACCGCCCAGGTAGTATTTTCGTTCGGTCCGCTGGGAATCACCCGCACGGTGGTAACCACCTGGGGAATCATGCTGCTGATGACCGCTGTTGCCTGGCTGATCAGGCGGCGGCTGTCCCCCGAGCCGGGGCGCTTGCAGAGTGCTGCCGAGGGGGTGGTGATGGCGCTGGCCGATGCAGTGCGGGGTGTGATTCCCGATCATTGGCTGCCGATCTTCCCGTTTGTCGCCACGCTCTGGCTCTTTATCGGCATTGCCAACCTGAGCAGCCTGGTTCCCGGAGTGCATGCGCCGACCGGTGATCTGTCGGCCACATCAGCCCTGGCAGTGGTGACCTTCCTGTCGGTGCACTGGTTCGGGGTGCGGATCGACGGGGCGCGCCGCTATCTGCGCCATTATCTGACCCCCAGCCCGATCCTGCTGCCGTTTCATCTGGTCGGCGAGTTGACCCGTACCATCGCCCTGGGGATCCGCTTGTTCGGTAATATGATGAGCCTGGAGATGGCAGCCTTTCTGGTGCTGCTGGTGGCCGGACTGCTGGTGCCGGTTCCGATTCTCATGCTCCATATTATCGAAGCAGTTGTCCAGGCCTATATTTTCGGGATGCTGGCGCTGGTGTATATCGCCGGCGGGATTCACAGTGCCACTTCGACCATAAAATCAGAATAAAGGAGTTTGTCATGACCTCACTCACCTGGTTTGTTCTTGCCTCAACCGTCGGCGCCCTGCTGGCAATGGCGTTCGGCATCATTTCGCCGGCCAAAGCGATGGGGAATGCCATCTGTACTGCCCTGGAATCGCTGGCCCGTCAACCTGAAGCGGAAAAAGCGATCTCCCGTACCCTCTTTATCGGTCTGGCCATGATCGAGTCGCTGGTGATTTATTGCCTGGTAATCGTCCTGATCGTCTTGTTCCGCAATCCGCTGCTGGAGTACCTGCTCAAGTAACGAGCCGGTTGTGCTGCGCCGGAACTGTACGGCAAGGGAACGGTGGCAGCACGTAGCGCCAGTCGGGAGAAAGGAACGGCCATGGAACTGGACGGAACCACATTTATTCTGGAAATAGGGAATTTTCTGATCCTGGTCTGGATCATGAACCGGTTGCTCTATGCGCCGGTCATGAATGCCATTGCCAGCAGGCGGGAAGGACTGGCGCGGACAGCTGCCGAGGCCGGGCGTCTCAGGGATGAGGCGGCGGAACTGGAGGCCCGCTATCGTCGACGGTTAACGGAATGGGAACAGGAAAAGGACGGTTTGCGCCAGAAGATGCTGGCCGAGCTGCAGCAGGAGCGGAGCCGGCTGGAACAGGCGTTGCGCGAATCGTTGGCACGGGAACGGGACAAGGACCAGGCGATTCGGGAACGGGAGTTGCGTGGCCGGCTGCGGGAATTGGAATCGATTGCGCTCGGTCAAGGGGGGCGCTTTGTGGCAGCACTGCTGAAAGAACTTGCCACGCCGGAACTGGAGGGGCGGCTGCAGGAACTTTTCATGGCCCGTCTGAGCCAGGTTTCCCGGGAACAGCTGGCGGCGATTGAAGATGCGTTGCGCGACCCGGCGGTGACCGTGTCGGTTGCCAGCGCCTTTGTCTGTCCCGAAGCGCTGCGTAACGAATTGCGGCAACAGCTGGAAACGCTCTGCAATTACCAGCGGTCGATCGAATTCAGGGAACAACCGGAGCTGATCGCCGGCATCCGGCTGAAAGCGGATGCCTGGATTCTGGACGCCACCCTGCGGGGGGAAGTGCGCTTTTTTACGGAGGCAGCCGATCATGGCGATCCCCAGGCTTAACGATACCCCCCGGCTGGCAGCCCAGGCCCGTTGGCTTGACCGGTACCTCCCCGCTATCAGGATCTCGGAGCGGGGGAGTATCGTCTCGATCGGCGATGGGATCGTCTGGATCAGGAGCCTCCCGTCGGCAGCCCTGGAAAATGTGATCCGCTTCGAGGACGGGAGCCGCGCCCTGGTGTTCCAGTTGACCAGGGAACTGGTGGGGGCGGTGTTGCTCCAGCAGAATGATCGTTTGACCTCCGGTACGGCGGCCTATCTTTCCCGGGAAGGTTTGACGGTTCCCACCGGTGATGCACTGCTGGGACGGGTGATCGATCCGTTGGGAAATCCCCTGGATGGACTGCCCCCCCCGGAAACCGCCAAACGTGGCCGGATCTTTGCCCCATCACCTCCGATTATCGATCGTGATTTTGTCTCCGCTCCCCTGTACACCGGCACGACCATCATTGATACCATGATCCCGATCGGCAAGGGGCAACGCCAGCTGATCATTGGCGGCAGCGGCACCGGCAAGAGTTCCATCGCGGTGGATGCGGTGATCTGCCAGCGTAACTCGGGGGTGCGCTGCGTCTATGTCCTGATCGGTCAAAAGCGTTCCAAGGTGGTCTCGATCATCGAAACACTCCGTACGGCCGGTGCGCTCTCCTATACCACGGTGATGGTGGCTGAAGCGGGAAGTCTGCCGGGACTGAAATACCTGGCGCCGTTTGCCGGCTGTGCGGTGGCCGAGGAATGGATGAACCGGGGTGTGGATACCCTGGTGGTCTACGATGACATCACGCTCCACGCCCAGACCTACCGGGAACTGTCACTGCTGTTGCGGCGGTCGCCGGGACGGGAAGCGTATCCGGGGGATATCTTCTTTCTCCATGCCCGCCTGCTGGAACGTTCGACCTGTCTGGCCGGTGAGCGGAGCGGTGGGAGTATGACCGCTCTGCCGATCATCGAGATCCAGCAGGGGGAACTCTCCTCCTATATTCCGACCAACCTGATTTCCATTACCGATGGCCAGATCTACCTGGATCAGGAGCTGTTTGCCGCCGGGCTGCTTCCGGCCGTTGATGTGACCCGTTCCGTCTCGCGCATTGGCGGCAAGGCGCAACATCCACGAATCAAGGGAGCGGCTGGCCGCATGAAGCTGGATTACCTGCAGTTCCTGGAACTGGAGCTGTTCACCCGCTTCGGTTCACGGCTGGAGGCTTCCATGGAGGCTAAGATCAGGCGGGGAAAGCTGCTACGGGAAATCTTGCGCCAGGAACGTCTGGCTCCCTTGACCCCCGAATTTCAGGTGGCCTGGCTGACTGCTTTCAACGAAGGGTTGCTGGACGATCTGCAGCCACGGGAGATTTCCTCCTGTCTGGAGAGCCTGGCCCGGGGAGCAGCGGCAGGGAAACTGACCCTCAATCACGATCAGGAACGATGGCGGGAAGCGGTGGCCGAATGGCTGGGCGTCTCCCCCAAGGGGGCGGGTGATGGGGAAACGTAGTAATATTGATCGCCGGCTGCGGATCCTGACCGATATCAGCGGGATTTTGCGGGTGATGCGCACCCTGGCGATCATGGAAACGTCAAAGCTCTCCCGTTTTATCGATGCCCAGAGCGGGGTGGTCAGGAGTATCGAGGCGGTGGCCGCTGATTTACTCCATTTTTATCCACAGGTGGTGGCGCCGGGAAATGGCGCCATGGAACTGTTGCTGCTGATCGGCTCTGAACGGGGCTTTTGCGGTGATTTCAATGAAACACTGCTCCGGACATGGGAGCAGCGCCGGGTGGATACGGGGGGAGATCAACCGCTGCTGCTGGCAGTCGGTTCCCGTCTGTGCGTTAAGATGCCGGCCGATGCTCTTGATTTTTCCCTTCCCGGGGCATGCACGGTTGAGGAGGTGCAAACCATCATCAGCCAGGTGGTGGAGTCGTTAAACGAGCTGACCGCCAAGCGCAGCGGCGGTTCTTTCCATCTGACGGTGCTCTGCCATGGCGGTGATGGTTTGGTGGCATCCCGGACACTCCAGCCGTTCCACCCTGATCTGATCCCGGTCGCCCACGACTCCCACCCGCCACTGCTGAATCTTCCCCCGCAACTCCTCTACTCCCAATTGACCGGACAGTATCTGTTTGCCGCCTTGCATGAAATGTTTTACCAGTCGTTGCTGATCGAAAATCAGCAACGGCAGCGCCATATTGACAGCGCCGCCCGTCGCATGGATCAGAAGATCGGCGACCTGAACCTGAAAAAAAATGCCGTGCGTCAGGAAGAGATTATTGACGAGATCGAAACCCTGATGCTGAGTGCCGAGCCGGAATTCCAGGCAGGATAAGAGGTGAATTACTTTACCCCCAACAGCGCCAGCAGGATGCCGCCGGAGATGGCGGTACCGAAAACCCCGGCCAGATTCGGCCCCATGGCGTGCATGATCAGGTAGACCTGGGGGTTTTCCCGGTTGGCAACCATGTGGGAGACCCGGGCGGCGATTGGCACTGAAGCGATCCCGGCGGAGCCGACCAGCGGGTTGACCTTGCCACCGCTGATGACATTCATGATTTTGGCAGCCACTACTCCCGAGGCGGTGCCGAACATGAACGCCACCAGCCCCAAGGCGATGATTTCCAGGGTTTTCAGGGTCAGGAACTGGTCGGCGCTCATGGTGGAGCCGATTGCCACGGTCAGTATGATGGTAATGATGTTCATGATTTCATTGGCAGCGGTCTTGGCCAGGCGATCCACCAGCAGGCATTCCCGGAACAGGTTGCCGAGCATCAGCATGGTGATCAGCGGCGCGATGGGAGGGAAAAACAGGTTGACGATGATCGCCATGATGACCGGGAAGACGATCTTCTCCAGGCGGGAAACCTGGCGCGGGGTTGCCATGACGATCTGCCGTTCCTTCTTGCTGGTCAGCAGCTTCATGATCGGTGGCTGGATCAGCGGCATCAACGCCATGTAGGAGTAGGCGGCCACTGATATCTGGGGGAGCAGGTGGGGGGCCAGTTTCATGGTGACAAAGATCGCCATGGGGCCGTCGGCGCCGCCGATGATACCGATGGCGCCAGCCTCCGCCAGGCTGAAACCGAGCAGTTTGGCGCCGATCAGGGCCACGAAAATCCCCAGGTGCGCCGCCGCCCCCAAAATCACCAGCCAGGGACTGGCGATCATCGGGCCGAAATCGGTCATGGCTCCGACACCCAGAAAAATCAGTGGTGGCACGATCAGCAGCGCTACCCCCTGGTAGGCGAAATGAAACAATCCTCCCGGTTGGGTCAGCCCGGAACCGGGGACATTGGCTACCACGCAGGCAAAGCCGATCCCGACCAGCAGGAACGGCTCGTATTTCTTGACCAGTGCCAGATAGATCATGGTGATCCCCACCAGCATCATGAACATGTTTCCCCAGGTCAACTGGGCCAACCCGGTCTGCTCTTTCAAGATGTTAAGTAAGTCGATCAGTTGTGCAAACATGTCGTCACTCCGTTGAATAAGCCGCTTTAGTGGATAACTGATATTTTTCAGCCACAGTTTTCAGGGTGCGGCGGTACAAACCGGAAATATCACCCTGTTGTCGTGCAAAAGGTCAGATCTTACGCCCCTCCCTCGATCTGCAGCAGGCTCTGCCCCTCATCCACCGAATCCCCTTCCTTGACCAGCACATTGCGCACGGTACCGGCCACCGGCGATACAACCGGGGTCTCCATCTTCATGGCATCCAGCACGATCACCACCTGGTTGAGTGTCACCACGTCCCCCGTTTTGATCAGGCACTTGAATACATTGCCGGCCATGGGGCTGCGAACGGTCCGGCAGCCGGCGGCATCGGGAAGCGGCCGGACAACCGGCGCGGCAGCTGCGGGAGCGGACAAGGTCGCTGCAGCCGGGGTGGCCGTATGGGTGGGGTGGGTGGGCGCCGCAGCGGTGGCATCATCCAGAATCTCCACACCCACATCATAGGTTTTTCCTTCCAGGGTTATTCGCAACATCTTCATGGTGATAGTTCCTTTCAGAATATTATTTTAGTGTGATTATTGAGCTGAAGGGTGGCTGTTATACGGGAAAGCTGGCCGCTATTTGAGCCGATGGGACTGCAGGTCACTACGCCCCTGGGCAGCCCAGCTTCCGGTTAAGGGACGGAACTTGTGGACCCGCACCGGTCGCTCCAGGACCTGGCTGGCTGCCGCAGTCAGCAGTACCACCAGCTGCTGGTCAGTCAGGCCGGGATGGATACTGGCGGTTGCCGGCGCCATGGAAGGGGCGAACGCAGCCGGAGCAGATCCCGGCTGAGCGGGGTGTTCAGCTGCCTTGGTCTGGCAATCTCCGTCGTTCTTTCTGCCAAATCTGTTGATCAGGGGAAACAGGGCGAGGATCACCCCGATTCCGCCGATGATGAAAAAACTCAAGGTGAAATCGATGGCGCTGATCAGCAGTGCTCCGTTGAGGTTGTCTTGAATAGGCATGATACGATCCCGAATAGTTGTTGTTGAGATGGATGAAGTTACACGAGCATGGCTGTGGAAAGTCTTATAACGGGATCAGGCCATGCTTTTTGGCCGGACGGGAGACCCGTTTGGTGAGCCAGATTCGCAACGCCAGCGCTACCCGGGCCCGTGTCTCTGCCGGCTCAATCACGTCGGTGACCATGTCGCGGGAAGCTGCCTGGTAAGGGGTGGCGAACTGCGCACGGTAGAGCTGCACCAGTTCACTCTCCTTTTGTTTGTGATCTTCCGCTGCTTCAATCTCTTTTTTATAGATGATCCGGGCGGCACTCTCCGCCCCCATGACCGCTATTTCGGCGCAGGGCCAGGCCAGGACGAAATCTGCCCCCATGTCTTTGGAACACATGGCCAGATAAGCGCCGCCATACGCCTTGCGCATGATTACGGTGATCTTGGGGACCGTGGCGGCGGCATAGGCAAACAGCATCTTGGCGCCGTGACGGATAATCCCGTCCCGTTCCTGTGCCAAGCCCGGCATGAAGCCGGGGACATCCACCAGGTTGACCAACGGAATGTTGAAGGCGTTGCAAAAACGGATAAAGCGGGCGGCCTTGTCGGAACTGTCAATGTCGAGGCATCCCGCCTTGTAGGCCGGTTGATTGGCCACCAGTCCCACCACCATGCCGTCGATTCTTCCGAATCCGATCACTATGTTGCGGGCAAACTCCTGTTGCACTTCCAACCACTCCCCGGGATCGAGCAGGCGTTCGATAACCGTATGCACATCGTATCCCGCCTTGGGATCTTCGGGGATCAGCCGGTTCATCTCCTCGTCCCGTCCCAGATTGAATTCATCGGCAATGCGGTGGGGTGGATCCTGCATGTTGTTCAACGGGAGAAAGCTGAGCAGTTGCTGGGTGATGGCAATGGCATGCTGGTCGTCTTCGGCAATGAAGTGGATGTTACCGCTGACCGTGGCGTGGGCCTCGGCAGAACCGTACTCTTCAATCGGCGCCACCTGGCCGGTGGCTGCCTTGATCACTTCCGGTCCGCAGATAAACATGCTGGAATGGGTGCGGGTCTGGATGATGAAGTCCATCAGGGCCGGGCTGTAGGCAGCTCCACCGGCGCAGGGGCCGGCGATGATGGCGATCTGCGGCACAACCCCCGAAGCGGCCACATTGTGATAAAACACGTGACCGTACCCAGAGAGGCTGTGGATTGCTTCCTGGATGCGGGCTCCGCCGGAATCGTTGATCGCCACCACCGGAATGCCGGTTTCACAGGCCAGGGTCATGATGTCGCAGATTTTCTTGGCGTGCATCTGACCGAGTGCCCCGCCGCCGACGGTAAAATCCTGGCTGTAGATGGCAACCGGCCGCCCCTCCACATTACCGGTTCCGGTGACGACACCATCCCCCGGCATAAGCTTGTCGGCAAATCCCGGTAAGTGGCAGGCATGATTGACGTGCATGCTGAATTCGTTGAACGATTTATGGTCAAACAGCAGCTCCACCCGTTCACGAGCACCCAGGCGACCATCGGCGTGCCGCTTCTGCATTTTTTCCGCACCGCCACCGGCCAGCGCCACTATCCGACGTTGCTGTAATTCTTCAAGCAATTCTTGTTTGATTGCCATGTTGTCAGCTCCTTGCCTGTACTTCCTGATATGCGTTGATCGTTGGCAAGTATAGAAGCAGAAGCCGGATTTGCAAGCGACTAAATTAAATTTTTATTTTTATAACAGGGGTGTGGGAAAGAGTATAGCGGCCAAGGTACTGCAATAATGGTGAACAGCTGTTTCCGCTGATGGTATGTCCGGCAATTAGATTGACGCTGATTCATGTATGGTGATATAGCTTTTTAATCAATCAACCACCTCTTTTTCGAGGTTTCTATGAATTCCCCGCGACAACGCATAATCATGGTAGAACCGGTTGTCATCATGTTACTGGTGCTGGTTCTGGCCGGTCTCTCTCCATTCCCGCTCCCCGCCGCCGCTGTTCCACTCATACCGGTTATCAAATCCGATGCGATTGTGATTAACACCCCTGCCACTACGTTTGCCATCAATAAAACAGCGGTCTGGGTCGGCCTTCTGTTTCTGGCCCTCTGCACGGTCAGTCTGGTGGGTATGATGCTGAATATTGGCAAACGCAGGAAATTGGAAGCACAGCTCTTCTCGCAGATCGATCAGTATAAACAATCACAGGAAGAATTGCTGGCAACGGAAGAAATGTTGCGGGCGCAGGTTGACGACTACCTGAAAAGTCAGGACGAATTACAGGCGACCGAAGAACAACTGCGCAATCAGATTAATGAATACCGGGTCACCCATGATCAGTTGCTGGCGACGGAGGAGATGCTGCGGGTTCAACTGGATGTGGTGGAGGAAAGTTCCCAGAAGTTCAAGGCGGTGTTTGAATATTCACCGATTTCGGTAGCCCTGGCCAGCCTGCCGCACGGGACGCTCAGCGAAGTGAATCAGGCCTTTGTTGAGATGTTTGGCTATACACGGGAAGAAGCGGTTGGCAAAACAACAGGTGAACTGGCGTTGTGGCGCTATGATGCGGATCGGGAACGTTATCTGGAACTGTTGCAGCAAGATGGTTATGTCCATGGTTTTGAAGTTGAAATGCGGCGCAAGGATGGTGCTCTGTTCACCTCACTCTTCTCCGGTGTCCGTCTGGAGATTGCCGGTAAAGTGATGGTGTTGAGCACCGTCATGGATATTACGGAGCAACAACGGCTTCAGAATCAGTTGTTTCAGACCCAGAAGATGGATGTGGTCGGACAGTTGGCAGGTGGTATTGCCCATGATTTCAATAATATGCTGACGGGAATCATGGCGGCGGCAGAAATGTTGAAAAAATATCTGCCGTACGATGAGCGCAACAGCAAGATGGTGGATATGATTATTCATGCCTCCAGCAGATCGGCGGATCTGACCCGCGAGCTGTTGAGCTTTTCCCGCAAAGGGGAGTCCGTATCGGTTCCGGTTAACGTACATGAAATCATAGCCAATGTTATCAGTCTGCTGGAACGGACCATCGACAAGCAGGTCCAGCTGATAACCCGGTTTGATGACTGCCGGTCAGTTGTCATGGGAGATCAGACCCAACTGCAGAATGCACTGCTCAATCTGGGGGTGAATGCTCGCGACGCCATGCCACAGGGGGGGACGCTCACCTATGCCACCTCGCTGAAAGAGCTTGATCTGGATGCCTGTCACGCGCTGGGTGGTGCTCTTGTCCCTGGCCGTTATCTGGAAATCGCCGTATCCGATACGGGGGTCGGTATGACGCAAGCGGTGATGGAACATATATTTGAACCATTTTATACCACTAAAGGGGTTGGCAAAGGAACCGGGCTTGGCTTGGCAGCGGTTTACGGAACTGCTCGCAGCCATAAGGGTGAGGTGTGTGTCCAGAGCCAGCCGGGTGTCGGTACGGAGTTCAGGGTCTATCTGCCGCTGGTTGAAAAATCGCTGCAGGCGGCCATCACCCCTGGTGAGGTGGTGCTGGGCAGTGGCGTGATCCTGCTGGTGGATGATGAGAAAATACTACGGGATGTTGGACGTGAATTGCTGGAGGAACTGGGGTATACGGTGTATCTGGCTGAAAACGGAGCAGAGGCGCTGGAATTGTTTGCAACCCACCGGTCAGAGATCAAGCTGGTGCTGCTCGATATGATCATGCCGAAGATGGGTGGCAAGGAAACGTTCCTCCGTATGCGAGAACTCGATCCCGCTGTGAAGGTGCTGCTTTGCTCCGGTTTCAATTTTGAAGAAAACTGTGATGAACTGGGGGGGCTGGGGGCTGACGGATATGTTCAAAAACCGTACAACCGGAGCGAATTGAGCCGCATGGTGGCTGAACTGATACCGAAATAGCGAGCTTATTGGCATCCCAGTCCGATGACGAGATTTTCCCGATTGCGGTTCATCAGCTCCACAAAGCTTACCCCTTTTGACAGATCCTGGCGACTGATGTTATGGGCGCCATGCAGTAGCAGTACCGAGGCACCGGTCTCCCGGGCGATCATCTCCGCTACCCGGGGGGAAAGCAATTCTTCACTGAATACGTGGGTCAGGCCAAGCTCGCGGACTTTTTTTACCAGGCCGATGATGGTGGCCGGCGTTGGCTCGGCATCGGCATTGACGGCGGCAGCCGATTGGTACTGCAGGCCGTAGCGGTGCGCCAGATAGCCAAAGGTATAGTGACCGCCGTGAAGAAAAGTTTTGTTCCGGCAGGTGGATAATTCCTTTTTGAACTGTCCGTCCAGCTGTTGGAGTCTGGCAACCAGGGTTGCTTCATTGGCAGCGTAATAGGTACGATTGGCGGGATCCTTGGCAATCATGGCGTTGGCAATATTGTGGGCCATGATCACGGCATTGTTAAAGTCAAGCCAGATGTGGGGATCCATACCGCTACCATGTTGATCATGTTTATCCCCTCCCGCTTCCTCAGCACCCCCTTGTAAAAACGTCACTCCGATGCTTGAATCGACCAGTGTCAACTTCTTTGACCCGATATTCCGGGCAAACGAAACTCCCCACGGTTCCATATAACGGTTGGTATAGATGAAAATATCGGCTCGGCTGACCCGCACGGCATCGTCCGGTTTAGGTTGGTAACTGTGCGCCTCGACCCCCGGTGGAAGGAGTAGTGTCACTTCTGCCTTGTCACCACCAATTGTGCGGGCGAAATCGTAGAGCGGAAAGAGCGTTGTGACGATCGAGAGTTTTTTGGGGGAGAGCGTCGGCGCTGATGTCTGTTGAGTGCAGGCCGTTAGCAGATAGACGGTCATGGTGCAGATGATCAGTACGAGAGATGATTTTTTCATACGGTTATCCTTTATGTGGTGGGGCGGTACTAAAGATGATTTTGAGAGAGAAGTCAAGCAAAGATGGCCGATTGCCATGAACGTGGTCTGTAGTTATTTTTACAATGTGCAAAGAAACTTTACACATTGGGGAAAAGCATACTATAGCTGTAGATAGCCAGGGTAGCGGGTAGTATGTGTAAATAAACTTTACAATTGCTTCCGGGGGGCGTCAACGTTTTAAAAAACGGTGTTGATGTGTAATTGCCTGAAATTGATATCTAAAATTATTGAGATGCACGTTGTTATGACATGTATTTATTTTGGCTCTGTATGTGCTTTAGTGGATGAAGGTTTTTGATTTAAATTTCCAGCATCAAGATTCAAGGGAGAGTTCGCTATGTCACCGTCCAATAATTCTGAGTCCGCCTATTCCATACTGCTCGTCGATGATGATGCGGAGTTCCTTGACGGGGCACGCCGAGCCTTGCTTGCCTCCGGCATCAGCAATGTGACACCACTACAAGGTGGCGCCATGGTTCTTCAGACTCTTGCCAGCGGAAAATATTCGGTGTTGTTGCTGGACTGGGTGATGCCCGATCTCTCCGGCGCTGACCTGCTTCCGGAAGTCGTCAAACAATTTCCGGACATACCGATCATTATCATCACCGGGGTGTGCGACTTGGAAAATGTGGTCAGCTGCATCAAGCAGGGCGCCTACGATTACATCACCAAACCATTGGACACAACCCGTCTCGTTTCCATCGTACAAAATGCTGTCAAAAGCAGTGATCTGGTTGCCCGGAACCGGAAACTTACCGGTTATCTGCTGGGAGAACCGCTGGCAGAACCGGATGATTTCAGCAATATTATCACCAAGAATGATCGTATGATCTCAATTTTCAAGGTGATTGAGACGCTGGCAAGTTCTCGTCAACCGGTCCTGATCACGGGCGAAACCGGAGTTGGCAAGGAGTTGATTGCGGAAGCAATTCATAAAAGCAGTGGCCTCAAAGGCCGTATGATAACGGTCAATGCAGCGGGTCTTGACGATACCATGTTTGCCGATACCTTGTTTGGCCACAAAAAGGGGGCATTTACCGGAGCGACCGAACGTCGTGATGGTTTGATTGAACAGGCCAGAGGGGGAACCCTGTTTCTGGATGAGGTGGGTGACCTCTGCAATGCTTCTCAAATAAAATTGTTACGGCTGGTGCAGCAAAACGAATATTATCGTATCGGCTCGGATGTGCTTCATAAAAGCGATGCCCGTATCATTGCCGCCTCCAATGGGAATTTCCAGCAACTATTGGCCTCGGGGGCGTTCAGGAGCGATCTCTATTACCGCATCAGTGCTCATATGCTGCAGATCCCGCCACTGCGGGAACGGCGGGAAGATATCATCCCGTTGGTGGAGCATTATGTTAAATTATATTCCAAGCTGATGAACCGCCCCGCTCCGGAATTGACACGAGAGTTGCGGCAGGCATTGGTTGCCTATGATTTTCCCGGTAACGTGCGTGAATTGATTAACAAGGTAAATAATGCGGTCACCTATAACCGTACCGGAACGCTCGGTCTTGATGAATTTATGGAACTTGAATTGGAGCGGAGTACCCTTAAGGACGTGGTTCGAAAAATAGGCGTTGATCAGTTTGCCCTGCATGGAATTTTTAATGGATTTCCGACCATCGACACGGTGGAGGCATTTCTGGTGGAAGAGGCAATTGCGTTGTCACAAGGAAACAGGAGTGCCGCAGCGAAGATGTTGGGGGTAAGTCGTCCTACCTTGCAGAAGAAATTGGAACAGGCCGCTGATCGGCGTTAGTGCAGAATTGATTGCGAAAGTCTGAACTGACACCGCGAATCAGGAAATTATTTCTTCGTGAACGGTCGGGATCTGAACCGTCGCCACGGTTCCGCTCCCCACTTCAGAATCTATGGTTAAGCTCCCATTGTGCTCTGAAACGATAAAATGGGAAATATAAAGCCCCAAGCCACTCCCCCCTCTCTCAATCTTGGTGGTGAAAAATGCCTCAAAAAGATGCTGCCTGGTCTCAGGGGAAATGCCCTCTCCCTGATCCGTGACTACTATGCGTACCTCGGCAGCTTCCGGCGCATATTCAGTTCGCACGGTGACCGCTCCCCTGTTGTCCGGCATGGCCTGGATGGCGTTGAGGAGTAAATTTACCACCACCTGTTCCAGTTGATACTGGTTGCCAACAATGTCAGGAAGTTGGGGTGATAGAAACGGGGTAATTGAGATCTCGCCCTGACGTCCGTGGGCACGTATGATGGTCAGCGCCTCCTCAACCACCCGATTGATTGAAACTCCCGGATGAAGTTCGTTTCTCTCTCCTAGATTATAGGTCCGTAAATCATGAATGACACGCTCAACCCGGTTGGCGTTGTTGAGGATCGACTCGATGGCGCCTCTGGTTTCATGCTTGGCCGTACTGAAGGGAAAACCTCCCAGATTGAAGTCACCTTCCTCCTCTGCCACCTGCTCCAGCATTGGCAGCGAGTCTTTCCATGACCTGGCAATGTGCTGGGCAGCCAGTTTGATGGCGCCGTTCGGCGTATTAATATTGTGGGCCAGGCTTGAAATCAGGAGTCCCAGTGAGGTCATACGGTTCGTCTGGATCAGTTTTGCCATCACCATCCGTCGTTCTTCCTGCTGTACTTCCAATCGCATCGCCTTGAAAAGATCTTCCTGGAGTTTGCGGTTTTCAACTTCGCGTTCAGCCAGTGTGCTTGCCAGGCAGTTTACCGACTGTGCCATCCTGCCAGCTTCATCGTCGGTTGCAACCATGATTCTCGTTGAAAAATCTCCGCTCCTCATGCTGTCAAGGCCTTTGGTAAGCGCATCAAAGGAGCTGGTGATCTTTTTGAGAATCGGGTAACAGGTGGCAACCACCACCAGCCAGAACAGAAGTGCGATCCCTCCGATCTTGAAAATAGCCATACGAATCGGATGGCGCATATCAGTGGTGTCAATTGATACCGAGACTGATCCAAGCTGGGTGGCGATGGAAGGGGGGACACCGCTGATGGCAGATTCTGCCGATGGACTGGAGGTCGTGGCAATCACGGGGGCGGAAGAGGTGATCAGCGAGGTTGGTGATGTGATGGTTGACGAGGAAATGTCAACCAGTGTCCGGTTGTCGAAGTTTTTAATAGTAATGTGGGCAACCTGGGGAGATGAAATCATATCCGCAGCATGGCGATTCAGTTCGGTAATATTCTCGGAAAACAGGGGGAGCCTGATGTTGCCTGCCAGCAGTGATGCCAGGAGCTGGGCTTTTTCAGTGGAGCGTAGTTGATAGTTACGAATTTCTCCCGAGATCTGAACCAAGACGAAGAGTGCCGAGATAATGCCCGTGGAAACGGTAAAAATGGAGAATAATTTACTGCGAAAGCTGGTGCGAAATTGTCTGATGCGGATCAGGGGGGTCATTCCCTGGTCCTGCTGCCGGAAACATCAAGTCGAATGCCGAGACTGCGCAACACGGAAACGCTTGTTTTGATGGTTGTCTTGCGGGGGGGAGCCGGCGTCACCGCCGATATACGGCTTCCGTTCATGAGCGCCACAGCCATTTCTCCCCCCTGTTTTCCCATCTCAAAACGGTCAAAATCCAGTGCCACGGCAGCACCGGAGTCAAGGTAGGCGCTGGAATAGGTAACTACCGGGACTTTCTGGCTGGCAGAGAACAGGAAGTGGGCATCAGCTGCTTCACCGCTGGAAGTAACGCTGTCCGGCAACATCCAGAGCGCGTCAACCACTCCTGCCAGTGATGCCAACTGTCCCGATACTTCCCGAGAGGAACTGACTTCACGTATGATCAGATCAATACCATATTCAGCGGCCGCCTTGCGGGCCTGTTTGAGGTAGGCGCCACTACGGGCAGCGTTGGCCACAATTCCGATCTTATGCGTCTTGAGGGCATTGAAGATCGCCAGGTATCGTTCCGGTGGAGACTGGACCTCAACTCCCGTCAAGGCAGTGTATCCCGTCATGCCTCCCTTGTAGCTGAGGGCCATTAGTGCGATGACCGGTGTCTGCCGCACCTTGCGGGCGGCGGCCAACGCTTTGTCACCCAGGGTTAGGATGGCGATCGGGTGTTCCTCCCGGACGATCCGTACCAGGTCAATCTCGCGGTAGTCAGTCAGAACGACCTGACGCTCCGAGAAACGTGATACGGAGCGGAAACCGCGCAGTACTTCATCGTAAGCGGGCGAACGCTGACTCTGGAGAATCAAAAGATCATAGCTCCATGCGCTACCGCAGGTCATCAGCCACAGGACTGTTATCAAGAGGATCCGATATCTCAAAACCGAAACCTCACGCCGCCCTCGGCCCAACGGCCGTTGTTGCGGTAAAATTCGTCCAGGTACTGGGAACCATTAAAAATATTACGGAGCGAGAAGAACAGCTCCATCCCTTGCAGCTCTCCGCTGAAAGGAGTGGCATTCAGATGCAGATCCCAAAGCATCCCTTGATAACTGCCGTTGTGATATGGTGCGGCATTCCAGAAAATATGCCGTCCGGTCAGGAGCGCTTTAAAATATTGGTGGTCATTATAGGTAAGCCCCAGATGGAGCGTATGGGGGGGAACATCATGCACTACTGAGTCATCTGAACTTCGGCGGGCATCTACGTAACTGTAGCCGGAATGGAGTGACAGATTGAATGCTTCTGCTGTGCGTGTTTCGATCTCCACCCCTTGTTTGATCTGGCGCTCATTGCCAAATGTTTTGCTCTGTGAGTCAAAGAAGGAAATATCTGTGGTATCGTTGCGAAACAAGGTTCCCTTCAGCCAAAGGTAGGGAATGGCGCTGGTTTCCAGGCCGATTTGGCTGGTCCAGACCCGTTCGCTTCCCCGCTCCAGGGTAAAGGCCGGCAGGCTGTACCCTTTGGCCGTATAGCCACGCAGCAGAGTGCTGTCGGTCAGTTGCCAGGTCAGTCCCAGGGAGGGGCTGAACTGGTCACCGGAAGTGCCGGTCAGGTCATAGCGGACTCCGCCTGAGAGAGAAACCGGGCCGATGCTGTAGGTGTTGTTGAGATAGAAGCCCCAGCGGTCGGCGCGACGATTGAGTAAATCTGTCTGCTGCAAGGTCTCATTGGTATGGATTTGGGCGTGCTGGTAGTCAACCCCCGCCACCATCAGATTGTTTGATTGCCGCCACAGCAGGCGTGCTCCGCTCCCCGAGACTCTTTCGTCAATTTTCATCGCCTGCAACAGCAGGTTGTCACTCAAGGTGCCGATAGTAACACCCATCTGGTTGTCAGTATGGAAGCCATTTAACTCAAGTTCCAGTTGACTGCCAAGGTGCTGGCGCAGGTTCAACCCCAGCAGCAGGTGCCGGGCGTCATCTTTACTCTGGAAATCATAGGAAGGTAAGGCGAAATCGCCCCGATCATGACGGGAGTAGTTGGTCAACAGCGAGATCTGTCCCTGATTCGGCAGTTCCCAAATCAGGCGGGCATGGCCGTTGTTGCTGTTAAAGCCGGTGTTGGGGCGGAAACCGGCAGAGCCTAAGTAGCCACCGGAGAGATAATAGCCGAGGCGATTGATTGAACCGGACAGCTCACCTCCGGCATCATTACTCCCCCGCTCGCCATGGGCAATGACAGCCATCCCGCCGATCTTGCGCTCGCTGTCAGGAAGTTTGGTGATGACATTGATCACCCCTCCCAGCGCCTGTCCCCAGGCCGAGGAAGCTGCCCCCTTGACAATCTCCACCCGCTCGATGATCCGGGCAGGGATCTGGCTGATTTCGGAGTAGTTATCACTCAGGTTGTTGAAGGGAATGCCGTCCAGCAGCACCAGCACATGGCTGAAGTTGGAACCCTGGATGCCGGTAAAGCTACCATTGCCGGAGCCGACCAGGTTTTGAAGCTGGATGCCGGGAACCGTGACCAGGATATCGATCAAGGTATGGGCGTTGAGTGTCTCAATCTCGGTGGAGGTGATGACAGTGGTGTTTTCGGCGGTATGCGAGAGCTGGCGGGGGAAGCGCCCCACAACGCGGTCTTCAACCAGTGGTTGTCCCAACAGGGAGAGGGTTTCGTCCTGCTCTTCCCCAAGGGCATCCGGCACAAAGCTGCAGCAGACGATCAGGGTGAAGAGGATATGCAGAAAGGGGTGGGCACGCATGTTGCGTTTTCAATAGCATGTTTCATGCCTGGCTGTCCACCATGCCGTTGGGGTATCCCAATAAAAGGAGGTGAGAACGATGCGGAAGCAAACCATGCAGGTGCTGGAAGAAGGAATTTGTCTGTTTGAGGGACCGGATTATGCGTGCTGTGTGTCGGGGCTTTTGCCAATCAGGTAATGTAATGCAGCAACTGTACGGGGGCAGATAGTGCCCCCGTTTTTCAGGCCATGTGGACTTCGTTCTCGCGTGCATGGAGTCGGCAGGCTGTCAACCACAATGTGAAGCTGCTGTTAGAGGTGATCTGCTGGTACTTTTAAAGGTGCAGTTTTTTTTACACATTGCATAACTTATTGATGTTGCATTGGAATAATGGGAATTGTCTCTCAAGTGTAAAGAAAGTTTCCAATCAAAAAAGTCAAGTCTAATCAGCGTGTTATCTGATTTGTCCTTGGTGTTGTAAAAAAACTTGCCACTCTGGGCTGGTTTTCTCCTCTGTGTTGTTCACCTCCCCCCCGGATTTTTTTCCAAAACAGCTCGTTGTAAAAAAAAATCCTTGTGTAAAAAACATTATCACCAGCCGCTGACCATTTGATTCTCTGCCTTTGAATTCATTAGTTCGTGGATGTGTAAAGATACTTTACACGCCATCGTCAATGGCTTGTGGCAACAAAACCCTGGGTATGGCCTGTAACATATCAGTAATACATCAACTTGTTCGTGCCGTGTTTGTTGGCACCCTATGTGTAAGAGAGCTTAACAACAGTCACAGACTGCAGTATGGAAGCAGTCTCCAGGTGACTATTCTGTTGGAGGAAGCAATGCAAGCATTCAAAGAAAAACTGTTGCATGAAACAATTGAAGGTTGTCTGCGGAATGTGGATTTAGATTTCGTCCGCTTTGTTGTCAAGCGAGTCACCCCTGATGCGATACTCACGATTAACTATCTGGAATCCGTAACTCCGCTTGTCAAGCGTGTAGTTGCCGATGTGATCAACACAATGACGGTAACCGGTGCACCAGTGCCGCAGACAGAGAACCCTGTGGTAACGGGATCGCGTTACTTCGCTGAAAGCTTCACCAGTACTCTGGTTGCGGCTGCCAATTCCCAAGACGTTACCACTTCCGATGAATTGAAGGTGTTGACCATCATGAAGGATATGTTGAGCGCTGTTGTCACAACCGACGAGCTTGTCGGTCAAGGTACGGCTTCATACTACACGGTACTGTATCAGGGGAATGTGAATCGCTGGATTATACGCTACCTGGGTGACCGGGCCAGGCCGCTGGTCTGTTTCCCTATGGAGCTGACCAAGGCTCACAGAAGGGGGCTCGCCAAACGGGGGCTTGAGCTTGGCCCTTGCGGCAACAGTGTCGTGTTGGATAAACCGGAAAGTATCGTGCGCTTATCCGGGGTTATTTTTGATGTCCTGACGTGGTGCCGGGATGACGGGAATCTCATGCGGAAGCGAACTGTCCGGTCAGAGATGATAGAGGGGGGATACGGTAATCGAATGGTTTGTTAACGCACTTATCCTGTTGATCAGGGTTAGGTGGACAAATCGCAAAAATATTCATGGGAGGAAATATGGAAAAATATGTCAGTTCTTCAAACCTGCAATCAGTTGGCTATGATCCGGATTCTTTGATGTTGGAAATCGAATTCCATGATAGCAGGGTTTACCAGTATTTCAACGTACCTCGGCAAATCCATAGCGGGTTGATGTCTGCCAGTTCACAAGGGATTTATTACGACGCCTATATCAAAAAAGGTCCTTTCCGCTTCCGTAAAGTGAGATGAATGATCAGAAAGGAGTCGAACATGTACGGGACATTCTCAGGCAATCCTACTATAAAATGGATCACAGATTCCGGTCTTGGTGGTTGTAGCATGCGTTTACTCGAGGATTTTTGGTACGACGATCCTGAGGGAAGAAGATGGGTAGCGCCGGCCGGGAGTGTTGTCACCAGTGCAAGTATACCGCGACCACTCTGGAACGCCGTCGGATGTCAGTATACGGATGATTACCGCCGTGCTTCCATTGTGCATTCTGTTGCCTGCAACGATGCTCAACTGCAGCGTAAAAACGTGGATAAAATGTTCTACTATGCCTGTCTTGCCGGTGGTTGCACCCTGGTACAGGCCATGCTTTTGTACGTGGGGGTGCGTGTAGGTGTCTGGGCAGAAGAGCAGTTTCCTCGAAAAACCATTTCCGGAAATAAAGTGCTCTTTCAGATTCCTGAGCGGTCTAAAATCTCGGAGATGAAAATCGAACTCAAGTTTGTCGAAATAGCGCGGGAATTGAAAATGCTCGGAGATCAGGCAAAGTTTGAGGATATTGAGGCAATTGTCGAAAACCATCTCTGGCCACGCAGTGAACGCACGGGGATGTTCGTATCATATGCGTCGTCTTTGCCCCGAGTGGGGCAGCAGGCAATGGGAGCCTGATGATTGAATCAAGGTTTGAAAATGACGACAATGTGCTGTCTGCGAAAAACATGAAAGGCACGAAGCATGGAACGTGAACTGCTATTCCGGGATGAATGCCGCATGATTCAAGAGGCGGTCAGTGAGGTTTACCGTGTATTGGGGGGCGGATTCCTTGAGCCGGTCTATCAGGAATGCCTTGAAAAGGAACTCGGGAGGAAAAAGGTTCCTTTTGAGGCCCAGCGGGAGTTGCGGTTGTATTACAAAGGGGAAGTGTTGCAGCACACCTGCCGGCCGGATCTGGTCTGCTATGACAAGATCATTGTTGAATTGAAAGCTTTACCTGTATTCAACAATGAGCATCGTTCACAGGTGTTGAATACGTTGAAGTGCACTGGTATGAGGCTTGGTCTGCTCATTAATTTCGGCAATTATCAAAATGTAGAAGTTGAGAAGCTTGTCTTGTGAGTATCTCCCCAAACCGTCCCATGGCGGATATCTTGTCAGCACCATCGGAGCTGTTCCCCTGCAGGCACTGACTGAATACTTTGAACTCCACTGAAGGAGCCTCCATGTCCCAGGCTAATGAGCTTAAACGCTATCGCTGTTATGAGATATTTTCTCACTCCACCGGTGTCGAGATCCGCGAATCGATCAAGAACCACGAGGAAAATGGTCAGGTGATTGGCCGCGCCGGCCGTATTCTACTGCGTTTTTTCAAATTGACCCCCCGGAGCAATCCGGACGAAGTGACCCAGATTGGCTTTATGTGTGAACCGGATGAGGCCTTTGCACTGGCGCTGATGATCGGCCAGGTGGCTGCCTCTTCCTCCCCGTGCAAGGAAAAACTGAGTCCCCATAAATTCTCTGCCAGTGATCAGGGGGGAGAAACGGTCACGACCCTCTCGGTGGAAAAGTGGGAACGGGGCGGCAAGAGCGGCTATGCCCTGACAATCGGGCGTGGCAAGGATTTCATCAGCGTGCCGACGCCTTTGACCAAGTTCCTCTTCGCCGCTCAGTTCCTCACCACGCTTGCCACCGAGCAGTGCTGGGTTGAACGACCGGCCAGGCGGGGATAGCGTAACTCACCCCGCTCTTACCGCTTCGACAGTCGCTCAAGATCAGTGATGCAATACGTACGACGGTCTTGAGACGACCTGTTTCCCTTGTTTCTTCCTTCCCATAATCATGAATCTCCACTCTTTTGCACAAACAATCAATATTGTTACGTAATATCAGTGTGTTGTGTTGCATGCTGTAATTTTTGACAGTTGATTTGTCGAGGATATCAGTGCGAAGATGGCATTACCGTTTGGAAGTAAAATCTGTTACCCAAGAAACTTGATGGGAAGTAAAAGCTGTAAGGGAGGTATTCCATGTTACTCTGTATCGTTATCCTGGTTGCAATCTCCGTTGCAGCACTCATGGGGCAGTTCTGCTGCCTTATCACCTGCAAGGAAGCAAATTGGGGCGTGGCGGAAGAAGAGGAAAAACCGTGCTATGACAGTAACTGTTAGATGACAGGGGATCTGCTGGAAGTTAAGCCATTTCCTTGATTCATGAAACGTGCTATTTACGAAAAATCAACCTGGTAAGGAGAATCTTCATGCAAGTGTCACACTTTTTAAAAGTAACCTCGGTACTGGCCGTTACAATGGTTTGCACAGTTGGCGTTGTGTCCGGCTTTGCCGCAGCGGAAAAGAAAGCTCCGGCTGCCAAGGTTGATGCGGTATTTCAGGGGGTTCCGGAGGTGGTTGCCAAGGTTAACGGCGCGCCGATCAAGGCAATTGTGTTTTTGCGTGCCAAAAAGGCGCTGGAAAAACAGCAGCTTTCCGCCGAAAAACGTAAGGAGTTGAATGAACTTGCCATTGCCCAGGTTGTTTCCACCGAGTTGCTCTATCAGGCGGGTAAAAAACTGACCATCAAGGATCTTGACAAGCAGGTGAAGGATAAACTGGCTGCCACAAAAGCCCGTTTTAGCAAGCCGGAAGATTATGCCAAGTCACTCAAGGCAGCCGATATGGATGAGAACGAGATGAAGGATTACATCCGCCGCACCCTGATCGTCAACAACCTCATCCAGAGTACCATTGCTTCCAGGATCAAGGTCAGCGACGAGGATTGCAGCAAATTTTACGAGAATAATAAGGACAAGTTTACCCATGGTGAGATGGTGCGGGTCAGTCATATTCTGTGCAGTGTAGCTTCCAATGCCTCTGCCGCGGACAAGAAAAAAGCGAGCGAGAAAGCGGAAAAGCTGCGTGCCCAGCTGGTTAAAGGCGCTGATTTTGCCAAGTTGGCCAAGGCGAATTCAAACGGTTCCAACAGCAAGAATGGTGGCGACCTTAATTTTATTAGCAAGGGGCAGATGGATCCGGCATTTGAAAAGGCTGCCTTCTCCCTCAAGAAAGGTGCGATCAGTAATGTGGTCGAGACCAAGCTTGGCTACCATATCATCAAGGTAACCGACACGAAGAAAGCGGGAACAGAATCGTTCAAGGAGGTTCGTCCTGAAATCGTTGACTATCTGAAGGAGCGGCAATTGACGGTCGCAGTCAGCAAGTTCGTGACCGAGTTGCGTAAGAACGGAACCGTCGAGACCTTTGTCAAGTAGGAGCTGCTTTTCCGCAGTCAGACATCAAGGCCGGTTCGGGATTTCCGACCGGCCTTTGTGCTATCTGCGAGCAGCGCGATCTCCCCTGATGCAGCTGTAGCCATATGTTTCAACCAGCAGTTTCAGGATAAAAGCCCCTTTGCTCAGGGGCTTTTTGTGTAATCGCAGGGGATAGCGCTCTAGCGGAATGCATTTGGGTGGTGAGGGGGAGTGGGACGTTGACGCACTGAAAAGTATGGACAGCGCCCGGTTTTCCCTGTACGAGGTAGCAACTGAACGAGTGGTCGCGGGGCGCCGTGACACAACAGTCAAACACAGGAATCAGTAAATGAAAATTCTGCACACATCGGACTGGCACATCGGTCGTGCCTTGTATGGCCGCAAACGCTATGAGGAGTTTGAGCGCTTTCTCGACTGGCTGATCGACTGTATTGCCCGGGAAAAGGTTGAGGCGCTGCTGATCGCCGGAGACCTGTTTGATAACGGCACCCCCAGCAACCGGGCGCTGGAACTGTATTACCGTTTTCTCTGTCGTTGCGCCGGGGCTGGCTGCCGGCAGGTGGTGGTGACGGCCGGCAACCACGATTCCCCTTCCTTGCTCAATGCTCCCCGCGAGGTGTTGCGGGTTCTCAACGTGCACGTGGTTGGCTGTATGGGCGAGGCGGTGGAAGATGAAGTGCTGCTGCTGCCGGGAGACGATGGGATGCCTGCGCTGATTGTCTGCGCAGTTCCCTATCTGCGTGATCGCGATATCCGCCGGGCCGAGGCGGGAGAAACCTTTGAAGATAAGGGGCGCAAGCTGGTGGAGGGGATCCGCGACCATTACCAGCAGGTGGGGACGCGAGCCGTGGCCCGGCGTGATCAGTTGGGGGGAAAGCTCCCGATCGTCGCCATGGGGCACCTGTTTACCACGGGCGGCCGGACCGTGGAAGGGGACGGTGTGCGTGAGTTGTATGTGGGGACCCTGGGACAGGTGCGTGCCGATCTGTTTTCGGACTGTTTCGATTACCTGGCCCTTGGGCATCTGCATCTGGCGCAACGGGTGGGTGGCTCGGAGCTGCGCCGCTATTCGGGATCGCCGATACCCATGAGCTTTGGCGAGGGTGGGGAGTGCAAGAGTGTGGTGGCGGTGACCTTTGACACTGCTGGCATCACGGTTTCGGAAATCCCGGTTCCGTGCTTTCAGCCGCTGGCCACCTTGCGAGGTGACTGGAAGACACTGGTCAGCAGCATTGAGGCTCTTAAGAATGAGGCGGCAGCGGTCTGGCTGGAAGTGATTTACGATGGCGAGCAAATCGTGGGTGACCTGCAGGAACGGTTGCGTGAGCTGATCGAGGGGAGTCCCCTGGAGATATTGCGAACCAGGAACCTGCGGCTGGTGGAACGGACCCTGAGCCGCATGGCCACGGAGGAGACTTTGGATGATCTCAAGGTTGACGAGGTGTTTGCCCGTTGCCTGACCAGTCATGAGGTGCCGCCGGAGCAGCAGGACGATCTGATGCTCCTGTTTCGTGAAACGGTGGTCGCCCTGCATGCCGATGAGGGGGGGACGCCATGAGAATTCTTCAAGTCCGTTTCCGCAACCTGAATTCGCTGGTCGGCGAGTGGAACATCGATTTTACCCACCCGGAGTATGTTTCCAGCGGTATCTTCGCCATTACCGGACCGACCGGGGCCGGCAAGACCACCATCCTGGATGCCATCTGTCTGGCGCTCTATGGTCAGACCCCGCGACTCAACAGGATCACCCAGGGTGATAATGAAATCATGTCACGGCAGACCGGGGAATGTTCCGCCGAACTGGAATTTGAAACTGCCAAGGGGCGTTTCCGCTGTCACTGGAGTCAGCACCGCTCGCGCAAACAGGCGGATGGGCAGTTGCAGGCGCAACGGCATGAGATCGTCGATGCCACGACTGGTAAGCTGCTTGAAACCAAGCTCGCCGCGGTTGCCAGGATGGTGGAGCAGGTTACCGGCATGGATTTCGAACGTTTCACCCGTTCCATGCTGCTGGCCCAGGGGGGCTTTGCTGCTTTTCTGCAGGCCACGCCCGACAAGCGGGCGCCGATCCTGGAGCAGATCACCGGTACGGCCATTTACAGCCGGATTTCCATCAAGGTGCATGAGACGACCGCAGAACAGCGCAAACAGCTGGATCTTCTGCGGCGTGAACTGGACGGGATGCAGTTCCTGCCGGTCGAGCAGGAACAACAGCTGCGGGTTGAACTGGAGGATAAACAACGCCAGGAACAGGCGCTGCTGGCCGTGGTACACGACATTGCCCATGCCGTGCAGTGGCGGGAACGGATGGGGAAGCTGGAAGGTGAGCTTGCCCGGCTGGAAGAGGAGTGGCGTTTCCATCAGGTTGAACAACAGGCCGCTGAACCGGATCTGGAAACCCTCGCTCTTGCCAGGCGCGCCGTGGCGCTGGAAGCCGATTACGCCCATCTGGCGGGGGTACGCAGGCAACAGGAGGCTGAGACTGCAGAGTTGGCGAGTGTCACCCAACAGCTACCCCAGGCGGAGCTGGAACTGCACGGCTCGCGAACCGGGCTGGAACAGGCGGAGCAGGCCTTGACACACGCCCGGGAAGAGCAGCAACACCAAACCGTACTGATCCGCCAGACCCGTGAGCTGGATCTGAGACTCGCTGCAGTTGCCGCCGATATGCAGCGCTGGCAGTCCGACTGTGCTGCAGTACGACGTCAGTGTGATGATTACCGGCTCGCAATGGTGTCTTTGGCAGCCGAACGGGAGGCGACCCGGGAACAGCTGGTCAGCGGCGAGGCACTGCTGGAACAGCAACGGGACGATGCCGCACTGGTGGAACAGCTGACCGGGATGGAACAACAGATCAGGACGCTCAAAACCGTGGATCAACAGTTGACCCAACGGCGGGGAGTCGTAGAACAGCAGGCAGAATCGGGCCGTCATGCCGAGCTGCTGCGGCAACAGGCTGACAGCAACTGGGGCGATGCCTTCCGGAAGGTGGCCGTGGCAGAGCAGAAACTGGTGCAGGTGCGCTCGGCAATTGTTCTTCATTTGCAGGGACGTGAACTTTCCTCCTGGCGCAGCGAAGCCGAACAATGGTCAATCCAGCGCCACCGTCTGGAAAATCTTGCGGTCACCGTGGCGCGCATGGGTGTCACCGGGCAAAAAATAACCTCCTTGCAGCTCAAACGGGATGCTCTTGAGCGGACATGCCTTCCCGATTGCGGCGCAATACG
>DAINBV010000027.1:0-58431 GCA_036732725.1 Geobacteraceae bacterium | reverse complement strand
CACGGGTAGCTGTGTGGGAAAGTAGGTCGCCGCCGGGAATAATATGAAAATGCCCTATCACTTAAATGTGGTAGGGCTTTTTTGCGCTTAAATATTTAGGAGTATTTTCCATTGCTCGTTAATTTATGCCGTGCCGATGACCTCGACCTCACCTGATTTTTAACTACTGCCAGGATCTCCCGGCGTACCATATTTATAAGCTTAACCGGCACTATCAAAGTACTTGACGTAGATCGGTCGCTTGCCAAGGCTTGACCTGACAACTCCTGACTCTATCTTGCTGCTGAAGCTTGCTCTCCTGAGCAGGTTCAACATTCCTTCAAACTCCAGCCTTATACCCAATACCAGAATGATTGCTCCACAAATTGTAATTGGTTCCATGCTTTCTCTCCTGACGTTTTAACATGTACATTCATAAACTGTATCGTAACTGTCAGTCACAGCTCTGTGCTGCCGTTACATGCTTCGATATACACCGATTACCTTGCCAACAATACTGAGCTCACCATCTTCCGGTCGAATAATAATCGGAGTCATGGCGGAATTTGCTGGCTGCAGGCGAATATATCCTTGCTCACGATAGAACCATTTAAGGGTAACTTCACCGTCGATCATGGCAACCACCGTATCCTTGTTCTCAGCAGTCGGTTGCGGTCGTACCAAGGCTAGATCACCATCCAGAATTCCCGCATTGATCATCGATTCACCACTAACCCGTAGGAAAAAACAGTGATTACCTTTTACAGCCATTGGATCAACGGCGAAATGTCCCTGAATATCTTCAATAGCCGGTGCAAGATGTCCCGCACGCACAGTACCAACAATCGGTAGCGACATCGGATGGCCGATTGGTGTTGTCAGGCTGATTCCGCGATTGACAGATTCACGTTTGATATATCCTTTACGTTCCAGGGCATCGAGATGTTTCATTACCGGCAGGGTTCCTGAAACATTCAAGTGAGCCGCAATCTCCCGCTGGCTGGGCGGATAGCCATTGTCACCGCTGTAGGTGGTGATGAATTGCAATACCTGCTCCTGGCGATTGGTAAGCTTGTTTTTAGTGTTTGCAGCTATGGTAGTCATATGACTACCATAGCTGGTTTGAGTATAGCTGTCAATCGAAACAGTGCTGTAGGCATTGGTGTCGATAGAAGCAATAATGCTGGTTACGGGATGTTGTAATATGATTGTTGGCCAGTAGCTGGACGTACGTAAACAACATCCGTAATGCAATGGATTTCGCAAAACCAAGTACTGCTGCCCGTGAAAGCGGAGGAATGCTTAGTGAACTGGATCAGAATAGGGGCTATACCTGAATTGGTAATGAAAGTCGGAGCTGATTGGAATAGTTAACAGTGATTGTAAGGAAGTGTAACGGGGTGGACCGAAGTAGCGGATCGTGAGACTGTCATGGAATATCAGTGGCAATGGCTCCATGATGCTGCATTTGAACGGGTTGATACGAATATCAGTTTTTTAATAACAAAAAAGGAGTTACGACGTGTGTCGTAACTCCTTATTGATTGCTGGTCGGTGAGACAGGAATTGAACCTGCGACCCCCTGCTCCCAAGGCAGGTGCGCTACCAGACTGCGCTACTCACCGAAAGAATGACTTTATACTACGTACGGGAGGATAAGGCAACCATAAATTGCACTGAGGTGAATTATTTTGTAGTAAGTGACTGTTCCGTGTTCTGGAGCCATGCGCTGGTGAGCTGCTCCAACGTCACGCCATCATCATTGAAGGCTGCTGCAAGGGCGCTGGAAATTAATTGCCCTTTGCCCAGGCTGTTCAAGAGTGAGGAAATACGATGCCAGCCGTAGGTGGTAACCAGGTAGTTTACGAAGGCATAACTTTGCTGGTAAGCCAGAGTCGCTTGTTGTGGCGACAGAGATGCAAATCCTCTTGCCAGAGATGAAAAGGGGAGTAAATATTTGCTGCGTAATGCCTTACCAAATTCGTGGAGTGGTTTGTTGTGATTCAGGCGTCCGAAGAAATCGGCAATCCCTTCATTGAGCCAGGTAGGACAGTTACCGTTGGTCATGCCATACACCACCACGTGTGCATACTCGTGAAACAGAACCTCGCGGATGCGGGGAGTGATTTCCTTCATTGAACCGAGCGGCAGGCGGATGGTTCCGTCATACATTCCTCCCGACCAGTCAGGTGCATCGGTGACAAACTTGAAGTCCTTGCTCTGGTACACCACAACCGGAATCCGTTTGTCGGGAAAATGTCCCAGTTCCGCGTCAATCACGTTTGCTGCTTCTTCCAGCACTTCCAGGATGGCCAGAGCGTTAGTCGTGGTTATCCCCGGATCAAAGGTAATGGAGAAACGGGAACTGTGGCCGCGATCCATGTCTGCTTCAACCGCCATTTCCTTGCGAACTTTATTTAGAATAGCCTTGAGTTCCGCGCGATCCGGCGAGTGCTTGAGTCCCTCTTCCCAGAGTGCTACCGCTGCTTGTTGTTGCTCGGTTTCATACAACACCAAGCCAAGATAATAGATGGTTTCTACCGAATCCGGTGCTTTTTGACGTGCGATTTCCAGGGTATGGCGAGCGACATCAAATTTTTGCAGGTGGTAATTGCAAATACCCCGTAACAGCGCGTAGTTGGTTTCTTCCGGGTATAATTCCATCGCCTTGACGTACTGTTCATCGGCTTTGTCGTACTGCAGCTTCTTGAAAAATGAATGTCCTACAACGGCATACCCTTCGGCGAGGTTGCGTTTAAGAGTTTCGTTCAGGGGAAACAGGAGATAGGCGGTTCGAAGTTGCTCCAGTCCTTTGTCAAACTCACCCCGTTGCATCAGTTCGTGGGCATAGCTGCTGTGGATCAACGGGTCATTATCAATCGGAGCGCTGGTGGCCGGTGGCGGCATGCACAACAGCAAGAGTGCAAGGGAACAGGCCGCCATCAGCTTGTGATTGGCAGGACGATTCATGGTCAACGGTGCAGGTTACTAATGGAAGCGGCGATTCCGGCCGGATCGAGACCGAGCATGCTGCGCAGTTCGTGCTGCTCCCCCTGGGGGATCGGTGCATCAGGATATCCGAGGCGAAGTAGCTTGACGTGTGTCATTCCGCGAGTTTCAAGCAGTTCCAGTACAGCACTGCCAAAACCACCCTGCAGGGCGTTCTCCTCGATGGTGATCAGCGTGCCGTACTTTTGAGCCTGTTCAAGAATCAGGGTCTCATCCAGTGGCTTGATGTAACGTGCATTCACCACCGTATAGGAGAGATTGAGCTGCTCTTGAATGATTTGGGCGGCCTCACAGGCCGCTGCCACCATGGTTCCAACCGCAATGATCGCACCATCGCTCCCTTCACGTACAACTTCTCCCTGTCCAATCGGGATTGGTTTCAGTGTCTGGTCAAGCGGGACCCCGTAGCCATTGCCGCGTGGGTAGCGGATAGCTGCTGGTTGGCCAAGCTGAATGGCGGTTACCAGCAGATGCTGCAACTCGTTTTCATCCTTAGGCGCCATCACGGTAAGATTTGGAATATGACGCAGGTAGGAGAGATCAAAAGCACCATGATGGGTCGGGCCATCGCTCCCGACTACTCCGCCACGATCAAGGGCAAAGGTTACGGGAAGATTTTGCAGGCATACATCGTGTACGATCTGATCGTAGGCGCGTTGCAAAAAGGTCGAATAGACCGCAAATACCGGCCGAAAACCATCGGCAGCCAGGCCAGCCGCAAAGGTGACGCCATGTTGCTCGGCAATCCCCACATCAAAAAAACGGGTCGGAAATTCCTGGGCAAAGCCGGTCAGGCCCGTTCCATCGGGCATGGCAGCAGTAATGGCAACGATGCGTTCATCTTCTGCCGCCAGTTTGCAGAGGGTGGAACCGAAAATAGCAGTATACGAGGCGGCGCCACCTTTTCCCTTGTGAATCTTGCCGGTTGCAATGTCAAAAGGGCCAACGCCATGATACAGCGAGGGGTGTTCTTCAGCCGGTTTGTACCCTTTGCCTTTCTGGGTCAGTACGTGTACCAGCACCGCTTTATCCATTTTTCTTACATTTTCGAGTGTTTCCAACAACATTGGCAGGTCATGCCCATCAATCGGGCCAATGTAGTCGAATCCGAACGCCTCGAAAAGCATGCCGGGTGTGAAGAGCCCCTTGAAAGACTCCTCCATCTTATGCGCAATTTCCAGCACCCCTTTCCCCATGTCCATGCGACCGAGGAACTGCTCCATATTCTTTTTAACGCGCTGCACAAACTCGCTGCTGGAAGTGCGGCTTAAAAAGGTGGACAAGGCCCCCACATTTTCTGCAATTGACATCTCGTTGTCGTTGAGGACCACGACCAGTTCCCGGTCAAGATGCCCGGCGTGGTTGATCGCTTCATAGGCAATTCCGCCGGTCATGGAACCATCACCGATCACCGCCACCACCTTGTTGGAGCGACCGTCAAGATCGCGTGCCGCAGCATAGCCGGTGGCAGCAGAAATGGAGGTGGAGGAATGGCCGACATCAAAAGCGTCGTGGGGAGACTCGGAACGTTTGGGGAAGCCGCTGATGCCGTGCAAAGTCCGCAGTGTCTTGAAGCTGTCACGGCGTCCGGTCAAAATTTTATGGGCATAGGCCTGATGTCCCACATCCCAGATTATTTTATCCGTCGGAGTTGAAAAGACCCGGTGCAGGGCGATGGTCAATTCCACAACACCCAGGCAGGGAGCCAGATGGCCGCCATTGGCAGCACAGGTTTCGATAATCATCTGCCGCAATTCGGCCGCAATCTCGGGGAGACGTGTTGCTGAATATTTTTTCAGGTCAGCGGGAGAGTTTATGGTTTCAAGAAGAGACATTAGAGCACCTGGCCGTCAATTATTTCGTTTAACAATGTACTGCGCAATTTGGCGTAACGGATCCGCCTCGGTGCCAAAACATTCCAGAGCACGCATCGCCTCATCCATCATGGCTGCCGCTTCCACCTTGGCTGCTGCCAGTCCCATGACTGCCGGATAGGTTGCTTTGCCGCGTGCCTGGTCGCTGCCGGCATCCTTGCCGATCTGTTCGGTTGTTCCTTCAATATCCAGAATGTCATCGGCAATCTGGAAGGCCAATCCGGCTGCTTCGCCGTAGCGGGTTATGGCTTTCAACTGGTCGGAATATGCTTCTCCCAGTAGTGCTCCGGCAACCACCGAGGCTTTGATCAGTGCGCCGGTCTTGTGGGTATGGATGTACTGGACTGTCGGGAGGTCGATCCCCTCTTTTCCTTCGCATTCCATGTCAACCACCTGGCCGCCGACCATGCCGTAGGAGCCGGAGCAGCTTGAAATTTCGCGGATAACCGCCAGCCGGGTTTCCGCTTTGATGGTGGTGGCACAGCGGGGGGCGCTCAACAGTTTGAACGCTTCCGTCAGGAGCGCATCACCGGCAAGAATGGCAGTTGCTTCACCAAACACCTTATGGTTGGTCGGGTTGCCGCGCCGGAAATCATCGTTATCCATAGCCGGGAGGTCATCATGAATCAGTGAATAGGTGTGGATCATTTCCATGGCGCAGGCTGCCGGGAGGGCATTGTTTTCATCCCCGCCTACTGCCTGACAAGCAGCCAGCATCAGGATCGGGCGCACCCGTTTTCCGCCGGCGAACACCGAATAACGCATCGCTTTGTGCAGGGAGTGGGGAAGTTCGCTTTCTTTGGGGAGATAGGCGTCAAGTGCAGCATCAACCTTTTGGCATTGCTGTTGTAAGTATGTTTTCAGATCCATCGAGCTATCCTTTTTGTAAGTTGGATTTATCTTCCGGGCTTGTCCCATTGAGGGCGGCAGGAAATAAAATCGTCTACCCTGCGATTATGATGACAGGGGGATGCGGGGTAGGGGCGGAACAGCTCACTCTTCCGGTTCAAACGGTTCGCGGGAGAGTGTGCCATCTTTACGTTTCAACAGGATTTCAACCTTACGCTGTGCGTCATCCAGCTTTTTGGCGCAGAATGAGGAGTGACGCACCCCCTCCTCAAATGCTTTGAGCGATTCATCAAGTGAGAGTGACCCGCCTTCCAGTCGCCGTACGATTTCTTCCAGTTTTTTTAGTGAAGTTTCAAATTTTTCCGTAGACATAACCATGTAACTCCTCTGGGGATGTTATAGTATTTCAGAAGCAGGTACCGCGTCAAGTTTTACTGCTTTGCTGATGTTTAACTACTTCCCTTAAATAGCAGGATGCGATACAAATAAGAGTTCAATCAGTTGGCGTAGCAGCTGAGATGAGTGGTGTGCCACAACGGGTGGGTAGATGATTCCGAGAAGCTACTGACGGAATTGGGAAAGGGGTTTACGTGAAGGCTCTGGTGGTCGGATATGGTTCCATCGGCTCCCGTCATGCCAGGATACTGGCTGAACTGGGGTGTGCGGTTGCGGTGGTCAGCTCCCGGGAGCGGGTGCATGAATGTCGGTTCGCCTCCATCGGTGAGGCACTGGAAAAATTTGATCCTGATTATGTGGTGATTGCCTGTGAGACGGCCCGGCATCATGCTACCATGTTTGAATTGGCAGCCATTGATTTCAAGGGGATTGTGCTGGTTGAAAAACCGCTCTTCGGGGCACTGGCCGAAGTTCCCGAAAACCGGTTCAGTAAGGTGTATGTCGCCTACAATTTGCGTTTTCATCCGCTGCTTACGCGATTGCGCGAGTTGCTGACGGGGGAGACGATACTGTCGGTCCAGGCCTATGCCGGCCAATATCTTCCGCTCTGGCGGCCGGATCAGGACTACCGTCACTGCTACTCAGCCGACCGGGATGCTGGTGGCGGTGTACTGCGCGATCTGAGCCATGAGCTGGATTATCTCAACTGGCTGCTGGGGGGGTGGCGCAGCATTACGGCATCGGGTGGGCATTTCAGCCCGCTTGAGATCAGCAGCGATGATCTGTTTGCGGTACTGATGTCGACCAGCCGCTGTCCGGTAGTATCGCTGCAACTCAATTATCTCGACCGCCTGACCAGGCGTGAGATTATCATCAATACCGCGCAAAAAACGTTCGAAGTCGATTTTGTGGCCGGACGGTTGATGATCGACAAGGAACGTGAGGAAGTCAGTGTGGGGCGTGACTATACCTACCGCGGGATGCATGTCTCGATTATGCAGAACAACGGGGAAACAGTCTGTACCCTGGCTGAAGGACTCGACGTGGTGCGGATGATCGATGCTGCCGAACGGGCGTCAAGGGAGGCTCTATGGATTCAAAGGTGAACCGGCTCTGTACCATTTGTGCCCGTGGGGGGTCAAAAGGGGTCAAGAACAAGAATGTGCGCCAACTGCATGGCCAACCGTTGATTGCCTACAGTATCCGGCAGGCGAAGGAAAGCGGGCTTTTTTCCGCTGTGGCGGTGGATAGTGATTCGGACCAGATTCTGGCGGTTGCCGCTGAATGGGGGGCCGATCATTTGATCAAGCGTCCGGACGCATTAGCCACGGATCAGGCCGCCAAGCTGCCGGCTATCCAGCACTGTGTCAGCGAGGTTGAACGGATCACCGGACAGACCTTTGAGATCATCGTTGACCTGGATGCCACTTCCCCCTTGCGGATTCCGGACGACATCATCGGCTCGGTACGTCTGTTGGAGGAGCGGGGGGCGGGAAATGTGATCACCGGTATGCCGGCCCGCCGCTCCCCGTACTTCAACCTGGTGGAGCTTGATGAGAACGGGGTGGCGGTGCTCTCGAAAAAACTGGCTGTGCCGGTGGTGCGCCGCCAGGATGCACCCCGCTGTTATGATATGAACGCTTCGGTGTATGTCTGGCGGCGCGAGGTCCTGTTCAGCGGTACCACCGTATTCAACCGAGACACGCTGCTCTACGAGATGCCGGAGGAACGATCAATCGATATTGACTCCGAACTCGACTTTGCCTTCGTGGAATTCCTGATGAACCGTACGGCATAGGGGTATCATGATGCGGTATTCAGCGCCACTGGACGGAATCCGCGGGATTGCCATCATCACGGTTTTCCTGGCCCATTATGGTGTGCCGCTCCTGCAGCGGGGCGGTTTTGGCGTCGATATGTTTTTTACCTTGAGCGGTTTTCTGATCACGTCAATTCTCTTGCAGGAGGTTGGGCGGAGCGGGACGATCAGCTTTCGCGACTTCTACATCAGAAGAGGGCTGCGTCTCTTTCCGGCGCTCCTGTTTCTGCTGGTTGTCTACGCTTCACTGGTTACGCTGTTCGGAAAAGACCTCAGCCGCCACTTTACTGACATGGCCCTGGTTTTTTTCTACGTTGCCAACTGGGCTGGCGCCGCCGGACTGAACCGTCCCGGGGAACTCGGGCATACCTGGTCGCTTTCGGTGGAGGAACAGTTCTATTTTCTCTGGCCGCTGATCCTGTTTGTTGCCATCAAGCAAGGGGGAAAGAAGGGACTGCTGGTAACCACAGTTGTGTTGACGCTGCTTTCGGCGGGAGAAACCTTCCTGCTGGCCAGGAGCACGCCGTGGTGGCGGCTGTACTATGGCTTTGATACCCGCGCTTTTACCCTGCTGACCGGCTGCTGCCTCGCCATCTGTTTTCATCTCTGGAAGGAACGGCTCCGCCTTCCCCGGCAGATCGAGTGGCTTACCCCCTGGATTGCCTGGATCGGCATTGGAATGATCATGTTTCACCGGGATGCTTTTACCAGCGATCCTGATTTTTTTCGAGGGAAAATATTTGCCATTCCATTGTTGACCTGCTGCCTGCTCTACTCGGCCGTGGTGCCGGGGTTTCAGCGGACCAAAGGCGTGCTTGCTTCGCCGCTGCTGGTTTACTTTGGCAAGCGTTCCTATGGACTCTATCTGTGGCATTACTGGATCCTGAATGTGGTCAATGCACAACAGCTGAAGGTGAAAATTGCCTGTGCGGTTGCTTCCTTGATCATGACGGAACTGTCGTACCGGTTGATCGAGATGCCGTTTCTTTCACTGAAAGAGCGGTTGACGTCTGAAAAAAAAGTGCGGCCAGCGCTGGCTGACGAATTACGGGGAGCATAAATCTAACCCTGATAAACAGGATAAGTGCGTTAACGAAATTATTTTCTGCCTGAAAAGCGCAGAAATTAATTTCTAACTTACTAATAACGGCAGCCTAACCACAGAGGTCGCAGAGAATACAAACAGTTATGTAATAACACCACATCACCAATCGGGTGAAATTCATAACATGCTTAACGGTTTAAATTTCTCTGCCTTGCTCTGTGTGCTCTGTGGCAAATGCTTTTTTCAGGATAAATTACCGATGAAGCAGGGAGGAAGCGGGATGGGTTTTGGTCTGAAAGATAAAGTCGTCGTAATTACCGGCGGGGCAGGGCGAATTGGGAGTGAATTCAGTCGAAGCGTAGCAAAAGCCGGTGCTGTCGTGGTGATCGCCGACAGCAGCGCAGAGCATGGTCAGGCGCTGGCCGATGAGATCAATGGTCAGCCGGGATGCCGGGCAGAATTCCAGATGCTCGACATCACCTCGAAAGATTCCGCGCAAACCGTGATTGCTGCCGTGCACGAAAAATATGGGCGAATCGACGGACTGGTCAACAACGCCTATCCGCGCAACCCCGGTTATGGGAGCAGATTCGAGGAGGTCAGCTACGAAAACTTCTGCGACAACGTGGGGACGCATCTGGGTGGTTATTTCCTCATGTCGCAGCAGTTCGGCCTCTACTTCCGCAACCAGGGGTATGGCAATATCATCAACATGGCGTCGATCTATGGCGTCATTCCCCCCCGCTTTGAGGTGTATGAAGGGACTGCGATGACCATGCCGGTGGAATACGCCGCCATCAAGTCTGCCATCATCCATCTGACCAAGTATATGGCCAAGTATTTCAAGGGTGACAGGATCCGTGTCAACTGCATCAGTCCCGGCGGGATTCTGGCAGGACAATCCCCCTCTTTTCTTGAACGCTATAACGAATATTCGCTTTCCAAAGGGATGCTCGATCCGCAGGATATCAGCGGTACCCTGCTGTATCTGTTGAGTGATGTTTCAGCCTTTGTGAATGGCCAGAACCTCGTGGTTGATGACGGGTGGTGTCTGTGAAAGATGTGGTTTACCTCTCCTTTATGTCGCTCACGGAAAAGGTGGAGCAAGACTGGTATCTGGCATACCTGCGTGACCATGGTGTGGCGGTGGAATACTGGAATATCGCCGGGATTCTGTTTCCGGGAGTAACCTTTCAGCAATCACTGGAACGAGACTATCTGAAAAAAATAAATGACTATGGGGCGTTGGAAGCGGCGCTGGCCGGCCGGGATAGTGCCAACACCAATTTTGTGGTCATGTTCAACTATGAGGGGCGCTTCAATCGCTTGTTTGCCCTGCTGACCAGATTCAACTGTACGCTTTGCTTCTTTGAGTGGGGCAATTTCCCGATCAAGGATCGCAGCAGCCTGGCGGACCGGATTTGCAAGCTGGTGCGGCATCCGCGAAAATTTGCTGGTTCGCTCAAGGGGCGGTTGAGGCGGATCTATGCCAAACAGCTCAAACTGGTAAAGCCGTTTGATGTGGTGTTTGCTGCCGGCGCTGCATCGATGGAAATGCATCCGCAGGTTAGCCGGCGGGTTGCCATCAATCTGTTTGATTATGACAACTTTCTTCTGCAGCGGAATAAACCTGGCCTGTTAGGTGATTCAAAATATGCGGTTTTCCTTGACATTAATCTGGCGTTTCAGTCGGATTTGAAAGTTATCGGTTGGGATGCCATTGATCCACACGTTTACTTGAACTCATTGAATCGGTGCTTTCGGTTGCTGGAAGTGGAGTACGGGGTGGAAGTTGTGATCGCTGCCCACCCCAAGGCTGACTATGATGAAACCAGTTTTGAAGGACGGAAAATTATGAAGGGGCACACCCCGGAACTGGTCAAGGGAGCCGAGTTCGTGATTTCCCACCACAGCACCTCCATCAGCTATGCCGTGCTCAATTACAAACCGTTGCTCTTCATCTACACCGCCGATATGAAACGGGCCTATCGCGATACCATTGTGCGCTGGGTTCACGATTTTGGCGAGTATCTGGGACAGCCGGTGTTCAACTGTGATGAAATGGAATCTGGTGACCGGATCGAGATCAGCAAACCGGAGCTGCAGCGCTACGACTTGTACAAGTACAACTATCTGACCAGCAGGGAATCGGAAGGCAGGTTGAATCAGGAAATTGTCCTGGCCGAGTTGACGGTGTAGCGGCTGGGATGCTGAAAGAACTTCTGATTGGCATACTGCATGGCAGCGGGCTCCATCGTCTTTTCCATCCCCTGTATGGTGGGCATACCACGATCCTGATGTTGCATCGGATTACCCCCGGTGAACAACGAGGGCTCCCGACCGATGCTCTGGCGCTGACGCCGGAGTTTCTGGAACACTTCCTGTGCAAGAAACAGGCTGCCGGGTGGCGCTTCATTTCCCTCGATTATCTGGTTGACAACTTCAGTGACTGTGTCCGGCGTCGACGAAACATGGTGGTGACGTTGGACGACGGCTACCGGGATAACCTGGAATATGCCCGGCCAATCTTCACCAGGCTCGCTGTCCCCTACACCATCTACATCACCAACTCCTTTCCCAACGGCACGGCCGATCTGTGGTGGTACAGCATCAGCAACCTGCTGGCAGCGTATGAATCGATTACGCTTGCCTGCCAGGGGCAACAGGTGCAGCTGGAACTCAAACGCCCCAAGGAGTCGCTCAATGCCTTCAAGGTGTTTTATGAACGGCTGGGGCGTAAAGAACAGATGGAAGTTATGGCGGATTTGAGCAGGAACTATCCCCTTCCCGCCAACAGTGATCGATTGTGGTTGAATTGGGACGAAGTCCGGGAACTGGCCGGCGACCGGCTCTGCAGCATCGGCTGTCATACCTTCAACCATCTCAGCCTGGGAATTCTCCGCCGGGAAGACGCTCGCGACGAGCTGCTCCGCTCAAAACTGGAGATCGAGGCGCAGATTGCCCGGCCGGTCAGGCATCTGGCCTATCCCTACGGCAAACGGAGTGATGCCTCTGCCAGGGAGGCGCAATTGGCAGCCGAGCTCGGTTTCACGAGTGCCGTTACCACCAGGATCGGTAATCTGTTTGAGCCCCATGCGAACCAGCTGCTGATGCTCCCCCGCATTCCGCTCTACCAGGGGGGAAAAAACGGCCAATTGAGTGAGATTTTTCTTTCCGGCATGTACACGGCGTGCACCAATCGCTTCAAAAGGGTGGTGACCGATTGAGCAGGAGCTTCACCGCCGCGGCAACGTAGCAACTCCGCACCGTAGGTAACGTGACTTCACAAGGTAAACCATGGCGTATGAGATCATAACAACCCTCTCCGGGGTGCTGGCCCTGGGAGCCGAATGGCGGGAACTGGAACGCCGGGCACCGGCCCACCTGTTCCAAAGCCACGGTTTTGGGGCTTCGTGGCTGGCTTGCGCCGGTGAGTCGAGCAATGCCGTTGCTGCCGTGGCACTCTACCGGGAAGAGGGGCGGCTCTGCGGCATTTTTCCCGGCTGTGTGATCAACAAAGGGGGGGTACGGTTTCTGACCTGGCTGGGCGGGTTCTTTGCCGTCGACTACGGTGGCGTGCTGTTTGACCCAAGCGCCGACTGCAGCATCGCTGACTTCATGGAACAGGCGCTGCGCTTACTGCGCCAGCAGAGCGGTTTCCGGCTTTGCTATCTGCACAATGTCCGTCATGATGCGCCGGAGTACCCCTGGTTGAAACAACAGTTGCACGAATTCCGGGGGGATGTGGCCCCCTACATCGCGCTGCAGGGTGATTTTGACAGCTATCTGGATTCATTGAAACAGTTTCGCAAGAAACAGAAGTCGGATACCTTGCGGCAGATCAAGCGTCTCTCCCAAAAGGGGGAATTGGAATTCAGAATCGTGGCCGGCAGTGATCCCCGGGCGTCGGCGCTGCTGGAGGCGTTCTTCGAACAGAAACGGTGGCGTTTTCGCAGTTCGGGAGTGCATGGCGTGCTGCTGATGCCGGGATACGAGGAGTTCTACCGGGATCAGGCGCGGCATAACGACAGCATCCACCTGTCATACCTGGCTCTGAACGGGGAGATCATCGCCACCCATCTCGGCTATTGTTACCAACAGCGTTTCTATTATCTGATGCCATCCTACGATTACCGTTACGCCAGTTACTCGCCGGGGAGAGTCCTGGCCTACTACCTGATCCGGGACTGCTTTGCCCAGGGGGTGGAGCTGTTTGATTTCTCCATCGGCAGCGAGGAGTACAAGTACGAATGGACGAAAGACCAGGTGCCGATCACCAGCTTTGTCAGTAATACTTTTGCCGGGAGATTGTTCTGCCGGGTTAAAAAGGGAAAGATCCGGTTGGACCGCTATCTGAACACCTTCCGGAAAGGTGGAACATGATGGCAGCTATGGTTTCGGTAATCATCCCGGCCTATAATGCCGAAAAATATATTGCCGCGGCGATTGAGAGTGTCCTGGCCCAGAGTTTTCCCGGCGTGGAATGCATTGTTGTCGATGATGGCTCCAGCGACCGGACGGCGCAGATCGTCCAGCGGTTTGGCGAACGGGTCTGTTACTGCTATCAGGCCAACTCCGGCCGTTCTGCTGCCCGAAACAGGGGGATCTCCCTGGCATCCGGCGATTATATCGCCTTTCTTGATGCCGACGACCTGCTGCTGCCGGAAAAACTGGCGCAACAGGTTGACTACTTGGAGCAGCATGCCGCAGATGATGCGGTCTATTGCCGGGTTGCCTATTTTGAAGAGGGGCGGGAAAACAGCCGCTATGCGGTCAGGAGAATTGCTCCGGCCGGCCATATCCTGCCACAGCTGTTGTTCGGCAACTTTATCACCGTGCATGCCCCACTGATCAGGACGTCTGCCGTGGAGCGGGTGAACGGCTATGATCCTGGCCTGGCCCGCTATGAAGATTGGGATTTTTTTCTCCGCCTGGCCATGGCCGGCTCCCGCTTCGGATTCCTGGACCGTTGTCAGGCGTTGGTCAGGGTGCATGGTGAAAACACCATTCGGGACAAGGTGCGCATGTTCGAGGCCAAGTTGCGGGTAGCTGAAAAAATGGAGCAGCAGTTTTCCGCAGCGATTATGGCCAGCGGCATTGATCCCCCGTCACTGGTGGCGTTTCACCGGGCCGACTACGGCAGGATTCTGATTCTGGCGGGGAAGGTGCAGGAGGGGCGCGCCCAGATCCGCCAGGCGCTGCTGGCGGGGAAAGCATTTCCCCATCGTACCACCTTTACCCTCTTTGCAGCTGCGGCGGCCATGGTGGATTACCGGCTGCTGGCAACAGCACAAAGCTTGATGGACAGTATCGCCAAGTACCGGCGGATACCGGCGGGAGATCAGCCATGAAGATCGTTTTCCTGGCCCCCTTCGGTATCCGTCCCAAAGGAACCGTGCTTGCCCGCATGTTGCCGCTGGCGGTTGAGTTGCAGGCGTTGGGGCATACGGTGACGATCGTTGCCCCCCCCTATACCAACCCTGACGATTCGGGGAAGACGGAGCTGCTCAGCGGGGTGCGGCTGGTAAATGTTTCCCTGCCGGCTGGCGGCAAGCTGGCAGGAACGCTCCCCCTGGCTTACCGCATGTTCCGGGGGATGGGGGAGGAACAGCCGGATCTGGTGCATCTCTTCAAGCCCAAGGGGTACGGCGGACTGGCCGCCATGTGGCAGATCACGCTGCAACGGCTGGGAGTCCGCTTGCCTCCCTTACTGGTCGACAGTGATGACCGGGAAGGAAAGGGGGGGATGAACGACCTGCACTCCTATTCCTGGCCGGAAAAAAAACTGTTCGCTTTTCAGGAACAGTGGCTGTCCCGGCATGCCCGGGGGATCACGGTCGCCAGCCGGGAACTGGAACGGCTGACCATCGCCATGGGGGTACCGTCGCAACGGCTGCACTACCTCCCCAATTGTGTGGCCGCTTCCCGGCCGGGTGATGGCCAGGCTCTCCGCCGGCACTTGGGGATTGCCGTTGATAGCCCGCTGCTGGTGCTCTATACCCGCTTCTTTGAGTTTTCCCAGCAACGGCTGCACCGGGTACTGGCCGGCATTTACCAAGCTTTTCCCACGGTCCGTTTTCTGGTGGTCGGTCAAGGAAAACAGGGTGAGGAACAGCAACTGCTGGCCGCTGCCCGTACGCTCGGCTTTGATGCGGCGCTGGTCATGGCCGGTTGGGTGGAGCCGCGGCAGATTCCCGATTATCTGGCTGCGGCCGATCTGGCGATCTATCCGCTGGATGACACCCTGATCAACCGGGCCAAATGCCCGGCCAAGCTAACCGAACTGCTGGTGGCCGGTCTAGCGGTGGTGGCTGACCGGGTGGGGCAGGCGGAGGAATACATTCGGGACGGTGTCTCGGGGATCCTGACCGATCCGCAGCAGCCGGAGCAGATGGTGGCCGGGGTCGTCAGGTTGCTACGGGAGCCTGATCTGGCTGTCCGCTATGCTGCTGAAGGGAAACGGCAGATGCTGAAAGGTTTCAACTGGCGGGAGGCGGCACAATCCCTTGACCAATTTTACAGGAGTGTAATCAATTCATGACTGATCGCACGAAGAAAAGTTTATTTATAATGGCCCTGCTGGCTCTGTTGCTGCTCTGTTATGCCCGCATCCTGTTCACTGACAAGATCATCCGGGCTCCTGACATCATTGCGGAATTTTACTGGGGCGCCCAGTCGATGTCGGAACAGCCGCTGTCCAAGATCCTGCTGTTTCCGCTCTACGCCTCCTGGGATTATTTTACCAACAGCGGATTCACCAATGAGGGGGGGGGCGCTTCCTTCAACTTCCTGATCCCGCTCAAGCTGATTTACTGGCTGTTCCCGTTCCCGTCCAGCATCGCCTGGACGATCGTCCTGCATCTCTTCTTCGGCGCCAGCGGCGCATACCTGTACTGCCGCCTGATCGGCACCAGCCGCATGGCGGCGCTCTTCGCCGGCCTGGTCTTTGCTCTGGCAACCGAGAATGCCTCGCTGATCAACGCCGGTCATGTGATGAAACTGGCCACCATCTCCTATGCTCCCTGGGCCTTCTTCTGTCTTGAGAAGGGGTTTTTGAGCCGGCGGCTGTTCTGGTTCATGACCACCGCCTTTGTGCTGGCGTTTCAGTTTTTCAACACCCACTGGCAAATTGCCTACTATACCTGTCTCTGCGTCGGTCTCTACGGGGTGCTGCGTACGGTTGCCATCATCCGCTGCGAGAGCGCAACCGGAACACGCTCCACCCTGCGCCTGGTGGGGCTGAACCTGGTGGTGCTGCTGTTTTTTCTCAGTACGGTCGCCATCTCCCTGCTGCCGTTGGCAAACTGGTCAAAGGATACCAACCGGGGGGTCAACAGTGGCGCCAACACTACCAGTGACGGGAGTCAAGCCAAGGGTGGGCTGAGCCGTGACGAGGCGATGTCGTGGTCGCTCCCCCCGGAGGAGCTGGGTGCGTTGATCATCCCCGGTTTCTTCGGCTTGTCACGTCAGGAAGGGGGACCAAATCCGACCAATATCGCCAGCTATTACTGGGGGCGGATGGTGTTTACCCAGACTGCCAGCTATTTCGGCCTGCTCCCCTGGCTGCTGATTCCGTTGCCGCTGATCTACAGGCGCGACAAATACACCTGGCTGGCGTTGCTGGGAGTGGCGGGGGGGATACTGTTTTCCATGGGGAAATTCACCCCCTTTTATAACCTGCTCTACGATTACTTCCCCGGTATCAACCATTTCCGGGTTCCCAAGATGATCATGTTTATTCCGGTGTTCGGCATGGGAGTCTTGTCGGCGCGGGGGATCGACCTGCTGATGGATACGGAGCTGCGCACAACCAAAAGCTTCCGCAACTATCTGGCCGGCGTGGTGCTGCTGCCGATACTGCTGCTGGTTTTCCTGGTCATCCTGCGGGTCGGCCAGGATCGCTGGATCGCGCTGTTCATCGAAAACCTGCTGCAGCCGACCCGCTATGAACAGGGGGAGTACCTGGTGGCGCAACGCTGGAATAACCTGCTGCTTGAAACCGGTATTGCCGCCGGTCTGGCATCTCTGCTCGCCGTTACCATGGTTGCCGGGTTGCGCATCCCGGCGCTGACCCGCTTCCTGCCGCCGCTCTTGCTGCTGCTCTATCTGGCCGATGTGGGGCGGGTGAATGACAAGTTCCTGTTTCTGACCGATGCGCCGGTGAAGGCCAAGGCGGGAGAGGCTCCACCGCTGATGGCATTTTTGAAGAACATGCCGAAGACCTACCGGGTGCTTCCGGCCGATGGGAGCGATCCGATGCAGTACATCGCCCTGGGGATCCCGGTCATGTACACCTCCAATCCGGTGCAGCAGATGCGCTGGCAGCAGTTCCTGGATCAATTCAATACGGTCAGCCCGATGGCTGACATCATCAATATCAAGTATCTGGTCATCTCAAACGACGAGTACCAGAAACAGAAACAACAGTTGCAACAAAAATTCGTGCCGGTTTTCACCGCTCCCGGCAACGGCACAATCGTTCTGGAAAACCGGACGGTGCTGCCGAAAGCGTGGCTGGTCCCGTCGGCGGTGGTCGTCACCGATCCGGCGCAACGGCTGCAGATCCTGCAGGATCCCCGCTTTATGCCCGGTACGATTGCGGTGGTGGAATCCCAGCCCCCCTTGCCTCTCATGGAGGCGACCCGGGCCCAGGCGCTGGCGCAGACGGTCACGACCAGGCTGTATGAACAGGAGCATATCTCTGTTGAGGCCGTGACCCCGGTTAACGCGCTGCTGGTGTTGGGGGAAAAATATTACCAGGGGTGGCAGGCGAGGGTTGACGGAAAATCTACGCCGATCGTACCGGTCAACCACATCCTGCGCGGGGTCTACTTGACTCCCGGCAAACATACGATCGAATTCAAGTTCGATCCGCTGCCGTTCAAGATCGGCAAATATCTGACCCTCGGGTCGTTTGCCCTGTTTGCGGTGATGCTGCTGCGGGAGTGGTTGTACCGGAGGAAACAGGGGGCGGTGCAGGGGTGATGCTGTCATGGTGACACGGGACGAACTCAAGCTGTTTGATCTGCAGATCCTGCAGCCGCGCCACGGCTATCGTTATTCACTCGATCCGTTGCTGCTGGCCCGCTTTTGTGGCCAGCCACCCGCTGCAGGCTCCATCATCGATCTGGGGGCCGGTTGCGGAATCATCTCGCTGGTGCTGGCGCGGCTCTATCCCCGCACAACGGTGGTGGCGCTGGAGAAGAATCATGAAATGGTGAGTCTGATCCGGCAGAATGTGGAACTCAACTCCCTGGCGGAGCGGGTTACGGTGCAGGGGAATGACCTGGTCGGGTATCGCACGCTCTATCCCGATTCCAGTTTTGACCTGGTGGTTTCCAATCCCCCCTACCGCACCCCCCACAGCGGCCGCATCAGCCCCCATGCCGGACGGGATGCCGCCCGCCATGAAACCACCGCCACCCTGGCCGATTTTCTGGCAGCTGCCAAATACCTGGTCAAACCGTCGGGGAAAATCTGCCTGATCCATCTCCCGTCGCGGCTGGTTGAACTGACCTCCCTGGCAACGGAGATGAAGCTTTCGGTGCTGCGGCTGCGCATGATCCACAACAATGCCGAATCACCGGCCAGCATGTTCATGGTGGAACTGGCCAAGGGGAGGCGCACCGCGCCGACGGTCGAACGTCCACTGTTTGTGCGGGATCTGGCCGGGGAGTATACGGATGAGGTCTGGCGTTGAACAATTGTCATGAAAACGGCTGTTGAGAGGTGCTGTAAAGAGTGCATCAGGGGTATTTCGTCGTAATTCCTGCGAAATGGAGCGTAAACAGCCGATGCTGTCTGAGCCCGCAGGGCGAGTTTATTGGCTGTAGCGAAATGAGCTTGGAATTACAGAAATAGCCCGTCAGCACGAATGCAAGCACCTCTCAACAGCCGATGATTACATCCCGGAATAGCCGGTGCGCCGGAAAGCAGCCACAAAGCTGTTGACCGGTTCGGCAATCACCTGCTGGGGCGTCCCCTGTTGTACAATGCTCCCCTTGTCCAGCACCACCAGGCGCTCAACGATCCGGAACGCCTCGATCCGGTCATGGGTGGCGATCACGGCAGCGGTCCCCGATGCGTGCAGGATGCGCCCCAGGTCTTCCGCCAGTGTAATCCGGGTTGGCAGGTCGAGGCTGGAAAACGGCTCATCCATCAGGATCAGCTCCGGCTTGACTGCAAAGGCGCGTGCCAGGCTGACCCGTTGGGCTTCCCCGCCAGAGAGCTTGTGGGCCGAACGTTCCGCCAGATCGGCAATCCCGAACATTTCCAGACTCTCCATGGCGCGTTGCCGGATCTCCTGGCGCGCCACCTTGCGAATGCATAATCCCTCGGCCACGTTGTTCAGAACGGTGGTGTCAAACAGCAGTGGTTCCTGGAACACCATGGCGATCCGGCGCCGGAAATCAATGGTATCCCCCCCCTTGACCGGTTCCCCCCGGAATTTGATCGTTCCCGCCTCCGGCCGGATCAGGCCGGCAATACCGAGCATCAGGCTGGTTTTACCTGCGCCGTTCGGCCCGATAACAGCGACCTTTTCATCGGGGAAAATGGAGAAACAGGGGATGTCCAACACCAAGGCTCCCCCCCGCTTGATCCGTAATCCCTCAACCTGCAGCAAACTGGCTGTTTGGCTCATCGCGGCCGCTCCCGTTGCTGGATTACGGTCAGAGCGTAGTTGACCCCGAAGGCGAGCAGCAGCAACAGGATCGACAGTGCAATCGCCACGTCAAAATTCCCCTTGCCGGTCTCCATCACCGTGGCGGTGGTCAGGACCCTGGTTTGTCCCTTGATGTTTCCCCCCACCATGATCGATGCCCCCACTTCGGAAATCACGCCGCCAAAACCGGCCATCACCGCCGCCAACAGCGGCAGGCGCGCTTCCCGGACCAGTATCCAGACCATCTGGCAGCGGGTGGCGCCCAATGCCAGGACCTGCAGTTTCAGGTTGGCCGGCAGCGACTGAATGGCGGCATTGGTGATGCCGGTCACGATCGGGGTGGCGATCACCGCCTGGGCGGCAATCATGGCCAGCGGCGTGTAGAGTATTTCCAGGAAGCCGAGCGGCCCGTTGCGCCAGAGAAAAATGGTGACGAACAACCCGACCACCACCGGTGGCAACCCCATGCCGGTATTGACCAGGCTGATAATCAGCCGCCGTCCCGGGAATTCGGCCAGCGCCAGCAAGCTGCCGGCCGGGATGCCGATCAGCAGGCTGATCAAGGTGGCGCTGCACGAAATCTTGAGCGACAGCAGGGTGATTGCCACCACTTCGCTGTCGAGCGAAACGATCAGTTTCAGCGCCGTCAGTATCCCCTCGACGATCAGTTCCACTAGAGCCCCAGGGCCGCCGGGTTTTTACCCGCATCGGGGAAGAAGAGCGGGGCGCCGAACTTTTCCACGCCATAGCGGCCGATCAGTTGTTGTGTCTTAGGGTCGACCATGAAATCGGCCAGCGCCTTGCCACCGGCGGCATTGATTTTGGGCCACGTGCTGCGGTTCAGTTCGATCACGTGATAGACGTTCAGCAATTTGGCATCTCCCTCCGCGAGAATGGCCAGGCCGAGGTTCTTCTTGAGCGCCAGGTAGGTGGCGCGGTCTGTCAGGGTATACCCCTTCTTCTCAGCGGCCACGTTCAGGGTCTGCCCCATACCGAGTCCGGTCTGCTGATACCATTTCTGGCCGTCCGGAGTGATGCCGGCTGCTTTCCAGAGCGTTTTTTCCTTGGCATGGGTGCCGGAGTTGTCGCCACGGGAAGCAAAGAGCGCCCCTTTTCCGGCGATCCGCTTGATTGCTTCCAGCGCGTTTGTTCCTTTGATGCCGGCCGGATCAGCTGCTGGCCCGATAATGATGAAATCGTTGTGCATCACCAGGCGCCGGGAAACACCGAAACCAGCAGCCATAAACTTCTTTTCCGCCTCGGGAGAATGGACCAGCAGCAGGTCAGCTTCACCTTTTTCACCCATCTTCATCGCCTGGCCGGAGCCGACGGCAATCGTCTTGACCTGATAACCGCTCTGTTTCTCGAACAACGGGATCAGCAGGTCGAGCAGTCCCGAATCCTGGGTGCTGGTGGTGGTGGCCAGGATGATGCTGGCCGGTCCAGCCAGGGCGGAGGAAACCAGCAACAGTGACAACAACAGTACAACGGCGCAAATTTTTTTCATGACACAGCTCCTTTTCTGATTGAGGTAGTGACTATTCGAATTTTGGCAAGGGGGTTGTCAGCTGCCACGCTTCCCCGCCGTCGGCCGGATCGTATTCCCATTTCTGACGGTAGGTAATGGTCTTGATGCGATTGGAAGGGAGGGCATAGTAATCAAACTCCACCACCACGTCGGCGCTGCGCTGCTCCGGACGGCAGGAGAAGGTTACGATCCGGTAGTCGGTAATGGTAACGCCCCGTTTTTTGATCTCTTCGGCTGTTTTCATGAACTCATCCCGCAGCTTCGGCTGCAGGTAGAGCATGCCGGCGTTTTCCACCTCGTGCCAGCGCAGCAGCTTGTTGTACCCCTTCATCTTCTGCTCAAAATCTTCCTGCAGCCGGCTGTTGCGCGCCATGGCGCAGCCCCCCAGCATCACCAGCATCACCAGCATCACCAGCAACATCAGTAATGACAGACAGGCCGACGATCTGGCGCGCCAGCGGGAAAAGGGGGATTGGGATTGCTGGCTGAACTCTCTGGCTGTCATGGTGTCTGTTGCTCCCGTTGTTTGATGTAGCTGACCAGCTCCAGCGCCAGCTCATGCTTGCCGAAGGGGGGAATCAGGTAGTAGCCGCCAACCTGATCAAAGGTGGCGTCAATAAATTCCCTGGCAATGGCAAGCCCTTCCCGGATTCCCGCTTCCTTTTCCAGCCCCTGCATTCTCGCCCTGATCTTCTCCGGCACACTGATCCCCGGCACCTCGTTGTGCAGGTAGTCGGCATTGCGCTGGCTGACCAGCGGCATGATCCCCGGAAAAAGAGGAAAACTGTCATCATCCAGCAGCCGTAACGCTTCCAGGAAGAGCTGCGCATCATAGACCGGCTGGCTTTGGGCGAAGCGGGCGCCGTTGGCGATCTTTTTCCGCAATCGTTGCAGCTGCAGTGGCGTGTTGGCCGTATTCGGGTTGAAGGCCCCGCCGATGGTGAAGCCGGTTCCTTCCCCGATCGGGTTGCCGATGGCATTGACCCCCCGGTTCATGTCGGCCAGCAGCTTGATCAGGGTAAAGGAATGCAGATCAAACACCGAACTTGCTCCGGCGTGATCCCCCATGGTGGCCGGATCACCGGTCACCGCCAGGATCGAGCGGAGTCCCAGCAGGCTGGCCCCCATCATGTCCGATTGCATCCCGATCAGGTTGCGGTCACGGCCGGTCACATGGATGATGACCTCGATCCCGATCCGCTCCTGAATCACGCTTCCCAGGGCGATGTTCCCCATGCGGGGGCGGGCCAGCGGGTTCTCCGCCAGGTTGATGGCGTCGACCCCTGCTTCTTTCAACAGCTGGCAACCGGTCAGCAGCTTGCTGCAATCGATCCCTTTGGGGGGATCAAGCTCCACGGTGATCACCTTGCGTTTACCCCATGAATCCAGGAAAGAACGGTGCTGAGGTTGTGCCGCCGCTTCGGCTGTTACTGTCGCCGGGGATGATGGTAATGAACGTCCGGCCGGCTTTCTGTTGGCCAGGGCCCGTGCCATGGCGCTGATATGCTCCGGCGAGGTGCCGCAGCAACCGCCGATCAGGTTGGCTCCCACTCCGGCCATTTCAATCGCCATGGAGGCCAGGTACTCCGGCGTGCCGCGATAGAGGTAGCGGCCGTCGTGCAGTTCGGGGAAGCCGCTGTTGGCATAGGCGGCAATCGGCTTGGATGTTGCCATTGCCAGCCGGCGCACCACCTTGACCAGTTCCAACGGTCCGGCACCGCAGTTGGCGCCAATAATCGCCACCCCGGCCTGTTCCACTGCCGCGGCAAACTGTTCCACGGTGGTCCCGTCGGCGCTGCGCCCTCCTTCCATGAATGCCATGGATGCCAGCACCGGCCGGTTGCTCGCCACTGCCACCTTGACCGCTGACAGCAGCTCAGGCAAACGGGTAAAGGTCTCCAGTTGCAGCAGATCGACCCCTTCGGCCAGCAACGCCCCGATCTGCTCCTGAAACAGCGCCTCCCGTTCGTCGGCCGAGCGCTCCTGCTCATTTCCCGGCAGATGCAACAGGGGGCCGACCGAGCCGGCCACGTAGACTCCCCTGTCGGCGGCGGCCTGACGGGCAATCCGGACGCCAGCCCGATTGATTTCCACCACCTTGTGACCCAGTCCGATGGTTTCCAGCTTGCTCCGGTTGGCGCCAAAGGTATTGGTTTCCAGCAGTTGCGCGCCGGCCGCCACGTATTCCGTTGCCAGCTCAAGCACCAGGCTGGGGCGTACCAGGTTGAGATGCTCGAAGTTGCTCTCCAGGCTGACACCCTTGGCATACAGCATGGTTCCCACGGCGCCATCGCCGGTCAGAATTTCGCTCCGTAATCGTTGTAAAATGTCCATGGTAGCTTTCTTGTTTGCTGGATTCATCAAGATGCGGTATAAAAAAGCGGCTTATACAACCACGAGGAGTTTGCAATGCATAGTCTAGTACAGTGGCTGCTGGATACCATCGGCGCCATGGGGTATCCCGGTATTTTTCTGTTGATGGCCATGGAGAGCTCGGTTATTCCGGTCCCCAGCGAGCTGGTGATGCCACCGGCCGGCTACCTGGCGTTTCAGGGTAAAATGAATATGGGACTTGCCATCCTGTGCGGCACCCTGGGGAGCCTGGCGGGAGCCTATGCCAATTATTACGCCTCCCATTACCTGGGACGCCCTTTGATTCTCAAATATGGCAAGTATGTCCTGATCCCCCCCGATAAATTCAAACGGGTGGAAGATTTCTTCCTCAAACACGGAGAAATATCGACCTTTGTGGGGCGCTTGCTGCCGGTTGTGCGGCACCTGATCTCCATTCCGGCCGGACTCTCCGGGATGGGGCATCTCCGTTTTGCGCTCTATACGCTGGCCGGTGCCGGGATCTGGTGCACCGTACTGACGCTGATCGGTTACGTGATCGGTGATAACCAGCAGCTGATCATGCAGTATTCACATCATGCCGTGCTGTGGGTCATCGTGATCTGCTCTGCCCTGATCGCCGGCTATGTCTGGCTCCACAAGCGCCGGCAGGCTATTAAAGCGTAAAGCAGGTCAGAAGGCAAGCAGGCAAAATAATTATTGCAGGTTGAACGTCGCGCGTTGTGCTGCGACGGAAGAAGACACTACTATAACCACAGGGGTCCTGTTGATCAGGACCAGGAGACTCATATCCATGCAGATGAAACGAACAGGCCGTATCCAGTATCTTCAGGTTACTTTTGAGGAGGGGAACCGTACGGTGCAAGGTTTTACCACCCGTCACGAAGGGGTTTCACGCATCCCCTACAACTCCCTTAATCTGGGAACCAACACCCTTGATCAGCAGCACAATGTGGAGGGGAACCGCAACATCATGGCGCGGGCCTTTGATATTTACCCCGATGCCTTGGTGACCGTCAAACAGACCCATGGTGATGACATCCTGGTGATCGACCAGGAGAACAGCGATTTCAGCCATTTCCTCGGCATCGAGGCCGATGCGATCATCACCAATCAGCCCGGCATCATGATCGGTGTCTGTGTGGCTGACTGTGCGCCGATCCTGCTGTACGATCCGGCCAATCAGGTGATTGCCGTTGTCCATGCCGGTTGGCAGGGGACGGCCAACAAGCTGGCAGCCAAGACCGTGGCTGGCATGCAGTCTCTGTTCGGATCCCGGCCGGAAGATCTGCAGGCCGCCATCGGCCCCTGCATCGGCAAATGCTGCTACGAAGTCGATGCCCCGGTTAAAAACAAATTCCAGCAGAACGGACTCCCCTGGGAATCCTACTCCCATCAGGTGGAAGGGGCCCACTGGCAACTCGACCTGGCCGCCGCCAACCTGGATCTGCTGGTGAACGCCGGTATCCCGGAAGCCCGGATTCAATCCGCTGACATGTGTGTCAGCTGCCAGCGGGAATTGTTCTTCTCCTACCGCCGCGACGAAGGGGAAACCGGCCGCCAGATGGGGTTCATCATGCTTAAATAAGTTGTGGAGTTTGTAGAGTTGAGAGTTTAACTCCTGTACTCAATGAGCTCCAAAACTCTACAAACTCATAACCGGAGGTTTCATGCTCGCCAAAGTTTACAGCAGCGCCCTGATCGGGATTGATGCCATCATGGTGGACGTGGAGGTTGATCTGGCTCCCGGTCTCCCCGCCTTTGCCACCGTCGGTTTGCCCGACGGAGCGGTCAAGGAAAGCAAGGATCGCGTTCGGGCGGCGCTGAAAAACTCCGGCTATGATTTTCCGGCCCGGCGGATCACCGCCAACCTGGCGCCGGCTGACATCAAAAAGGAAGGTGCGGCCTACGACCTGCCGATCTCCATCGGAATCCTCTGCGCCACCGGTGTTGTTAAAAACGAGCTGATCCCCTACTACACCCTGCTGGGGGAACTCTCCCTGGACGGGAGTCTCAAGCCGATCCGCGGCGCACTCTCCATGGCGGTTGCCGCCAAACGGGCCGGCTTGGCCGGCATCATTCTCCCGGTTGAAAATGCTCCCGAAGCGGCGGTGGTGCAGGGGATCAAGATCATCGGAGCCAGCACCCTCTCCCAGGTGGTGGAGTTTTTAAACCATCGCCTGGAGATCGAACCGTACCGGCTCAACCTGCAGGAACTGTTTACCAGCGGCTGCGAGTATGGTGAGGATTTCAGCGAGGTCAAGGGGCAGGAGCATGCCAAGCGCGCCCTGGAAGTGGCTGCCAGCGGTGGGCATAATATCCTGATGATCGGTCCTCCCGGATCGGGAAAAACCATGCTGGCCCGGCGCATTCCGACCATGCTGCCGACCATGTCGTTTGACGAGGCAATCGAAACTACCAAGATTTTCAGTGTCAGCGGCATGCTGGAAAAGGATCGCCCCCTGCTGGCCGTACGACCTTTTCGCGCCCCCCACCACACCATCTCAGATGTCGGTTTGATCGGCGGTGGCAGTACCCCCAAACCGGGGGAAGTCTCCCTGGCCCACAACGGGGTCCTGTTTCTGGACGAACTCCCCGAATTCAAGAAAAACGTGCTGGAAGTCCTGCGCCAGCCGTTGGAAGATGGCAAGGTCACCATCTCCCGCTCCTTGGTGTCGTTGACCTACCCCTCCCGGATCATGCTGGTGGCTGCCATGAATCCCTGCCCCTGCGGCTACCTGTCCGACCCGATCCACCCCTGCTCCTGTACCCCGGTTAACATTCACCGCTACCGTTCCCGCATTTCCGGCCCGCTGTTGGACCGGATCGACATCCACATCGAAGTTCCTGCGGTCAAATACCGTGATCTGGCAGATCGTGGCGAAGCCGAGAGTTCGGCTGCCATCGCCGCCCGGGTGGCTGCTTCGCGCTCTATACAGGCCGAGCGTTTCCAGGGATCAAAAATCCATTGCAATGCCCAGATGACCTCGCGCTACATCAAGAAGTTCTGTGAGCTGGATGCCAACGGCAACCGGATGCTGGAGCTGGTCACCGACAAGCTGGGGCTCTCGGCCCGCACCTATACCCGCATTCTGAAGGTCGCCCGTACCATTGCCGACCTGGACACTGCCCAACATATCGGGGAGCAGCACATTGCCGAGGCGATCCAGTACCGCAGCCTGGACCGGAAGACGACGTCATATTGAATTCTCAATAAATCAAAATAAGGATTGTCCATGGCTCAAGTAACTCGGTTTGACGACACAATCATCAGTTTCATGCGTCAACACGGTGCGGAAAAAATTGCTGTTTTTGGTTCGTATGCCCGTAATGAAGAACGTTCCAATAGCGATCTGGACCTGATGGTCTGGTTCAAAGAGCAAAAAAGCCTGCTCGGTGTTATTCGAATCGAACGTGAACTTTCAGAACTCCTGGGGGTTAAGATTGACTTGCTGACTGAGCAGGCGGTCAGTCCCTATCTGATTGACCGTATAAGGCAAGAGCTCAAGGTGATTGCATCATGATTCGTGACGATCAGATTTATCTTGCACATATCGTGGACGCACTGGGGCAGATATCAACGTACACCAAAGGGATGGATGGTGAAGCGTTCATGTCAAACCGCATGGTACAGGATGCTGTCATCAGGCAATTCGAAATTGTTGGTGAGGCAACCAAAAATCTTTCTGACAGTTTCCGGCAAGTGCATTCTCATTTACCGTGGAAGGATCTGGCCGGTTTTCGAGACAAGCTCATCCATCAGTATTTTGGCGTGGATATCTCAACCGTCTGGCGTTCTGTTGTCGACGATGTTCCGGTGTTGCTGCACGAGTTATTGAATATACGAGAAGGTTGACGATCACAAAAATCACACTATAACGTCCAGATGTCCCCTTGTTCTTTACATGATGAGATTTTATATTGACTGTTGATCAGTATGCTGTCCACGGAATTGCCCGGAAGACGAGTTGAATATGTGGGGAGTGTCCTGATTTCTTGATGATGGTAAACTAAATAAATTGAGCAGTTGAATGGGTGATGATTGAGTAATTGCATGAAAATACTAGAAAAACAGAATATAGAAAAACTAACTTTCCCGCTGTTATGTGGTTGTTTTGCTCTTGGGATTATGTTGTCAGTATTTGTTTCTGATAATATTCTTGATAACAATTATGCAAGCGCCTTTACGCATTTTGTTGAAGGTTTGATACCTACGGTATCAATAGTGGCACGGTGTGCAGAAGTGCCTGCAATAAGGTTTATGGCTTCAGTTATTAGCTTGGTCACATTATTGTTGTCGATATTGCTTTCTTACTATTTTGTTAGATATTTATTTCAATTACAGAAAATTATCGATTCCTCAGCAATAAATAAAATAAAAGTTATTTTGAGTATGATTTTGTTGTTTGTAATCGGTACGTGGCATTTTTTCATAAAACTACCGAACTCACCTAGCTGTCCTGATACTTCAAAGTTTCATCTAATGCTCAGTTCCAAGCTTGGTATGGGGGTTTTCGGTACTGTTATTTATCTGACATCCTGGTTCGTGCTTGCAGGAACATTTCTTTCGCTGGTTATAGTTTATAAATTGATAACTTACTGTGCTATTAATTCTTCTTGCAGTCGCCGCCGCGGGAAATGAGATGTGAGATTATATTGATAACGTATGGTTAGAATAGTTTTTCAAGTTTCCCTCCCCGGATCTGCCGGGGGACGTCATAAAATTTGAGGAATAGGGCATATCCCGAATCCCCCATAACGCGCCCCAACTGAGGGTGCCCCCCTGCTAGAAAGCCGATTCTTCCTGATTGTTTCACTCTCCCTCATCCGCTTCCTTATCAATGCCACGGTTTTGATTCTTCGGCAGGACTGCCAATTTGAGTATTCACTTGAATTTAGATGCCTCTGGTAAAAGCAACCCGTTTCAATCTTGAACTGTGCGCCTGATCCTCCTCGTACAAATCCCCCCTTGCCCTCCTTTAAAAGTGGGGTAACGTCCCCCCCTCCAATGAGCACTCCCGTTATGGAAAGTGCTCTTTTTTGTTCAGATGATACATGCACTACCGAATGTAGTTTTATCTGAAACCGCTCCCCCAGGCTACGCCGCAACAGAGAACGGGGGGATTCAGGGGGAAATAAAATCATCTGCTCTTGCAATCAATATAATTGATGGCATAGTGATTATTCATGAAAATTACATTGCTTTTGGGTTTGTAGCATGTATAGGTTGGCAATCAAAAAACGGGAGGAGATCAGCATGTCAAACAACGAGCCAAAACAGAGTATTGATTCAACATTTAACAGCAATGTAACCCGACGGGATTTCATGAAATATACCGCCGGAACAGTTGCCTGCATATCGTTGGGTTCGCTGACCTACGGTTGCAGCAGCACTACCACCTCGGTTGCAGGGTATCCGATCGACGCAACGGTTGTCAAAACAACCGAGCGGATGATCTCATTCCACTATACTCCGGCTGCAGCAGCCCCAGCCCCAGGCAAGATGCCTGATCCGGCGGATCCGGCAGTAAGCCCCAATGGCGGAAAAGCGCTGACCTGGAAGCAACTTGACCAGATTTCAGAGTATGACAAATTGGGCTATGGCACATGGCAATATCTGCCCCAGCCGCTTCCGATCATCACGCGGGGAGATATCATGGCGCCCGATTATGATCCCTCGGCAGTCACAAAAAAAACGAAGCTGGTCAATTTCTTTGCCATGACCGACATCCACCTGACCGACAAGGAAGCGCCAAATCAGCTGCTCTATCTCCAGCAAAGTCTTCCTGGTTTTGCCGGACAAAACAGTTCTATCTACTCCGGTGTCATGCTGTACACCCCCCAGGTGTTTGACGCTGCCATTCAGACGGCCAATGCCCTGCATAAGAAAGATTCCTTTGATTTTATGATCTCTCTGGGGGATGTGTGCAACACAACTATGTACAACGAACTGAGGTGGTATCTTGATATCATTGACGGCAAGGTGATTACCCCCAGTTCCGGCGCCCACCTCGGCGCCGACAAAATTGACTATCAGAAGCCGTTCCAGGCCGCGGGGCTCGACAAGTCGATTCCGTTTTACCAAGTCCTCGGCAACCATGACCACTTTATGATCGGTTCATTCCCGGTCTATGAGACTGCGGGGCTTGCCGAGTCATACATCAGCGATACGGTGTGGTCAGTGTCGAATGATCTGCTCACCCCCGTCACTATCGCGACCCCGGCCGCATTTCCGGCCAATATCAACAAGAATCGACTGAATGATCCCAATGACAGGTATTACCAGGGCGTGATCGATGGCACAACCCCGTTAGGCACCATTACATACGCAGGTGCTCTCGCTGTTGCTCCCAAGGTGGCGGCTGACCCCAACCGGCGTTCTTTGCATAGAACGGAATGGATTCAGGAATTTTTTACTACAACCACCAGCCCGGTTGGCCATGGTTTCAATCTGGTTACTTCAAATCCTAATTTCAAGCTGGTTGCGGCTGCTGATAGAGCCGGTTTTGCCTGTTACAGCTTTGTACCCAAGTCAACGGTGCCGTTGAAGGTGATTGTGCTCGATGATACCCAGCGGGAAGACGACGGCTCTGTTGATATCCATGGCCACGGCTTTCTTGATGCATCACGCTGGGGCTGGCTTCAGGCCGAACTTGCCGATGGTCAGGCAGCCAATCAGCTGATGGTGATTGCCTGCCATATTCCGATCTGCGTTACCAATGTTGGCACCGAACTGGAGTGGTGGCTTGGCGCCCATGGTGACCCGTCTACCACAACCACAAATGCATGCACGATCACGGAACTGGTTACTACTCTTCAGAACACGACCAACCTGCTGATGTGGATTGCCGGGCATCGTCATGTCAATCATGTCAAGGCGTTCAAGTCGCCTGATCCGGCCCATGCGCCTGAAAAAGGGTTCTGGCAGGTTGAAAGTTCATCGTTGCGTGATTTCCCGCAGCAGTTCCGCACCTTTGAAATCTTTATCAACAGTGACTACACGGTTTCAATCGAAGCAATTAACGTTGATATCGCGGTGAAAGAGGGTACGCCTGCGGCACTTTCAAGAAAGTATGCCATTGCAACGCAGCAGATTCTCCAGAACCCGTTAAAGAGCAATCCTCCCAACTATCAGACCATGTATGGCAAGGATTTTGGTCCTGTCGATCCGACCAGGCCAAGGGGTGGTGATATTGCTGTCGCACATTCCGGAGATGCCTATACAGACACGTCAATCCAGTTCGTGGATCTGGCCGCACAAGGGATACCCTACAACGCATCGTACAACGCCCGCCTGTTCAAGCAGTTGAGCCCGGCCATGAAGGCGTATTTGCAGACACTCTACCCAACTCTTTAGGCAGGTAAATCAGGAAAACCGGCGGGTAAACCGGTTCACCCGCCGGAGTCCGGCACTACGTGTCACAACGTTACACACAAAAAGGAGAAACAAAATGAAAAAGCTTATCGTTGGTATTGTTGTACTGGCATTTTGGATAGGTGCGGGTCTCTGTTTTGCCGAATCGGGTATTCCCAATATGCTGGGGACCTGGTCAGTCAAGAGCGAAGGTGGTGTCATACCCAGAGACGGCGCAGCAGGCGCTAAAACACACCATAGCGGTGAATTCAGTAATCTTTCCGGTGAATTGGTTGTGACAAAACAAAAAGGCAGGGTTCTCCACGGAACCTTTACCACGCCAAAAGCTTCTGAGGCTTTCATCGCAGTCATTGGCATGGATAATAAAGGTCTATTTATGGCTGATGAAGATGGCTTCCTGGAAGGTAAATTCATAAATAAAGACAAGATTACTGTAGTCTATCGTCATGTAACTGCTGCCGACACAGTGGTGGGTGTTGGGACGTGGACACGGAAGAAATAATTACAATTTTAACGGTTTTAACCACTGATTCAGCCAGAGGGGCCACTTATTGCGCCCTGCGGGAACTGGTACGCGTTATCGGCAGGGATAAGATGATGCAGATGTTTTGCAGTTGTCTAATTAATCTGTAAGGGGGAAATATGAAGAAATTTCTCTGGTGTCGTTTAATGTTTGTTTTTGCATTAATGATCGGTTGTTGCCTTATTGCCGGATGCAGCGGCAGCAATTCCAGTGCAGACACGGTATCACTCCACGGATCCTGGTCCGGGGTCCATAAGGTGGGAGGAACGTCAGTACCTCTTCAACTCGTGGGAGCCATCAATCACCAGACGGGCTCTAATGAGTTCACAGGTTCCATGACTGTTAATGGAGAGGAGTACAATCTGAAAGGCACTATCGAGAACGATGACGTTCAGGCTATCCTTACCAACTCCACATCCACAATCAACTGGAGTGGCAAACACATCAACGGAAGAATAAAAGGCACCTATACCCATTCTGCAATGGCGCCAGCGAAGATGTTATCAGCTGCAGCTGATGTCGCCCCTACTTCCGGAACCATTGATATTGTAAAGTTCCTCGACATACAGGGAAATATCAAAATGGGGCCCTGGCTCTTGTATTCACAGGATAATACAAAGAGTATGGCCAGTATGACCATAAGAATTGGGTTAGGTGGCTCTGAAAACTCAGTCACTGCAACAGTGACCGGGACTGACTCGGCAACCGGATCAAAAACAAATTATGGTACTTTTACCATGAGTAACTATTTTGAGGCAGAGGGTGTCAATATGTACGAGTACACCTTTAACAATCTTCCTTCCAACAGTTTATTCAGTTACGTCATAAACATAACTGACGCTAATAAGAATAAATACTCTGTCAACGCCACCTTTCGAACTCCACCCAGTCGGGCAGATATTGATAGCAAGAGGGTGACCAGTCAGATTTTTTTCGGTATGGGTGATAACCGGAGAGAATTAACGTCCGCCTCCGACAACCTTCCCATGGTCGAAGAAAATATGATTGCCTATGGCGGGATCATATCCGACGCAAATGAACAGAGCTGCATAATTCATTGTGGGGATGCAGTAAGTTTGGGGAAAAAGATCGATACGCTTTATCTCGCTCGATATTATGGATGGCAGAATGAATGGCTCAAGTCGAGCAACGACACTCCGACAACGGATAAATATAAACATGATTACAGGTACCATACCTGGATGAGAGCATCCATGCCGACCTTCATGGCTCCGGGAAATCACGAAGGGTACAGTGGCTTAATCTCCATGGATTCTCATCTGGATAATTCATCTTTGGAACTTTACGGAAAATTGATGACGAATCCCGCAGAAGACCACGTTGTCCTTCCCAATGGTTCTAATTCATATACATATATGGCTGATTATGGCGGGATGAGGGTCATATCGCTGAACACCTACTATTGTTTTAATCAGGATGACGTTAACGCAATAACTAATAAGCTTACGACATGGGTAAATGAGGCCTATCCAGGGGGGCCTATTATCTTGGTGGTACACCCCTCGCCTTACGGCAGCGGCTATCAGCCGGATAAAGAAAACGGCAACTTCTATTTTGCGAAAATGGCTAATTTACAGGACTATTTTAAAAAGCTGTTTGCGGGCAAAAAGAACGTGATCGTCATTTCGGGGCACGTCCATGAGACCGCCCGTACCTTGCAGGATGATATCAACTATTATGTCCTTGGGACAGGCGGCGCCCATGATATGAACTATGGCGATGTAAAAGAGACGTATCCGAGCGCTCTTGAAGTACTTAGAAATTATGATATCGATTCTTTTGTCAAACTTTCAAACTATACCGGTCCTTCTTCCATTCCTGGTTATTTTACGCCGTCGCTTTTATCACAATATTATCTTCCTGTAACAGACCCTCATTTACAAAATGTGTACCTGGATTTTGCCTTTGCGAAATTCACCGTTGATTACAAAACCAGGCAGGTAACGGCTGTCATCTATGGCGCAAAAGATGGTGATAAGGGCAAGATAATCGATGAAAACACTTGGAAATACTGAATTATAACGTCGCAGATTTGGTGGTGAAGATAAAGCAGTAATAAAACAAACGGAGATTTCATGCGCTCACATCAAGGATCAGGCCGGGCATACCATCTACCAGGTGCTGACCGGCGCCGGCGGGGCTCCTTTCAACAGCTGGGCTCTGCCCTATGCTGAAGGGGACAAGGTGGTGGGCGATTATCACAAAGAAGGAGAAAACGGATATGTTCTCGTAACGGTTGACGCTCCGCATGTGAAAATGAGGTGGAAATCGCTATCGACGGTTAACGGGAAGGATGACTGGGCAGTTGAAGATACGCTTGAATACACGGTGAACTAAAATATTGGGAGATATACAAATGATCTACCCCTCGGCACTGAAGAGAACATCGGCATCACTGATTCTATCCCTGCTATTTGTTTTTAGCGTAGGCTCGTTTGTAACGGGTTGCGGTGAAACATCCAGTTCTGTAAACCACAGCACCTCAGGCGAGCTCCTGACCACGGGTAATCCGACCCCCGCGCTTGAGCCGGTCTTCTTTCTGCACATCTCCGACACGCACTTTGATACCAAGACAGCGACTAATAATGCACGCACAGATACCGGTGTGGATCTCACACAGAGCGGTAAGGCGCTGATGAGCGCTCTCATCACTGAGGTCGTGCCGGTGATTAAGCCGCTCGCCACGATCCATACCGGCGACATGACCGAAAAAGGCTACCTTAAAGAGACCTGGGAGACCTACAGTACTCTTTTGAAGAGCAGCATCCTGACATCCTATCCGAAGTACGTTGATATTGTCGGTAACCATGATGTTAAGGTGGAAAGCTCGCTTTTTGATTATGAGGACGGTTTGAAAAAATTCCTGCTCTATGCCCAGACTCCTACCAGGTACGGCTACACAACCGTCGAAAGCGCGGCGGGCACCGTGCGCCTGATTCGTACCAATACCGCCGCATCGACAACGGCTGATTATCAAAAGAGAAATTGGGAAAACATCTACGGTTGTTTTCCCGAAAGTCAGCAGCAAGCTCTTTATAACCATCCTGACCGCAATCAGATCGTGGCGCTAAATGTCGTGCTTGGGCACAGTCCCGTCGCAAATAACTATACCGCCCCGCCGGCGAATTATGTGCCGGGAACGAATTTGAATGACGGCACGTACATGTACCAGATTACCGACGGCAATGATCGCATGAAGCAACTGATTGATGAATTCAAGGCGCCCATCTATCTCAGCGGGCATGTTCATGTGCCGGGGATGGAGTGGCTCAGCAATAAGAGCCTGGTCGTCAGGGCCGATACCTTTGGCTCCCATGGAAAACAGGCAACCTTTTATCTCGTTGCCTATGATTTTGATGCAAAGAGTCCGGCTGCCAAGCTGGTACAGATTGACGCCACAGACCCGGCATTGCCAAGCGTCAAATGGCCCCTCGTCTTCATCACAACGCCGGCCAACAGCTCACTCGGTAATACAAATAGTTACTATGGCAATACTGTGTATGACGGGACAGACAAACACCCCTACAACAATAAATATAAAGCCGGCAATCCCAATGCGAAGGCTTTCACGCCGGATCAGACCATTATGCTGAAAACCATGGTTTTCTCGCCGGAAACAGTCACGTCCGTCAAGTACGCGGTGGATAACGGCCCCACGTCGAGCCCCCTCGCAACCGTCAGAAATACCGGCGGAAGAGTCTGGGCAGTCGGTATTCCTTTGGCAGGGGTGACAAAGGGCTCACACACCGTAACGGTCACCGCAACAAGAAGCAATGGAACAACCGGCGCGGACACAATCTCGATCATCGTTCAATGATTGTAAGGTCATGACCGCGGCTGAATATTTTACTAACTGAAGTAACTACAGCATCCAGAGCGGAGGTACACGTGACATCCCGGCATACCCTGATCGTCCTAACCATGTTGTTGGCCGTTACACTTTTCCTGCCCCTGGGTGCCTATTCCTCTGCTGGCACCAGCAAGATTCATGGTGATACCCCAATCCTCTTTCAGGGGAAAACGGCTGAACAATGGACGGAACTCCTGCTGAACGACGACGCCGACATGAAACCGATTGCCCCCCCAAAAAACATTAGAAATCCGATTCTTCCTTGATTGCTAGTCCACCCAGATCCCCTGTCAAATGTCACAATTGAGATGATCGTTCCTGTACGGGACAGCATACCTGTGGTATATACCCATAGCTTCTTTAATTTGTGCCGGTTTATTTTGGTTGTCAAAACGCTTTGGGAGCCCCTGCCTCTTGCGGGGATATCTGTCGGAAAAAGGAGATGATCATGAAAAGTATTGCCCGCCTCAGTCGTATTGTCTATGTCGTTTTGAGTATCACGTTGTTGCTTTTGACTGGCTGCGGCAACGACAGTGCAACGGAGACGTTTACAGCCAACCAGGTGTCCGGCAAGACATTTGCCTATGCCAGCGCCGGCTCCACGGGAACAATCGTATTCAACAGCGATAGCTCCTGGAACGTAATAATTGGCACGTCCAGTTTCAGTGGAACATGGAGCATCACAAACGGCAAGTTGGTCTGCCTGACCACTGGCGGTGGAAATCATACCACTACCTACACCCTGACGAGTGTTGCCGGTAACGCGCTCAATGCCACGGTTGTCGAAGTAAACCCCGCTGACCCTAATAACCCCACGAATTACAGCGTCACCTTCACTGCCGTATCTGCTGCCAACCAGGTTTCGGGCAAAACATTTACCTATGTCAGCTCCACCGGCTCCACCGGTACGCTCACATTTAACGCCGACAACACCTGGAACACAACGATTGGCAGCTTAAACTTCAGCGGAACATGGAGTATCGACTCGAATGGCAAGTTAGTCTGTGTGACCACTGCCGGTGGAAATCACACCATTACCTATACCCTGACTAATGCCAGCAATAACTCGCTTAGTGCCACTGCTGTCGAAGTAAACCCGGCGGATCCCACTAACCCCACGAACTACAGCGCCACGTTCACGGCACGCTTTGCAGCCAGCCAGTTGTCCGGAAAGTCGTTTGCCTATTCCGGCGCCGGTTCCACGGGAACGCTGGCGCTCAATGCCAACAACAGCTGGAGCATAACGATCGGTAGCGCTACCTTCAGCGGGACTTGGAGTGTCGATGCGAACGGCAAGTTAGTCTGTGTGACGACAACCGGTGGGAATCACACCACAACCTACACGCTGTTTGTCAATAATGCTGGCAATACCCTGACCAGCTCGGTGGTTGAGGTAAACCCTGCTGACCCTGCGAACCCTTCTCGTTACACGGCAACGTTCTCCCCAACCTGATCCGTTTGGCATGGCCGACAGAACTTCTCCGGCATTGATCATGATGCGGAGAAGTTCTGTCGGCAGGGGAATATGAGTATCCAGGTTACTGAACATTGGGAGGATTATGACCATGAAGGAAAATTCCGTTGTACGTTCGCTGTTTCTGATCATTGCTCTGGCGCTGCTGGCGGGGTGCGCAGGTGATTCAGCTTCCAATTCAACCTTCCCGCTGGACGCCAAAAACGTCAATCTGATTTTCGTGGTCACCCCGGATCTGGCGTACCAGCCGCCCGGCGACATCAGTCCCGACACGGCAAACCTGACCAGTCAGGGGCTGCAGCGTTCGCTCATGATGGCCTCCTACCTGAAACAACAGGTACTGGGGGGAAACAACGTAACCGGCATTTATACGCTGGCGCCGATGACCCACCTGCAAACCGCCAACAATTACCCGGATATGACAGCGATCGGCTATATACAGCAGTTCGCCCTGCTCAACCAGCACACACTACCCGTTGACTCCAGCGGGGCGAGCTACACCAGCAACAGTTACCCGCTCAACTCGGCCTATGCGCCAGGCTCCGTGCCCAATGGTGCTTCTGTGCCGACTACCTATTGCCCTGATTGTAGCGGGCTTGATTTCAATAACAGCGGCGGCAACAACGATGCATTGCTCTCCACTCTGATCACTAAAAAAATCCCCGGGTATTATGTCTTTTCGGCGCCTTGGGAGACAATCAGTGCACTGATGGCGAGTGTCAACCGGCAGCAGGGGTATAACCTGAATCTCCCGGCGAGCTATACGGGGGGGAATCAGCTCTATGCGTTCTCAATTCCTTTGTCCGGAAGCGCCGCTCTGGTTACCTATAACAGCAATCTGAACCCGCCTGCCACCTATCCTGTCCCACCGGCGCCGGTGGCCAGTACTGCCTGCACCCACTCGCAACAACCGTATTTCAGCACCTCGCGAACCGGCGGGGTTGATGGCGTCGTCATTCCGGCCAACATCAATAAAAATCAAAGGATCGACATCGTCCGGCACGTGGAGGCACATCCCGATCTGAACAGCAAATTTGAAAACGGCAGCTTTGTGGCTGCCGGTCAATGGCGTGCTCTGGAGCTTCCCAAGGCTTTGGCCGGCAAAATAAGTCCCAACGTGGTCTATTCCATCGATCCCGCACAGTGGTTCAAGGCGTATTACAATTTTTCGTACGTCCGCCCCTCATTATCGGTACTTCCCTATGCCATCGCCCATAATCTCCCCTACTATCTGGTTTCCAGCTTCCAGCTCGGTGATCCGAACACCGCCAAGCTTGCCAGTGATTTTTTCTTTACCGGTGGCAAGCTTTCCAATCAGACCGTGCTGCTGGCGTGGGAGTCCTCCCGCATTAAACCGTTGATAAATGCGCTGCTTAAAAGCTATGGCGGCGATAGTACGCTCCCGCTGCTCCCGGTCGCCTGGCCGTCCAAAGACTACGACACCATCTGGAGCGTGAAGATTGACGCCCAGGGGAATCTGACGGTGAATAATGAACTGTGCGAAGGGATCGATACCAACAAGCTGCCGGATACGGCGCCCCTGTACTGACAGACTCTGGCGGGTGATCAGCGCTTCGGCTACGGAAAAATGCCGGGGCTGCTGGCGCCCGCCAATAATTGCATTATAGTCTTTGAATACTCACTAATCAGGGTGGAAAGCAGGAGGGCTCCATGCAATCGATCAAATGGCTCCGTATCTATTCCATGGCGGCGCTGTTGTTGTTTCTCAACGGCTGTAGCGCCGGCAGCAACAATGGCGATGCCTCACAGTTCCTCCCCAATATGAACCAGCAGATAACGCCGCTGGCAGTTCCCTATGCTACCTTTGAAAATCTGAACCCCGGTCTGGCCGGCAAGCCGGACTGGTTGGCCGGGCAAGCGGTTACCACGGTGGTGAGTCCGGATAAAAAAACCTTGCTGGTGTTAACCAGCGGGTACAACCGGGTCTACACATCCACCCCCAGCACCCCCTATCCGTGGTACACGCCGGACTCGTATGAGTACGTGTTTGTCTACGACATCTCGTCCAACACGCCGATCAAGCAACAGGTACTGAAGATCCCGAATACCTACAACGGGATTGTCTTTGATCCATCCGGCAACGCCTTTTACGTGGCTGGTGGCGTTGATGACAACATCCACATCTTTATCCGCAGCACCGGGGGAACGTGGGGGGAAAGCGGCAATCCGCTGGCGCTCGGTCACAACAAGTCGGGCGTTGGACTCCCTGGAAGCGGGGATTCATCACTTGGCGTCAACCTGCAAGTTGGGGTGAAACCGTGCGCGGCCGGTCTGGCTGTTTCGAATGACGGCAAGACACTGGTGGTGGCCAATTACTATAACGACTCGATCACGCTGTTCAGAGGTGGCTTGAATAACTGGACACTGGCAGCGCAGAACATTGACCTGCGCCCGGGCAAGAGTGGCGGAGTCAGCGGCACGCCGGGGGGGGAATATCCTTTCTGGGTGGCGCTGAAGGGAAGCGACCAGGATGGTAACGCGACCGCCTATGTTTCAAGTATCCGTGACCGCGAGATCGTGGTCGTCAACCTGAACGGGACACCGGCGGTGACGGCCAGGATCAAGGTAAAAGGGCAACCGAACAAGATGGCGCTGAACAAGCAACAGTCGCTGCTGTATGTGGTCGAGGACCAGACCGATACGATTGACGTGATCGACACGGCAACCAATACGATCGTCGGCATCATCCCGGTCATTGCTCCTGCCGCGGTCATGCCTGATGTTGCGCTTTACAAGGACGCGAACGCGAACAGTGTCAAGCGCACCGGCGCCAACTCCAACAGTGTGACCCTCTCGCCGGATGAGAAGCAACTCTACGTGACCAATGGCAATCTGAATTGCGTGGCAGTGGTGAATCTGAACGAAACAAAAACCAACGGCCAGGTAGCCGGTCTGATTCCGACCGGCTGGTATCCGAACTCGGTCAGTTTTAGTGGTGATGGCAACTGGGTCTATGTGGTCAACGGCAAGTCGGCCACCGGGCCGAACCCGGACTTCCGCTACAGTGCCGGTCCTCCGTCACACACCAATGGCATATTGTCAAATCAGTACAATCCCCAGTTGATCAAGGCCGGTCTGCAGAGCTTTCCGCGCCCCGCCAGCGAACAACTGGCGCAGCTGACGAAGCGGGTTGCCACCAACAACCGCTTCTCCTACAGTGATAGCGCGGGAGACAGGGCAGTCATGGCGGCGGTGCGTGACAAGGTCAAACATGTGATCTTCATCATCAAGGAAAACCGGACCTACGATCAGGTGCTGGGTGACCTGGAAGTCGGCAATGGCGATCCTGCGTTGGCCGAGTTTGGCAAGGCGTACACACCGAATCAGCATCAACTGGCGCGGCAGTTCGTCACGCTCGATAACTTCTACGCCACGTCTGAAACCAGCAACGATGGCTGGCCGTGGACCGTCTCGGCTCGTGCGCCGGATGTGATTGAGCGCCAATTCCCGGTGGCCTATTCGGGGCGTGGCCTCAGCCTGGATAGCGAAGGGTACAATCGCAGTGTCAACGTCGCTCTTCCCAATGCCGGTTACCCGGGTGTCACGCGTCAGACCGCCAATCCGCTGACACCGGCTGATCCCGATCTTCTGGCCGGTCATGCCAATGTCTCGGCGCCCGATGGGCCCAACAGTGATGAGAATGAAGTCGGTAAGGGGTACTTGTGGGATTCCGCGCTCCGCAAGGGGCTCTCGGTGCGTAACTACGGCTTCTTTCTGGATTGTACCCTCTATGGCCAGGGGAACAAATACAGCATCCCGCTTGATCGGGATCCGTTCTCAAACGGCCGGGTGGTGGCCTATGCCTCAAACGTTGCGCTTGCCCCGCTGACCGACAAGTTTTTCCGCGGCTTCGATAATGCCTTTCCCGACTATTACCGCTTCAAGGAATGGGAGCGGGAATTTGATCTGTACGAGAAGGCGGGGGCGGAGCTGCCGGCCTTGAGTCTTGTGCGTTTCATGAACGACCACACCGGAAAATATGCCGACGCTCTTGACGGCGTGAATACCCCGGAAATTCAACAGGCCGATAATGACTATGCGCTCGGCCTGCTGGTGGAGAAGATCTCGAAAAGCCCCCGCTACAAGGACAATACCCTGATCTTCGTTATTGAAGATGATGCCCAGGATGGCGGCGACCACATGGATTCGCACCGCACAATCGCATTTGTGGCAGGCGCCTACGTCAAGCAGGGGAAGGTGATTTCCTCGCACTACAACACCGTCAACTTCCTGCGCACCATTGAAGAGGTGCTGGGATTGCCGCCGATGAACCTGAACGATGCCCTTGCCCGGCCGATGGCCGACATCTTTACCACCACGGCAACTCCGTGGAGCTTTAGCGCTGTCCCGGCCGAGATCCTCGCCAGAACGACTTTGCCGCCATTTATCGACAAAACAGCCAACAAATCGGCCCGCCTGAATGCGCCCAAGCCGACCCACGATGCCAGGTACTGGGCGCGGGTTACCAGGGGGATGGACTTTTCGACGGAAGACAACTTTGATTTCGCCGCCTACAACCGCATTCTCTGGAAAGGATTGATGGGGGATCAGCCGTATCCGGCCGCATCAACCGGAAAAGATCTGCGCCAGAACCGCCAGGAACTGCTGGCGCGCTACCAGCGCTCGTTGCAGGGGAACGTCAAACAAACAAAAAGAATTTCAGCCAGGTAGCCGTTTGTGAGCCCCTGCCTCTTGCAGGGATCAGATGCAACAAATAAACCTGAAATCAGCATTTGGATCCACGAAGGACACGAAGTTTCACGAAGACTCAAACGTCTAAGGCAAGCGGGCAATTTACCGAAAAGGTTGTTACAGAGCCTATCTCAATTCGATGTTTTTCTTAGTATTTCTTCGTGTACTTAGTGGATGACTGCGCTTTTGGGGACAAAGGGAGATCACCTATGAAGTACGGTAGCTATGGATTAACCATCTTTGCAACGCTGATGCTGGCCGCCTGCGGCGGAAACAATGACAGTGCCACTTCGCGCGGGAAGCTGGTTGCAGCTCCGGTTGAAAAAAGTACGCAAACCATTGCCCAGCTTGATGCGCTTACCGCCACCGGACTGCGTCCCCTGACCGGTCCCGCCAAATGCGATGTCAAGGTGGTGCAGATCCACTACCAGACGCCGGGAGTGCAAACAGGAGAAATGAGCGATGTCTCGGCCGCTCTACTGGTCCCGTCCGGCAATGACCCGGCTTGCCAGGGGGCGCTGCCGCTGGTCGCCTTTGCCCGGCCGACCAACCTTGAAAAGGCACATACCATTGCCAATCCGTCGGATCCGAGCAACATACTCCTGATGACATTCTTTGCCTCACAGGGGTACGCCGTGGTTGCCACCGATTATCTCGGCTATGCGCTCTCCTCCTATCCGTATCATCCCTATATGCATGCCGACAGCGAAGCAAGCTCCGTGATCGATTCGATCCGGGCAGCCCGCAATGCGGCTCCGTCGCTAGGTCTGTCATTAAACGGCAAGGTGATGATCTCCGGCTATTCGCAAGGGGGGCATGCGGCAATGGCGACACAGCGCGCCATGGAGCGCGACAACGGGAGTGAATTCAATCTGGTTGCAGCGGCGCACCTGGCCGGACCGTACTATGTCTCAAAGGCTCTGATTGACGGCGTTGCCAACCCGATTCTCGGCACCCAGTATTTTGTGCCGTTCCAGATCACCGCCTGGCAAAAAATCTATAGCACTGTCTACAACAAGGCATCGGATCTGTTTAATGCACCTTACGACAGCTTTATCGAAACACTTTTCCCCGTCGTGAACTATCCGACCGACCTGGCGAAACTTCCGGCAACGTCATCGACTCCGGCAGCAGCCAGGGATGCCGTCTTTACCGCCGCCTACCTGGCGGATCTGGCCGGCAATCCGAACAACGCTACGACGGTCGCTGCCAAAAAGCAGGATTTACTCGGCTGGAATCCGAAGGCCCCGGTAACCTTGTGCGGCGGTTCCGGCGATCCGACCGTCAAGTTCAGCAATAATGCGCAAATACTCTATGATGATTTCCGTAGCCGCGGCGCTACCAATGTTTCACTGGTGGATGTCAATGCGAGCATTGTGGCGCTGTATGGCAACGTACTCGCCACTGCTCCCGCAACCTACAACCAGAACTATCACGGTAGCTATGAAGCGCCGTTATGCGCTTCGGAATCAAGAAAGATGTTTGATCGCTACAAATAGAAGTAACGCTATCCTGTTTATCTAGGTAAGGAAAGGTGCCAAAGATGAAGAGACAACCTGTGATTCAACCGGGAACTGGCGCCGTTGCAAGCTGTTTCGCCATCACCCTGGTTGCTGCCGTCGTACTCCAGCTGGTTACAACCGTAGCATTCGCTGCCGACAGACTGATCGTAATCGGACACAAGAGTCCCGACACCGATGCGGTGGTCTCGGCCATAACCTATGCCAACCTGAAGAACGCTTTGGGGGTGAAAGAAGCCTCTCCTGCCGTGGCCGGCAAGCTCAACAATGAGACCCGGTTCGTGCTCGATTATTTCAAGGTTCCGGTGCCGGAGATGATCAGCGACTGTCAACAGCAATGCCCAAAGGTGATCCTGGTGGATCATGGCGATCTGGCCCAGGCCGTGGATAATCTGGACCGGGAGCATGTGGTCGAGGTGGTGGATCATCACCGGATCAGCGGTCTTACCACCAGTAAGGCCATTTACTATCTCAATCAGCCGGTGGGGGCGACGGCCGGAATCATCGCCGATCTCTATGAACAGAACAGGATTCCGCTCAATAGGGAGATGGCCGGGCTGCTGATGTCGGCCATCCTGAGTGACACGGTGCTGTTCAAGTCCCCCACCTCCACTCCCCGTGATCAGGCGGCGGTGGCAAAACTGGCCCGGATTGCGGGGATCGATGACCCGATCACGTTCGGCATGGAACTTCTCCGGGTCAAAAGTAATATCGCTTCCCGATCGGCCCGGGAACTGGTCACCGGTGATATCAAAAAATTCAACTTCAGCGGTACCAAGGCGATGGTGGGGCAGATTGAGGTGATGGATCTGAAGGATCTGGTCCCCCGGAGAGCAGCGCTGCTGGAAGAGATGCAGCTGATCAAGGAGTCGGAACAACAGGATATGGTGGTCATAATGCTGACCGATGTCATGAAGGAGGCGAGCGACTTGCTCTTTGTCGGTACTCCGGCGGCTGCCAAGGGATTCGAGAAGGCATTCGGCGGCAAGATCGTGGATAACTCCCTTTACCGGGATAAGATTTTATCAAGGAAATTGCAGGTCATCCCCCCCCTGGACGGCGCATTCAAGAAGTGATCCGTACCATGTTTTCCCGCTTTTGCAGGTTTTAACGCCCATTATCGGTTCCGGGCAAGCGCTTGCCAGCTTGCCCGGTTGGTTGGCTGGCTGGCCGTCTATTGTATCCCGTTGTGGTTTGAACATACATAAAGTTGAAACCGAGGAGAATGATCATCATGAAAAAACTGTGGTTGTTGTTGCTCTGTTGTCTCGGGATGGCGTCTGTTGCGGAGGCGGCCAGCCGGCCGGTAATGCTTGAAACTGCGCAACAGCAGGTAACCGCTGAATTTGAGCGTCTTGATGCCGGCCTGAGGAAAGCCGCCGGTGAACTGGGGAAAACAGGGTTGACCGGTGATCAGGCACGGCTGGTCCTGGCGTCAGCTTGTGAAGAATTCAGCTATGCGGTTGATTGTGGCACCATCGATGTCAAGGGGCGGCTGATCACCATTGAACCGCCTTCCTATCGCAGCTTTGAAGGGAAGGATATTTCAGGCCAGGAGCAGGTCAAGCGGATGTTACAACAGCACAAACCGGTACTGAGTGCCGTCTTTCGCTCGGTGGAGGGGTATGACGCGGTTGATGCGGAGTACCCGGTATTCAGCTCTCAGGGGCGTTTTGTCGGCGCGGTCAGCGTGATGTTCAAACCGGAAAAGTTTTTGGGAAAGATCATCAAGCCGCTGGTCAAAGGGGTGCCGCTGGATATCTGGGTCATGGAGCGGGGTGGGCGCATACTCTACGATGTTGACCACCAGCAGGTTGGGCTGAATCTTTTCAGCTCGCCCTTGTACCGCCCCTATAAACAACTGATGAGCCTGGTGAAAAAGATTGCAAAAACGCCACAGGGTGAAGGGGTGTATCGCTTCAAACAGGGAACCGTAAGCGGCGCTGATGTGGACAAGAGGGGGTACTGGCAGAGCGTCGGGCTGTACGGAACCGCCTGGCGTCTGGTCGCTATTCATCTGGAGCCGAATGCCAGGGGAGAACGGACAGGACGGCCAGCCTCGGTAGTCAGCGCCCAACAGACACTGGAGCGGTTTGCTGCGAATGCCGACCTGATCACGGCGCTTGCCGATGACAAACAAGCTGATGCCATGCAGCAGTTACGAAAGTATTACGATGCGACGCCGGGGATTTACTCGGTACAATGGATTGACGCCAAGGGGATCAACCGTTTCGGTTACCCGGTTGAAAACAGTCTCAGCGGGTATGATTACCATGCGGGAAGCGCAGCTCGTGACCAGGAAATTCTTCAACTGCTCACAAAACAGCAACCTGCAGATTTTGAAGCGCCTTTGTTTGAAGGGCGCACCGGCGTCTTTGTCTTTACCCCCCTGTTCAGGGAAGGGCGATACCTGGGGATGGTATACAGCATTAAACTGAAAACCGAGTAACGTGCTCTACGGTCACTGCGGGAATAACCGAGACCGCTTCATTTGTGCAGGCGCTGTTTTATGAGACGCATGTCCAGAGTTGAAATAAAAACCATGTTACGGAGGATTCCATGAACAGTTCAATCAGATATTTGGTATGCCTGCTGTCACTCCTTGTGTTAGCTGCCTGTTCCGATTCTGAAAACAGTAGTTCGTCTCAGCGCACAGCCTATACCCTGGATGCCAGTGCCTCCGGGGTGATTGAGACTATCAACAACATCGTCAATCTGACCGTGGTCTCCAAGGATGCCAACGATCTGAAGGCCGAATACAAGGCGGGATTCATACAGGGCAAACTGCAGGGTAAAACCATCGTATCCGCCAGAGATAACACCTGGGACAATGCCTACCTGACTGATCCCTCCCATTCCTTTCCCAAGCAGCTTGGCCCCACCCAGGCAGAGCTGGAAAAAATGGCTGGTTTCCTGAATACCAACTATACCTACTTCCTGCAGTACGTCAGCAACCCAACCACAGACGCGGTCACGGCAGGCCGTCTCAAGCGGCTGTTATTCCGCATGCTCGGCATCTATCATGGGGCCACACTCACGCAACCGGCCAGCCTTGATTTTTCCGGAACATGGCTGCCTGACAGTAGCTATCTGCAACCCGCAGAACGTGTATTGGGTTATGAAACCGCCGGTCTCACCTTTATGGATGTCTATTACATAAATGCTTTCAATGACGTAATGGATGTAATCTCCAAATCGGCTGAAAAACCTGTAAGCAGACCGGAAAAATGCTCGGCCTTTCTGAAGCGAAGCGGCAGTGAGGTAATCCTGACGCATAATTCCTGGATGGGATTTCTTGCCCAGTCCATGATCCAGACCATGTCGGTGAATGGCGACCTGTTGACCGAGAATGTCGCGACCCCCGGCCAGATCGGTTCAGGCACCGATTTCGGCTACAACAACAAGGGGATTATGTTCAACGAGACCACCCACCGGGTGTCCATTCTCAAGGGGACTGAAAACGGTATCTGGCTCTTCTGGCGGGCAGCCCTGGCGGAACAGTTCTCGAGTTCGATTACTGATTTTTTTGATGCGATTTCACTGGAAAATACCGGCACCTACCTGAACGGGTATATGGTGGTTGATGCCAATAACAATGAAACCGGCCTGGTGGAGATGTCCTACCGGTGTTTTGTCTACTACCGTTCGACCGGTGGCCCATACGCGGTAACCAGCAAGTCGTCGGATGGCGGCGTATGTACAACTGATTACGATCCCGAAATGGTTACACCGGACTATCTGATGGGAATCAACTATCCGGCGTCGTATCAGGTGGTAAACGATCTGGGATCCACCAATAATCGTCCGGCCAGGCGGGTACAGTTCAAGCAACTGCTGCCCGGCGTGACAGATCTGGAAACGGCCAAGGCTGTCATCACCTACACCGATCCGGCCAACCCGCTCTCCATTTTCGGGCGATGGGATCTTGGGTACGGATTGACTGATTATCCCAAGCAGGTTCCGGATGGTTCTGTTGACTCCAAGGCAGCTTCCACCAGCATGGTTCGCTCTTTCATGGGGCTGTCCGGAACCTTGGATAGTGCGGCTTCGAACACCGGTTTCTGGATGCTGTATGGCACTGCCAAGGTTAACGGCACGCCGTTCATCTGGAGCCAGTCTTCCTGGAGGTGGCAGACGCTGAGGGATGTGCCGGACCGCTTAGATGGCAGTTTTACCCTGATGCCGTTGCATCTGAGATAGTGCGGGCGACCACAAATATCCTGTCAGGTCTGGTTGGCGCCACCCCCAACACGACCTACTGCGAAAACATCGGCGTCATGGCCATTACCCGGGTATGCGGCACGGATAACCAGCTGGCTGACTAACTGTAGAGATGGCTTCGCCACTCCGGCCGGCTTTATCCGGTGTGATTTTAAGAGGGAAATTGTTTATGCCGGATCAATATCTCGAAAATACTGCCTATCGCCCCATATTGTTTGCCATTACCATTGCCGTATTTATGTGTCTTCTGGACAGTCACATCGTTCGGATCTGCCTTCCGGTAATAGCGCGGGATTTTGGTATATCTTCCGGCCAGACGGCCTGGATTAATCTTGCCTATCTGCTTGTTGTGGCTCCGGGGCTGCCGATCTTTGGCAAAATTTCGGATATTGTTGGCCACAGAACCGTATTTATCCTGGGCTATCTGGTGTTCATAGCAGGTTCGATGCTGTGCGGTATCAGTCCGTCATATTATTTTCTGGTTTTTTCACGCTTCATACAGGGGCTTGGCGGGGTGATGCTGATCGCTTCAGGCCCTTCGATGATACCCCACCTCATCCCAGCCGACAAAAGGGGGGTGGCTTTCGGTCTCCAGGCAACCGCCGCAGGACTGGGCATATCGCTGGGAGCGCCGTTGGGCGGCATCCTGACCGAGCTGCTCTCCTGGAAATATATCTTCTACATAAATGTTCCTGTGGCTGTTGCCGGCGTAATCATGGTTCTGAAATACATTCCGAAAGAACCCCACGCAGATCGCCTGAAAAACCTTGTGAAAAGACTGGACATAACAGGGGCCCTCTATCTCTATTTTTCCCTGTTCTTCATTACCACCGCTCTCAGCCTTGTTTCAAAAATCACGTCAGGCCCTGCACTTTTTTTTGCATGCATGGCGTTCGGCGCGATCTTTCTGATTCTTTTCCTGCAGCGGGAGAAAAAATCGCCTGAGCCGATCATAGACACCCCCATATTGTCAAAGCCGTTTATCCTGATTATGTTTTCGACCTTTATTGGCTATCTGCTGATGACCGGAAATACGTTTATGATGCCATTCTATCTGATGACATCCCTGGAAATGACACCGGCCACGTCCGGGCTGATGATCCTGTTTTTTTCGTTGAGTTTTTCATTTTTCAGTTCACTGGCAGGCCGACTTGCCGATAAAACCGATCCCAGGATATTAGGCAGCCTGGGCATGTTCATGACCGCCGCAGCTGTCTCATTCTTTGTTTTTGTTATCGCCAACAAATCGGTTTTTCAAACAGCTCTGTTTCTCTTGCTCTATGGTTCGTCCTTTGCTTTTTTTGTTGCCCCCACCAATAAACTAATGATCAGTTACATTCCTAAAAATAAGCAGGGCGTTGCCAACGGTATTTACCGTACGGCTGTTTTTCTTGCTGCACTGGTTGGTCTTTCCGTTTATGGCTCGCTCTCCGATCACGTTGGAGCGTCCAATATGGTGCCATTGTTTTCAACGATTTACTTTTGGTCCATACCGCTGCCGCTCGCTTCCTTTGCACTGCTTTATTTTTCCAGACTTTTACCGCCTTTGGCTGATTAAGCAATAACGGAGGAACTCATGAACCTTTCCAGCTTGATTTCAACTGCTTTACTCGCCACCCCGGATAAAGCCGCCTATATCTGCGGGGATACAGCCGTAAGTTACAGGCAACTGCATGAAAAGGCGCTGCAGTATGCCGCTGCCATAAAGGGTCTGGGGATTAAAAAGGGGGATCGGGTTGCACTCAGCATGCACAATATCCCGCAGTTGCCTCAACTGTACATGGCCCTTTACCGTATCGGCGCCATTGCGGTGCCGGTCAGCCCCTACAGCACTGCCGCCGAGTTTAGCTATGCGCTGGCCCATTCTTCCGCCCGCCTTTTTCTCGTTAGTCGCGAACTGTACGTCGCCGCCAGCGAAGCGGTCACCAGCGCCCCCTTGATAGAGAAGCTCCTGGTTGTTGACGATGCGGACAATTCCGGTCAAAGCCTTTGCCTGACGGGGACCGCACAGGAGATTGACCTGTGTGAGATGGCACCTTCAGATCCGGTTATGATACTGTACACATCCGGCAGCACTGCAAGGCCCAAAGGGATCGTCTATACCTGCGCATCCCTCCTGGCAACCGCAGTAACCCGCTGCGAAACCCTGCGGATGACAGATGACGACATCTTTTTCAACGCCGGTTTTCTCTGCCATGGCGCCGCGCTTACCATGGCTCTCCTGCCTGCCCTGTATTCCGGCGGAACATCCCTGTTTTTGCTGAAATTCAAACCGGAGGATTTCCTGCAGTCTGTGAGCCGTTACAAGCCTACCATGGCAGCGCTGGGACCTTCTCAGGTATGGGCCGTGCTCGAGCATTCCCTCTGCCCATCCACCGATTTCAGCTCACTGCGTTATGTATCCTCAGGTGGAGATGTGGTCAGCAGCCAGTTGCATGAACAGTTTCTCCAGACCATGAAATTCCCGCTCTCGGAGAGCATCGGCATGACCGAGTGCGGCACCTATCTGACCACGTATCCCGGAATGCCCCACAAAATAGGCTCAATGGGAAAACCGGTCATTGGCGCAGAGGTGCGGCTGGTTGATGAGAACGGAAATGATGTCAAAACAGGTGAGATCGGGCAGATCGTCGTGCGCACAGCCACCTGCATGGCTGGGTACTGGAACGATGAAGAAAACACCGCCCTTACCCTTGTGGACGGATGGCTCTATACAGGTGACTCTGGCCGTCAGGATGATGACGGCTACTACTATTTTGCAGGCCGGATCAAAAACATGCTTGTCAGAGACTGCTGCAACATATCCCCTACAGAGGTGGAGGATGCCATCAGACAGTATCCGGCGGTCAAGGATTGCGGGGTTGTGGGCATACCGGATCCCCGTCATGGCCAGAAGATCATTGCATTCGTACTTCTGCAGCCTGCCTGGCAGTTGCTTGATCAGCCTGAACTTGAGACCTTCACCGCCTCAATCCTGATGGGGCCGCGCCTGCCGGATAGATGGGTGCAGGTTCAGGAACTGCCAACAACCCAACTGGGCAAGCTGGATCGTAAAAAGTTGCAGCAAATAGCTTTGGAGGCTGGGGATAACCAATGAAACCTGTTGAATCCATGATTACTCTTCCCACCCAGGCACGTTTCGTAGCGCCTGCCCTGGCTTTCATACGCGCCACAGCCGCCTCCTGCGGGTTTTCAGATTCAGCGCTCAACGATATTGAGATCTCCGCAGAAGAGGCGCTGACCAACGTCATCAAGCACGCTTTTGAGGGAGACTCTGATGAAACATTCAAGCTGTCTGTCCGTTTCACAGAAGCTGATTTCCTGATTACTGTTTATGAGAAGGGGATGCCCTTCAGTCCGGATAACGTCACAGAGTTTACCCCTGAAAAACTTCAGGACACCCTGGAAGTTGACGGTCTGGGGGTCTACCTGATGAAAAAAATGATGGACGAGGTTCTGTTTGAAAATCTGGGGCGCGATGGTAAATCGTTGACCCTTGTCAAACATATACAAGACAGCCAGGCAAAAGCCGTTGTGGAGAACTGCGGGAATGAGGCGTTGGTCAAAGGTAGAGCGGATACTGTCACAGGAGACAGCGCATACGAAATTCGTCCTTTCAGGCCGGAAGATGCGCTGGAAATATCCAGGTGCGCCTACAAGGCATACGGCTACACCTACGAGCCGTACATCTATTATCCTGAACAGATTATAGAAATGAACCAGCTTGGGACATTGCGTTCTTTTGTGGCTACAGGAACAAACAATAACGAAATCATGGGCCATCTCGCCTTAAAATACAAAAATACCACTGATCGTATCGCTGAATTAGGTGTTGCCTTTGTCAAGCCGGACTATAGAAATTCAGGAATCTTCAATTCCCTGGTGCAGTTCTGTCATGAACAAGCGGCTAAGTTACAGTTGTATGGCACTTTTGTCAGAGCAGTGACGAGCCATATCGGTTCACAAAAAGTCGCTGATAACATGGGATATGTGGTCTGTGGCGTATTTCTCGGGCTTTTCCCGGATGATGTAGATTTTAAGGCACTTACCGGTAAAATTAAGCAGAAGGAAAGCGGGCTTCAGTTATACCGACCTCTTTTGGGAGAAGCTGAAAGAGATATCTATCTGTCTTTGAGGCATAGAGACAGAATACTGGATATGTTCCGGTCCTTTAACCTCTCTGTGCAGCATCTTGAAAGCAGCATAGTGCCTACCAAGGATCAAAGTCTGATACAGGTGGCTATTATTCCTGTTCTTAATGTTGCTGAGGTAGAAGTCAGTGCGATTGGAGGCGATATCATGCATGAACTGGAATCCACCAAGCATGCTCTATGCCTGAAACACGTAGACGCGATCTTTCTCCATCTTGACCTGGAGAACCCGTACAGTCCGTTTGTCGTGCAGCAGTGTGAAAAACTGGGTTTTTTCTTTTCCGGTGTGCTCCCCTTTGGGCTGAACAATAAACATGAGCTTATCCTGCAATATATGAACAATCTTGAAATCAAGTACGACATGATAAAGCCGTACTCGAAGAGCGCGGTGGCTCTTCTGGATTATGTGAAATCGTGTGATCCTGACAGGGCAGTTTAACTACACACTGCATGCAACGGAGAGAGGAGTTTATGATAAATTTGTCTTTGATTTTGCCTGTAAGCCCCCCTCTTAAGATAAGAGGGGTTGGGGGAGTTATGAAAGGTGCCCAGCCATGATCGGTAAAACCGTAGCTGTACGAATAGGAAAACTCTTTGATAAAGATACGTTTACCCCCTTTAATCCAGGCCAAAACAACGGCTTTGTGACCGGCTGCGGAAAAGTTAATGGCTGTGATGTTATGGCCTCGTTCATTGAGCCGGATGAAGCGCCTGATAGTTCTTTCAAGGTGCTGCAAGACCATCTGGCACTGCTTGACAAGGCGCTGGAGAAGAAGCTTCCGGTGGTCGTTGTCATGGACATCCCTGCCATGCATAAAACGGCCGACAAAAGCCCGTTCCCCAAAGATCCGATCCGGCTGCTGGCTGGCAAAAACGGGGTTGGGCGCTGGTATTCCACCCATGCCAGACTTTCCGGCAAAGTGCCTCAGATTGTCGTGGTGCTCAACCGCATGGGGGCCGCTCTGACCTTTCCGGTAACACTGTGCGATGCGGCAGTCATGCTTGAATCCGCCGGAATGAGCATCGGCAGGCCGGATGTTGTTGCTAAAATGACCAATCAACCGGTTGATTACGCACAGCTTGGCGGCTCTGCCATGCATTACGCAACGTCAGGTTCCATAGACCATGTTGCGGTGGACGAAGCAGATGCCTTTACCTGGGTTAAAAACTATCTGGGCTGTATGACACAGGATAGGAACGAGGCATATCTGCCACCAGCACTTGACCAGGCTGCGCTTGAAAAGGCAGTTCCTCCGACTCCGTTCAAGGCTTTTGATGCACATCAGGTTATAAAGGGGATCGCAGACGCTGGTGCAATACATGAACTGAGAGCCGGAATTGCCCGTGAGCTTATTACTGGTTTTGTAAGGATAGAGGGGCGTATAACCGGGATTGTTGCCAACAACTCGGCGGTCAGAGGAGGCCTTTTCTTTCCTGAGACATGCAGAAAAGCGGCCCGTTTTGTCTCTATCTGTGACTCTTTCGGCATCCCGATGGTATTTCTTGCCGATAACGCAGGGTTCATGGTTGGACCGGAGGTGGAAAAGGGGGGGAGCATCAGGGAGGCGTCACTTCTGTTTGCAACCATTGCAAACGCCGCTATTCCAAGGCTTTCGGTGGTTATGCGCCGCGATTATACCGCCGGTGTGTATGCCATGGCCGGCCCGGGCTTCGACCCTGAAAGCTTCATAGCTCTTCCCGGGGCGGTCATCTCCATTTACGGAAAAGGTGTGGCTGAAAAACTTTCCACTCGCGGTTTTGACGAGAAGGAGAATGATTCAATGCATGAGATGATGAGCGGAGCTGAGGATCCTCATATGTTACTGGAGATGGGGTTGTTGGATGAGGTGGTTGAAATTGGCGCTTTAAGGTCAACAATTGTGACTTTTTTGCATAAAGTCTCTGGCAAGACCACCGGAAGCGGCAAGCCGGTTTTACTGGTTTAAGGAGAAATCAGAAGGGGAACGTAGCTGCTTTAGTGCTTTATGAAGGGTGAGGAAGGCCATGAATCCAGTATCAGCACCTGCACAGCGCCGGGTCATTCAGGTTGAGGAAAAACTGCCGTTTCCGCAGGCGTTTCCCCTGAGCCTTCAGCATCTGTTTGCCATGTTCGGGGCCACGGTGCTGGTGCCGTTTCTGTTCAAGGTAAACCCGGCAACCTCGCTCTTGATGAATGGTGTCGGCACCCTCGCCTATCTGATTATCACCCGTGGAAAAATTCCGGCCTATCTCGGTTCCAGTTTTGCCTTCATCGCCCCGGTCTTTGCTGTCCTGGCCGACCCGCAGTTGGGAGGGTACGCCGCCGCCCAGGGGGGCTTCATCCTCTTCGGCCTGTTTTTCATCGGCGTTTCCTACCTCGTCAAAGCTGTCGGCACCGGCTGGATCGAGGTTGTCTTTCCACCTGCGGCCATGGGGGCCATTGTCATGGTTATCGGCCTGGAACTGGCACCGGTGGCCACGGGCATGGCCGGTCTGACCGGAACCCAGGTCGCCGGATCGGGAATCCCCCAAACATCCGCCATCATTGTTTCCCTCTGCACCCTGACAGTGACAATCCTCGGGTCGGTTCTTTTCCGTGGTTTCATGGCGGTTATCCCGGTGCTGATCGGCGTAGTTGCCGGCTACCTGCTGTCGCTGGCTCTCGGTATCGTCGATCTGGCTCCGGTGTATCAGGCGGCCTGGTTTGAAATGCCGACAATGTATGTTCCGGCATTTAACGCCCGTGCGCTCATCATGATCATGCCGGCATTCCTGGTGATACTGGCCGAACATATCGGCCATCTGGTGGTTACCGGCAACATCGTCGGGCGCGATCTTCTGAAAGACCCCGGTCTTGACCGTTCCCTGCTGGGGGACGGGATCTCAAATATCCTGTCAGGTCTGGTTGGCGCCACTCCCAACACGACCTACGGCGAAAACATCGGCGTCATGGCCATTACCAGAGTGTACAGCGTCTGGGTTATCGGCGGGGCGGCGGTCATCGCCATTATCATCTCGTTTGTTGGCAAGCTGGCGACGCTGATTCGCAGCATTCCGGTGCCGGTCATGGGCGGAATCTGCATGCTCTTGTTCGGGGTTATCGCCGCCGCCGGAATCAGGATGTTGATTGAGAAAAGAGTGGATTACACCCAGCCGCGCAACCTGATTCTGACCTCGATTGTTCTGGTCAGCGGGGTAAGTGGCGCCGCCATCAGATTTGGCGCCGTTGAGCTGAAGGGGATGGCTCTCGGCACCATGGTTTCAATCGTTGTCAGTCTACTGTTCCATCTGTTTGACCGGCTGGGATTGACTACTGGTGCTCCTGCTCCAATGAAAGAAGCTGCGGAAGAGATTTCTTGAAAACAGGACATCCTGAACAGATCGGCACAAATACCATTGCAGGAGATGATCTTCAAAATCATTGGGAGTAACCACATGCACTCTGATCTGCGTACAACCTACCTGGGTATCAATTTTCAGAACCCCTTTGTCCTTGCCTCGGCGTTACGCACCGTCACCGCCGACATGGTGCGGCGCGGTTTTGAGGCCGGTTGGAGCGGGGCGGTCATTAAAACCCTGATCCATGAACCGGTGCGTAATCTTCCCAACCGCTTTGCCGCCATCAGAAACGGTGGCCGGATCACCGGCTTTGAAAATCTGGAGCTGCTGAGTGAGCAGACGCCTGACCAGTGGTATCGTGACATCGCCGCTATCAAGGGGGATTTTCCCCACTGTCCGATCATCGGCAGCATCATGGGAGCGGGCGACTCCCCCGATCAATGGCTCTCCCTGGCGCGCGGCTGCCAGGATGCCGGGGCTGATCTGCTGGAACTGAACTTCTCCTGCCCCCACGGTTACCCGGAGCGGGGGCGTGGAGCTGCCATCGGCCAGAATCCGGATTATGCCGGCCGCATAACCGGCTGGCTGGCAAACTGCAAAGAGCTCACCCTGCCGATCATCCCCAAGCTGACCGCTGCGGTGGCCGATATCCGGCATATGGGAGAAGAACTGGCCAAGGCGGGAGCAGACGGATTCTGTGCCATCAATACCATCCCTTCCTTGTTCGGTTTTGATCTCAAAACCCTGCGCCCAAAGCCTGATATCGGCGGTCTGACCAGTTATGGCGGCTATTCCGGCCCCGGCATCAAACCGATCGCACTGCGGGCGGTCAGTGAATTGTGCCAGTCGCCCGGATTGCCGGTGATGGCCAGCGGCGGCATTGCCAGCGGCTTTGATGCGGTGGAATTTATGCTGCTGGGAGCGCCGCTGGTACAGGTCGGCACCGAAGTGATGCTGCGTGGCTTCGGGCTGATTGACCGGATGCAGCAGGAGTTGCGGGAGTTCATGGAGTGGCATGCTTTTAAAAAACCGGCAGACTTCATCGGTCTTTGCCGTGACAAGGCCACCAGCTACGGCCAACTGTCCGGCGAACGGGGCTGTCGCCCCCAGTTGCTGGCGGAACGCTGCACCCACTGCGGCAGCTGCTGTATCGCCTGCCGCGACGGCGGCTATCAGGCGATCAGTTGGGGTGGCGGCCTGCCGGAGATAGATCTGGCCGCCTGTACCGGCTGTTCGCTCTGCAGCCAGGTCTGCCCGGACGGGGCAATCAGGATGCAGTGCTGATCGCCCCGGTTGAAACCAGTACCAATACAAGGAGGCATCATGAAAAGATTGTCGTGGCCAGCCTGGAGTGCACTCCTGATCGTGTCGCTGTTTTTATTCTCTGGCATAACGCCTGTGGCCTGGTCCGGTGAAGAAGCCGGTAACGCTGCAATCAAGCTCAAATCATCCGTCTCCGAATTGAAAACGTTGATTGAATCGGATCCCACGGTGCGGATGCACTTCACGCAGATGATCGACCAGGTGCCCGGTTATTACCGGCAGAAGCCGAATGTAGATCTTACCAGTATTGAGCAGCTGCTCTACCTGATCAATGGCGCCATGGATAAAGCACCAAGCTACGATGATACCGATCTGGTCGGTTTCCCGATCAATGCCATCGTGAACTGGACCATGGGGGTTCCGGGCGGTTTTGCGGCCTATCGTAATGACAAGGTTAATGCGGTGTTCCGGAAGATTCTGGACGAATACGGCTCATACCTTGACAGCCCGGCATCCCTGTCAGTCTTTAATGACAGCCGGGACGGCTGGAAGTCGAGGGGGGCGGTTGAAAAGTTGCACATGGAGCAGTATCAGCATGATCCAAACGACAAATACTGGGGGTTCAAATCGTGGAACGATTTCTTTACCAGAAAACTCAAGCCCGGCATGCGTCCGATCGCGGAGCCGGACAACAACAAGCTGATTGTCAGCGCCGCCGATTCAAGGGTCTACAGCATTCAGAACAATGTCAAAAAAACAGACTGGTTCTGGATAAAATCCCAGCCCTATTCTCTTAACGACATGCTGAACAATGACCGGACGGTCGTGGATCAGTTCGTGGGGGGGGATGTCTATCAGGCGTTTCTCTCCGCCACCAAGTATCACCGCTGGCACAGCCCTGTTTCCGGCACCATCAGAAAGGCTTATGTCAAGCAGGGGACCTATTATGCTGCAACGGAGGCCCAGGATCTGGATCCCGCCAGCCCGAATGATTCGCAGGGATATATCGCCCATGTGGCAACCCGGGCGATCATCTACATTGAAGCGGATGATCCGAAGATCGGGTTGATGGTTATGATGCCGATCGGTATGGCGGAAGTTTCCTCGTGCGTATTGCTGGACAAGATCAAGCAAGGGTACAAGGTCAAAAAAGGGGAGGAACTGGGATACTTCCAGTATGGCGGCTCAACCTATTGCCTGATCTTCAGACCCGGAGTCATCAAAAAATTTCTGGTAACTAAAGAGAGTGAACTCAAGATGGGGGAGGCGATTGCCGTTGCCCATTGAATTGCTTATTCCAAGTTGCATTCAAGTTGTCATTAATTTATACTCTCGGCATGGAGGTGTACCATGGCGAGAACAGTTTGTATCAGCGATATCGAAGTTGCTCAAGCACGTCTTCTTCGGGAACAAGCAACGTCAGCATCTGAGCTCCGCAAGGCTTTATCAGTATTGTTAATAGCTGAGCTCGGGCTTGACTCTGACAAAGTGGCGGATATTCTTGGAACAAGCAAAAGAACAGTCTTTCGCAACAGACGTAATATTTGCAGTCAAGATGGCGCTTCTGGCAAAACCTGGGGAGGCCGCCGGAACTGCATAATGACCATTGAAGAGGAACGCGAATTCCTATCTAAATGGGCTGATTCAGCAACTGCAGGACAAGTTCTTTCTGTCCCGCCCATACACGCTGCACTCGTAGAGCGCTTGGGTCACGCAACTCCTACTTCAACAACGTATCGCCTACTGGCACGGCATGGCTGGCGCAAGGTTCAGCCTGATACGAAACACCCTAAAAGTGACCCTGCTGCTCAGGAGGAGTTCAAAAAAAACTCCCCGAAATTGTGGATGCCGCCTGCCTGAAGAACAAGGATGGTCTTCCCGTCCGATTGATGTTTCAGGATGAAGCGCGCTTTGGCCGGATGAGTGATCCCCGTGCCTGCTGGGCTCCTGCACCACACCGACCAGTGGTAAATTTAGCTCTGATCCGTGAATATCGGTATGAGTACGCTGCCATAAGCCCTTGGGATGGCAGCCTTGATTAGATGACCTGTGAAAAGATGAACACAGAAAATATGAGTTGTTTTCTGGAACAGGTCAGTAGGTCTCACCATGATGACTTTATTGTCATGGTGCTGGATGGGGCATCCTCACATAAATGTAAGGATCTCAAAATTCCGGAAAACGTTTCTCTTGTACTGCTGCCGCCGTATTCACCAGAACTGAACCCAGCTGAACAGATCTGGAACGTACTACGACGAAACTACTTTGCAAATCGCGTGTTCGATTCCTTGGATGCCGCAACTGAACAGGCAGAGCACGGCTTAACTCAAATGGCATCCGATAAACCGAGCATGAAGAGCCTCTCGAATTGGCCATGGATTAGTGCCATCTTGAAAGCTTAATGGAATTAGACATAATGTCCGCCAGTAGAATAAAAAAAAGACTCGCCCCTTGCTAGCGTGGGTTACGCTGTCGGAATAAATCCAAC
>DAINBV010000026.1:0-59019 GCA_036732725.1 Geobacteraceae bacterium | reverse complement strand
ACGGATCACCTGCTGATTACAAGTCAGCTGCTCTACCAGTATGAGCTAACGGGGCGAATCATTTTTCAAAGAAACCTGCAAAACAGAATTTGTGTATTTACAGACTTTCTTCCCACTTGTCAACTTTTTTTTTGCAACAAAAAAATAAATCCCAGTTTTTTTGACACGACAGACAGAACTACATAGCTTTATACAGCTGCCATCAACGGTAGCAGTGAATTCTTTACCTTTCTCAAGGCATTCTCTTCTATTTGCCTAACCCGCTCTCGTGATATGGAAAAGTGGGATGCAATCTCCTGCAATGTTAATGGTTCATCGGCTGAAATTCGATGTTCGATTATGTAACGCTCTTTTTCATTGAGAGTCGCCACAACCGAAGCAACTTTTTGCTGTAACTGCTGGTTTTCCTGACATTCAGCCAGCATTTCTTCCTGGTTCTGCCGGCTATCAATCAATCCGTCCAGAGCCGTCATTCCATCAGCCCCGGCTATTTCAGCATCCAGGGAATAATCACCCTGTAAGCGTTGTTCCATCTCAATAAAATCTTTATCGCTGACCTTCAACGACTGGGCTGCCGCATGAAAATCATTTGTATCGGCATCTATTCCGCCAAGCTTGAGCAGGGCATTTTTACTCTCACGTAACTTGAAAAACAATTTACGCTGCGCCTGGGTTGTACCGATCTTTAACAAGCTCCACATGGAAATGACGTGATTCTGAATATAGGCCCTGATCCACCAGACCGCATAAGATATCAGCCTAATACCTTTATACGGATTGAACTTGCGAACCGCCATCATCAGGCCGATATTCCCTTCCTGAATCAGGTCAAGCATTTTCAGACCGTAATGACGGTACTCACCGGCAACCTTGACCACAAATCGCAGATTTGAGGTTATCAAAGTATGCGCTGCTTCCAAATCCTTTTCCTCAAAGAGCTTGACAGCATAGCGATGCTCTTCTTCTTCTTTAAGTAAAGGAAACTTTCTAATTTCAGCTAGATAGGCGGCCAAGCCATCCGTAACTACCGGCAGTTGAGCAACCATAGCCATACTCCTTGCACAATCAAATTTAGCACTCGCTACCTTCGACTGCTAAAAAAATAGCATCTCTTTACTGTTATTTCAAGAGCAAATACAAAAAATGATGCAGATCCCCCTACCCTTTCCCGGTCAGTTTTTTCCAGCCACTCCCCGCCAATTCGACTAACCCGTTGATAGTACGTGTGTAGAATTTTTTTACCGGCATGTGATTGACCATGATCGCCCCCTCAACCCTCTCGATTGCAACGGTGTCACCACTGGAAAGCCCGGCCATCAGGGGATAATGTTCCCCCTCGATACCAAACAAAAAGCGGTAACTCTTACCTTCATGACGACAGGCAACAATGACAATCACCACTTCAGGTTCACCACTCTTGTAATCAAAGCGAGCGGTTGACGTTACAAACGTACCGGTAACCGCTCCATTTGCCAGCAACAACGCCTCCAGATTAACACCTTTCGGCTTGAGTTGCCCAAGCGACGGCAACCCCCACGGTTTATACGGCTGATGAGCTCTGGCATGATAATGCTCACTCTTCTCCAGCAGTACCACCACATTATTGTTGATCGGACCACCAATGGAATGGGAAAGTCCTGCTGAGAACCCTTGCTCTCTGACCAGGCGGTGATTTTCCACAATCTGGACCATCCCGGTAGCTCCAAGAGGATGCCCTCTCCCTTTCAAACCTCCGGTAAGATTGGTCGGAAACTCGCCATGCGGACCGGTCAACTGGTCATCAAACATGACATCAATCAGACGGTTGCGCCGCACAATCCCCAGATCAACCATATTAATCGGGGCAAAACCATTGAATGGATCATGCATATTGACGTGCAGCTTTCCAGCAAAGCTACGGATATCCCTGATACCGGCCATACCATAGGTATGAGCGGCGGCAATCACCGTGGCTGGAAATGAATGAAAGTAATTACGATCAGCAATGGTCGGGATGTCAGTTGCACTCCCCAGCCCGCTGACCATAACCTCCTGTGGATTTGCGGTTACAATCACGGCTGCTATTCCATCGGACATGGGACAGAAATCATGATAACGAAGCGGATCCCAATAGCGATAATTTTTACCCGATGCGATCTGACGATAATAATCCGTCACATCCAGGGTATAGTTATTGTGGGCATTCGGATTTTGCCCGGCAAATCGTTGACTCCGCTGGGTCAGAAGCGCCGAATAAGCTGTCCACTCTTCATCCGACAACCCCAGGTATTCCTTGAGCGCTCGCGCCACCAGAGCGCCACAGGCCGGCATGGTCAACCCAAACTCCGATTCTTCCCGATCAATAACTCCGGCAATAATACGGGTTGATTCCAAGGTTGAGGCATCACTCATTTTCTGTATGCCAATGGCAAGCACGTGATCGTACCGCCCCGAAGCAACTTCCAGGTACGCATTTTCAAATGCCGATGCTCCGGAGGATGATGCGGTATCGATCAACACTGATTTGGCTCCGGAAATACCGAGGATACCGGCAATTTTGGCAGCGGTATTATCAACACCGGAGAAAGCAGCCGGATTCTGACTTCCCACCACCACCGCCTCAATATCCCGTTTGCGAATCGGGCTTCCCTCAAACACCGCTTCACACCGTTCCGCCATTTCCAAAAACGACAGTTTTTCCTTGTCCTTGCCATTATAGCGCCCTACCGGCGCCATCCACGAGGCTGCCACATAGACATTCCGAGGTTGAAAGACATTACTCATCTCCAGCTCCTTTACAAAAAGAGGCATCCATAATCGGATGCCTCTTCACCTTCAGATCATGCTTGCGCTCGCTGTTACCATTACTTGCGCAGCACCTTGATAACCGCTGAGAAATCTTCTTCACCATAGCCGGCTTCCACCGCCTGTTCATAAACCTTGGTAGTTGCTTCAGCAGTCGGCAGATTCAACCCCATCAAACGGGCAGCCCCCATAACCATATGCAGCTGTTCGTGAACATATTTGAGTGCCAGGCTGCGAGAAAATTCGTTACGCGCCATGGCACGACCTTTAAGATGGAACAACGGCGAAGCAACTCCACGGGTATCAAGCACTTCCAGAATCTTATCTGCGTCAAAGCCCATTTTCTCTCCAAAAACAAGCCCCTCAGCCAAAACAGCCACCAGCTCTGCCTGCACCATATTAACAATAAATTTCATCTTGGTGGCATCACCTACTTCACCAACATGAATCGTGTTCAGCCCAAAAAACGAAAATGGTTCCCGACATTTACCAGCCAGTGCAGGATCACCGGCGGTTATAATGGTCAACAGTCCATTAGCGGCATGATCTTTACTTCCCCACACCGGCGCATCGAGATATTGCACCTTTTTGCGAGAGGTTTCCTCTGCCATTTTCATTGTGGTATCAAGCGAGTGTGACCCCATATCAGCAAAGATGGTCCCCGCGCTGATTCCCGCCAGAATACCGGAGTCTCCAAAAAACAGTTCCCCCAGTTCATCTCCTTCCGGAACAATGGCAATCACCAGGTCACGCCCTTTGGCCGCTTCAGCTGCCGAGGAAGCCGACATTGCCCCATGTGCTACAACTTCAGCTACAGCAGCTTGATCACTATCGAATACCGTAACCTCGAAACTCCCCTTTGTCAGGTTTGCTGCCATATGACGGCCAACCGTACCGAGTCCTATAAAACCAATCTTCTGTAACATATGAATTTCCTCCTGTTTGTATTGAATATATCTGAAATTGATCAAAATTAGTGGATGTATTGTAGAGATGATATGCGCAACTGTCTAGTGAAAATAATAACGGGTTTATAAAAGTGGACGTTAACGGGAAGTCGTGACACCACAGCGCCGACAGAAGTCTGCCAGACAGCAGGTTGAGCAGCGTGGCGAAACGGGGTGGCAATGGTTTTGTCCAAAAGCAACCAGCAAATCGTTGATACATACCCAGTATTCACGCGGCAGCACGTTCCGCAGAGCCATCTCGGTCTGTTCCGGAGTCTTGGTTGTCACATACCCCCAGCGGTTGCAAATCCGGTGAACATGAGTATCAACACAAATACCAGGCAAACCATATCCAAGCGTCACCACCAGATTGGCAGTTTTGCGGCCGACTCCCGTAAATTTCAGCAGCTCATCAATCTGGTCCGGGACAATACCTCCATAATCGGCCACCAGGCGACGGGAAATTTCCTGAATCTGGTTCGCCTTGGTACGGTAGAAACCGGCTGGATAAATCAGTGCCGCAATCGCCTCCACCGTCAGCGACAGCATTGCATGGGGTGATCCGGCCTGCTCGAAGAGCCGGGTCGAAGCCAAGGCCGTCACCTCATCCTTGGTGCGCAGCGAAATTATGCACGACACCAGGACTTTAAAAGGATTGTGGTCACAGGTGGCAATCACGGTAACCGCCGGGGTCTTCCACAATCGGTATTCATGCTTCAATTTAGTGATGACAGTGTGTATATTCATCGCTGCAGTGTAGCCCGAACGATCATCACACACAAGAATTGAGTTGTTTGGATGTGCGATTGTCTACGCCTCCCGCGACCTTGACCACACTTCAGCAGCATCAAAGAAACACTGTTTTTCGGCACAGTCAGCACAATATCCCGGTTGATCTGCTCGTTATACCAGGTTGAATATCGATTTCCTGAATAATATCAATTCGAAAATCTGCATTTGTTTCAGTTTAATGGTATAGTCTACCGCAATGCGTCAAACAATGTATGTCGATGGAGTGTATAGTGGAAGTATGTGAGAACAAACGGTCTCGCACAGCAAATATAATCACGCCGGCCATGTATTTGTACCTACCGGCTTTTGTCATACTCATGCTCTTGGTGGGTCTATTCGGCTATGGATACTTTTTGCATCACCGGCAAATCACGATCAATGAGAAGAGCGAGGAACTGTCAGCGGTATCCGACCTCAAGGCGAGCCAGATCAGCCAATGGCGTAAAGATTGCTTAAACAACGCCGCATTAACCTATTCGAACAAGCTGATCAGCCACCGGATCAATGACTATCTCAAAGGGATTGACACTTCCGTAACAATGGAAGAAATGCATACCTGGCTGGAAACAATACAAAAAAGTGGCGGTTACCACCATGTCTCACTTTACAAGCCGGATGGAGAAAAAATTCTCTCCGTCCCTGACAACGGACAACCGGATAGCAGCGACCGCGAGCAAATCATCACAGCGGCTGATACGCAGAAACTGGTCTTTAACGATTTCCACGCCGGCGAAAGCTCCCGCACCAATCATCTCGACCTGATCATCCCGATCAGATATTTTGAGGGAAAACGTTCTCACTGCATTGCCATACTCTATTTCGAGATTGATCCCCGCACTTTTCTCTTTCCTCTGATCCAAGCCTGGCCTACCCAGAGCGCAACGGCCGAGACACTGCTGGTCAAACGTGATGGCAACGATGTCGTCTACCTGAGCAACCTGCGCCATCGCAAAAACAACGGGTATGTACTGCGTAAGCCGCTCAGCGAAACTGATCAGGCCGCTTCACAGGCGGTACTCGGGCATGAGGTGGTGTTCGAAGGAAAAGACTACCGCGGAGTCGCGGTGCTGTCCGCCACGCGAAGTATCCCTGACTCACCCTGGTTCATAGTCGCCAAGATAGACGCCGATGAAATCATCGGACCGGTCAAGACCCGGGCATGGTATGTGTTTTCAGGCGCCCTGTTAATGGTCACCTCAACGGGGCTAGCGCTCTATCTATGGTGGGTCAGGAAGCGGGAGGGGTACCTGCGCAGGGAGTACGATGCCGAAATAAAATTCAGCGTCGAGCAGGCAAAGAACCAGGCCGAGTTACGAAAAGCCCATGACGGGCTTGAGTTGATGGTGGAACAACGCACCAAAGAACTTCAGGAGAGTAAAATACGGTTCAAACTCCTGGTAGAATCGGTAACCAGCTACATATATTCCGTGACAATCGAAAATGGACAGATAACATCAACCACCCATGGTCCCGGCTGTGTCAGTGTCACCGGATATACGCCGGAAGAATTCAGCGCCAACCCGCTGCTTTGGCAGTCAATCATCCATGAAGAGGATCGGGACATTGTTGCGCAGGAGGTTGCAAGCATCTGGACCGATGATATTTCCCCTTGCATCGAGTATCGGCTGTATCACAAGGACGGCACTCTTCGCTGGCTACATGACACGTTGGTGCCGAAATACGACCAACAAGGAGAACTGGTCGCCTACGACGGCTTGGTGACCGATATTACGGAACGAAGGGCTGCGGAAGAAATAATCCGTTTAAACAATGATGAGCTCGAAAACCTGGTAGTCAGCAGAACCCGGGAACTTGAGCAGACCAATATCGAACTGAACCTGCTCAAACAGATCGCCTCAGAAGCCAACACGGCACAAACCTCTTCCGATGCCTTGCATACTGCCTTGGAGATCATAGCCACTGCTCAGGGGTGGCAGCTGGGTCATGTACTGGAGCTTGACTCGTCATCGGAACAGGCGATTGACAGCAAAATCTGGTGGAGCAATGACCCGGAACGCTTTCGTCCATTTATGGAGGCTTCAAAACGGATCTGCTTTGAACGAGGGGTCGGACTCCCCGGAAGAACGTTGGCATCAGGTCAACCCCATTGGATTGAAGACGTGGTGACTGACCCCAATTTCCCCCGTTCCGCTTCAGCCGCTGAATGCGGGCTGCACGGCGCTTTTGCTTTTCCGGTCACGGCACGGGGGAAGCTTGTGGCAGTGATGGAATTTTTTTCCGAACAGCCGGCACAAGCGGACAGATCGAGCATGCACCTGATCGAGCAGACCGGGATCCAGCTGGGGGTGATGATCGAGCGTTTCCGGGCAGAGGAATGGTTGCTCAAACTGTTTCGTGCCGTTGAGAACAGCCCTGCCTCGGTGGTTATCACCAGCAAGAACGGGCTGATCGAGTATGTCAACCGGAAATTCACCGAAATCAGCGGTTATAGCGCCGAAGAAGCGATTGGCCGGAATCCGAGGATGCTTAACTCCGGCTTGCAACCAAAGGAGTTGTACCGGAAGATGTGGAGCATGCTGCTTTCCGGCAATGAATGGCGGGGAGACTTACGCAACCGGAAAAAGAACGGCGATATCCATTGGGAGCACGTGCTGATTTCCCCCATCCGGGACGAAAACGGTGAAATAACCCACTTTGTCGCCGTTAAGGATGACATCACCGAACGAAAGAGAATCGCCGAAGAGCTACAAGTTGCCATGGAGGCGGCTGATGCAGCCAACCGTTCCAAGAGCGAATTCCTTGCCAATATGAGCCACGAGATCCGTACCCCTTTGAACGCCATCATCGGTTTTTCATCCCTGGCGCTGAACGCCGACCTGCCACCACGCTTGCGCGATTATATCAGCAAGATCAGCAATGCCGGCGTCTCACTGCTCGACATTATCAACGAAATCCTCGATTTTTCCAAGATTGAGGCCGGCAAGTTGAAGCTGGAACAACTGCTCTTCAACCTGGATGAGACCCTGGTGAACAGCATTTCAGTCATCCAGCAAAAAGCGATCGAGAAAAAGCTGGAACTCCACCTTGATGTTGCCGCGGAAGTACCGTTGCAGCTGATCGGGGATCCCCTGCGACTCAACCAGATACTTATCAATCTGATCGGCAATGCGGTCAAATTCACTCCGCAGGGGGAGATTGAGGTCACCATCACCGTCCAGAAACAGTTTGCAGACAGTATCATGTTGCTGTTCTCCGTACGTGACACCGGCATCGGCCTGACCCCTGAGCAACAAGCAGCACTTTTCCAGCCATTTACCCAGGCTGACGGATCCACCACCCGGCATTTTGGGGGGACGGGCCTGGGACTTTCCATTTCCCATCGCCTGGTCGGAATGATGGGAGGGGATATCTGGGTAAAAAGCGAGCCAGGGGTGGGAAGCACCTTCAGCTTCACCGCCAGCTTCCGTCTGGCGGCCGAGGAGCTGCAGCACTACCTCCCGGAAGCGATAAACGGCCTGCGAATCCTGGTTGCCGACGACAATCGCACCAGCCGCAACGTACTGCTCAAGCGTCTCAGCGCACTTCCCGTAACGGTTGACGCCGTAAAAAACGGCAAAGAGGCTGTCGAAACCGTCAAACAACGGGATGCTGGCGGCGCCCCCTACGGAGTGATTCTGATGGACTGGCAAATGCCGGAAATAAACGGCATCAAGGCGACCCGGCAGATAAAATCAGACCGATCCCTGAGCACCGTTCCGGCGATCATCATGATCAGCTCATTTGGCGGTGAAGCAGAGCAGGATGAGGCTTACCTGGCCGGCGCCGACGACTTTCTACGCAAACCACTCACCACTTCGATGCTGTTCGACACCCTGGTCAAAGTGCTTACTCCGGCAGAGACTCCCCATGACAGCTCCACCGTGCTACATACTGCAACAAACTTCAATTTCAAAGGAGTGCGGATCCTGCTGGTGGAAGACAACGAAATCAACCGCCAACTGGCACTGGAATTGCTGGAGCAGGAAGGTGTCTCTGTTGATACTGCTGTTAACGGACGTGAAGCCGTAACAATGGTGACGAAGGGAGAACGGACTTACGACGTGGTTCTGATGGATGTGCAGATGCCGGAAATGGACGGGATCGAAGCAACCCGCCTGATCCGTAGCGATGATCGTTTTGTATCGCTCCCGATCATCGCCACGACCGCCTACGCCTTGGACAATGAACGACAGAAAACTATTGCTGCCGGCATGAATGCCCACATATCCAAACCAATCGATGCACACACCATGTTCACAACCATCGGACGTTTTCTCAAGCATCCCGCCCATGAGACAGAGCAGATGGTACTTCAGCCGCCCACCCCGGCGGTTGAAAGCGATTTCCCCGCCATCACCGGCTTGAATATCACGGCAGCGCTCCAGCGGATTGACGGGAAGAAAAAACTGTATCTCTGGATGTTGCAAAGATTTTTGAACGACCATGCCGACACGGCAACAGCAATTGCCGCCGCATTACATGCAGATAACCGGGAACTGGCCGAGCGCCTGGCTCACAGCTTAAAGGGAGTAGCCGGAAATATGGGAGCCGTTCCCCTTGAGCAAGCAGCGGCTGCACTGGAACAAGCAATCCACCGCAATCAGGCGCAGGACGTCACCGGAGAGATTCTGCAAAAATTCACGGAAGAGCTTGAGTCGCTGGTTACAGCTCTGCGCCAGGCGCTTCCCGAGCCAGCCATCCAGGAAACATCAGAGGATCATTCCGGGGTGAATCTATCGATAGTCGCCCCGATCCTCAAACGCCTGTTCCACTATATTCGCGAAAGCGACGGCAAAGCAGAGGACTATCTCAGCAGCTGCCGCTCGGAGCTGACCGGGCTACCGAGGGAACCAATGCAACAACTGGCAATCAATCTTGCCCATTTTGATTACGACGCAGCGCTGACCACGTTGACGGCAATTGCCAATCAGATCGGTGTCAATTTATCGTCCGACGGGTAGCAAGCATGAGTTACCGGTATCCTACACAATCATTTCATGAAAAAGGAGGGGCGCATCATGGATGCACTTACCAGGCGTTGTACCGTTCTCATCGTTGATGACACCCCGGACAACATAAGCCTCCTCAAAGCGGCCTTGATGGACGAATATAATATAAAAGTGGCCACCCGGGGATCCAAAGCCCTTGAAATTGCCCGAACAATGCAGGTTGATATCATCCTTTTGGATGTAATGATGCCGGAAATGGACGGCTACGAGACCTGCCGGCGTTTGAAGCAAGATCCCATGACTGCCAGAATTCCGGTCATTTTTGTTACGGCGCGGGGTGAGGTTGACGATGAATCCAAGGGATTTGCCTGCGGCGGCGTTGATTACATCACCAAACCGATCAGGTCTGCCATCGTACGGGCCCGGGTTAAAACCCATCTGGCGCTCTTTGACCAGAACCGTGCCCTGGAAAAACGGGTTCAGGAACGTACCGCCGAACTCAATTCCACCCGCCTGGAAATCCTTAATCGACTGGGACGGGCGGCTGAGTACAAGGATAATGAAACCGGCCTGCATGTCATCCGCATGAGCCATTTCTGCAAAATCATAGCCCTCGAATACGGTCTCCCGGAAGAGGATGCGGATCTGCTGCTCCACGTTTCTCCCATGCACGACATCGGTAAAATCGGCATCCCCGACCGGGTTCTGCTCAAACCGGGGTGGTTGGATGCGGAAGAACGAAAGATCATCGAGACCCATTGCGACATCGGTCGCAAGATCATCGGTTCACACACCTCAAGCCTGCTGAATTCCGCCGCCATGGTTGCCTATACCCATCACGAGAAATGGGACGGCAGCGGCTATCCGCAAGGACTGCGTGACGTTGAAATACCGCTGTTCAGCCGGATTCTCGCCATTGCCGATGTTTTTGACGCTCTTACCAGCGTACGTCCGTACAAGAAGGCCTGGCCGATTGAAGAGGCGATCACGGAGATCAAGCGCACCAGTGGTACTCATTTCGACCCCGCATTGGTTGAGGTCTTTCTCCGCTGCCTCCCGGAGATTATCGAGGTGAAACACCATTTTGAGGACGATCTGGCGCCTTTGAACCAACCGGAGACGTAAGTCATGATCACCCCCCCCACACCCTTGACAATTTCTCCGGCCACATTTCTCAAGCGGCTGGCAGCGGGAGTCATTCTGTCCAACCTGTTTGTGATCGCTCTGATGGCGCTTGCATTGCGCCAGAGCAGGATTCAATACGAGGAGCGGGCCATAATCTCAACCCGGAATCTGTCGCAAATGCTGGAGCAGAATCTGGTGGGTACCATCGAAAAGGTTGATCTGGCGCTATCTGACATTGCGTTTGACGCTGAGCAACAGCTGGCAAACGGAGACATTACCCCCCGTGAATTAAACTCTCATATTTCCCAACTATCCGCTAAAATCCCGGAAATTGACGGCTTGCGCATGACCAACGCGGACGGTGATGCAATCTATGGCACCGGACTGCTCCCCGGCACACGTTACAACATGTCCGACCGTGATTATTACCTGCATGCCCGTAACAATCCAAACGGCAAGCTTTTCGTATCCAAACCGGTATTCGGAAGGATCGCACAAAAATGGGTATTGCATATCAGCCGCCGGGTCAACAATCCGGATGGTTCCTTTGCCGGCGTCGTCTATGCGCCGATTGCACTGAATCATTTTCATACGTTGTTCGCCCGCATCAATATCGGAAGTAACGGGAAAATCGTCCTGCTTGATGGCGACAAAGGGGTGATTGTCCGCTATCCCGAATCCCAGGATACGGGACGCATTATCGGCCAGAAGACGTTATCACGCACCTTGGAGCAACTGCTGCAATCCGGCCTGACCTCCGGGAGCTACAAGGCTCTCACCGGCTCGGACAAGATCGAACGCAGGGTTTCCTATCGCAAGGTAGATCAATATCCGCTCTACATTATCGTCAGCTTCGCCTCGAAAGACTACCTGGCCGCATGGCACAGCGTGGTTACGTCGGCCCTGTGGCTGGAGGCGTTTTTTGCATTCTCTTCGCTACTCTCATCCTGGCTGATTTACCGGAACTGGAAGCGGAGAAGAGTTGCCGTTGAGGAGCTGGTCACCAGCAAGGAACAAATCCGGATCCTGCTTGAATCAACCGCCGAAGCGATCTACGGCGTTGACCTTCAAGGTTGTTGCATCTTTGCCAACCCCGCCTGCATCAGAATGCTCGGTTATGACCATGCGAATGAACTGCTGGGCAAACAGCTACATGATCTTTGCCACCACTCCTATCCTGACGGTTCCCCTTATCCGGTTACGGCCTGCAGTATTTCCAATTCATTCAAACAGGGGATCGCAACCCACCTGGATGACGAGCTGTACTGGCGCAAGGACGGCAGCAGTTTTCCGATTGAATGCTGGACATATCCGCAAATCAAGAACAACAAAACTGTCGGAACGGTCGTGACATTTGTAGATATCACCGAGCGGAAGCATGCGGAAGAGGAGTTGCGCACCTCCCGTCAGCAACTGTTTGACATCATCGATTTTCTACCGGACGCTACATTTGTAATCGATGCAGCAGGAACGGTGATTGCCTGGAACAGAGCAATCGAGGAGATGACCGGTGTTGGCAAACAGGAGATGCTGGGACAGGGGGACCACGCCTGCACAGTTCCGTTCTATGGCATACGAAGGGCACATCTGATCGACATGCTTGATGTTGATGATGCCGAACTGGGACGTAACTACCAGCATATCCAGCGCAAGGGGAACTCACTGTATGCCGAGGCATTTACACCTGCCTTGTATAACGGAAAAGGGGCCTACGTTTGGGCGACGGTAGCCCCCCTATATAACAGCAATGGTTTACGCATCGGTGCAATCGAATCTATCCGCGATATCAGTGAGCAAAAACAGGCCGAGGCGATCATCGCAGAGTACCGGGAGCACCTGGAACAACTGGTCGAATTACGTACTCAGGAATTGGTTGCAGCCAAAGAGGCGGCAGAGACAGCCAATCGTGCCAAGAGCGAATTCATGGCCAACATGAGCCACGAATTCCGGACGCCACTCAATGCCATCATCGGTTTCGCCGAACTGACGCTGCAGAATCAGCTGCCGGACAAGGCGCAGAGCCATGTCAAAAACATTGCCAACGCCGGAAATTCCTTGCTCGGGCTGGTCAATAACATCCTGGACTTTTCCCGCTCGGAGGAAGGTACGTTTGAGCTGGAACGTTCACGTTTTCAACTGGACCAGCTGCTGAGCCAGGTAATTCCCGCCACCCTGCACAAAGCTCTGGAAAAGAGACTTGACTTCCTGCTCTCCATTGCTCCCGACCTGCCGCAACTGTTGGATGGCGACCCGCGGCGCCTTAAACAAGTGATCTCCCATCTGCTTGAGAATGCCATCAAATTTACGGCCAGAGGTGAAGTGGAACTGGGATTAAACCTGATGGAACAGAGCGGAGACATGGTAACACTTCGTTTCATGGTGCGAGACAGCGGCATCGGCATTCGCCCGGATCAAATGGAACGGCTTTTTCAGTCATTCACCCAGATTGATGGTTCTGCTACCCGCAGTTTCGGTGGAACCGGGGTCGGGCTGGTGATATGCCGCCGCCTGGCACAATTAATGGGAGGTGACATAACGGTGGAGAGTAGTCCGGGAAATGGAAGCGCCTTTACCTTTATGGCACGCTTCAACTATCTCCCGGCGGGAATTAGCACAATATCGCACGAGACACCAAATCACCGGTTCTGTCCTGAATTTCCCTGGATTGACACCGGCTACACCGGGCGCTGGGCAAGCGAGAACGGAATGCTCTACCGCAGCGTCATCCACAAATTCAGGAGAGAACACCACGATATTACCCATCGACTCGTAGCTGCCATAGCAGCAGGCAACCAACAAGAGGCCGGACAAATCATACAAACCCTGTCCGGTCTGGCCGGTACTCTGGGTGTTACGGCCATCTCGCAGGGCGCCCTGGAAGTCGAGCGGACACTCCTGCGCAGCAAGGATCCATCCGAGCCCCTTGAACACCTGACGCTCGTCTTCAACCGTTTGATGGAGCAATTGGCTTCCATCGCAGGCGATACGAGCAAGCCAGCCGGCAACAAGGTCAGTCACAACGAAATTTACTCGACTCTGGAACAGCTGGAACAATACGCACACGACTGTGACGGAGAAACCTACGTCTATTTCGAGTCGGTTATTGCCGCACTCCGCTTGGAGCTTCCGGCCGCTCCCTGGGATGAAATTGCGAGACTGCTGGAACAGTACGAGTTTGACGAGGCAGCCAGGCTGATACGGAAGGTTATTGAGACCCTGGCACCACCATCTTGAGTTACTACCTGATTTACGATTTGCCTACGGAGTTCACCATGAAAAACGACCAGAGAGTCAAAGAGTTGTATGTTCCGATCGCCCTGGAAAGTATCGAGCCGGTAATCTTTCCCGATGTCGCTCTCTACATCAAAACCGGAACAAATTATGTCCTTTACAAGAGCAATGGCCGGGATTTCTCCGGTATTGACCACACCCGTCTGGCCAAGAACGGGGTGGAGTTCGTGTACGTTTCCGTGGATGACATTGATGTTATCAACCATCACATGGAGAGTAACGCTGAACGGATGCTGAAGAGCAATGCCTTGACGTCACAGGCCAAGGGAAAAGTGATCTACCAGACTTCGATCAACTTTGTGGGGGATGTTTTCAATAACCCGGGGAAATCAAGCGACCTGGAACGCACCAAGCGTCTGATTGAAAACCTGATGCTGTACATTTCGGAAAACCCCGATGCGATCAGTTCACTGGAATGCGTGATGTCGCACAATTATCACACCTTTGTGCATTCACTACAGGTGGCGTCACTCACGCTGCTGATGCATTCCGAGGCCTATACACTTTCACATGACGAGATGCTTGATGTTGGCGCTGGCGCCATTCTGCATGACTTCGGCAAGATCTTCGTCCCCCAGGAAATACTGAACAAAAATGGCCGTCTGAGTGATGGCGAAATTGAGATCCTGAAGCGGCACCCGGAGGACGGATATGTCTATTTACAACAGAAAGGGTGCCTCTCTCCCGTATCGCTGTCGATTGTCAGGCTCCATCACGAACGATGCAACGGCAGCGGTTACCCTCTCAAGCTGACTAGCATGGATATCCCTCGTAGCGCTCAGGTTACCGGGGTTGCAGATGTGTTCTGCGCGCTCACCACCGACAGGAACGGCAACAAGACCATGGCGCCGCATATTGCTGTCCAGATCATGCGGTATGAAATGCAAGGCGCTTTTGCTCCACACCTGCTGGACACGCTCGAAAAACTGGTCTGCAACGAAGATTTCCAGCAGATCATCCTGTAAAACGACACCACAATGCCACCTGTATCCGGGACATACCAGCCATGACAACCAGCTACATCGACCTTCATATCCATTCCAGCTACTCCGATGGCGTTCTTTCCCCCAGCGAACTGGTGGAACGGGCAAAGCGGCTGCAGATTGCCACCATCGCCCTGGCTGACCATGATACCGTGGGTGGAATTGGGGAGGCGATCGTCACGGGAGAACAACTGGGGGTTTCAATCATCCCGGCGGTTGAACTGTCGGTTGAATACGGGAGTTGGCAGGATGTCCATCTGCTCGGTTACGGCATTGATTACAACAATGACCGTCTGATTGAGCGGTTGAACAGTTTTCGCCAACAACGGGAACATCGCAATCAGGTAATCCTGGAACGGGTAAATCAGAGGTTGATCAACGAAGGACGGGCACCGCTACTCCTTTCCCAGGTGCTCAGCTACGCCCGCGACACCATCGGCAGGCCACACATTGCCCGGGCCCTGCTGGAAAAACGTTACGTATCTTCGGTGGAAGACGCGTTTCGCCGTTATCTGAAACCGTGCAATGTTCCCAAATTCTACTGGCCGATTGTTGACGCCATGGCAATGATCAGAGAAGTTGGCGGCTGCGCCGTGCTGGCGCACCCCACCTCGATTACATCCGACCGCCAGGAACTGGAAAAGATTATTCGGGAGCTGGTTGAGCTCGGTTTGGCAGGAATCGAGGTACACAACAATCTTGCCCAACTCGATGAGCAGGAGCGCCTCCGCCGTTTGGCGCTCAGCCTGGGAATCATCAGCACCGCCGGTTCCGATTTTCACGGCATTGAAGAGGGGCTCGAAATGGGAAAGGGGCGAGGAGGCATGCGTTTTAACACATCCCTGCTCGCCCCTCTGTATGCTGCTTTGGCACAAAGGCCACTCTAGCAGTTCTCAGTTTTTGTCTTTATACGCCTTGTAATTGATAACCTGAATATCCTCCGACAACGCCTTGACCCCTTTGACCGCCGCCACAATCTTGAGTGCTGCTTTCTTCTCATTTTCAGAAGCAATATAGCCACTTACTTCGACATCGCCCTTATTGGCCTTGATGGTAAAGGGGCGATAATCAAGTTCGCTCGCATTAAGCAGTGCGGTTTCAATCCTCTTGACCAGCAGCATGTTATCAATCAGCTCGATGTACTGTTTTTCCGGATCTTTCAACGCCGGATCCTTGACTGCCGATATGATCGTATCCACCATGGCATCGTTGGAAAGGCGTGAGGTATTAAAAGTCAGGTCGTATTCCAGCGGATCGTGCCAGTCACGATCGAAATAGAAATGAATAAAGCCACCACGCTGATGGTCGCTGCGACGAATCAGGGAGGCCGCCATGTCAGGATCAATCCATTCCCGTTCGGCAAAACGCTCGACCCGCTCATCAAAATCAGCAATAAAACGAAGGCGCAGCATATTTTTGCACCCGACCAGCAGATCCTGGCCACCACGCCCGTAAATTACCACATTCCCCTTGCGGGCAAAATCGAGAATAATCTGTTCAACGGTATTGAGCGCAGCAGCACGCTTACGATCCTCGGCAGTGATATAGGAGGGAGGTTTTTCATCAACCAGTTGCAGGATTTCAGGCGAGAGCCCGTATTTGGAAGCAACCGACGCAATACAACTTCCATCAACCAAAGTGTATTTCAACTTTTGCGCAATATCTTCGGCGATGTGATATGCGCCGGTTCCCATCTCACGTGAAACTGTGATAATTGCCATCTATCATCCTCCAAATCAGATACAAATAACTACGTGGTTATAGCACGTTGTGTTTGCGTAAACAAGCAGGTAATGCTACCGTAACCAGCGTTCCCACCCTTGTTATGGAGTATCTCCCTTGCCAGACTATTTGCACTTCATACTGCGTTTTGCCTGCTTTGCCATTTTTCATTCGCTGTTTGCCGCCAGACGGTTCAAACAACTGCTGGCAAACAAGCGGGGGGAACAGCCGCGGTGGTATCGGTTGGCCTATAATCTGCTCTCCCTGCTGCTGTTCTGCTACGTCATGGCTGACCGACACAACTCGGCCGTACTTTACTTTGTGCCAGGTGCCTGGAGCCTGCTCCTGTATGCCGCCCAACTGGTGGTGGCGGCACTGCTCCTGCAATCGCTTCGTCAAACCGACCTGGCGGATTTTCTCGGATTCCGGCAACTCCATCATAACCCGTCACCACCTCGACTGATTTCCAGTGGTTGGTATGGCCGGGTACGACATCCGTTATACTTTTTTTCACTGTTGTTCATGGTATTGAACCCGGTCATGACCTTGCAGTGGGGACTGTTGATTGCCTGTTCCCTGATGTACTTCGTGATCGGCGCCCTGGTCGAAGAGCAGCGTCTGCTGGCCCAATTTGGTGACGCCTACCATGCCTACCAACAAGCCGTACCGTTTTTAGTTCCCCGCCTGTTTCCCCGCGGGCCGATGTCACATCGCAGCGGCAATCGCGGAGAGCGTGATCGCTAGCAAAACTATACCGAGGCGGACAATTTGAGACTGACTTCCTTGATCCCCTCCAGTTCAGCCACCCTTTCAAGCATGCCGCACCCCAGCTCTTTACCTCGCATTTTCACCTGCAACTCGTACAACAGTTCACCGGAAACCGGACGGCGCTCCATGCCGACCGCAGCCATGGTCATACCGCACGACGAGACAATCTCGGACACACGCTCCAGCTGTCCCGGAACATCACGGCTGCTCACCAGCAACATGGCATAGTGATCATGGGAAAGCTGCCCCTCGATTTTTTTGAGCGCAATCAGACTGATCAGGGAAATGGCCGTCACAAAGGATGCCAGCACAAACAGCCCCAGTCCGCAGGCCACCCCCACCGCCGCCGCTACCCACAAACAGGCCGCCGTGGTCAGCCCACGGATTGAGCCCCGTTCGCGCATGATCGCTCCTGCGCCCAGAAACCCGATCCCGGTAACGACCTGGGCAGCGACCCGTCCCGGATCAACACCAACCACGCCGCTACCGCTGAAATTTCCATACAGGCGATAGAAACTGATGGAAACAATCACAAACAGGGCTGAACCGAGGGAGACCAGCAAATGGGTGCGAAAACCGGCCGGACGTCCATGGATCTCACGTTCCAGCCCGATCAGGCCGCCACAGAATGATGCCAGCAGCAACCGCCCTGCCATGGAAAGATCGAAGTCAGCCGGTGACATGCCGCTTACTCCTCAACCAGGGAAATTGACAACATTAAACGACGGACCGCTCCCCCGGCGGCAATCTGCAACGGCAGGCGCAGACGGCCATCAGAGTCAACCTGCGGTTCTCCCATGGTCACCAGCGGCACAACCGCCGCCCCATCTCCCCGCTGCTCTTCCCGAGCGAAAACCTGAACCGGCTGCGGCTGTTCAATTGCTACCATTTCAGCCGCAACCGGCAGTGCAAGCTCCGCTTCCTGCGGTTGGGGGATGGCTGCAGCAATTTCCGGCGCGGCAGAAACAGGCGCATCCCCCGGCAAAGGGAGACCCTCGGACAAGCTCGGATCGGCACTGATGCGGGCCATGATTGCCGGAGAGATCCGGGCCAGCGCTTCCAGCACCCCTTCCCCAACTGACGGTTTGGCCGGGCAGACCGGAATCCCCCCCATGCCAAGCGACTGACACAGTTCATCAGCCGCATATCCGTTTTCATGCTGGCTGATCTGCAGCACCACCGGCATATCATTCAGACTCAACCCATAGCCACCGATAAAATTACGCAAGCGTGCGATAGACTCCTGTTCCGGCATCAACTGATGCACGGCATCGGAAGCGGTCAGGATAACACCGTCAGCCCCCTTAAGTGTCATTTTCCAGGCCGCCGGATTGGTAACCTCCCCCGACAAGGTGTAGACATGAAAACGAACCCGGAATCCGCCAAACAAGGGGGTTTCAAAGGGAGTGAAATCGAAGAACTGCAGCAAATTACCGGCAGTTGTCATGGTTTTGAATTCGCCCCGTAACGACGGTTTCAGACGTTCGTACAGATAGCGCATGGAGGTTGATTTCCCCGACCCCGCTGTTCCGTAATACACAATCTTGGCATTAATCTCACGTTTGGCTTTATTGATGATTGCCATCCGCACTCCTGACTTGTAGATAGTTATCGTTTTTTGGCCAGCAACATGCGTTTGGCCTGGGTTGAAAGGACCGACGAGATATTTTTACTTTTGGCATAACCGGCCAGATCCTTGACATCAAGCGATGCCAGATAGCGCAACGCATTGGGAAGCGGTGTTTTGGGACAGTCGATCAAAGCCTTGCGGATTTTGTAGTTTTTAACCCACTCTTTGTTGGCGCAGATAATACGAACAATCTCATCATTCTGCACACCGACCTTGAGGATCGTCAGAATTTCCCCATCCGTAATACGCGGGTTCTTGACCACTCCCCCGGAGACCAGCTTGTTGGCATCCTTGATCAGCAATGAACGCCACTCTTTGTCGCCGGTCAGGGCCATCTTGATTTTTTCACCGATCCCCATCACCTGCGCCATGCGGTATTTACTCTGAAACTCTTCAGCTGCTTCGTTGACCGGCTCCAGTTCATCCTCATCATCCGTCAGCTCTTCCTGCAGCGGCGTCTCTGCCAGGAATTCAGCGGTCAGCACGTCAAGGTCTGACTCAGAGAGTGCCGTTTCATCAATCAGGGGAGATTCTTCAGCAACAATAACAGCAGCAACCGCCGGGCGCGCGCCATGCACCCGGACAATCAGATCCCGCACCCCCGGCTGAACAGCGGAGGAACGGAGGTATGAACAGAGAATTTCATCGGGAAGCGCCAGGAAGAGCGTACGGGCAGACTCTTTAATGCCGGGATCAGGGTCATTCACCAGGCAAAACAACAGCATCAACTGATCGTGGGGGGAGAGCGCCGCTGCTGCGGCAAGTCCGCGACGCTTTTCTTCCACTCCGACACCGCGCCGGACATACCCCGCGACTGCCGGAGATATACTCAAGGTAATTTTTTCTGCCATTGATGTTACTGCTGTTTCAGCGTGGCGGTCAGGCCGGCGCTCTTCAGTTTTTTGAGGGCCGCATCGGCTGTTTTCTTGTCCGTAAAGCTACCGGCAGTCAGGAGTCTGCTCGGCAGAGCGACCTCGACATGTTTCAATGTCAGACGATACCCGGCAGCAGCCAGGCGTTCTCTTTCCGAAGCAGCGCGGGCATCCAGCAGATAGGAACCGGCATAGACGACAAATTTACCGCCATGGTCAATCACAAAACCATCGGAGGTATACTTTTTCAGTTTTTCCAGTTCTGCCTGGGCAGCGGTTCGGTTACCGAATTCCGCCACCTGCAAACGATTCATGGCAGCCTTTTTACGTCCGGCCGATTGCACATTCGCTTCCAGGCCGGCCTTGCGAACCTTTACCAGGTCGGTTGCCAGCGCTTCCTCCAGCACGTAATTTCCCACCACCAGTTGCCACGGTCCGTTTGAGGCCGGCTTGGCATTCGGTTCCGGCTTGTCAACACTCCTGGCAACTGCCGGTTTCTTCGCTTTCGAAGCTGCCGGTGCTTTAGCATCAGCAGCTTTGGCAGCGCCACCCTTGTCGCTAACCGCAGCAGCAACTGGAGCGGTAGCTGCGGTTTTTTTCGCATCCGGCGCCTTGACGGCAGCAAGCGCCGGTTTCTTTTCAGCTGCTTTTTTCTCGACCGGCTTCGGCGCTTCCACCTTGGGAACTGCAGCGGCAGGAGCAGGCTTGGCAGCAGCAACCGGCTTGGGAGCAGGAACTGTGGCGGCGGTTTTTGCAGCGGGGGCAGCAGGAACGGCAGCAGTTTTCGGCGCCTCGTTCTTGACCGGTGCAGCTGCTTTGGCCGCCGTATCCGCCTTGACCGCCGTTTCTGCCGGAGCAGCCGTTCCATCACGGGGAGGGAGCGGTTTTTTAACCACCTGTTGCGGTGGGGGAGCAACCGGAGGCGGTTCCTGTTGTGGTTTGATCAGGCCGGTAAAAAAGTAAACATAGCCAAAACCACCCAGCAGAATCACCAACAAAACCAGCTTGGCACTCTGACTTTTTTTGGAGTCCTGTTGATCACCAGCATCGTGCTGCTCAGAACCTTTACTGAACTTGAAATCCATTGCTTGATCTCCTAATGCTTTATTTTCCCGCCTGGGCTTCGGCGATGACTTTTTGAGACAGATGATTCGGCATTTCTTCGTAATGGGAGAACTCGGTACTGAACAGTCCCCGGTCGCTGGTCATGGATTTCAGATCATTGGAGTAGGCGAGTATTTCCGACATCGGCACCACCGCGCGGATAATCTGGGAATTGGCCTTCGGTTCAACCCCAACCACCTTGCCGCGCCGCGAATTGAGATCGCCAATCACATCCCCCATATTTTCATCAGGAACCGTGACCTTCAGATTCACCACCGGCTCCAGCAGGACCGGCTTGCACATCTCCATTGCCTTTTTGAATGCCATGGAACCGGCCACCTTGAACGCCATCTCCGACGAATCAACCGTATGAAAGGAGCCATCGTACAAGGCTACCCTGAAATCAACCACCGGGTATCCCGCCAGAAAGCCTTCCAGCGAAGCATCCTGGATCCCCTTGTCCACCGCCGGGATATACTGGCGCGGGATGACACCACCGACAATCTTGTCGTCGAAAACATACCCTTCGCCACGGCAGGTGGGGCTCATCTCAATCCAGCAATCACCGTACTGACCACGACCGCCCGACTGCTTCTTGTATTTCCCCTGAACCTTGGCACTGCCGCGAATCGTCTCCAGATAGGGAACCTTCGGTGTTTTCAGCAGCACCTCCACACCGAACTTGCGCTTCAGTTTTTCCACGATCACCTCCAGGTGCACCTGCCCCATACCGGAGATGATAAATTCCTTGGTCTGGCTGTCGCGGTGCGACTCCAGGGTTGGTTCTTCCTCGATCATGCGATGCAGGGCGTTGTGGATCTTATCCTCATCGGCCTTGGTTTTCGGTTCGATGGCATAGGAGATTACCGGCAACAGCTGTTTGGCAGCTTCATAGACAATCGGCTTGGCAGGATCGCAGAGCGTATCGCCGGTAACCGTTTCCTTCAGCTTGGCTACTGCCACAATATCACCGGCCACCGCCTGTTTGATCGGGTGTTGTTTTTTACCTTCCAACTCGTAAATCTGCCCGATCCGCTCTTCCACCCCTTTGGTGGAGTTCCAGATCGTGGAATCGGAGTTGAGCACGCCGGAATAGACCCGGAAAATCGTGATCTTGCCGGTATAGGGATCGGAGGTGGTTTTGAACACCAGCGCCGAGAACGGCTCCGCCTCATCGGCGCCCCGCTCGACGATTTCCTCGGTTTTCGGATTGGTACCGACCGCACGGGTACGGTCCAGGGGAGAGGGAAGATAGCTGCAAACCGCATCCAGCAACTGCTTGACACCGATATTGGTGGTGGCGGAACCACACAGCACCGCCGTAAAGGTGTTGCGCATGGTGCCGACCCGCAAGCCATCCAGAATTTCATCCTGGGTCAGTTCGCCATTCTCCAGATATTTTTCCGTCAGGGCATCGTACGCCTCGGCCACCACCTCGACCATCTGCTCGCGCAAGCGTCCTGCTTCGTCCAGATATTCGGCCGGAATATCGCCAACCGTACATGCGCCGGAACCATCCTTGGCATAGCGATGGGCCTGCATGGTAATCAGATCGACCACCCCTTCAAAATCGGCTTCCGCGCCGAGCGGCATCTGAATCGCCACGCCACGCGCTCCCAACGATTTTTCCATATCATCGATGGCGCGCAGGAAGCTGGCGCGCTCCCGGTCCATCTTGTTCACAAAGGCGATGCGGGGGATCTCGAATTCATTGGCCCAGCTCCAGATCTCCTCGGTCTGCGCCTTGACACCGGAAATGGCGGAAAGAATAATCACCGCGCCATCCAGTGCCCGCATACAGGCCCGGGTATCGGCAATGAAATTGCCATAACCGGGGGTATCGACAAAATGAATCGAATGGTCGTTCCAGACACAGTGATCAAGAGATGAGGTAATGGAAATCTTGCGTTTGATCTCTTCCGGTTCAAAATCCATGGTCGACGTACCATCGTCAACCTTGCCGAGACGGTCAATCATACCGGTATCAAAAAGAATTGCTTCTGCCAGCGATGTCTTGCCTGCGCCACCGTGCGCCACAATACCAAGGTTACGGATTTTTGCTGTATCAACAGTTCCCATTGCACTGCCTCCTCAATTTCAAAGTGATGAACAGACAGGTTTGTATACCAAATACACCGTGTGTTGTCATCTAGTTGTTTCAACAGTGCAACAGAGCTACGGATAAACGTAATAATCGCTTGACAGCCATACTGGAAAGCGTATAACCGCTCCACACAGCAGCCGAGATTCGCCCACCAAGGCGAATACGGGGGACCCAGTCAACAGGGGCGTATTCCGGCAGCAACGCCGGAAAGGGAACTTCCAATCCCGAGCCCGTCAGCTAACCTCGTAGGCATCCAGGAAGGGCTAGACAGCGGATATATCGCCGCCGGTTCATGTCGGCGGCTTTTCCTATTCCGGTTCCGCGGGTCAGCCTGTACACACGAGTGCAGGAGGTTACATCCATGCAGAAACATCACGCAGGTTCCTACTGGGGCGGCATCGTCAAGGCCCTGGGGCTGGTATTCGGCGACATCGGCACCAGCCCGATCTACACCCTGACCGTTATCGTTACCCTCACCAAACCATCACAACAGAGCATTTACGGCATCATTTCCCTGATCGTCTGGACCCTGGTCACCCTGGTCATGGTGGAATACGCCTGGTTGGCCATGAGCCTGGGACGCAAGGGAGAAGGTGGCACGATCGTGCTGCGCGAGATCCTGGTGCGCATGCTCAAACCGGGACGCAAGCTGGCGTTTGTGACCTTCCTCTCCTACGTCGGCATCTGCCTGTTGATCGGTGACGGCGTCATCACCCCGGCCATCTCGATCCTCTCGGCAGTGGAAGGCTTGGTGCTGATCCCCGCCCTGGAACAGACCTCACAGGGGATACTGATCCTGATCGCCGCCATCATTGCCGTGGGGCTGTTCGTTTTCCAGAACAAGGGGACCGACAAGGTCGCCACCGCCTTCGGACCGATCATGGTGGTCTGGTTCCTGGCGCTGACCATCTCCGGTGCTATCTCGATTGCCGACCATCCGGTGATTTTCAAGGCGCTCTCCCCCTGGTATGCCGCCCGCTTCCTGTACGACAACGGCCTGGCCGGCTTCTTTGTCCTTTCGGAAGTCATACTCTGCGCCACCGGCGGTGAAGCGCTCTACGCCGACATGGGGCACCTGGGACGCAAGCCGATCGTGCGCGCCTGGTACTTCGTCTTCGCCGCCCTGGTGGTCAACTATCTCGGCCAGGGGGCCTACATCATTACTCATCCGGACGCCAAGAACATCCTGTTCGGCATGGTACGCAACGAAGCTGCCCTGCTCTACATCCCCTTTCTGCTCCTGACCGTAGTCGCCACCGTGATCGCTTCCCAGGCCTTGATCAGCGGGGTATTCTCCATCGTCTACCAGGGGATCACCACCCGCATCCTGCCGCTCTTGAAAGTAGATTACACCTCCACTCACCTCAAGTCGCAGATCTACATCAGCTCGGTCAACTGGGGACTGCTGGTAATGGTGATCATCATCATGATCGTCTTCAAAAGCTCCGAGCATCTGGCAGCCGCCTACGGCCTGGCAGTCACCGGAACCATGACTATCACCGGCATCATGATGACCATGATCTACGCCCACACCACCAAGAAGTGGAAGGTTCCGATCGCCGTACTGGTCACGCTGCTCGACTTTGCCTTTTTGATCGCCAACCTGAACAAGTTCCCCCACGGCGGCTACTGGTCACTGGTGCTGGCTGCTATCCCATTCATCACCATCCTAGTATGGACCAACGGTCAGCGCGCCCTTTACCGGGCTCTGAAACCGTTGGATTTTGACACCTTCGAGCTGGCCTACGGTCAAATCTACGCCAAGGACAAGAACATCCCGGGCACAGCCCTGTTCTTTGTCAAGGAGTGGAACGTGATCCCCCCCTACCTGGTGCACTGCATCATCCGCAGCAATATCATTTACGAACGGAATGTACTGATTTCCATCGTGCGTACCGACGAGCCGTACGGCCTGGAAACCAAGCTGACCAGCGGGCTGACCACCGGCATGGACGCCATCGAGATCCAGGTCGGCTACATGGAGATCCTGGATATCGAAAGCATCCTGAAGGAAAACGGCATTCAGGAGAAAGTGATCTTCTACGGCATAGAGGACATCTCGACCGAGAATCCGATCTGGCAGTTTTTCTCCACCATCAAGCGCCAGACCCCCAATTTTGTGCAGTTCAACCGCCTGCCAGCCGCCAAGCTGCAGGGAGTGGTGACCAGGGTGGAGATGTAACACACCCCATGGAATTACGGGATCAAATCAGGTATAAGGTGTGGGCGGCAGCGATGCCGCCCATTTTTTGTTTGCAAGAGGTGCCCAAGGTATCAAGATTTTGTCCCTAAACCCTCGACAGCTGTGACAGCATGGGATATAAGAACAACCGCAATTTATTGAAACTCCCGGCAGCCAAGCTGCAGGGAGTTGTCACCAGAGTGGAGATGTAATGATTAACTGGATTCTTTTACTGGTTGCCCTGGGGATCATCCTGCTCGGCGCCACCGTATTCACCAATGGCCTGGAATGGTTCGGCAAGAAAATGAAAATGTCGGACGGAGCGGTGGGGAGCATCTTTGCTGCGGTCGGAACAGCACTGCCGGAGACACTGGTGCCAATTGTCGCCATCCTGTTCGGAACAGGCGGCAGCGGCCACGCCATCGGGGTCGGCGCCATCATCGGCGCACCGTTCATGCTCGGCACCCTGGCACTGTTCATCAGCGGCGTGGCGGTCATGCTCAATCGTAAAAAACGGGACGACTACCCGGTCATGCGGGTTGATACGGTCGTCATGCGGCGCGACATGGAATATTTTATGATCCTGTACGCCATCGCCATTGCTGCCAGCTTCCTTGGCGGGCATCCGGTCATCAAGACCTTTATCGCCATCACCCTGGTGCTGGCCTACGGCGGTTACGTGCTCAAAACCCTCAGGGGGGGCGGCGAACCGGAAGAACACGAAATCGAAGAGTCGGAAATCGATCCGTGCTATTTTGCCCCCAAATCCCATGATCCGGCCATGATGATCATCGGCTTCCAGGTGTTCAGTTCGCTGCTGCTGATCGTGTGGGGTTCCTATATTTTTGTGGAGAAAGTACAGATCATCTCGCTCGCCATGGGGATTTCACCCATGATCCTGGCCATGATCATCGCCCCGATCGCCACCGAGCTGCCGGAGAAGTTCAACAGCGTGATCTGGATCGGCAAGGGTAAGGACACCCTGGCGATCGGCAACGTCACCGGCGCCATGGTGTTCCAGGGCTCCATGATTACCGCCATCGGCATCATGATGACCGACTGGCAACTCAACACCGCCGCCCTGCTGACAGTCGCCCTCACCTTTGCCTCGGTCGGCGCGGCCTACCTGCAGATCCGCTGGAAAAAACACCTGACCCCCGGCACCTTGCTGGTGGGCGGCCTGTTTTACGGCATGTTTCTGCTGCTGATTTTTCTCGGGAAGATCTAAGTGACAAACGAAACCATCGTAGCGCTCAAAGTTGATGTGGATACCTACGCCGGAACACGGGACGGGGTACCGAATCTGCTGGCTGACATGGCGCGGTTCAACGCCAGGGCAACCTTCTATTTTTCCATGGGACCGGACAATTCCGGCAAGGCGATCCGGCGGATCTTTACCCGTCCCGGTTTTCTGAAGAAAATGCTGCGCACCAAGGCACCCTCGGCCTACGGCATCAAAACCATGCTCTACGGCACCCTGCTGCCGGCCCCGATGATTGCCGAATCGTTCCCGGAAGTGCTGCGTGAAACCGAACGCCAGGGGCATGAGGCCGGTATCCATTGCTGGGATCATGTCAAATGGCACGATTACCTCCCCTGGTTTCCCAAGCAGACCACCGCCATGGAACTGGGGAAGGCGAGCGCCCTGTTTCAGGAGATTCTGGGACACCGGGCTGTTACCACTGCCGCGCCCGGCTGGACCGTGACCCCCGATTCGCTGGAAGTGCAGGACGCCCTGTCACTCTGTTACTGTAGCGACGGCCGCGGCGAATACCCCTTTTACCCGGTCATGAATGGCCGCCGTTTCCGAACCTTACAGATCCCCTCCACCCTGCCGACCGCCGATGAAATCCTCGGTGAAAACGGCATCACCCCCGACAACATCGATCAATTTTATTTTGACCGGATGAAACCGGGGTTGAATGTCCTGACCATCCATGCCGAGCTGGAGGGGGGCGCCATCCGCCCATCCTTCCGGCGGCTGCTGGAACGGCTGCAATCGGCCGGAATCCGCTGCATCACCCTGGCAGAGGCGGCACAACAGCTATCCGAAATTCCCGCCTGCGAGCTAAGCATGGGAGAGATCCCCGGCCGGGCCGGCCAGGTGGCACTGCAGGGAGAGCCGATCCCATGATCTGCCGCTACTTCCAGGTGCAGCACCGCGACATGGTCTTCCTCAAATTCATCCTGGAAGCGTATGAAGGGATGAATGTCATGAGCACGGTGGACAACAAGGGGGGGATCATCCGTATCGCCATCATGCCCGGCTTTGAGGATGACATGGAACAACTGTTGGTGGAGCTGGGGAAACAGGTGTCGATGATTGCGGTTGATTGGGTGGCGCCGGAGCAGCATGACGGCAAAAAAGTTTGTTCTTTCTGACGCGGATTCGGTATACTTATCACATGATTACAACAGATATTCCATACACCGTTTCGGTGACTGCCGGCAGCGGATTTCAAAAGCCGGCGCTGAACGACAAGCTCAACGTCACCCCAACAGCATCCCAGCTGCCTCCCGCTCTAGCTGCGTCCGCAAGCGATCAACCGCAACTCGGCATTCAACCTGGCGATCAGACCCTGAACGATTTTCAACCCTATGACGCCAATGGTCAAACGGCTCCGATTAGTGGCCGCCACTCCGGCGAAACGGCTACCCCGGCAACGGTCCCCAAGGTAGCGGAGCAGGAGGCTAAAAACGGTACCACACCCGCGCTAACCAGTGGTGCCACAGCCGACACGCAAAAAAACGAGGATCCGCAACAACAAACTGAAATTGCCAGCTTGAAATCAACCGAAGAAAAAGTCAAGGCGCACGAGGCAGCTCACAAATCTGCCGGCGGAACCATGACCGGCCCGATTTCCTACAGCTACACCCGTGGTCCGGATGGCAAGAACTACGTCACCGGCGGTGAAGTACCGATCCAGATTTCTGCCGGCAAGACCCCTCAGGAAACGGTCAGCCGCATGCAGCAGGTGATCCGGGCCGCACTGGCGCCAGCCGACCCATCACCACAGGATCGGGCCGTGGCTGCCCAGGCAGCGACACTGCAGCAGAAAGCCCGCAGTGACATGTCATCCACCTCCGCCACACAACCTCAGACTCCGACCGGCAAAGTCCAGGAATCGTCCGGGGCTGCAACCGAGCAGACATCTGCCGAGCAACCGTCCACCACCGGAACAGCGCCGGCCATACGATCCCTCAAAACCGCATCCGGCAACCGATCCCACGCCATCTCGGTCTATGCCTGACCGAATTACCATGTTTGAACAACAGTATCCCAAATCCACTCTGCTGCTGCGCCAGATTCCATCCCGCGTCACAGTCAGCAACGGTTAATCATGTCCCTACTCCACCTTACCCGCCCCCGCTCGATCCTGGCGCTGCTCCTGACGGTCAACCTGTTGAATTACGTCGATCGCCAGGCGCTGTACGCCGTTTTTCCGCTGATCAAGGCTGACCTGCAGCTTTCCGACACCTCGCTCGGTCTGCTCGGCAGCGCCTTCATGCTCTGTTACATGCTGACCGCGCCGCTGTTCGGCTGGATCGGCGACCGCACCCACCGTCCCCGCCTGGCCAGTGCCGGGCTGCTGGTCTGGAGCATGGCCACCATCCTCTCGGGCATGGCCGGATCGTACCGCTGGCTGCTGGCCGCCCGCTCCCTGGTCGGCATCGGTGAGGCAAGTTTCGGCACGGTCTCTCCCGGACTGGTGGCCGATTGCACCCCCCGTGAGCAACGGGGACGCACACTCTCGATCTTTTTTCTGGCAATTCCGGTCGGCAGTGCCCTCGGCTATGTCCTGGGGGGGACACTGGGGCAGCACTTCGGCTGGCAGAAGGCCTTCCTGATGGTCGGACTCCCCGGACTGCTGCTGACGTTCCCCCTGGCGCTGCTGAAAGAGCCGCACACCACCGCCAACGCCACCGTACGACCGGCTCTCTGCTGGAATACCCTGAAACAGGAGGGGATGACCTTCCTGAACAACAAAACCTACCTCTACGCCACCCTGGCCATGGCTGCCATGACCTTTGCCCTGGGGGGGCTGGCACAGTGGGTGCCATCGTTCCTCCACCGTACCTACGCGCTGGATGTGGCGCGCGGGAACACCCTGTTCGGCGCCATCACCGTGGTGGCAGGGATCGGCGGAACCCTGGGAGGTGGCTGGCTCGGCGACCGCTGGCAACGGGTCAACCCGGCCGGCTACCTGTACGTTTCTGCCGCCGGTTTCCTGCTGGGAGCGCCGTTGACCGCCGTGGCAATTCTGGCCGGTTCGCTCAAGCTCTGCCTGGTGGCCATCTTTGCCGCCGAACTCTGCCTGTTTCTCAACACCGGCCCACTCAACACGGTCCTGATCAATGTGGTGGCGCCCCAACGACGCGCCCTCGGCTTTGCACTCAATATTTTTGTGATCCATGCACTCGGTGATGCCATTTCACCAGCGATCATCGGCGCACTTTCCGATACAGCCGGACTGCAAAAAGGGTTGCTGCTGGCTCCGCTGGCAGTGCTGATCGCCGCCGGTTGTGCCTTGTGGGGCGGCAAGTTCGTGGCCATCGACCAGGGGCGGGTAGAGGAAACTCACGGTTAGTCACGTAGTGAACACGATCCCCCTGAAAAGTTTATGCCGGGCTGTGATCGTCATCCCTGCCCCTCTGCGACTCTGTGGCAGATGTTTTTTCAAGCGTTGATTTGCCCCTCTGCCCTCCTGTGCTATACTCAATCAGGTAGGAATAGTTACCGAGAGCGAGGATTACCATGGCAGCGTACATTGCATACCATTCCCTGGATCGCCTGGTAGAACTGCTACAGCAACAGGGTGAAGTGCACGCCCCGATGCGCGGCGATGACGGTGTGCTGCGTTTTGCCCCGTTAACCTCACTGCAGGCACTCGATCTCGCCGCTCTCCGCACCCTGCTCCCCCCCAAAAAATACCTGTTGCGCCCCCGTGAAACCTGCCTGACCTATCAGACGGATGGCCAGTATCACCAGCCGGAACCGCAGATAACCCCGCTGCTGTTGTTGGGAGTTCATCCCTGCGATCTGGCCGGGATCTCCTACCTGGACCGCATGTTTCTGGGGGATGCGCCGGATCATCTCTACTCGCTGCGGCGGAACGCCCTGACCCTGATCGGCAGCTCGTGTATCCCTGACCAGCAGTGCAGCTGCCAAAACATCAAGACCTCATTGCCCGCCACGTGCGATCTCTTCATGCATGACCTGGGTGACGGCTGGCTGGTGACTGTCCACTCCCGGCGCGGTTCGCAACTGCTGGAGCTGTTGCAGGAGATCGTGGAACCCCGCGATGTTCAGCCGCCGCCGGGAAGCCTCGATTATTTCGGCCAGCAGCAACGTCCCGATCAGTATCCCGAGCCCGACCCAACCCTCCCCCAGTGGCAGGAACTGGCTGATCGCTGTCTGGGATGTGGCGCCTGTTCCATCTGCTGTCCGACCTGCTACTGCTTTGATGTCCTGGAATGCAGCGGTGTCGAGGGGTGTACGGCCGAGCGGGTGCGCAGCTGGGACAATTGCCTCTACCAGAACCACAGCCGGGTGGCAGGCGGCTTCTATTTCCAGAAAAACCGCGCCCAGCGCTTCCGCTACCGCTATCAGCACAAATACCGGGGGTTCGGGCCGCTCCACGATATCCCCTCCTGCGTCGGTTGCGGACGCTGCCTGAGCAACTGCCCGAGCGGCATCGACCTGCGCCCGCTGGCGGAATTCATGAAGGGAAAACGGACATGAACGCCCAGATCCCCCTGACAGCCACCATCACCAGCATCAGCAGTTTGACTGCCGACACCTCGCTCTATACCCTGACCTGTCCTGCAGCAGCAATTAACGACCGGAGCGGTCACAATCCGCTGATCTTTCTCCCCGGCCAGTTTCTGCAGCTCTCGCTCCCCGGCATTGGCGAAATCCCAATCTCCTACTGCGGCGTCCCCTCCCATGACGGAAGCATTGAACTCTGTCTGCGCCATGTGGGGCGGGTCACCAACGCGCTGCGCAACATGGCGGTGGGAGAGGAACTGGGAGTGCGCGGACCGTTTGGCAACGGCTTTCCGCTTGAGCACTATGCCGGGGATGATCTGCTGCTGATTGCCGGTGGCTTGGGATTGGCGCCGATCCGGTCCCTGCTGCGGGCGCTGCTCCAGCAACGGCAGCGCTGGGGAGAGATCACCCTGCTGTATGGCGCCCGGCAACCGGAACTGTTTCTGTTTGTGGATGAACTGCGCCAGCTGGTGGCACAGGGGGATGTGAAGCTGCTGCTGGGGGTCGACCGGCCAGGGGCAGCTCCGGCCGGATTACCCGCCAGCCGGACCGCCCTGCTTCCGGCACTGCTGGAGGATCTGGTATTGCAGCCGGAACGCACCTCTGCCGCCCTCTGCGCCCCTCCGGCCGCCTATCCCGCCCTGGTGGCAGCCTTGCAACGGCAGAGACTCGCCGATCAACGGATTGATCTTTCCCTGGAACGCCAGATGCACTGCGGTGTCGGGCGCTGCGGCCATTGCGCGGTCGGGACGCTGCTCTGCTGCGTCGATGGTCCGGTGTTTTCCCTGGCCCAACTGCAGGGGATCGAAGGAGCACTGGCATGAAACCACTCCGGGTTGCCATAGCAGGGTTCACCGCCTGTTCCGGCTGTCAGCTGACACTCCTGAACTGTGAGGCGGAATTGCCGTTGCTACTCCCCCGCTTCCAGTTCTGCTATTTTCCCCTGGCCTGTTCACCGGCAGAACTGGAGGGAGCGTACGATGTTGCCCTGATCGAAGGGTGTCTTTCAACCACAGGGGAAATCGAGTTTATCCAGGAACTGCGCCAACGCAGCAAGCTGCTGATCGCCCTGGGGGCCTGTGCCGCCAGCGGCGGGATTCCGGCCCTGGCCAATTGCTCCGAGCGGGAAGAATTGTGGCAGCAGGTGTACGGCACAGCTCTACTCCCCTCCGGCGGGATCGTGCCACAACCGCTGCATACAGCGGTGACGGTGGACGCCACCATTCCCGGCTGCCCACCGGAAAAAGAGGAACTGCTCAAATTGCTGGCCGGACTGCTGCAGGGGGTACTGCCGGTGGCGGTGGACGCTCCGGTCTGTAGTGAATGCCGCATGGCCGAGAATCTCTGTCTGTTGATGGAACGGGGAGAGTTGTGCCTCGGCCCCTTGACCCGCGGGGGATGCAACGCCCGCTGTCCGTCCCTGGGGGTGGCCTGTGAAGGGTGCCGTGGGGCGGTTCCCGAGGCGAACCTGGCCGAGGCATTGCAGCAGTATCAAAACAAGGGATATGATCGGCAGACGGTGCTGGCGCGCTTGCACCGTTTTTGCCCGGAGTGGAAATCATGACTGACACCAGAAAGATCAACCTGGTAACGCGGGTCGAGGGGCACGGTTCGCTGCATCTGGTCCACCGGGAGGGGAAGGTGGTGGATGGCCGCTTCCAGCTCCATGAATCGCCCCGCCTGTTTGAGGCACTGCTGAAGGGGAAACGCTACGATGAGGTGGCGGATATCGCCTGCCGGATCTGTTCCATCTGTTCCACGGTGCACAAGGTGGCAGCCTTGATGGCAACGGAACAGGCGCTGGGGGTACAGGTCTCGCGCCAGACCGGACTGTTGCGGCAACTGGCCGTGCAGGGAGGGATGATTGAAAGCCATGCCCTGCATATCTTTTGCCTGGCACTCCCCGATCACCATGGAGTCAACGGTTTCCCCGGACTGGCCGAGGTTGCCCCCCACAAGCTCAAACTGGGGCTGGAGATCAAGGCGCTCGGTAACCAGATCCAGGAAACGGTCGGCGGGCGGGCGATCCACCCGTTCAACCTGCTGCCGGGCGGCATGGGACGGGCGCCGGAAAGATCGGCGCTGGAACAACTGGCCGACCGGCTGAGCGCGCTGCATGACGACGTGGCCGGGGTGGTCTACTACGTTGCCGGTCTCCCTCCCCTGCTCCCCGAGCTCCCGCTTTTGCCGGCCTGTGCCGTCAGCGGTGGTCCGCCGCTGTTCGGTGACCGGCTGATAACCTCTACCGGCGCCACCATCCCGGCCCAACAGGCGTTGGCCTGGTTCAACGAACAGGTGCAAGCGGATACAAACGCCAAGGTCAGCCGCTTCAGCGACCACCCCCACTGCCTGGTCGGACCGATGGCGCGCTGTACCCTGTACGCCAGGAGCGCCGGCAAAAGCTTGAACGAGGCGCTGCTGGCCCGGGCGATCGAACTGCAGCAGTCGCTGGTTCAGGCACGGGAGCTGATCGCAACCTTGATCAGCGACGGAATCGTCAACGAAGCGCGGCCCACGATTGTGCCCAGGAGCGGCGAAGGGGTGGCAATTGTTGAAGCGCCGCGCGGTGTGCTGCTGCACCGCTACTGTTTCGACCAGCAGGGGATCTGCACTGCCGCCGAGATCGTTACCCCGACCGCCATCAACCAGGCTGCCATGCAGAGTTCGCTGACCGCCCTGATTGCCCGGATGCCGGACGCAACGGAGGAGCAGATCACCATCGCCGCCGAGCGGCTGATCCGCTGTTTTGACCCCTGTATTTCCTGCGCAGTGCATTAATCTTTGCTACAGAGACGCAGAGGCACAGAGGTCAAAAGCTAAAATCTTACCACCCCCACCCCTTCCTAAACTAGGAGGGGAGCTAAAACCACCCCTAAAAAGCAACCAGGCCGGAGGAAATTTCCTCCGGCCCGATTTGTTCTGAGCTTTGCCGCGAATCAGAGCCGTTCGAAATAGGCCTGGGGGTGCTTGCAGACCGGGCAGATCTTGAGCGCTTCGGTTCCTTCGTGGATATGACCGCAGTTCATGCACTTCCAGGAGACCTTCTCCGTGCTGCTGAAGATCGTCCCGGCTTCCAGCTCGGCCAGCAGGGCGCTGTAACGCTGCTGGTGATGCTTTTCAATTTTGCCGATCGCCTCGAACATGAAGGCGAGCTCGGCAAACCCTTCTTCTTTAGCTTCCCGTGCCATGCGCGGATACATATCGGTATACTCTTCCGTTTCACCGGCAGCAGCTGCCCGCAGGTTGTCGGCGGTGGTTCCGATCCCGCTCAGGTAGTTGAAGTGCAGCTTGGCATGTTCCTTTTCATTGTCTGCGGTTTCCTGGAAGATGGCAGCAATCTTTTCATACCCTTCCTTACGGGCTACCGAGGCAAAGTAGGTGTACTTGTTACGGGCCTGGGATTCCCCGGCAAACGCTTCCTTGAGGTTCTGCTCCGTTTTGGTTCCTTTGAGTTCCGCCATCGTTTCAATCTCCTTTTCGTCAGACCTAATAGTGTGCATGGTTGCTCTGTATCACCATGCCGTTACATAATGGCGGCAATTCTCCGCTTGTCAAGCCGGGATGTCGGTACTCCCTACCCCATCTCCCGATACTGATGCCGAGACAGACCGGTCAGCAGGTTTTCACCCGGCAGCGTGTCCAGCGCCGACAGACGCATACCGCTTGCCTCGATCGCCCGGAACAGCACTCCTATCCGCTCCACCGCCGACCACAACAATTGATCGGGGGTGCTCTGCTGCAGTTCACCGGTCACCGGATGCCTCCATTGCCCCACCTCCACTGCGCCGGGTGCCAAGCCCCCCCGGGGGTAGAACAGTTTACTTTTCTGGCGTAAAAAGGTCGACGGCAGTAACGACAGCAGACGCGCCAGCAATTGCCACCCCGGGTGATCATACATCCCCTGGATGGTGACGTGCAGATCCAGCGACAGTTTCTGGGCTGCCAGCGGAAGGATCCGTTGCGGATCGAACAGTTCGCCTGCGGCAATGGCAGCAGTTTCCCTGACCTGCGGCGAGAGCACAGCCCCTAAACGCCTGATCGGCGGCATGAGCCCCTGCTGTTGAAAATAGAGATCCAAGGCGGTTTCAAGCGCGTAATGCCGGCCAATATCGCTGGTCCCCGCCTGCGCGTACACGTAGGGGTGCAAGGCGACATCGGCACAGATATGGGTAAGCACTCCCAGCAGACAGGCCAACAGGTCAGGGGAGAGTTCAGCATTACGACGCTGTTCCAACGCCACCAGCGGGGCAAAACTGTTACCCGGTGCATCATGGAACAGATCGGCCAGCGCCAGCGCGTCGACGGCATGCCGTCCCCGCACCAGGTGCAGCAAGCTGTCCGGGAGTACGGCGCCGGTCAGATAACAGGAATAATGGGAGTTGAGCAGCGCCTTGAGCCGGCTCTCCGTTGGTAAGCTCTGGCAGGCTTGATCGGCGATGATCCAGTGGGTCAGTTCTTTGGGCATACCACCACCTGTAATCCGCCGGCCGGGGCCGCGAGATAGGCCATGGTCAGCTCGACCGGCTGGCCAAGACCATCGTCCTGCCGGTAATCGTGCCGGAACGGAAAACGGAACAAGGTTACCCGGCAGTTTTCGGGAATTTTGATCTGACCGGAGATTTCCTTGCGATTCGGCCAGGCGCACTGATCCTGACGGGGAGCCATGAACGAGGGGAGCTTTCCGGCGCGCGGCATTTCAGTCCGGCAGTAATCGTAGCAGAGCGCATCAGCCAGATCTGCCCGCTCGGCGAGCGTCACCAGTGGGAGCGCCAGCTGGTAAAACGATTCAAACAGACGCGGCGTGGAAAGGGAGTGCAGCTTTTGCAGGTCGGCCGAGTTCGCCATCCGGTCCAGCAAGGTTGCCAGCGGGATCCGGGTAGTGAGGTAACGCAGGGTGGCACCGAACTTGCCACTGTTGTGGAACAGATCCAGCAGACGCCCGACGGTTTCGATCCGGCCGATCTCATCATAGGAAAGCCAGGGAGTCTGCAGAATCATGTAGGGGGGGAAATCGGAGTAGGCGTACTGTTCCTGCCGGGCGATTCCCCGCATCGGCGTCCCCTTCAGGAGTTTGAGCGGCTCGACCTGGATCTGGTGGGGGGTGAGACCGGCCACCGTTTGCAGCGATTGGAGGAACATGGCGTAGGTTTCCCCCGGCAGCCCGGCCACCAGGTCGAGATGCAGTTCCACCGCTGTTTCGGCACGCAGGCGGCGGATGGCGGCGTAGATTCGCTCCAGATCAGCCGTGCGATTGACCTGGGTCAGTGTCTCCTCAAATGACGATTGAATCCCGATTTCAAAGCGGAAACAGTCGGCCGGCACCTGTTGCAACAGTTCCAGATTGGAATCGGTCAGCAGATCGGCGGCAATTTCAAAATGAAAGTGACTCCCCCGGTTATGTTCGAGAATATAGCTCCAGATTTCGTCGGCCCGCCGGCTGTCATAATTAAAGGTCCGGTCCACCAGCTTGATCTGGGGGGTGGCGCGCTCCATCAACAATGCCAGGTCGCGTTTGATCCGCTCCAGGGAGTAGGAGCGCACCGTCCCCTCCACCGACGAGAGACAGAATGCGCAGGAAAAGGGGCAGCCACGGGAGGTTTCGTAATAGGTCAGCGGTTTGTCGAAATTGACCAGACCAGCCTGGAACGGTGACACCAGCGTATCCAATTGGCATTCACCGTGCCCCATCTGACCGGTAATGATCTCATCCCCATCGCGGAAGAAAAGGTTGCCGATCTGTTCCCGTTCTGCGCCGCCCATCAGCAGTGAGCTTACCAGCCGGGTAAAGACCGTTTCCCCCTCTCCCCGCACCACATAATCGATTGCCGGCTGCTGTTGCATCAGATCAAACACGCTCGAGGAGACTTCCGGTCCACCCAGCACGATGATGGTCTCGGGAGCAATTTTCTTGATATCGGACACCAGCCGCAAGGTACGCTCGATATTCCAGATGTAGCAGGAAAAGCCGATCAGGTCGGCCTGCTGCGCGATCAACTGGCGTAACTGCTGCTCATGCGGTTCATTGATCGTCAGTTCACGGATCGTCAGTTCAACCCCGGGCAGTTCCCGGCAGCAGGCTGCCAGGCTGGGGAGCGCCAGCGAAGCGTGGGCATATTTGGCGTGCAGGGTGGTCAGCAGAATTTTCATAAAATAATCGGAAAAGCCTTTCGTATCGATGCACTCATTACGGCAGCTTGCAACTCCGCTTTTCTGGTAAAACAGCTGTCAGCCTCAAAGCATGGTCTCCGCCAAGCCCCGGGCGCACGCTGAGATCCCTCCCGTCCTGTTCTCCTCTGCGGTAGGCATGGGGGTCGATGTAACTGCGCCGGCTGTGGATCGTCCTGATCGGCCCCAATTCAGTCAGCGCCTTTTTGATCAATCCTTGCTTGAGCGGCACCAGCGCACCGGGGGTGGTGGGAGTCAGTTCCTTCTGCTCCCGCAGCTTCCGGTTGACCGTTGAGACAGCCCCCAGGTAATAGGATTGGCGCCGCAACTCCCGCTGGCGTTGGGGGAGGCTGTCATCCGGCTGCTGCCGGAGGTAGCTGCGGCACAGCTTGCGAAGGGTGCGATCCAGGTAGCAAAAGGTGTAGGCGGCAATCTGCACATCGGCGCCGACCCCGATGAAGGTCATCTTCCCCAATGCCGGGTGAAAAATCGACTGGCAATCAAAGGCATGGCAGACACCGGCCGAGAGATGGCGCACCCACTTGGGCAAGCTCTTCGACACGCTGGTTTCCACCCGCTCGGCGCTCTGCGTTCGTTCCGTTGCCTGCACATCGCTCATGGCCAGGTTGTGCTCCGCCAGTAGGCGCTGGGCATGGGAGGCTGCCAGAGCAGCTTCATGCTCGTTGCTGGAGTTGGCCAGCGCCAGCAGTTTCCTGATCTTCTCGATAATCGGATTCGGTTCCATACTGTTTCAGAGCGCTCCCATGACGATCCGCACTGCCGACAACAGCGCCCGGACATCCGCTTCAGCAGTCTGCCAGGAACACATGAAGCGGGCGCCGCCGGTGCCGATGAAGGAGTAAAAATGCCAGCCAGCCGCGCGCAAGGCAGCGGCAGCAGCTTCCGGCAGTTCGATAAAGACCGCGTTGGCCTGGCAGGCGCTCATCAGCCGCACCCCGGGAATGGCAGTCAGACCTTCCGCCAAGAGCTGCGCCATGCGGTTGGCATGACGGGCATTATCAAGCCAGACACCATTTTCCAGCATCCCGATCCAGGGAGCCGAGATGAAACGCATCTTGGAGGCGAGCTGCCCCGCCTGTTTGCAGCGATAATCAAATTCCTGCGCCAGTTCGCTGTCAAAGAAGACCACCGCCTCACCCAGCGCCATGCCGTTTTTGGCGCCGCCAAAGCAGAGCACATCTACCCCGGCCTGCCAAGTCAATTCAGCCGGCGACTTCCCCAGCGCCGCGACCGCATTGGCGAATCGGGCGCCATCCATCTGCACCTTGAGCTGATATTTCCGCGCCAGCGCCGATAAGGCCCCGATCTCGTCGGGAGTATAGACCGTCCCGACCTCCGTTGATTCGGTCAGACTGAGCACCTTCGGCTTGGGATAATGGATATCGCTGCGGCGGGTGATGGCATGCTCCACCGCCTCAAGATCGAGCTTGCCGTCTTTCCCCGGCAGGTGCAGGATTTTGGTGCCATTGGAAAAAAACTCCGGCGCGCCGCACTCGTCGGTTTCCACATGCGCCAGTTCGTGACAAAGCACGCTGTGGTAGGAGCGGCAGAGCGAAGCCAGCGCCAGGGAATTGGCAGCAGTGCCGTTGAAGACGAAGAACACCTGGCAATCGGTTTCAAACAGGGAGCGGATACTGCTGCAGGCCCGTTCAGTCCAGGGGTCGTCACCGTAGGAAGGAACGAAACCGGTGTTGGCCTCCTGCATCGCCTGCCACGCCTGGGGACAGGTACCGGCATAGTTGTCGCTGGCAAACTGGTAGAAATGTTGTTGCAGATCTGTTTCAGAAGATTTGCTCATGGGATGCTCCGAAGATAGTCTTAAAACTCAACCAGATAGCGGCCATCACTCCGCTGTTGAATGGCGGTGCCAAGCGGTCGGGAGAGGAGGTTCAGCTGCTGGATCACCTTGTCCGCTGCACTGCCGGTCAGCAGCGACGGCTGGAAACCGACCCGCCGGTGCAGGACATCCAGCGGCAGGATTTCGGCGCTGCGCTGGTCGCCGTCCAGCTGCAACCGGATCATGGCGCTGGTGGCGGCGGTGTTCCCTTTGCTGGCAAAGGTAAAGTTCCCCAGGCTGTAAAAGATGATCCCGCGCTGATAGCGCTCGATCCCCCGCAGTACATGGGGATGGTGGCCGATGATCACATCGGCGCCGGCATCGATCGCCTGGTGGGCCGCCACCCGCTGATACCCCTGGGTCTCCTGTTTTCCTTCCGTTCCCCAGTGAAAGCTGACGATCACGTAATCAGCCTGCTGCCTGGCCCGCCGGATGTCTTCCCGGTAATATTTTTCATAACCGGGAGCAGTCCCGGGGCGTTCCTTCCCGGCAAAGAACTCAGTCGGCTGGGTCAGGGAATACCCCAGGAAAGCGATCTTTTTCCCCTTGATCGTGTACAGCGCCATCTCACGGGCTTCGGCCAGGTTTTTACCGGCGCCGACCCAGGCCACACCGGCCTGTTGCAGATGCTCCAGGGTTTCCTGTAGCGCCCCGCCACCAAAATCCATGCTGTGATTATTGGCCAGGGTTACCAGCCCGATCCCGTTTTTTTTGAGCGCCGCCGCAATGGCCGGATCACCCCGAAAACGGTATTTTTTCTCACTGAATTCGACCCCGCTGCGGGCCAGGGGGCTTTCCAGGTTGGCAATGGTCAGATCCCCCTTTTTCAGCTCATGGCTAACCCGGCTGAACGGGAACTGCCACCCCTGGCTACGGATCTGCGCTTCCCAGCGTCCCGCCAGCATGACATCGCCAACGGCATTGATCGTGATTGCTTCACCCCGGGCAGGGGCAACGGCGGCTGTCAGCAGTAGCAGCGGAAGGATGAGTAAGGGAAGGAGACGGAAGATCATGGCGGGAAGTATAGTCACGATTGGCGCGGCTGTCCAAAGAAAGTTTGCACTGCCGGATATAATGAAAAACGGGGGAAGATTGCTCTCCCCCCGCAGACCGTAGCGTTTGATTGTCAGCCGGAACGTTGCTTACGCTTTCTGGGCATCCACCACGGCAATGGCAGCCATGTTGACGATATCATCGACATCGTCGCCGCGTTGCAGCACATGCACCGGTGATTTCATCCCCATCAGGACCGGACCAATGGCATCGGCTCCTCCCAGATGGTGCAGCAGTTTGTAGCAGATATTCCCCGAGCTCAGATCAGGGAAGATCAGGATATTGGCAGTTGTTTTCAATTTGGAGAAGGTAAAACCATCCAGCAGATCCTGGACCACCGCGGTATCGGCCTGCATTTCACCTTCCACGATCAGGGACGGTTCACGATCCTTGACGATCTCGGCTGCCCGTTTGACCTTCTTGGCCTGGACATGATCCACCGAGCCGAAGTTGGAGAAGGAAAGCATCGCCACCCGCGGTTCGATGTCGAGCTTACGCACGGTTTCCGCTGCCAGGATGGCAGTTTCCGCCAGCTCTTCGGCGCTGGGATCGATGGTAACCGTGGTGTCCGCCAGAAAATAAACCCCTTTTTTGAAGACCATCATGTAGAGACCGTGAACACTGGAGAGACCAGACTGTTTGCCGATTACTTCCAGGGCCGGACGAATGGTTTCAGGATAATGGGTATCAATCCCCCCCAGCAACGTATCTGCATCTCCCCGGCGAACCATCATGCAACCAAAATGGGTGCGTGATTTGCGGCGCAGGATTCTCGACGCTTCACTTTTAGTCAACCCTTTGCGTTGACGCAGTTCATACAACTCTTCAGTATAGGCATCGGTCAACTCCGATTCGGCAGGATCAACAATCGGCACATCCAGTTCCAGGTTCAGGGCGGCAATCTTCTGCTCGATTTTTTTACGATCACCGATCAGGATCGGCTTGGCAATCCCCTCGTCAACCAGCTCCTTGGCCGCCCGGATGATTTTTTCGTTATCACCTTCCGGAAAGGCAATCGATTTGGGATCGCTTTTGGCCTTGTTGATGATCATGCGCATCAACTCTTTCGATTTTCCCTGGGTCGATTCCAGGTGCTCGATGTATCTGGCCATATCTTCGATTGGTTGACGGGCCACCCCGGTTTCCATGGCGGCCCGGGCAATGGCCGGAGCCACGTGCAGCAGTACACGCGGATCGAACGGTTTGGGGATGATGTAGTCGCGGCCGAAGGTGAATTTAACATTGCCGTAGGCTTTGCAGACCGCATCAGGCACCTCTTCACGGGCCAGCTGGGCCAAGGCCTTGACTGCTGCCAGCTTCATCTCTTCATTAATACAGGTGGCATGAACATCCAGCGCTCCCCTGAAGATAAAGGGGAAGCCGAGTACGTTATTAACCTGGTTGGGGTAATCGGAACGGCCGGTGGCAATGATGACGTCGTCGCGCACCCCATGGGCAACTTCCGGGGTGATCTCCGGATCCGGGTTGGCCATGGCAAAGATAATCGGGTTAGGCGCCATGCTGGCCAGCATTTCCGCCGTGAAGGCACCCTTGACCGACAGTCCGAACAGGACATCAGCTCCGGCCGCCGCTTCTTCCAGCGTACGGAACTCGGTTTCAGCAGCAAACAGCTCCTTGTAGGGATTCATCCCGACCGTGCGCCCTTTGTAGATAACTCCCTTGGTGTCGCACATGATCATGTTGTTCGGCTTGACCCCCAGGGCAATCGCCAGCTTGGCGCAGGAGTTGGCAGCCGCACCGGCGCCGTTAACCACGATGCGGATATCTTCGATATTCTTCCCCACCAGATCAAGGGCGTTGAGCAGCGCCGCCGATGAAATGATCGCCGTGCCATGCTGATCGTCATGGAACACCGGAATATTCATGGTTTTCTTCAGGGTTTCTTCGATGTAAAAACATTCCGGCGCCTTGATATCTTCCAGGTTGATACCACCAAAGGTCGGCTCCAGCAGCTGACACGCCTTGATGATTTCATCCGGATCTTCGGTGTTGAGTTCGATGTCGAACACATCGATATCGGCAAAGCGCTTGAAGAGAATCCCCTTCCCTTCCATGACCGGTTTACCAGCCAGCGCCCCCAGATTACCGAGTCCCAGCACGGCAGTACCATTGGAAACGACCGCAATCAGGTTCCCTTTGGCAGTATATTTATAGGCATCGGCAGGGTTCTGCTGGATTGCCAGACACGGCAGGGCAACACCGGGGGAATAGGCCAACGAAAGATCTTCTGCGGTTTGACACGGCTTGGTTGAAATGACTTCGATCTTACCTTTTCTGCCACTGGCATGATACTCAAGAGAATCTTTATACTTGGCCATCGGTACATCCCCCCATTTTAGTTGTGGTAAAAAAACAGCGGTTTGACACCGCCGTAAGCGGTGATTCTTTTACTAAAAGTGAAAAAGAATAGTCTTGCTGCCGTTGATTTGTCAAGTAGTTAATGATGCGGCTAAAAAAACATTTTATTTCGTGCCGGCGCCTGTTATCTATGACACTCCATGCAGGCTGTGCCGGCAATAACGGATCATTTTTTTGTTGAGTACAGGTCTGTTTGTTTACAAATCTGATTTTGCTGGTATGATTGCACAGCTGGAGCGTTGGTTACTCCATACGAGCGACTGCCAAGAGAAAAGGAGGACAGTGTATGAAAATTAAAGGGATGGTAACACTGATTGCTTTGTTCAGCATGGTTAGCATGGCGTTTGGCGACGAAGTTGACAATCGCTTCCAAAAAGCTCGCAAGTATCTGCGGGACAACAAAATGTCAGTAACAGCCACCATTGAGCAGGCATACTCACAGGATGCCGTACTGGTGACCGGTGAAGGGGTCGGCAAAAAAGGAACCACCGGCTCACAAAAACGTCTGACCGCCATCACTGCCGCTAAAGTTGTGGCACAACGCCGCCTGGCAGAACTGCTAGAAGGTGTTGCGATTGTCAGCGAGACCAGCGTCAAGGATTCCGAACTGGTCTCCGACTCAATCAAAACTGCCGTCACCGGTTTCATCAAAGGCGCGCAGGTCGTGGTACAGGAGTATAACGAGCGGGAGGAAACCGCACTGGTGATCCTGAAAGTCGGCATGAGCGGCCCCAAAAGCTTTGCCGCCGTCATGTACGACAAGATCCTGCATGAGCCGAAAATCAAACAGGAGCTGGACAAACCGGCCTACACACCGCCAGCTGACGTTCCTCCCCCAGCGGCTGCCGAACGCCCCTATGACGGGTTGATTATCGACGCCACCGAGCAGAATTTCCGGCCGGCCCTGATTAACCGCATTTTTAATCCCAAGGGTGAAGTACTGTACGACCCGGCTAAAATCAGCCAGAAGGTACTGGTGGAACAAGGGTGCGGCGAATACACCAACAGTGTTGACAAGGCACGCGCTGCCCTTGGCAAACGCGGCGTAAAAAATCCGCTGATAATCAAAGCTTCCGGCACGGTTAACCCTTCTGATCTCCAGGTGGCCGATGCAACCGCCACTCAAATCTTTAGCGCCAACCAGGCTTCCGGTTTCATGGCCGATGCCCGGGTTGCCTTTGTCCTGAAATAAGCGTTATTCGCTTCACTGTTCTTCCGCACGGCTCTCCTTGGTTACGCCTTGATATCCCTGGAGAGCCGCCTGCAGCTGTCTTGATTTCATCCATTGACTTAAGCACATATTTTTATTAGTATCCCTTCGATTTATGCGATTAGAACAGCTGTATAACAAGGAATTCCCACTATGCAAAAAATCCCCTTAATGCTTGCAACCCCCGACATGGTGCTGGCCCGCGATGTTTTTCGCGGTGACAGCCCGATAGGGATGCCAATCTGTGGCAAGGGGACCGTTTTGACCAACTCGCTCATCGCCCGCTTTGAACATCTTGATATCCAGTCGATCAGTGTGGAAGGGCACCCGGTGTGGGAAGATGGTGACCGCTCGCTGGACGATATCCTGCGCGACCTTGATTTCCGCTTTCAAAAAGTCATGGACGATCCGCTGACGGTAAAATTGCACGAGATTTACAAGACTTTTTTGACCAAGTCCATGGGGGATGACAGTGGACGATAAGCGCAACGAACTGAAAAAAATCATCATGGACACCAAAACGCTCCCCACACTCCCCGGTGTCATCAACAAGCTCAACACCCTGTCGGAAAATGAAAAATCATCGGTTCAGGAAATGGCAAAGATCGTTTCCTCCGACCAGGTACTATCAGCCAGGATCCTGCGGCTCGCCAATTCCCCCTCCTACGGGTTTTACCGGGTTTCCACCATCTCCAACGCCATGATTCTGCTCGGTGTCAATGTTGTCAAAAGCCTGGCACTTTCATCTTCCATCTTCGAAATCATGGAAAAAAACAGCGTCGGGCTGTGGGAACATTCCCTCGGCGTCGGGGTGGCAGCCAACCTGATCGCCCACAAGCTTTCACTCCCGGAATGCGAGGAAATTGCCACGGCCGCCCTGCTGCACGACATCGGTAAAGTGATCATCAGCCTGAAATGCAGCGAAGCGGAGACCAAAATACGCCGCGTGATCCGCGATCAGGAACTGTATACCACCGAAGCAGAGCTGCAGGTCATCGGCACGGATCATAGCGAAGTCGGCAGCTGGCTGGCAAAAAGCTGGTTTCTCCCGGAAAAATTGAGCGAGCCGATTGCCTGCCATCATGACGTTTCCGCTTCCAAAAACCACCGCATCAAAACTTCCGTGGTCCATCTGGCGGATGTCCTGATCAAGGCGAGCGGTTTTGGCAACAGCGGCGACCCCTACGTTCATCGCATTCAACCGGCTGCCTGGGATGCACTCAAACTGAACGACCAGTTTCTGGTGGAAATCGTGGAAGAAATTGAAGACAAAATGGTCGAAGTGAAGAACTTCAGCCTGGAACTCCAAAACTGACATGCCCCACACCGCCCGGATTGCGTTCGTATCCTCCGACCAGCAACTGACCTTTGCCGTACAATTACGGCTGCAAAGCAAAAGGTATCAGACCACGGTCATATCATCCATTTCCGGCGTGCTGGGAGCATGTTATTCCGATCCCCCCGACCTGTTGCTGGTCGACCTTTCCAGTTCCCGAACCATCTCGACCGAAATAATCACCACCCTGCGCAGCGACAGTTTCTTCAGCACCATTCCGATCATCGGGATACTCGAAACCATGGAGCCGGACCACGAACAATGGGACAACAGCCTGCTGGATGATTTCATTCGGCTTCCGATCAATTACAACGAATTGTTCTGCCGGATTTCCCTTTCCCTTTCACGGATCAAACGCATCTTTGACAACAATCCCCTCACCCGTCTGCCGGGCAACACCTCCATCCAGCGCGCCATTGAGGCTGCTCTGGGCAAGGATCTGGCGGTCTGCTACGTTGATATCAATCACTTCAAACCGTATAACGATGTGTACGGTTTTGGTCACGGCGATGAAGTCCTGCGCATGCTCTCACGGATCATGTTCAATGCGGTGCACGAATCGGGCGGGGGGTTCTCGGGACACATCGGCGGGGATGATTTTGTCTGCATCGTTCCCCTGGAAAATTGCGAAGCGGTCTGCCAGGTGATCATCCGGCACTTTGACCGGATCGTACTCGACCTGTTTGACGAGGACGTGAAACAGCAGGGGTACTACCTTGGTCACAACCGGGAAGGAATCGAGCAGCAGATACCGATCCTTTCCATTTCCATCGGTGTCGTACCGATGAACTACAGTAAACTTCAGCACAGCGCCAAAGTGGCGGAAGTCGCCGCTGAGCTCAAGAAAAAAGCGAAACTTACCAACGGCAGTTGCTACGTCATCGATCAGCGCAAAGAGTAGCTGCACACCAGAGACCAACGCAGGAGCGACCAGACACCATGATGCTTTCCCTCACACGAGTCATTGATCAGGCATTGCAGGAAGATATCCATACCGGCGACATCACCACCCAGGCGGTGGTACCGCACAAACGCCCCGCCTCGGCCCGGCTGATTGCCAAGGAACCGCTGGTGGTGGCCGGCCTGTTCGCAGCCTCGGCAGTGTTCAGCCGACTGGATCCCGAACTGCAGTTCACCCCCTGCTGCCAGGAAGGAGAAACGGTGGAAAACGGTGCGATCCTGGCAACCGTACAGGGAGATGCCGCCAGCATCCTGATGGCCGAGCGGGTAGCGCTCAACCTGTTGCAGCGGCTGTGCGGGGTTGCCACCCTCACTTCCCGTTTCGTGGCAACCGTGCAAGGGACCAAAGCGCGCATCGTCGACACCCGTAAGACCACCCCCGGTCTGCGGGAGCTGGAAAAATATGCCGTACGGGTCGGTGGTGGCATCAACCACCGCACCGGGCTCTATGACGGCGTGCTGATCAAGGAAAATCACATCGCCGCAGCCGGTGGCATCACCGAAGCAATCCGCCGGGCACGGGGCTACATCCCCCACACCCTGAAGATCGAGATCGAGACCGAGACCCCCTCCCAGGTTGATGAAGCATTGGCAGCCGGCGCCGACATCATCATGCTCGACAACATGGATTGCCCCACCATGCGCCAGTGTGTTGCCACCATCGCCGGACGCGCCCTGGTGGAAGCATCGGGAGGGGTCAACCTGGAAACGGTGCGCGCTATTGCCGAAACCGGTGTTGACATCATTTCCATCGGCGCCCTGACCCATTCTCCCAGGGCGATGGACATCTCGCTGCTGCTGGATTAGTCCCAGCCTCCCTTCACCACAGGATCATCCGTGTCAGATATGCAAACCACCATACTCCGCCTGCTCCGCGCCACCAAAGACGCGTTTATCTCCGGCGAACAGATCAGCCATGAGCTGAACATTTCGCGGACTGCCGTCTGGAAGCAGATTTCCCGTCTGCGTCAAGCCGGATATGACATCCGGGCGATCTCTTCCCGCGGCTACCGGCTGGTGACGTCACCCGACACTCTCTCGCCGACCCTGATCAGCGCCGAACTCAGCACCACCACCATCGGCAGCACCCTGGTGGTCAACGACGAGACCATCTCCACCAACAGTGACGCCATGCGGCTGGCCGAGCAGGGAGCAGCCGAGGGGACCACCGTTTGCGCCGACTCCCAGCAGGGGGGTAAGGGACGGCTCGGCAGAGTCTGGGCTTCCCCCCCCAGGGTCAACCTGTACTGTTCAATCATCCTGCGACCGCAGATCATGCCGTACCAGGCTCCCCAGCTCACCTTCCTCTCGGCCGTGGCAGTGGCCCAGGCAATCGAGATCACCACCGGGATTTCCCCGGAAATCAAATGGCCCAACGACGTGCTGATCAAGGGGCGTAAGATTGCCGGCCTGCTCAATGAAATGAGCGCCGAAACCGACGGGATCAATTTTGTCATTCTCGGCATCGGGATCAACCTGAACATGACCAGGGAACAATTCCCCCCCGACCTGCGTACCCCGGCGACCTCGCTGCTGCTGGAGACCGGAGAGCCGGTGGTGCGCAGTCATGTGGCCGCCGTCATGCTCAACCAGCTTGATCACTTGTATAACCAGTTCCTCCGGCTCGGATTCGAACCGGTGCGCGCCGAATGGCAAGCCAGGTGCAACGCCAATGGCCGCCGGGTGGAAGTGAGCGATGGGGGACAGGAGCGGATCAGCGGGCTGTTTGCCGGTATCGACGACAACGGCGCCATGCTGGTTGAGCTGGATAACGGGAAGATTGAACGAATCTATAGCGGAGATGTGAGGGTACTCTGAATGCTTCTGGTAATTGATGTCGGTAACAGCAATATCGTGCTCGGTCTGTATGAAAACAAGACGCTGGCGCAGCACTGGCGGCTCTCGACGGATAAATCACGCACCTCGGACGAATACGCCGTCCTGCTGCACGGCCTGTTTACCCAGGCGGGACTGGCATTCAGCTCGATCAAGGGCGCCATCATCTCATCGGTGGTCCCCCCCCTGACCGGCGTCATGGAGGCGATTGCCCGCGACTTTTTTCACCACACCCCCTACGTGGTCGGACCGGAGATCAAGACCGGTATGGCGATCCAGTATGACAACCCCCGTGAAGTCGGCGCCGACCGGATCGTCAACGCCGTCGCCGGTTACGAGAAGCATCAGCAGGCGCTGGTAATCGTCGATTTCGGCACTGCCACCACCTTTGATTATGTCAACAGCCAGGGAGAATACTGCGGCGGCGCCATTGCTCCGGGACTCGCCATTTCAGCCGAAGCGCTGTTCCAGCGTGCCAGCAAACTCCCGCGCATCGACATCGCCCGTCCTCCCGCCATCATCGCCAAAAACACGGTCAACTCCATGCAAGCCGGTATTTTCTACGGCTACGTCGGCCTGGTGGATGAAATCGTAAGCCGCATCAAGCAGGAGAGTCAGGATGATCCCAAGGTGATTGCCACCGGCGGACTGGCCAAGCTGATTGCCCCCGAATCCCGCAGCATCACCGAAGTTGATGAGTTCCTGACGCTGGATGGTTTGCGGATCCTCTACGAACGTAACTGCTAGATCCGCCACGGCAGTTTTTTCCAATCCCCACACGGGCCGGTTTCTGCAGAGCGGAACCGGCCTTCGTTTTGCTCTTCATACAGCTGTTGTAAGTTGCCGTAATGAGTGCATCAGGGGTGTTTCGTCGTAATTCCTGGCGAAATGGAGCGTCAACAGCCGATACTGTCTGAGCCTGCAGGGCGAGTTTATCGGCTGTAGCGCAATGCGCCTGGAATTACAGAAACAGCACGTCAGCACGAATGCTGGCAGCTTGCAACAGCTGAATTCAAGTTAACACAGCTCCCTTGACAACCAACACGCTCCGTGATAGGTACCATACGGTAACTACTACGGAGAAACCCCATGAACCAGCTCACCCAACGCCAGCAAGCCGTCTACGACTTCATCGCCAGTTTCCAGCGCCGCTACGGCTACCCCCCCACCATGCAGGAGATTGCCGGACATCTGCAAATTTCCGGTAACCAGGGGGTGCTGCGCCATCTGGCAGCGCTGGAAAAAAAGGGGTTTCTGGCACGCACCCCCGGCATTTCCCGCAGCATCCGCTTGATCCCTCACGAGACAGCACACCCCGTAACCGGTCAAGGGATGATCGGGGGGGAGCAAGCCTCTCCCCTGTTGCTGCCGGTGGTCGGCACGGTACGCGCAGGTATCCCCCAGCCGCCGCTGGAAGATATCCAGGAATACCATTCCCTGGATCGTACTGCCGCCCGCTCGGGAGGGACCTTTTTTCTGAGGGTCAAGGGAGACTCCATGATTGATGCCGCCATCCGCGAGGGAGATCTGGCGTTGGTGCGCCCGCAGACCACTGCTGAAGATCGCGACATCGTGGTTGCGCTGGTGGATGGGGAAGCGACCCTCAAGCGTTTTTTCCGTACCGCCGAACATATCCGTCTGCAACCGGAAAATCCGGCCTACCAACCGATCATCATCCGCCCCGGTGAGGGAGAGGTTGCTCTGATCGGCAAGGTGGTCGGCATCCACCGCACCCTGGTATAGTCAGGTGTTCGCCCCTCACCGCGACATACGGGTAGCAGTGGTTTTCGGTCCCGGCAACCGCATCAAGCCGGTCTGGTTTGACATGGACCGCCGGCAACACACCATTCGGCAGATTACCAACAGCTGGAAGGAACGCCGGGGGGAAACGACCCTGCTCCACTTTCACGTCACCGATGACGGTGCGCTGTACGAGCTGATCTACAACATGACCGACGGCAGCTGGAAGCTGGAACAGATCGAGGCGTTATGAGTAACGATCAACGGGTCATCATGCACATCGACATGAACGCCTTTTTTGCCTCGGTGGAACAGCAGTCAAACCCTGAGCTGCGCGGCAAACCGATCGCCGTGACCGGCAACGGCAGCCGCACCGTGATCCTGACCGCATCCTACGAAGCACGGGCCTTCGGCGTCAAAACCGGCTCCACGGTCTGGGAAGCCAAAAAGCTCTGCCCGTCACTGATCATCGTACCGGTCAGCAACCGCCTCTACACCCACGTATCATCACAGATCATCACGCTGCTGCACGACTACACCCCGCTGGTGGAGGTTTTCTCCATTGATGAGGCCTTCCTGGACATCACCGCTTCACTCTCCCTGTTTGGCGGGATGGAGCGGCTCTGCTACCTGATCAAATCACGCATCAAGGCCCGCTTTGGCCTGAGCTGCTCCATCGGCATCGCTCCCAACAAACTGCTGGCAAAACTGGCCAGCGAGATGAAGAAACCGGACGGGCTGACAATCATCGCTGCCGATAGAATTGCCCCAACCCTGGAAACCGTTCCGGTGGGCGAACTGTGCGGTATCGGCCGCAGACTGCAGCGTGAACTGCTGTTGATGGGGATCCGGACCTGCGGCGAACTGGGACGTTTCGACGAAACCTGGCTGACCAGGAAATTCGGCATCATCGGCAAACAACTGAAAGCGATGGGACAGGGGATCGACGACACTCCGGTGATTCCCCAGAGCGAGGCGGAAGCGGTCAAAAGCGTCGGGCACAGCATGACCCTGACCCATGACGTGGAAGAGCGCTCCGCCATCCTGAAACACCTGCTGCAGCTGTCGGAGATGGTCGGCCGCCGGGCCCGGCGTTACGGCGTGGAGGGGAGGATTGTGCACCTGACGCTGCGCTATGCCGATTTCACCACCTTCGGTAAACAGCAACGCCAGGGGGAAGGGATCAACCAGAGCGACCGGATCTACCAGGCCGCCGTCGCCATCCTGGACACCCTGGAACTGCAGCAACCGCTCCGCCTGCTCGGCATCCGGCTGACCGGTCTGAGCCAGAGCGGGGATCAGCTGGCGCTCTTTCCGGAAGCGCGGCGCAAGCAGCAGCTGACCGAGGCGATGGATCGGGTCAACAACCGCCATGGTGATTTTACGGTGATGTATGCCAGTCTGCTTGATCAGGAAGAAAAAGGGAGCCACGTCATCTCTCCGGCCTGGCGGCCGGAGGGGATCAGAAACGTGACGGTCGGGTGAGGGGTAACCTCAATAGAACAACAGCCAGGCATCCAGAAAGAAGAATACCCAGCCAATATTGCAGATCAGGGCGATATACCAGAGATATTTCCGCTTGGTCAGACTGGAGATGGAAGCGAGCATCAGGGCAATCTGCAGGAAGATCAGCGAGTAGGCAAAATTGCCACCCATCTCCTGCGCCTTGAGTTTACCCTTGGCAATCTCCTCTGCTTTTGCCTTGATTTCCTTCTTTTCCGCTTCGTAACGGGTAATCTCATTCCGGTAGCCAGCCATGGTTTTCTCGTATTCCGCGGCAGTTTCAGTTTTTGCGCCGTCAAGCGCCAGATACTGTAACTGCATGGTCTTGAGATTTATTTCGTAGGTATGTCCCTTGATGCTTTTGGCCTGATAATAGGACCACTGATTCGTCTCCTGCCCCTGCGCCATGATGGCGCGTGAGGAGTACTTACCCATGTAGAGCGTCGTCAGCGCTGCCAGAACCGCCATAACCGCCGTTGAAAGTGCCAGCCCCCCCTGCCATTTTTCCTTCTCTTCTGCCATAGCCTTCATCCTTTCCTTGATGGTATCACCCTAATTGTGCCCGGAATGTAATGTCACCCAACCATTTTTTCAAGACAAAAAAAACGGTTTCCGGTGGCTTGTGTTGGTCAGATCTGCGGAATTCAACCGGATGGCAGCGAACATCCGCTTTTCCCGCATGCAAGGAGTTGATAGCTCGCCGGGGCGCGCTGGTTGCCACCGAGCTGGGGGGTAGTACCCGTTGTCAGAGGAGTAGCTACCTGTTGCACCACAACGCCATTAGAACGGCAATTGCGGCGATGCTGTAAGTGTCTGGACACGGTAAGATTACCGGACAGATGACCACAGAGGCCACCTCTGTCTTTATCAATCGCTTACTTCATTGCAACTTCATCGAATTAGCAATGAATTCCGCAAAAGGTAGTATTTCTCCTCGCGAACTCGCCGCTTCAAGGGCTGCCATATACTCGGATCTTTGCTCTATCCGTACTATCGTCCACGAATACCCGCCAGAAGCCAGCATTGCATTCATCAGGAACCGTCCCAACCTACCATTGCCGTCAAAATAAGGATGAATATACACAAACAGAAAATGCCCCAGAACAGCTCGTACAGCTGCATTGGGCTCAGCCTCCAGCAGGTCGCACAGTTCCGGCATCATGTCACGGATTGCATCCTGGGAAGGGGGAACATGGGTTGCCCCCCTGATAAAAACCTTGTCAGTTCTGTAGCCGGCCAGGTCTGCCGGTTTGAGGAAACCGGCATCGACATTTGGTGAGAAAAGGTTGCGATACCATGTGGCATGATCCTGGCGGAAAGCGGCGCCAGGGTTTGCACCTGTCAAAATGCTTCTGATCGTGGTCTTGACATCATTGTGAGCGAGCCAGTACCCGTGTGCCGCCATGGCGTTTTTCATTTCCGCATCAGAGTCATTATGATCCGGATTCCAGTCCCCAGTGGCAACCTTTTGAATAAGTTCCGGAGTGACACGATACCCTTCTATGGAGAGAGAATGATAGGCATCGGTCTTATAGTTTTCTTCAACGGCATCCATGAACTTCTCAATGTCGGACGGCATACCTGGTGCTGTTGGGAAAGCGGCAGAGACGGTATCTCGCATGGTTTGCCACATGAGACGCATCCGCAGGACATAGGGCGATTGCGCCCTGGTAAATACCAGGGGTGGTGGTGCAACACTAAAAGGATTTGACTCACTGACCACAAATCCTGCTGCTCTCATGGTTGCCAGTACATTGTCCGCCAGTTCGTCGCGCCCCGATGTCCGCAAAGCGCCGGCAAGTCGCCCGGCGACAATGCTATGCCCTCCTTCGAGCAGTTCCCGGTTGAGATCCGAGGCATCCCGCAACTGATGAAGAGCGATGTGGGCATCCTGGGCATAGGTGATAAAAAATGCCTCCGGCACCCGGATAAGCGCCATCGGAAGTGTCAGAACGCGAATTCGTTCCACCACCTGTATTTTTGCGGCAGGAACAAAATCCTTCACCTTGTAGTCCAGGATCGAGCAATTGTCAGGCAGTTTCAGCAGGCCGTTTTGGCCAAGCGGCGAATGAATCACAACCTGCTGGGGCGTAATTGTTTTTCCCGTATGCAGAAACAATGAGTATTCAGCTGACACATGCCATTGATCACCGAACCGCTCGGTGCAATACCCCTGGATGAAGTCACGCATCACCGCATACCAGGGTGTACTGTCACCGGTCTCTTCACCAGGCCGGCATGGCATATACCATCCCTTGACAATCGGGCGCAGGAAGCCGTTCTTGACAAGACTTTCCCGCTGTAATCGAGTCAGCTCACCCGACTTTATGGCGGTTTTCTCGTCATCCTGTAATCTCTTCAAGGCTGTCAGAGCATCGGCAAGCCTTGGTTTTGCCGGAGTTATAGCCATTGCAATCTCTCTTTCACCATTAGATTATCATGTCTTACTATAGCTAGATTATTATGCACAATCAACGCTAGATTATTGTGTATTCTTACCACAAGTATCTCCCCCCGAAATCTCCCCGGCCACTGTAACGTCGAAAAACTTTACACACCCATTTCCCGCGTTCCCCCTACCCCGCATCACATGAATCACACACAATCAAACGGTTACGTACGACCACAGCATTGCCACAACCTCATTATGATAAGTTTCTTTACAACCCTCCCGACTTCGTAAATGTCGAGTATATTTACACCATTACGAGACAACCAAGACCAACAAGCCTATCACATTGATATCATTACACATAACGAAATGGCACGAATATTGTTCAGGTCTATTGGAAACAGCACTCTATCTCCCTCTTCCCCACAGGTATATCCCAAAAGGTAATCAGTTCAAGCCGTTTGGGGCCTTCTTCATCGCTGACTGCATCATGTCAGACCAGTAGTTTCATCACTTGTTTGATCGGAGGAGATCATGAAGATCAACAATCACCGCCTCTGTAATGATGATGACACAGCTCTCCCCTTTGTCCCCACCCCGAACATGGGTGGCATTGTCCAGCACAAGTTTCTGGTTATGCATTTCACTGCCGGACGCAGCGCCAAGGAATCGGTTGACTGGCTGGCCAGCAAACAAGCCAAAGCCTCGGCCCACGTGGTCATCGGCCGGGACGGCAGCATCACCCAGCTGGTCCCGTTTGACCGGATCGCCTGGCATGCCGGTGCCAGTTCATGGGAAGGATTGCAGGGAATGAACAGCTACTCGCTTGGCATCGAGCTGGACAATGCGGGGCGACTCACGCGCCAGGGGAACAGCTGGCGGGCCTGGTTCGGCGTCGAGTACGACGATAGCCAGGTCATCCAGGCAACCCACAAATTCGAGAACCAGCTCTGCGGCTGGCACGCCTACCCTCCCGAGCAGATCGAAGCAGCTTTACAGGTAGCCGGTCTGCTGATGGATGAGTACGGACTGCTGGACGTGGTCGGGCACGAAGACATCGCGCCGCACCGCAAGAGTGATCCCGGACCGGCCTTCCCGATGGCGAGTTTCCGTTCGCGTCTGATGGGACGCCAGGAAGAGCGCAACCCGGTCTACACCACCACAACCGTGCTGAATATTCGCAGCGGGCCGGGGACCGGGAACCCGACCATTCCGGGGAGCCCGCTCCCGCAGGGGACTGAAGTTGAGCTTCTTTCCACCCAGGGGTCCTGGTTCAAGGTGGAAGTACAGCCAACGGAAGCGGTTCCGGCCAACATGGAGGGGTGGGTGTCGAGCAAGTTTCTCCAGCGGGTCGTGTAAGCAGAGTTCACTACAGCCGTATAGGAGGGGGCCATGTCAGAAACCAATCCCAATCCAACCCCAACACGGGAGCAAGAGCTGTTGCCAGACCATGAAGGGTGGCTCGCCAGGAACACCGGGCCGTTGCTGGCGATCATTACGGTGCTGATGACCTTCGGCATGTTTGCGTATTTTGTCTGTCTGGCGAACAGTCCCTCCAAGGAATCGGCGAATCTCCGTCGGGAACAGCATGCGCTGAAGCAGGTTGAGTCGAAATTCGGGGAGATCAGTTCATCAAAAACGGAACGAGCGGTGGTGGGCAAGCTGGCTGAGGTCAGAAAAGAGCGGGAAAGATCAAGGATGCGGGTAACCCATGCCATGGAAGAGGCAGAAGACGCACGGGACCGCCGGGGAGTCATGAAGGAGTACATCATGTACATCCTTGGTGTTCTCTCGTCGGCCCTGACCACGATTCTGGCGTATTACTTCGGCAGTTCCAAGGGGAGTGCGGATAAAAGCACCGCCTTGAACATAGTAGCGGCCAAAAGCCATCCGATAACGCCTGTTACCCATGCCACCACTGTTCAAGCAGGTGCGGATAAAGAGAAAGACAGGAACCAGGCCGCTGCGGGGTGAACTTTTTCGGGGGGAATATTGCAGATAACATCTGCAATTAATATCAAACAGTGAGGTGTCATATGAAAAAGATTATGTTTATAGCTTTGTTGCTAATGTCTGTTACTGGCTGTCAGCCTGCAAACATTTCAGCTGTTATGAGAGGTTCAGATCGAGAGAACGCTTCGATGGAAACTCGTTGTGAAGAAACTGACATGAGAAGTAACTCGGAAATGCAGCAAGTTTTTTCAAAATATGATGGATGGAGGCTTATATATATTTCTGAGTATACAACAGGCCACAAAATAGGTACCCACGGTGCCATTTGCTTTGAGAGGGCAAAGAAGTAATTCTCGCCTTCACAATGGGGGCGCTGGGGACAGGATAATAATTATGGAATAGTTTCAAATACTGTCCCCGGAACGCCCCCCTATGGCTTGGTACTCAACAATTAACATGTAAGGAGGTGCAAAATGGACCTATTTACTGTCACACTCAACAATATAGGCGGTACTATTCTCAACTATGCGACATTCCTCGCAGCTGTCGGCACCATCGTTATGGCTCTACAGGAAGTGGCCAAAAACGTCGTTCATTGGCGTATTTCCTTCAATCAGACACAATTTGAAAAGTGGCTCAAGGGAGAGAAACCCTTGCGTAAAGAGTTCATCTTACTCACCACGGGGGGGTATGAGAGTGAGGAAGCGTTCTTCGATCAACCGGTTGAGAAAATGATGGGACAGATTCAGGCTGCTGCAAACATGGCTCTGGATTTTCCCGTTGAATATCCCCATCTCTATGCTTTCCTTACTAAAATACCTGGTGACTCGACAGACCATGATACATGGAAGGCATTTGCTGCATTGTCGCCCCCTGACGCAGCAAATCTGGATACGAATCAGACAAACGATGTGGCCAAAGCTCGGGCACGATTGGGCAACCTCGTTGCCCGCAAGCTGGATGCCTTCCAGAATGAAACCCAGTATGCATGGGCAAATGCAAACCAAAGAATCTCCGTGATTGCTGGTTCGGTGCTGATTGCGGCTATCCTGATCTTATCTGATTATACCAAGGAGTTTCCTGCCGGATGGGTGTTTATGTGGTTTCTGGCCATAGCCGGGGGTGTCGTCGCCCCCTTCGCCAAAGATGTCGTGTCGGGCCTGTCCGGCTTCAGTAAACCCAAGTAGGTCGCCATGTCAGCCACGTCTCTGACAATTACTCTACGAACACGACCCAAAGGAGGCGCCCCCAAGCCTCCTGATGCTAAGGAAATTAAGGACTTGGGGGCTGCGCGACGACTGCTGCTCCTGATACATGGCTACAACAATGATCAGTGCGATGCAACCCGAGCATACAACGGGTTTGAACGGCTACAGCGCATATTGGCAAAGCTGCCGCCAAATGGGGATTACAACCCCGGTGAGCAAGTAGTGCGCGTCTTTTGGCCCGGTGATGCTGATTGGGGAATCGTGTCATTTATGTTTTTCATGCAGGCAATCAAAAACGCGGAGCAAACCGGCAAATTGCTGGCTGAAGCCTTGGAACGTCATGCCGGCGGAGCCCCCTTATGGGTTGATGTAGTCGCACATTCCCTGGGTTGCAGAGTCACTTGCGAAATGCTTGCTGCGCTATCCGCAAATTCTCCTGTACGCGTGAACCGGATCGTGTTTTTTGCAGCGGCAGTTGCCACGTTCATGCTTGAACCGAATGAGCGTCAAGGATTCTATGATGGATATAACCAGAGGGTCACGAACGGCTTGATGAGCCTCTACTCAGACAGCGACATGGTGCTGTCGTTTGCCTTTCCGGCTGGTTCGACGCTTGCACCAGATCCGCAGGGTATATTGCCCACTGCACTTGGGCATGCCCTATGGATTTCGTCTCATGTTCCATTGGATTACAGGCAAGCCGAAAATAGTGGCGCGGGGCATTCCGACTACTGGGGCTGGAAACCAAAGTCAGTTGCCAAAAACGGGCGTTTTGCCAACTTGCAGGCAAGAGATTTTCTCAGATTTCCCACTGCCGGATCGCGCAATCTGTCAGGTATTAATACACCTGTACGACCTGGGGCAGAAACAAGAGAAATTGCCCGTCGCCTCATGCTTGACCACACTATTAAAGAGAGAACTGTATAAGTCAAAGGAGGAGCTGTGGGTCAGGACTTGATAGATTGAATTTGAACCAAATATCAAATCCTCAAGTCCTGCACCAACTGACTCACCCAGCCACTTACCACAAGGGGGCGCGAGGTGAAAACGCCGCAACGCGGGTACGTGGTGTACGGGGGGTGAATTTTGAGATTTAAACAGACTTTAGGCACGGAACTTGACAGGTTCAAATCATCAATAACCGACACAAGCTGTTCTACTTCAACTACGGAGGTACAACATGTCGCAGAATATCACCTGCCCGAGGAAGACATAATGGGACAGACACCAAATTGAATTCACCTGTCCTGCTATTACCTCATGTGGTGCACTTACGAGTAGAATCTACCAAACAGCAAGAGGGGCAAAACCATTGAGAAGCACATAGAACTATTACGTTTTTATTTTGGCCCCTGGTTTTTGTGGTCAAGTTCTCTCAAGAAACAACCCAATATGATCAATGAATGCCTCTTGGCCAAGTGGGCGTTTGCAGAATGTGGTCATTTCATCCACGGATGACAACGTCAGAAAATTTCTCCAATTTTCAACCATTGAAAGCAACGGTTCTACCTTGACCAGCTCTTCAACCTTTATGATCCCGTTCAATCAAATCCGCATAATTACGTTCATGCGACCACACATCCATGTTCTACCTTTTAGTTTTTACCGATGCGGAGGATTAAGCTAGGACCAAACCGCCAGCCACAAAACAGCATAGAGGTCGTGCAGCCATAAGGCTCAAATATTCCACGGAAATGCAAGGCTTGGCAGGAAGAACGTTCTGCAATAAATCGGCGGGCATTTAACAGGAAGAGTTATTTAATTAGGTCCTCGACTTACCACAACTAATTATAATCACATGTCATTTATTTTATACATGCTGTAGTTACACTTCAAAAACAATGTCGATAAAGTTTACACTGATCTCACCACACCCATCAGAACACAATGATATTGAGACATTACAACGTTGGCACAGCTATTGCGAATTCATAAACAGGTAAAAAGCAATAAATTAGGCAGTCGAGCGATCCTATGACATTTTTTGCGCAATTTGCAACTAACTATCGAAAAGGAGATTTCAAAGCCATGAATTGCTCCCTGTCTCTGCTAGTTACATTCTTCTTTATGTCTGTATTTTCCCCTCTTTGCGCCCATTCAACACTATATGTTCCGGATCAGACATATATAACCGGGACTTATTCACTCAACAGCCCATTAATAATGGAAATTGGCGGCACCTCAATGAATGAATACGACAGGCTCATCGTTGCGTCGTGGGGGAAGTTAGTCACCAATGACCAGCCACTTAACATCACCTTCATTGACCCTGATGGAGCAGGTGTGAAACCCGTCTATATGCCACAGGCAGCGGCCAGTTTCGACCTTTTCGACTGGAATGGGCAGCTTAGTGTCAATCGGCTTTGAAAATTGACCCACCATCGGCGTCCAAAATTGACCCAC
>DAINBV010000025.1:0-60434 GCA_036732725.1 Geobacteraceae bacterium | reverse complement strand
AAATGGATCGGTTCATTGCTTACACACCTGTCTCAAAAAGCGCAACCACTTCAGTTTTCAGTTGGTAATACGTAGAATTTGTGCTAATCCACTAATTCTGTATGGTTTTGCAATAGCCCCTGCAAATCCGTAGCTACTGTAGTCAGACATTATCGGATCATTTGAATAGCCACTTGAAACGATCAGGCACGCGGTCGGATCAATGGAAAGAATTTCTTTAGCTGCTTCCTTGCCACCCAAACCGCCAGGTATGGTGAGATCCATGATTACTGCAGTGAAAGGTGTTCCCGCTTTCCTGGCAGCGGAATAATAGCGTATAGCTTCGTTTCCGTTGTCACAGGTTGTAACCTCATACCCGATTTCCTGCAGCATCGCAGTAGCCAACTCCCGGATCATCTCCTCATCGTCCATAACAAGAATTGATCCGCCATTATTGTGATCTAACATTTGTGAAACAGCTTCAGCTTTATATTCTGAAAATGTCTCGCCGATTGATGGCAGAAGAATTTTGAAGGTGGTCCCTCTCTCGACTATTGAGCTGACGCTGATATGTCCGCCATGCCTGATAATTATTGAATGGGTTGAAGCAAGGCCTAAGCCGGTCCCGCTAACCTTGGTGGTAAAGTAGGGGTCAAATATTTTTTTCAGATCACCAGCTGATATTCCGCAACCTTCGTCGGCACATTTAAGGCAGATATATGTGCCGGGAGGGAGTGTCATACTATTATTGACACCAAGTATCTCATTTTGCGCAGAGAGAGTTAAAACCCCTCCGCCTGGCATCGCTTGCGTGGCATTGATAATGATGTTGTGAATTGCCTGACTGATTTGCCCATCATCCGCTTCTATTGCATGAATTGAATCAGGGATGTCGACGGTACACTTGACATTTGAACCGTGCAGCACCAGGGAAACACACTCATTAACCAGATTCTGGAGTGAAAATACTTTCTTTACAGGATCCCCGCCCTTGGCAAAGGTCAGGAGCTGGCGAGCCAGTTCGGTGGCCCGCATGGATGCCTTTTCAGCTCCAATCAGCGGATTGTAAGCCTTGTGCGTGTCATCAACGAATATCTTTGCAAGCGAGATGTTTCCTATGATCCCGGTAAGAATATTGTTGAAATCGTGGGCAATGCCGCCGGCGAGTACGCCAAGCGACTCAAGTTTTTGATTTTTAAGTTTTTCATTTTCATATTCTTTGCTCTCGGTGATGTCTTGGAAGCAAACCAGGCTTGCCCAGGGATGACCATGAACATCCAGTACTGGTGTGCCTGATATTCCCAATAATTTTGAGGTCCCGTCAGGACGGATAATCAGTAAATCATCAACGCTAGAAACTTCGCCATTCATGCCGCGGACGAGAGGCATTTGCTCGACAGGATAACGATCTTTTGTGCCGTATTTATAGGCTTCATAGACCTCTGTAAGACTTTCCTTGTTCGTGTCCGGTAGTATGCCTCTACCAAGAAGCTCAAGTGCCTTGCTATTTGCGATCAATGGCTTTCCTGAAGGAGCCTCAACCATAAATACTCCGATCGGAAGATTGGTCAGCAAGGTATCAAGCAAACGATTGCGATCGTCCAGTTGCTCTTGAGCTTTTTTTTGCTCTTCGATTACTCTCGACAGGTATTCATTTGCCATGGAAAGCTGCATGGTCCGTTCAGCAACCTGTTTTTCCAGAGCCTGGTTTCGTTCCACAAGTTCCTGCATGGGGTATACTTCTCCCTCGCGAACCAGATAGTAGGGGATGGAAATACTGCTGTGTGAAATTTTCCATCCTGCGGATTCCTTGCGGAATATCAGTACCAGGCGGGCCGTCTCTCGTGACAGGATGTGATCTTTGATTGGTAGGTGAATGTTGAAAAAACCGGTAGTTACGGCGATCGTGTCAGACAACGACTGGATAGCCAGATCTTTAAGGTCGATGCGGAGCGGTTCTTTTACCTGGGCGAAATCCTGGCGGGTAATCGCGACCCATTCCTGGCGCTCTTTGACCAGAAAGTCCCCGCCTCCGGTAAATCCTGAAAAATCTTCACTGAAATGTTCAGTGAGTCGATCATCCCGGGATGCATACATCTGCAGATATTCGTCAAACAGTTGCTTGATTTCCTGGTAGTCGTTAGTATCCATTACGCGGGATCCCTTCATATGGATAGTATTCCAGAGGTGTAAAAAAGGGGAATCTCTTACTACGATTGAAATGCAGCGTGAGATCAACAGGCTTCCCTGGCGGAGTCAAAAAACGTGGGGTCAGGTGTCTTGTGTGACCCCACCATGTTTTCAATTGTCGAGCGTGTCACGTACAATGGCCAGCAAGCTGGACGGTAAATATGGTTTGGAGATCGATACCACATTGTCGTTATCCAGTACTTTCTGATGAACTTCCTCCGCTTCGTAGCCGCTGGCAAAGATCACTTTTACGCCCGGTTCAATAGCTTTGATCTGTTCATACGCTGCTATTCCGTTTTGTTTCGGCATGATCACGTCGAACAGAAGCAGCCGGATTCGATTCCTGTTCTCCCGGAATTTCTCCACCGCATCCTCACCGTCGCAGGCAATGATGACGTCATAGCCAAAATTTTCAAGCAGCGACACAACCATATCTCTGACGATCTCGTCATCCTCTGCCAGAAGTATTGTCTCTGTCCCGCTGTCCGGTTTCTTATGGATTGATGTCATTTCTTTTTCATGGACCGGGGATGCGGTTATCGGCAGGTAGATAAGGAAAGATGTGCCATGCCCCGGTTCACTGCTGACCGTGATATGCCCGTCATGCTGTTTTATAATGCCGTAGGTTACCGCCAGTCCGAGACCTGTCCCCTTGCCGACCTCTTTGGTCGTAAAAAACGGATCGAAAATCTGCTGACGGGTAATCTCATTCATCCCCATGCCGGTATCGGTAACACTCAATACGGCATAGGTGCCGGGCTTTTGCAACCCATGAGCCGTAATTGATTTTTCATCATAGTGTGCCCGTTCGGTGACGATCTCCAGCGACCCGCCATGCGGCATTGCATCACGGGCATTGGTCCCAAGATTCAAAAGAACCTGTTCGATCTGAAGCTCATCGGCCAGAATCGGTAGCTTTCCCTCACCCAGGGTAATCGAGCAGACAATATCTTCTCTGATGACGCGCCGCAGGAATTTTTCCACCGACCGGACAATCTCGTTAAGATCCACATTTTTCTTTTCGCCGACCTGCTTGCGACTGAAAAGAAGAAGATTGTTTGTCAGAGATGTTGCCCGCTGAGCCGCCTCCAGCATATTTTCAATATTTTTCCGATGAGAGTCTTCCGTGGTCATTTTCATCAGGGTAATCTGCCCGTAACCAATGATTACTGTCAGGATATTGTTGAGATCATGGGCAATGCCGCCGGCCAGTGTGCCGACCGATTCCATCTTTTGCGCATGATGCAGCTCTGCTTCAAGCTTCTTGTACTCGCTGATGTCCTGAAGAGCGAGCAGTATCATCATCTTTTGCGCAACCATTACGGTTGTGGTTGATACAAGAAACGGTATGGTCTGTTGTTTCCCCTGAACAAAGAGCGGTAGTGTCGCTTCAACCTGGCGATGATTCTGCCCGGTGTCAAAGCTGTCGAGAACAGCCAGTCGGATGGCGCAGTTGCAACAATTCGGGCTGAAGCCGCATCCTTCAAGGGAGTCGAGAACATGAAGGCAACGGAGTGCTTCACCACTGCGACGGCCAATCATATCGCTGGTCGTCGAGCCGGTGAGTGCACTGGTTTGGCCATTAACCTTGTAGACTCTTCTTTCTTCATCAAGCAGCAGCATCATGAAAGGGGCGTTTTCAAAGATCGTGGCCAGCTCCTGCTCCTGTTCTTTGAGGGCATCTTCCGCCCGCTTCCGTTCGTCGATCTCTCTGCTCAGCTCAATTACCTTTTCTTCCAGCTTGGTCGCAACTACATGGCTGTATTCCCTGAAAAAGTGCTCTTCCCCCTCATCAATTGACGGGAGCACGGCCATCTCCTGCCGCGTCTCCGCTGATTCCATGATTACGCCAATTATTTTCCAAAGTTCCTCCGGTTCAGTCGGTTTGACGACAAAGGCCGCTGCGCCGAGTGAAAGAGCAAGTTTCTCTTCCGCTTCGCCGGTATAGACCGCCGAATAAAAAAGAAAGGGAATTGCGGAAAGCGACGGCTCGCTTTTCATTGTGCGAAGAAATTGAAAACCGTCCATGCGGGGCATCAGGGCATCGGAAACGATGATGTCCGGCTTGTGAATACCGGCCAATTCAAGTCCTTGCAGTCCATCTTGAGCTTCAATAACGGTGCAGCCATAATGCTCCAGTATGAAGCGCAGCAACCTGCGGTCATTGGTATTGTCCTCAACGATCAGCACCTTCACGGATGTACCTCGTTACCTTTGCTCCACCCCAGCAGGGCGTGGATCTTGTCCATGATCGTCAACGGATCGATCGGTTTCTCGAAATAAGCGGTACAACCAGCCTCCATGACCAGATCCATATCACCGGCCATGGCATAGGAGGTGATGGCGATGATCGGAATGGAACCGTTGGCGCCGCTTTGGCGAATCCGTCTGGTTGCCTCAAGACCATCGATGTCCGGCAGGTTGATGTCCATGATGATGAAGGCGGGGTGCTCGCTGATCGCCAGCTCCACCCCCTTTGTTCCGGTGTCGGCGGAAATTATTTCATAGCCGCAGCGCTGCAAGGCATAGGAGATGAGCCGCAGATTGTCGCTGTTATCCTCAACTACCAGCACTTTTTTCATCATATTCGCTCCGGGATTGTAATGGTAAAGGTACTTCCCTTGTCAGCTTCACTGCTACACACTATATCACCATGCAGAACCTGCACAATAAGTTTTCTGGTAAGATACAGACCAAGACCGGTTCCGGGTGCAACGCACTTTAGGGGAGACTCAAGGCGCACGAACGGCATGAATAGATTGCTGATCTCTTCTTGAGCGATTCCAATACCGGTGTCAATAACCGAAATTTCAACCTGTGCGACGGCAGCCTGTTCTTCTCCTCCCTGCCGGTTATTGGTCAGGGAAGCCAGCACGCTAATCTCACCATGTTCGGTATACTTCACCGCATTGCTCAACAGATTGATCACACATTGCAACAGCCTCCCTTTATCCGTGCAGAGCGGGTGATGAACAATGGAAAAACGCAGGTTCAGTCCCTTGTCGCCGAGATCTTTCTCCACGTACTGAACCGCTTCCGTCATCAGGTCATATAGATCAAACTCCTCGAGTCGCACCTCGATCCGGCCGGCTTCAATCTTGGAAACATCGATCACGTCATTGATCAGACGGAGCAGATGTTTTCCGGAACGCAGAATCGTGCCGAGATTCTCCTTCTGTTCCGGATTAACCGGACCGAGCCATTCATCACGGATGATGCTGGAAAAACCGATGATCGAATTGAGCGGAGTCCTCAACTCATGGCTCATGGAGGCAATAAACATCGATTTCAAGCGATCCAGCTCCAACAGCTTCGAATTTGCCGTTTCCAGTTCAGCTGTTTTCTGGTTAAGGTCATCGACGATATTCATCAACGCCTGTTGGCTTTCCTGAAGCTCAAGTGTTCTCTCTTTTACATGCATCTCCAAGCCGGCGTTGAGCTGTAGAATCTCCTCTTCAGCCAGTTTCAGCATGGTAATATCCTGTACCGTCCCACAGGAACGGAGTGCCTTCCCGGCGGCATCATAGTATGTTTCGCACTGCTCGCGCACATACTTGATGCCAGCGTCTGGGAGCAGGAGACGGTGTTCGATTGAGTAGGGAGTCTGGTTTTCAACCGAATCAGTATAGGCGGCATGTACGCTTGCCCGGTCATCGGGATGGATTCGCTCCAGAAAGTCCTCATAGGAAGCGCCAAACTGTTCCGGATCAATCTCGAAAATCCGGTAGATTTCGTCCGACCAGATGAGATGATTGGTGACCAGATCCAATTCCCAGCTACCGATCCTGGCAATCCGCTGTGCCTCCTTAAACCGCTCCTCACTCTGCCGCAGAATCGTTTCCAATTGTTTGCGCTCGGATATGTCACACCAGATGGTGAGTGCACCCACTACCGTGCCAGCTGCATCGAATTCCGGTACAACACGTACATACCAGCATATGGTTTTTCCTTCCTTGATCCAGGATAAGTCGATCTTGGAGATGGTTCCGGACTCCATGGCCGCCATCAGTTTTTCCGTGAAAACCTCTGCCTGTGGCGCCAGTTCCGTGGAGAGTTCTACCGGCTTCTTGCCGAGTACCTGCTGGGAGGTGAGGTTGTTGACCCGTTCAAACTCCGGGTTGACGTAAACCCGCCTGCCAGCCCTGTCGTAGCGTACAATGACATCCGGCGAGTTTTCCACCACGGCCCGGAATGCCTGTTCGCTGGCGCGGAGCCGAAGCTCGGCGTTCTCCCGTTCGGTGAGTTCGACCTGCAATTGTTCGTTGGCATGTTCCAGCTCTACGGTGCGTTGCGACACCCGCATCTCCAGCTCTTCCTTGGCTCTGCGCAGAGCGTCCTCCACCTGTTCGCGGCGGTAGATGTTGAAACCGAGAATCACGATGCCCGAGGCGAGCAGGCCAATCATCAACAACGTGCTGACAACCAGATAGAGGTGCGATGAGATAAACGAAATCGGCCTGTTTACAACCACACTCCCTCTGGGTAATATCTTCAGGGGAATACTGAAGTGAACAAGCTGGTTGTAATCGAACATGATTCGCGTCGGGGGAGTCATGGCAATCGGGATATCGGAAGCTTTTACCCCGGAGATGATCTTGAGTGCAATCTGTCCGGCATCCGCTCCATGGAACTTTCCGCTGAGCAGGCATCCCCCCACGATCCCGTAGCCGAGGCGTTCCTGATGAACGCCATACACCGGCACCGGTGAGTTTGTGCCAAGCATCGTTGCCATGTTTTCATGACTAGACACCTCTCCGTCCTTGAAAACATTGTATGCCAGCGCAAGCACGACACTCTCTTCAGGGAGCCCTTTTAACACGTTGATTAACTCGTTTTTGGTCATGTCTTCAAGGTAGCGGAACGACACCCCGGCAAATTGTCCCTTCAACTGTTCCTCCGCATCTCTGCGTGTTGCCAGACCGGTTGAGGTATAGTCATGCACGACAACGACCGTTTTTGTTTTGGGATGGAGCTTGAGCGCCAGACTCACCGTATCAAACGCATTGAGCGTTTCTGCCAGACCGGTGATATTTCCCTGACCTGCGAGCATTTCTTTCTTGAAGCTGTTTACCCCGCAAAACACAATCGCCGAACGGGGAAAAAGTTGTGACCGGTATTTCAGGGCAAAGTCTAGCGCGGGATTGTCGGTAACCATCACCACCGGTATCTCCCGGTGATCGTATTTAAGTTTAAAAAGATTCTTGAGCTGCTCGAAATGCTCAAACTTGGGGTGACGCTTGCAGTCCAGATATTCTACGGAATAGCTGACAGCAGGCGTTGTTTTGCGGAAAACCTCGATGATTCCCGCCAGTTCGTTGTCGGACCAGGCAAGTCCCGCATGGTAGGAGTTGAGAATGAGGATTTCCCGGGAAACCGCGGATAATGTGGTCGTGGATGGGGGATTGATTTTCTCCGCTTGTCCGGCCGGCAGTTCGATCTGCGCCGCTTCCCGTATTTGCAGGTACGAGAAATAGAGTGACGCGGCTATGGCAATGCCGAAGAGCGAGCTTAGCAAGGCTACTTTGCGCGAACCGAAGAAGACCGATGACAGCTGCCCTGGAAGCGTATGTTTTTTATGCATTGAGTCCTGTTTCATTGCTTTAGTTCCCCGGTCCGGTTCTCCAGCACCTTGATCCGCTCCTTCAACTCCACCATCTTCAACTCCCGGCCAACGAAAAGCCGGTTCATCCGGTACAATTCCGAATTCTTTTGCTCCAGTTCGGCAGTCCGCTCCTTCACGCGCAGTTCCAGTTCTTCGTTAAGTTTTCGGATCTCATCCTCTGCTTGTTTGCGCTCGGTAATGTCGCTCCAGATGGTAAGAGCGCTTATGACGACGCCATTAGCATCAAATTCGGGGACAACTCGGATAAACCAGCAGATCGGCTTCCCTTCCTTGGTCCAGGCAAGATCAATCTTGGTGATTGTTCCCGACTCCATGGCTGCCATGAGCTTTTCCGTAAATTCAACCGCCCTCGGCGTCAGTTCAGTGGAAAGTTCAAGCGATGTATGTCCCTGTACTACCAGGGGCGCGAGGTGATTGACCCGTTCAAATTCCGGATTGACGTATATGCATCGCCCCTCGCGATCATAGCGGACAATAACGTCGGGCGAGTTCTCAACTACGGCACGAAACGCCTGCTCGCTGGCATTAAGTCGAAGATTTGCCTCTCTGCTCTCGGTAATATTGGCAACCGCTGCAATCGAACCGGCATAGTGTCCCGCTTCATCAAAAATTGGTCCGGTTTCAAGCCTCGTGTAAATTCGTACCCCGTCTTTTTTGATGAACTCGAAATCATGCTGTTCCTGTATTCCCTGCTTGCGGCGTTCAATGTTGTATTCGGCAAGCTGTTTACCCTGTTCATCCATGAAGGAAAAAAGGGGCTTGCCAATCATTTCCTCAACGGTATACCCGAGAATATCCGCCATGCGTGGATTGACGAACGTGGTAACCGCACCGGTATCAATAACCCAGACTCCTTCCTGAATAGTGTCAAGCAGACGGCGGTAGCTTTCTTCGCTTTTGTGCAATCGTTCCTGTCTGTCGAGCAGTTGCTGCTCCGAACTGTACAACTTGATTGATGCTTCGTTCAGAGATGCTCCCAGATCGGCAATTTCAAGCGGCTGCTCGGCCAGGACAATCTGAGCCCCTTTGTGATCATCAAGTTGTTTGGCAAAAGCGGTCAGCCGCTTGATAGAATGTATGATCGGACGCAGTACCAGCATGATCAGCAGAGCGCTGCAGGCGACCCAGGCCACGGTCATCAACAAGGTGCGTTCCCAGGTTCTCGATTGGGCTTCCTTGATTGCCGACAGGCTGAAGTCGGCCTTGAGCCAGCCGAGCATGTTCCCGGCCAGAACCGGTTGCCAGATAACCAACAGATCGTTTTCCGACGTTATCACCATTCCCGTGCCGGCCGGCGGGGTGATCCGGGTTATGCCCGATTTTGCCCGTGGTTGTCCGTCTCTGCCGCGGGAAACGTCCCAGATCAGAGCTCCGTCCGGCTCACACAATTGCAGACGTCTGATATCGGACAGTTCTACCGACTTGAGCAGGAACGATTCCAGCTCGGCATAATCCTCCACCAGCAGATAACGGGCGCAGTTTTCGGCGAGATGTGCAGCCATGATTGATGAGTTGACGCGCATGGTGGCCAGAAGGCTGGTTGTCTGATTTCCGGCGGTCATCCAGCCGTAGGTTATTCCCGTTGCAAGCAGAACACATGAGACGATCAGGATGATACGGCTATTGAGACGGCGCGGCAGAAGCGGCATATCACTTTCCCCAGTTGGTCAGTTCTTTGATATTGATGGCTTCCATGGCGCGATAATCACGGTTATAATCAGCGGCAACCGGCGCTCCCATCCTGATTTTTCTGAAAAGATCGGCACTGTCAGCGGCCGTGGCCAAGGCAAGTATTGCCTGTTTGACTGCATTCTGCTCCTTCTCCGGCACGCGAGGGTGGGCGCTCAGCGGATGGGGAGCGATTTCCGGTGTTACCACGATTTCACGTAACTGGTTGCGGGTATCTTCCGACTCTGCTGCCAGTTCCGGCACGAATACACCGCCGGCATCACTCTTCCCCAGTATGATGTTGTAAATGACGTTTCTGGTGGAACCGGCGTATTCGTTCGTATACGCCAGCTGGTTCTTGTTGATTGCCAGGAGGTGCCGGACATAGACGCTGCAAAGATTCTTGTTACCGACAAAGGAAATTTTTTTTCCTGCCAATTCATCAATGCTTGTGATGGGGGAGTCCTTGCGCACATACAATCCGATGGTAACCGGTTTTCCGCCACGCACCAGCGGTCGGTAGCCGTGGGATTTATGGGCAACCACCGTCTGTATCGGAGAAGCAAAAATGAAGTCGGGCACGCCGCTCCAGATGTCCCGCTCAAAATCAGCCATTTTTTCATACATTTTGAGATGGAATTGCAGCCCCGTATCATGAGCCAGGCGTTCGACAAATGGCGTCCAAATCTTGTGCAGAGCTACCGGGGGGATCGACGGCATGACGGCGATGGTGTAGTGATGCTTCTGGAGTGCGGCGGCTGGCAGGGATACTCCGAACAGCAGCACGGCCAGCATGATGCTCCGTAAAATTTTGTGCATGCTGTCAGCCTTTCTGAGGGGATTATTTTCTTGTTTCCAGTTCCTTGATCTGCTCCTTCAACTCTACCATCCGCAGCTCCCGACCAACAAAGAGCTTGTTCATCTTTTGCAATTCCTGATTTTTCTTTTCCAGCTCGGCTGTCCGTTCATGCACCCGCTGCTCGAGGCTTTCATTCAACTGTTCCAGTTCATCCTGTGTCTTTTGCCGCTTTTCGATCTCCTCTTCCAGCAGGAGAGTCTTTTCCTGAAGACTTTCCTGTGCTATCTGGCGTTCAGCCACCTCTTGTTCAAGCTCGACCGTCTGGAGATGAATTGACTCCTCGGCCTGCTTGCGCTTGGTTATATCTACCAAGGAAACCATGACCTTGGAAATGGTCCGCTCGTATCCGGGGCAGACAGAAAAATATACGGTAACATTGCGTGGCGCACCGGACAGGGTCTTTACCACTGCGTCCCGGATCAGCACGGTTCTCCCATCCCACAAGGCAATCAATTCATCCCGGAAGGTGGTATACGATTCCGGCGTAAAGGTACGATCCAGCCCGGCCAACAGCTCTTCGTTGCTGGCAGCCTCATGCAGCGCCAATGCAGCCTGATTCACATCGATGATCCTGACCGCCTCGGCACATTGCCGTTCAATCTCGGGATGCAGATCCAAATAGGTGTCGAGATCGATAACAGCTTGCGCTCTCAGTTCGTCCAGGAGTGCTTTGACCCCGGAAAAATCCTCCTCCCAGATCGATACCGGCGAGTTTTCGAACAGGGAACGAAAACGTTCCTCGCCGGCCCGCAGCTTCGCATCCTGTTCTGCCAGCGTATCCAGCATGGTGTTGAATTCTCTTGCCATGACAGCTGCCTCGTCGTCCCCCGTAAGCGAAGAACGGGCAAAACGGTCTCCGGCGCGAACATTACCGATGGTTTCCTGGACGGCATAGAGCCGCCTGGTGATCCGGCGCCCCATACTCCAGGCAACAACCGAGCCGATCAAAATCGCCGACAGCGCGTAGATGACGCCGTTTCTGATGATATCCGCAAGCTTTGCACCGGCCACTTGTTGCCCGATGCCGATGCGTACCCAGCCGACATGGCGCTCTCCGATTGTTGCAGGAACAGCAATATCAACCAGCGCAGCTGTTTTTGCAATCAGTTGTTGGCGCGCCTCATGGGGAAGATCGAGCAGGTAGAGTCCCTTGCGGGAACTGTCGGTATCAGCCAGCACGCGCCCATGTTTATCTGCCAGTATCACGAAGATAATTTCCGGATAGCGGCGCTGGGCATCAGCCAGTTCCTGCAATCCGGCAACGTCATCGCTGGCGATCCATCCGGCGGCTGAAGTCGCCAATGACTGGGAGATCGCTTCAGCTTCCTCTATCTGACGTTCCAAAAGCATGGCCCGTTGACGCGAGGTCAGGTCGCCGATAAAGAGAGCCATCATCACCGCATGCACCATTGCAACGCTGACAATCAGGCGACCGCGCAGTGTGCCGGACAAAAATCGATACAGGCTCTTCATCACGGTTTCTCCACCGTTCTGACCTCCCGCTCGAAGCGGGAGACGTAGTGGCGCACCACCTCGTACTCCTTGTCAGTTGCCGCGAGGAAGCGGGACGTCTCCATTCCGGCCAGAATCGTTTTTCCTTCTGTCGTGCGGTCAAGCTCCAAAAGCAGGCGGCGGAGCTGATTAACGACCTGCACTGGCAGATCGTCCCGCACCATGACCGAGTTGTTGATTAGCGGCTCTGTTTCCCAGATAACTTTCATCTCTGCCGCCTCGCGCGGATGCTCCCGCTGAAAGGCTCTCCAGGGTGTCGGCCAGGTGGCTCCGGCTGCTGTTTGCCCCAACCAGGCATTCATGATGGAAGACTCCTGTGAACCAACGTAGCGGTTTTCAATGTCTCTGGTGATGGTGATGCCATGGGTGTGGAGGTAATACTGTGGCATGATGCAGGCCGCCAGAGCCGTGTGGGACGGATAGCTGACTGATTTCCCCTTTAAATCGACGGGGCGTAAAAGTTTGCTGTCCCGGCGTACCACGAAAATTCCCTTGAAATCCCGGGGATCTCCGGCCATGGCGATGACGTGGTAGCCAACCTTCATGGCCTGAAGCGTCTGCCAGGGATTGGGGAGAATGATATCCGGCTTGCGAGCCAGGTACTTTTCCTCAAAATTGGTGTAGTTCCGTGATGCCTCCAGTGTCAGGCCTGTTCCTTTTATTCTGGAGTTCAGGTAGTCGATCAGCGGTTGATATGCCTGGGTGAGTTTTGCTGGATTATGCAGCGGGTGAATCGCAAAACGGTAATCTGACGGGGTCTCTGAAGGCGGTTTTGCGCCGACCCGTGGACCCTTGTTTTCTGGCTCGCGGCTGCAGCCGGGGATGCTTCCAAACAGAAACGCCAACATGATAACGGTCAACAACCCTGGTTTCATCTCATTCCCCTGGTATCCGTTCTGTTCAGCCAATCTCTGTTTCAGTCCGGAGTTTTTATAGATAGGGAAGTCTAGCGTAGTTTCAGGATAATGCAAATTCGGGAGGAAAAACAGCTTGGTGGGGTGGAGGTAGAAGGGGAATGGAGTCAGTGTTATCTGGTTTTTTCCGGTGTAAATGGCAATCACAACAAAAAAAGGACGTGCCGTTTAAGCACGTCCCTGTTTTTTGATTGGTTGCGGGGACAGGATTTGAACCTGTGACCTTCGGGTTATGAGCCCGACGAGCTACCAGACTGCTCCACCCCGCGTCAACTGAAGAGAAGTATGTATAGGTGGTATTGCAAAAAAAGTCAACAACTCTTTTGCACAATAATGCATCCGATTGTGGCTGGATAGTGGTTGGAGGTTTGCGACGTTTATGCAACGTGGGAGAGTGCAGCGGAGACCGTATCCCGGGAGGCAAGATTTTGCTTCGGCATATCCCGAAAAATTACATCGGTTTTGATGGAATAGGGAATATAATTTACATATACAGGCAGGATCGCTACAGCAGATCCGGGAAGGAGAACGTACCATGGCAACAACAATACTTATGATTTTTGCCATCTTGCTCGCAATTGCCAGCATTCCGTGGCTTGAACAGGTAAATCGTTACAATAAACATCGTACGGACTTGATGGCGGGAGATGAAGGGGAAGATTAGGCTGACATGTTAGAACCAACAATAACTGACGGAATTCATTACTGCAAATGCCTCTGAATTTAAGGGGCATTTGCAGTGGAATAACGGCAATGGTAACGATGTCAGTATCTTGTTCGTAGTCGTGGACAGCACTACTTTTAAGGGGTGTTGCCATTGTCTTTGTTCTTTTTTGGATAGGAAAAACAATGTGCTGCGGTATTGATTGTGCCATGGCAGAAGATATCTACATACACGTTCAACAGATCGTTGGGTTGTGTTTCCATGGTGCTGTTAAGGCTGCTTAATCCCTCCACGTGAAAGAGACCGAATATCAGGCTGTGGAATGTCCGCGCCGCATAGAGCGGTTCCAGGTCGTTCCTGATCAAGTGCCGTGTATGCGCGTCCTCAAAGAACTCGGTTAAAACGCCAAATACATGGTCCATGAATTCGGTGAAGACAGGTTGCAAGTTTTCAGACGAAGAGCCTGCTTCGGTGTTCAGTATGCGTATCCAGTCGCGAACCTCAACCAGTCGGGTGATGAGTTGTCTGGCCAAATCCTTGACCGCCTCCTCGTAGGAAGCATTGTTCATATCGGGAAGAAGTTCCGGCAGGGTCGGAATGGTTGAAAAGGAACGCAGTACCTCGGTAAAGAGATTTTCCTTGCTGTTGAAATTGCGAAAGAGGGTGACCTCGGCCACCCCGGCGGCCTTGGCGATTTCACGTGTAGATGCGCCAAGGTACCCCTTGCTGGAAATCAGCTCGAATGCGGCATGGAGGATACGTTCTTTGGTGGTTAACTTCTTATTCATGTAGTCCCTGTCTCTTGTGTAAGCGTCAATTGCCATGGAAATAAAAAAGGACGTGCCGTTTAAGCACGTCCTTGATTTTTAATTGGTTGCGGGGACAGGATTTGAACCTGTGACCTTCGGGTTATGAGCCCGACGAGCTACCAGACTGCTCCACCCCGCGTCAACTGAAGAATCCCATTTATAGTTGTTATCGCACGTAGAGTCAACAAGTTTTTTTGCGTGATAACCAATTGTTGCGATCTTACCTTGTATGGTGCTGATTTGTCGGCTGTTATTGTGTGCAGAAAAATGAGTTTCAGAGCGCAGTGTCAATAATCCAGCGGGCAATGCTGCGCTTTCCCGGCAGATCGGGGAGCTCATGGCGTGAAAACCAGCGGGCATCTTCCAGTTCGTGCGGGTCAACGACGATCTCGCCACCGGCATAGTCGGCCACAAAGCCGGCCATCAACTGGGCCGGGAACGGCCAGTTCTGACTCCCCAGGTAGCGCACATTGCAAATGTCAATTCCGGTTTCTTCCTTGACCTCACGGATGGCGCATTCTTCCAGCGATTCCCCGAAATCGAGAAAACCGGCCACCAGCCCGTATCGTCCGGCGGCCCACTCCTTCTTTCGGGTCAGTAACAGCTGATCGCCCCGTTGTACCAGAATAATGGCACAGGGGTGGAGATGGGGGAAAAGCTCGCTGTCGCAAGCGGTGCATTTCTTGCCGAAGGTCCCCGGAATCGGCGCGGTGGTTCCCCCGCAGCGGGAACAGTAACGGCTCTGCCGTTCCCAATGGAGAATCTGTTTGGCCAGGCCGGCCAAGGTTAACAGGTCATCCGGCAGCCGGTCTGCGGCCGTGTTGAACGGCTCGGCCAGATAGGGAGCCGGAATGGCGACCGTGGAAGGAAGCTGGAATACCTGCACCGGCAATCCTTTCCAGCGACCGAACGTCAGGGGAGGGGAGGGTGGTTGCAACTCCTGGGGTAACTCACCAAAAATCGGCAGCAGCCGGTTGCCGCTCTGTTCCACAATCACATCGGCGCCACGCAGGATAATGCTGTACCCTGTTTCCGGTTCGTCAGCCGGTGAACCGTTCGGGTGGCTGAAGTTGAACCATTCCCTGATGGCGGCAAAATTGAAGGGGAGGTTGATCTGTTCGGGGTAGGGCATACCGGTATCCTTTCATACATGGAGGGGCTGTTTTGTCATGGCCGATGAAACAACAGGCTTGACTCGCGTTTAAATTATAACCATACTTCGCCAATGTCATCAGGAAAACTCACCCGGAACATACATTTCATATGGTGCCTTAGAATCGCCCTGCTGCTCCCCCTCTGCTGGTATCTCTATTGTCTCCTGCCAACCGGCAACGGCTCCACTATCCATGACCTGTCGCTCCCGCCGGGGAGTGGCATCAAAAAACTGGCTGCTGATCTGAAACAGAACGGCCTGATTCGCAGCACGCTTCATTTTACCCTGATGACCCGTCTGCGTGGTGAGGCGCGTCGCCTCAAGTCGGGAGAGTATCGCCTGAATGACGGTATGTCGGCCGGGGATATTCTGACCAAGATCGTCAATGGTGATGTTGATGTGCGGCGTTTTACCGTGCCTGAGGGGTATTCCATCTATCAGGCCGCCGAGTTGTCAGATCAGCAGGGTCTGTTCAAACGGGACGAATTTCTGGCAGCCTGCCGTGACCAGGAGCTGATGCGGCACTTCGGTGTGAACGGGGAGAGTCTGGAAGGGTATCTTTTTCCGGCCACCTACACGGTCGGCCATGCCACCACAGCCCGGCAGCTGGTGAGTAACATGGTGGAACAGTTTTTCAAGGAGTACGCGCGTCTGGACCTTGTGGCCAAGGGTGGACAATTGAGCCGTCAGCAGATTGTGACACTGGCTTCGATGGTCGAGAAAGAAGCGAAGGATACGCGTGAGAAGCCGTTGATCGCCTCGGTGTTCCATAACCGCCTGAAGATCGGCATGCCGCTGCAAAGCGACCCGACCGCCGTCTATGGTGTCCGGGCCTTCAGCGGCAAGGTGACCAAAAAAGATATCGAACGCCCCGGCCCCTACAATACCTATCTCAACAAAGGTCTCCCTCCCGGTCCGATCGGTAATCCGGGGAGTGACGCTCTCCAGGCAGTGCTGCAACCCCAGGCGTCATCCTACCTCTATTTTGTCGCCCGTCAGGACGGCACCCATCAGTTTTCAACCAATCTGGAACAACATAACCGGGCAGTGGTTCGCTACCTCAAGTGATGGTCATGGTTGCCGACTGCTCTCCGGAAACTAGACACTCAAGCCGGCGGCATCTTCAATCACGATTTCAAGCTCGGCCAGGGTTATTTCCTTAACCCCGAGATAACCCGCTTCCGCTAAGGTAATGATCGAAAGAGCGGGATCGGGGTGCAATGATTTACCCACTTTTTTGCAGGTTGCATCGGATAATCTGACCACCAGCAGTATGATGTCGTTGGGATCGAACTCCGCTTGGTGATGGTTGATGGCAATACTGGAATACGATTCGGGGAGGCTCCACGATTGCATCAACCGGTAGCCGACCTCTTCATGCATATTGGTCAGGATCTCCGAGATCAAGGCGTCCGAGAGTGGCGCCTTGCTTTCCCTGGCGCGGATGATGTCATCCAGCACCTTGAGCAGCGCCAGTTGTCCGATGTCGTGCAGCAGTCCTGCCATGAAACATTCGGCTGCGATGGCCGTGTAGCCGGCTTTTTTCGCCAGCCACTTCGAGCCGGCGGCGCAGGCGAGGGAATGTTGCCATAACCCTTGCATGGCGTTATTCAAGGTCTCATTCTGCGACTGAAACATTGCCATCTGCGATGCCATCATCACCATGTTGGCGATTTCCTGGGCTCCCAGGCGCACAATGGCATCCTTGATGGTGGCGATTTTAGAGAGACCGGCGTAGTAGGGGGAATTGGCGATTTTCAGCACCTGGCTCGCCAGGGACTGATCTTCGCTGACCATCTCGATCACATCCTCCATCCTGAAGTTTCTCGATGCCAGCATCTGTTGCAGCTTTACGGCGACTGAACTGAACACCGGCAGGTCCTGCAGGTTCCCCTGCAGGTGCTCGTTAATTAACTCAAGTAGTGGTTTTTCCTGTTTCATGCGGTAACTCCCAGAATTCTGCGTAATTCGGCCAGCGGGCGTGGTTTGCCGAGCCGGGGAAGATCGGAAATGATTTCCTGCAAAGAAACTTCACCCCGTGCCCCTTTGACCAGACCATCTTCGAGCAGGGTGACCATGCCGGAGGTTTCGATACTGATCTTGCGGATCTCGTAGGAACTCTTGTTGGTCAGAATCGCGTTTTTCACCAGCTCATTCATCACCAGCAACTCGAATACCCCGACTCTCCCTTTATAGCCGCTGAAACGGCACATCTTGCAACCACGTCCCTGCTTGAACTCCCCCCCTACGATGTCATTGGCGGTAATGCCGAGGCGTGACAGATCGCGCGGAGTCGGCTGGTACGGTTCGGCGCAGTGGCTGCACACCTTGCGCAACAAACGCTGGGCCACCACACAGACCACCGTGGAGGAGATCAGAAAGGCTTCGATCTCCATGTTCATCAGGCGGATCAAGCCGCCGATACTGTCTTCGGTATGGAAGGTGGTCAAGACCTTGTGACCGGTCAGGGCAGCCTGAATGGCGGTTTCAGCGGAGAAATGATCGCGGATTTCACCGAGTACGATCACGTCCGGATCCTGGCGGACCACATGCCGCAGGGTCTCTTCAAAGGTTACGCCGATCTTGGCGTTGATGGAACATTGGGAGATACCGTCGATCACGATTTCCACCGGGTCTTCGGCGGTGATGATGCTGGTGTTGATATTGTTGAGATAATTGACGCAGCTGTAGAGTGTGCTGGTCTTGCCGGAACCGGTTGGCCCGGTGATGATCAGCACGCCCGTTGGCACTTCCACCGCTTCGTCGATGAAATGTTCCAGCATGCGGGGAGCCATGCCGATCTCTTTCAGGTCGAGCAGGGTCGTCTTGTTGTTCAACAAGCGCATGACGATTTTTTCGCCATAGATGGTAATGAAAAAAGATACCCGCAGGTCAAGGTTGATGCCGTGCCGGACGCTGGGGAAGAGAATGCGGCCATCCTGATGACGCCGTTTTTCGGCAATATCGGCCTGGGCCATGACCTTCAGGCGGGTCGAGAGCTGGGGCGCAATCTCCCGGGAAAAATCCTTGTGGTGGTGCAGGACGCCATCCAGCCGGAAACGCACCCGCAGGCGGTCTTTCATCGGTTCAATGTGGATATCGCTGGCGCCGTCGCTGATCGCATCTTCCAGCAGCGTATTGATGATGCCGATGATGGTATTGTCGTCGGCAGCCTGCTGGCGGTTGGAGGTCCGTTCCAGGGCATTCAACGCTTCCTGCAATGGTTCTTTCGCCGAGAGCGCCAGCTTGCCCCGGTCGCCAAAAAACTTGTGGGCGCATTGATGGACGCGTTGATCAAGCGGGTCGGCAACTGCCAGAATGACAAACGATTCCTCCCGCCGCACCGGCAGGATCGAATATTCGCGGCAGATCGCCAGCGGGATCAGTGCCAGCAGGGTTCGGTCAATGGTGGTGAAGGTCAGTTCAATCAGCGGATAACCGAGTTGGTAGGAAAGCGCTTCCAGCAGTTTCTTCTCTTCGATGAAACCACGCTCGATCAGGATTTCCCCCAGCCGTTTACTCCCGTTGGCTTCTTTCTGCAGGCCGAGCGCCTGTAGCAGATCAGCTGTTTGCAGGTATCCCAGTTCAACCAGAAAATCACCCAGGCGCACATTGAGCTCGTTTTTGCGCAAGGTCTCCTTGAGTTGCTCCCGGGTGACATACCCCAGCTCAATCAGCGTGTCGATCATGGTTTTGGCGCTGGTCAGCTTTGACTTGATGCGCTCGGCATAGCGCAGTTGCTCGGCTGTCAGCAGCTGTTCGTCCAGCAGCAGTTGGGTGATGACGCCGCGTGTCGCTGGCGGAGGTGAGGGGATGGCAGTTTGAGTCATATGAGTTCCTGTAATCCTAATTTAGGAAGTTTTGTCATAACTAGAGGAAATGAGATCAAAAAACAAGAGTAAAATAGTCTTGTTACAGGCTGATCAGCAGTAATACCACCAGGGTGATAAAGGTGTAGAGGATGTACAGGTGCAGGTGGCCGTGTTGCAGATGGCGGATCGGGAGCGCTTTGCGGTATCCCCACGATAACAAGGGAATGTAGATCTGCTCCAGCACGGTTTCCGGCAGATGGCTGGAAAAACGTTGCGGCGTGGGAAAGGGGGACTCGATGGTTGGGGGGTGACGATCGGGCCTGAGGATCCCGGCGGTCAGATTGATCAACAGGTCGGCAAACGAGGAGGCGGTGTACTGCATGCGTGCCGTGGGAGCCAGGTAGCCGCACCCCCAGGTCGGGCCGGATGCTACCGTGGTTGCACGGAGACGTCGCCGATACCAGAGTGTCACGCCGACGGTGATCAACAACAGCCCGAACCCCACCAGAGTCAATGCGCCGAGTGGCGCCTGGGACTCCAGTGCGGGGAGGGAAGGGGCGTTGGCCGGGAAAAAGGAAGCGACAGCTGTGGTTAACAACGGCGCGATCAGCAGGGGGAACAGTCCGATGGCGAAACATACCAGCGCCAGCAGCAGCATCGGAATCCGCATGGACCAGCCGGCTTCATGGGGGTGCTCGGCTGCTGCCGAGCGGGGGGCGCCGAGGAAGATCACCCCGAAGACCTTGACGAAACAGGCGATTGCCAACCCGCCGATCAACGCCAGGGCCGGGGCGGCCAGAGCAGAGCTGAAGGCCGCTGCCCCTTCCTGAATGATGACTCCATTGAAAAAACCGAGGTAGATCAGAAGTTCACTGACAAAGCCGTTGAGTGGCGGTAACCCGCAGATCGCCACCGCTCCGGTTAAAAACGATACGCTGGTCCAGGGGAGGCGGCGCAACAGTCCACCCATGCGGTCGATTTCCCGCGTGCCGACGCTGTGGATGATCGATCCGGCCCCCAGAAACAGGAGCGCCTTGAAGGTGGCGTGGTTGAGGACGTGCAACAGGGCGCCGGCCAGTCCGAGCAGCATCAGCAGCCGGGAACCGCTTGAAATGCCGATGACTGCCACCCCGAGCCCCATCACGATGATGCCGATATTTTCAATGCTGTGATAAGCGAGCAGCCGTTTGAGGTCGTGCTGCCCAAGGGCAAACAGCACGCCGATTACCCCCGACAGCATGCCGAGCACCAGCAGCACGATCCCCCACCAGAGTGGCAGGGCGCTGAAAAAGGAGAGTGAGCGGACAATTCCGTAGATCCCGATTTTAAGGATCACTCCCGACATGATGGCGGAAACATGGCTGGGGGCATTGGCGTGGGCAGCCGGAAGCCAGATGTGGAATGGCATGATCCCGGCCTTGAAGCCGAAGCCGAACAGCGCCAGCAGAAAGAGTGTGGTTGCCAGCGGAGAGTTGGCAGCCAGGGTGGCGGCGGCCGGGAAAATGTAACTACCCGATGCGGCCTGCAACAGTGCAAAAAAGGCGAACAGCACCAGCGTGCCGGTATGGGTGCAGATCATGTAGACCGTTCCGGCGTCCCGCACGCTCGGCGTGTGGTCATCGGTGGTCAGAATAAAATAGGCTGCCAGCGCCATCACTTCCCATGACAAGAGGAAGATTCCGGTGGAACGGGCCATGGTGGTCAGGAGCATGCTGGCGACCAGCAGGCCGAAGAAGAAGGTCAACTTGCGGATGGTGCGGGGATGGTCATTGGCCGGCCAGTAGTCAAGTGCATAGATACTGCAGCAGGCCGCGACCAGCAGGATCGGGAGCGCAAAAAAAGCGGTCAGGGGATCGACGCCGATGGTGGCCGGTCCAAAGGGGAAGGGCCAGGAAAGTGACCAGATGATCCGTGTGCTGGTCAGTAGTGTTGTCATGGCACCGCAGATGCCGGCAGCCGCTGCCACCAGTATGCCGGCAGTTGCCAGACGCTGACCGAAGTTGGCGCTTCCCAGACGGAACAGCAGCGGCAGGCCGGAGCAGGCTGCCAGGATGGCGGCGCAGACGATCAGTATGGCAGGGAGATCGCCACTCATGATGCCCCTTTTCCAATGTCCTGTTCAATGTCTCGAACGATGGCGAGGATTGACTGCGGGTTGCATTCACGCCCCAGTACCTGGCGCAGGCGCGGGTCACGCAGGCAATAGGCGAGTTTTGACAACAGATGCAGATGCATCTTGATGGTCGGGGTGATGATGGTGAACAGAATCTGTACCGGTTTGCCATCCACGGCGTCAAAGTCGATCGGGTTCATCAGGTAGCAGAGGGCAATCTTGGGGGTCGGCAGTTGTACCAGAATCGGGTTGCGGACATGCGGGATGGCGATGCCGTCTCCCACGGCGGTGGTTCCCATTGCTTCCCGGGCCAGCAATACCTGCAGGATGAAGTCAGGATCAACTTCCGGCGGCAGGTCCAGCAGTTTGACCACATTTGACAGGACACTGGTGGTGTCATCGCCGTGGACGCCACAATGGATGCCACCCGCTTCCAGTGCCTGACTCAAGGTCGGCAAGGGACGGTTATCGGCGTCACTCATTTTGTAGAGCGCCGGGTTGACCTTGATCCCCCGTTCCGTGGCCCACTCCAGCAGGTCGACCGGATTGATGCGATACTCACTCTGCACCAGTTCGGCCGGCAGGTTATCTTTTTTAATCCAGCGCACCACGGTTTTTTCATCCACATTCAGAGCCTGGGCGGCTTCAAGCGGTTCCAGTTGCATGGTCGGTTATCCTTTGGTACTCCCGGGGATTTCTTCGATACCGAGTTGCAGCAGCAAGGTCTTTTCAACCTGTTGCAGTATGGTTTTGGGAAGAAAACCGAGACGTTCTCCCACGATATTGGTTTTATCGATGGTAATGATGATGTGGGAACTGACCTTGGCATCCCGGTTCAGGCCGTTAGCGGTTGCCGGCAGCAAGGTCTCAAATTCGTAGATTTTTTCCAGGTTGGTGAAATTGAGCGGAATGATGGTGACCACGGGAGAAAATTCGTTGCTGATATTGTTGCTGACGACCAGGCAGGGACAAATCGAGGGTTCTGATTGATCAGTATGTGAAAGTTTGACGGCATAGATCGCGCCACGTTTAAACATCACGTTTCTCCGTTACGGCTGATTCAAACTTTTTCAGTACCTCTATGGTTTCTGCCGCAGTTGACTGGTATCCTTCAATCAGCCCTTTGTATGCTTTCTTCTTCACTTCTGCAAGTTTTTCCCGTGCCGCTTCTTCCAGAAACTGACTCAATCCCCGTTGGCCATACAGTGATTTGATATCATCCACGATGTGGGTCGGCAAGGTGATGTTCAAACGTATATTGGGCATAACTCTGTTCTCCTGCTGCTGTCGGGTGGTCGAATGCTGTATAAAAATGAATTGACGTATGACTTTTTATACCATATATTTTTTGTATGTGTCATAAAATTTTTAAACACATATTGCTGGTGGCAACGCACATGTCCGCCCGAACCGATTGTTGGGGAGCTGCTCGTTAACTGAAATCGAGGCTTTTTGTGGATTTTCTCTCTGAACCGACGGTATGTCTGTTGACAGCCGCCTTGCTGTTGGCTTTTTCAGGCGTTCCGGCGCTGTTGATCGGTCGTCCTCTGTTTGGACAGCGATTGGCGGCCATTGTCTCGGTGGTTGCATCCCTGATGGGCGAGTATGCCGTTGCGCAACTGTTATCAGGTAAAACGGGGGGAAGCTACGAATTGCTCTGGTCACTCCCCTTTGGTCCGGCGCTTATTTCCATTGATCCCCTCTCAACTCTGTTCCTGCTCCCCCTCTTTTTGATTACCGCTTGTGCCTCAATCTATTCACTCGCCTACTGGCCGGCCGATAAACAGGCGCATGCCGGCAAATTGACCCTCTTTATCGGAATTTTTGCAGCTGCCATGGTGCTGGTGGTCATGGCGCGCCATGCGGTTTTATTCCTGATGGCATGGGAAATCATGGCCCTGTCAGCCTACTTTCTCCTGACAGCCGATCAGCAAAACCAGGAAGTGCGCCGGGTCAGCATGGTCTACCTGCTGGCAACCCACAGCGGGACGGCAGCCTTGTTTGTCCTCTTTTCCCTGTTGGCCGGCGTGACGGGAAGTTACACCTTTCCTGGATTTCATGCCGTTTCAACGTCACCGTTGACCGGTATCATGCTGGTGGCTGCCCTGATCGGGTTTGGTGGTAAAGCCGGCATCATGCCGTTTCACTTTTGGCTGCCGGGAGCCCATGCCAATGCTCCCAGTCATGTTTCCGCCATGATGTCCGGCTTGATGCTGAAGATGGGAGTGTACGGCATTCTGCGTACCATTTCTTTTTTTGATGTTCTGCCGCCCTGGCTCGGCTGGCTGATCCTGGCGGCTGGTGCTGTATCCGCCTTGAACGGCATTGCCCTGGCCGCTGTCCAGAAAGATCTGAAGCGACTGCTGGCGTGCAGCAGTATCGAGAATATCGGTATTATTTTTATCGGTATCGGGGTGGCACTGGTTGGAGTGCAGACCCATTCCACCTTCCTGACCGTGTGCGGCTTTTTTGGCGCCTTCATCCACATTATCAATCACGCCCTGTTCAAATCACTTCTGTTTCTGGGAAGCGGGGTTCTGATCCATGCCACCGCCAGCCGCGAAATCGATCTGATGGGTGGTTTGGCAAAAAAAATGCCAATCACCGCCCCCCTGTTTCTGATCGGCTCACTGGCGATCTGCGGTTTACCGCCGCTGAACGGATTTGTGGGAGAACTGTTCCTCTATCTGGCCGCACTTGACGATGGTCTCACCTCTCCCTTGCCGCTGGTCGCCCTGATTCTGCCGGCCCTGGCCCTGGTGGGTGGGATGGCGGTGATTACCTTTGTAAAATTATACGGTATTGTCTTCCTGGGCGCTCCCCGCTCGCAACGGGCAGCCCATGGGCATGAAGCGAGTCGTCTCATGACCGGCAGTATGGCTGTCCTGGCGGTTTGTTGTCTGGTGGGAGGGATGATTCCCTTGCTGCTGATCCGGCTGGTATCACCGGCCATCAGCTTTTACAGTAACCTGTCCATGACGACGGTTGCCGGCACTGCCAGCCGGATTCCCCTCACTCCCTTGATGCTGGTCAACCTGCTGCTGGTGCTGGTGGCAGTGGTAGTCGGCCTGTTGTACGCCCGGAAACTCAAGCGTTCACCACTGGAGCAAGGGTCTACCTGGGGGTGCGGCTATCTGGCGCCGACTCCCCGCATGCAGTATACCGGCACTTCCTTCAGTGAACTGGCGGTATCCCTGTTGGGATCGGTTGTCTCGCCGATTCGCAATCGCCCACCCCTGGGAGAGGAGCCGTTTCCTTCATCACTCTTGTCGTTTCGCTACTTCGTGACTGAAACCGTGCTGGATAAAATCCTGTATCCCGCATTTTTCTGGACCGGTCTCGGCTTTTCCTATCTCCGCAAAGTTCAACATGGTCACCTCCATATCTATATGTTATACATTTTTGCGACCCTGCTGGTGCTTCTGGTCTGGAGCCATTGATGTTTTCAGCTGTTATGCGACCACCTTCAAGGATGGCAACCGATGTTTGATTCCATACTGCATTGTCTTTTAGTGCTTCTCTTCCCACCGCTGCTGCTCGGGGTGATCAACAAAACCAAGGCTGCCTTTGCCGGCCGGGTTGGCGCCCCGTTGCTGCAGCCGTATTACGACCTGATCAAGCTGCTGCAAAAGGGAACGGTCTTCAGCAGTACCACCACCTGGGTCTTCCGCGCCGGACCGGTGATTACACTCTCGGCCACCGCCGTGGCGGCCTTGCTGGTTCCGCTGGGGCACCATCAGGCTCCCATCTCCTTTAGCGGTGACCTGATTCTGTTCGCCTACCTGTTCGGCTTGGCTCGATTTTTCACCACCGTGGCGGCGCTTGATACCGGTTCCAGTTTTGAGGGGATGGGGGCTGCCCGAGAAGTCACCTTTTCCTGCTTGGCCGAACCGACACTCTTCATCGCCCTGGTAACCTTGGCGCGCATGAGTAAATCGCTCTCCCTGACCTCCATTCTGACCTATCCTACACCCTCGCTCTGGCTGGCGGCCGGTGCCAGCATGTTGCTGCTGGTCGGCGCCATGTTCATCATCCTGTTGGCTGAAAACTGCCGGATCCCCTTTGATGATCCCAACACCCATCTCGAATTGACCATGATTCACGAAGTGATGGTGCTCGATCACAGCGGTCCGGCCTTTGGCATGATCCTGTATGGCGCTGCCATCAAGCTGTTTGTGCTGGGAGCCGTCTTTACCAATGTGGCTTTTCCCTTTTCCAGCGGCAACCAGTATGTCGACTGGATCATTTTTATGCTCTGCATGCTGTTGCTGGCGGTCTTTATCGGGGTGGTCGAGTCGGTAATGGCCCGTTTGCGACTGATCCGTGTTCCGCAACTGCTGGTCGGTGCTACCATCCTGTCGGCGTTTGCCATGTTGCTGGTCCTGAGGTAAGGGTATGAATTCATTTGCCGATCAACTGTTGGTGCTGGTGATGCTGATCAATCTGCTGATGCTCGGTTCCAGCAGATTGCTGTTTTCCATTCGTGCGGTGGCGGTGCAGGGGGTGATCCTCGGCATTCTCCCCGGACTGGTGCACACCTTTTCCTGGCACCTGGCCATGATTACCGTCAGTATCATTTTTGCCAAAGGTTTCGTGATCCCCTATTTTATCAACGATGCGGTGCATAAGGCCCACATCCGGCGGGAGGTGGAGCCATTCATCGGCTATGTTCCGACGCTGCTGCTCGGCTCGGTCTGTACTGCCCTGGCCTTCGTGTTTGCCGAAAAGCTCCCACTGGCGCCGGAACACCGGGATCTGCTTTTCGTCCCTGCTTCCATAGCCACGCTACTGAGCGGCTTTTTGCTGTTAACCACCCGCAAAAAAGCTATTTCCCAGGTGATCGGCTATCTGGTGCTGGAGAACGGAATATTCATCTTCGGCCTGCTGCTGACCGACGCCATGCCGGTCATGGTGGAAGCAGGTGCGCTGCTTGATCTGCTGGTGGGGGTCTTTGTGATGGGGATCGTCATCAACCACATTACCCGTGAGTTTGCTTCCATTGATACCTCACGGCTGCAAGCCTTGAAGGAGGAGTAGCACATATGTTGTTAGCGCTGGTACTGCTCCCCCTGTTGGGGGCCTTCATTTCCTGGGTGATCCCCGATAACAGAATCCGCCCGCTGGTACTGCCGGTTGTGGCAACCATACACCTAATTGTGACTTTGCTGCTGCTGGGGAATGCTCCTCCCCCCTCGGCCGGCGGCTGGATCTGGCTCGATCCACTGGGAAAAATCGTACTGCTCTGCATCTCCCTGCTCTTTACGGTCTGTGCCTACTATGCCGTCGGCTATCTTGCCTATCGCCAGGATCGCCCCAACCGGGTCTTGTGCATGTGTCTACAGGTCTGCCTGTTTGCCATGAGTATGGTGACCATCACCCAGCATCTCGGTTTGTTGTGGGTGGTGGTGGAAACCACCACCGTTTCCATGGCGCCCCTGATCTATTTTAACAAGAACTCACGCTCCATCGAGGCAACCTGGAAATACCTGCTGATCTGCTCGGTCGGCATTGCCCTGGCGCTGCTCGGATTATTGTTTCTGGCCTATTCAACCTATGTGGCTCACCATGACGCCACCCTGCTGCTCAGTTCGCTGATTCAGCTGGCGCCGACGCTGAATTCCGGCTGGTTGCATGCTGCCACCATTTTCATGCTGGTTGGTTATGGTTCCAAGATGGGGCTCGCTCCGCTCCACTCCTGGAAACCGGATGCCTACGGCGAGGCGCCCGGTCTGGTGGGGGCGCTGCTGGCTGGCGGGCTGGTCAACTGTGCCTTGCTGGCAATTGTGCGGGTCTATCAGATCTGTCTCGCTTCGGGAACCGAGATCGTGTTTCTGCAGAAAGCGCTGATCGGCATGGGGCTGGTCTCCATGGCGTTTGCCGCGGTGTTCATGGCGAAACAGGCCGACTTTAAACGGATGCTGGCCTATTCCAGTGTGGAACATGTCGGTATCATGGCCATCGGATTGGGACTTGGCAAGGGAGCCTTGCTCGGCGCTCTGTTCCATTTGCTGAACAATGGTTTGACCAAAGGGGTCCTGTTCCTGTCGTCGGGTAATATTCACCGTTCCTATTCCAACAAAACCACTGACGTGGTCAAAGGGGCGTTGACCCGGCTCCCCTGGTCTGGCGGGCTGTTTCTGGCCGGATTCATCGCCATTACCGGATCGCCACCGTTTTCACCTTTCATCAGTGAATACACCATCGTCAGCAATGCCTTTATCGAGGGGAGGTATACAGTGGCTGCACTGTTCATCATCTTCCTGGTGATCGTATTTATCGGTATGGCACTAACCGTACTGCCGATGGTGATGGGAGCGCCGCCGACCGATCTGGAGCAGACATCCTATCGTGACCAGCTGCTGACTGTGGCTCCACCCTGTGTCATGATGGTGGTGATTCTGGTGTTGGGTGTCTGGCCGCCGGAAGCTCTGATGCTGCTGTTACGTGAAGGGGCTCACATGCTGGGAGTGCAACCATGAACGACAGATTCGCAACCCTCTATAACGGCACCTCACAACCGTTGGCGCAGATTCCGCTGCTCGATCTCGATTGCTTTCTTGCTGCGATCTCCGATGGACTTTACGCCAACAAACGGATTGTTTCCTATTTTGCCGTCCCTGAAAATACCGGTTCAGCTGCGGAAGTGCCGGAAGCCGATTCGACGGCGTTATTCTGTCTGCTGACCGACGAAACCCAAGGAAATCTGCAGGTCTATCGCACTGCCACCGTGGACGGGCATCTTCCCACACTTGCCAATGTTCATCCCCAGGCCCAGCTGTTTGAGCGTGAAATTGCCGAACAGACCGGTCTGGTATTTGATGAACACCCCTGGTTCAAGCCGCTCCGTTTTCACCGTTCTTCTGTAGCGGGGCGGGATGCCTGGAACCGCCCTGACGATGAACCGATTCGTCCGGGGGTGATGGATTTTTACCAGGTAGAAGGGGATGAGGTTCATGAAGTGGCGGTTGGCCCGGTTCACGCCGGTATTATTGAACCGGGGCATTTCCGTTTTCAATGTCATGGCGAAGAAGTCTTTCACCTGGAAATATCACTCGGTTATCAGCATCGCGGCATTGAAAATGGGTTGATCGGCGGGCCATATCCCGCATCCTTTCGCCAGATCGAGGCTGCTGCCGGTGATACGACCATCGGTCATGGACTTGCCTGGTGCATGGTGGCGGAAGCGCTGCATGGTCTGCGGGTTTCGCCGCGGGCCGAAGTGGTGCGGGCAATCGCACTGGAGCTGGAGCGCCTGGCAAACCATACCGGAGACCTGGGCGCGATCGCCGGTGACGTGGGGTATCTGCCAACAGCCTCGTTCTGTGGCCGCATCCGTGGTGATTTTCTCAATATGACGGCGGTGATCTGTGGCAGCCGCTTTGGTCGTGGTCTGCTTAAGCCGGGGGGAGTAGTGTTTGATCTGACCCAGCCCCAGGTCGAAGATCTGCTCAAACGCCTGGGAGATGCCCGGCGTGATCTGACCGATGCGGTGGAGTTGCTCTGGAGTGCTCCCTCGGTCATGGCACGTTTGGAAGGTACCGGAAGTTTGTCTTCTGAAGCCGTGCGCCAGCTCGGCATTGTGGGTCCTGCGGCGCGTGCCAGCGGTGTCAAAATGGATGTGCGCCACGATTTCCCTTACGGAATTTACCGCATGACCCATCTGCCGGTTGCCACCGGATTTCATGGCGATGTCTGTTCGCGTAGCATGATCCGTTGGCAGGAAGCGCTGAAGTCGATGGATTTTATCGAAGAACAGCTCAAACATCTGCCGACCGGAACCCCTCAGACTGCGGCCAGCTTCCCGGTCTCGCCGGAACCGCGATTGGCAGTGGCGCTGACCGAAGGGTGGCGCGGTGAAATCTGTCACGTTGCGGTGACCGGTTCCGGCGGGCGCTTCAGCCGCTACAAAATTGTCGATCCTTCCTTTCACAACTGGCAAGGGTTGGCCATGGCGTTGCGAGGACAGCAAATTTCCGATTTCCCGCTCTGTAATAAAAGTTTTAATCTGTCATATTGCGGTTTTGATCTTTAGTGAAGAGGAATCATCATGATTCGTGCACTTATATCACGCATTAAACAAGGGCATCGCACCATGCCGTATCCCAGGGCGCCGATTCCGATGATGGAGCGGTTCCGGGGGTATCCGGACACCGATTCCCTGGCCCGTGCCTTGGAAACTCCGGCGGTGGAGTCGTTGTGCCCCTGGGGAGCAGTTGCCTGTGCCGATGCCGGGTCTCTTGACCTGGGGAAGTGTTTGTTCTGCGCCGACTGTACCATCCCGGAGCTCCGCTTTACCAATGACTATCAGCTTGCAGTATCAAGACGGAGCGATCTTCTGGTCCATCCCAATGTGGAGCGGTGTCATGCCGAAACGCTGAAACCGGATCTACTCAAGCTGTTTGGTCGCTCGCTCAAGTTTCGTGAAGTCAGCGCCGGCGGCTGTAACGCCTGTGAAGCTGATACCAATGTGCTTTCAACCATTGGGTGGGATCTGGGGCGTTTTGGCGTGCAGTTTGTGGCGTCCCCCCGTCATGCCGATGGTTTGTGGATTACCGGTCCGGTCTCGGCCAATATGCATCAGGCGCTGATTACAACCTACGAAGCAATACCATCACCCAAAATCGTGGTTGCCTGCGGAGCATGTGCCATCAATGGTGGACCGTTCATCGATCTGGCGCAGGTTGGTAATGGCGCCCCAGCTTCAATTCCGGTGGATCTGTACATTCCCGGTTGTCCTCCGCACCCGGCCACCATCCTGGACGGACTGTTACGAATTATTGATAAACTTGCCTGATCTGGAGATAAACCCGATGATTATTGATGCCGAACTGCAGGCGCAATTGAAGCGCGTGCTTTCAGCGCTGGAACCGCTTTTGCCGAAGCCGAAGGAAGCGGTGGACTGGACTACCACGATTGCCGCCAACTGGCGTCGCCATTCCTTTGCCGGCTATCTGGAACCGGTAGAGCAGGTGGATGGGCTTTCCCTTGATGATCTGCTTGGAATCGAATCTCAAATTACGGTGGTGGAAGATAATATTTGCCAGTTTATTGCCGGTTATCCAGCCAACAACATGCTGTTGTGGGGCACCAGGGGAACCGGCAAGTCATCGCTGGTGCGCGCCGTTCTCAATCGTTACGCTGCTGAAGGATTACGGATCATTCAGGTTGACAAGGATGATTTAAGCCAGCTCCCCGATATCGTTGACGCGGTGAGACAGGAACCGTACCGGTTTATCCTCTTTTCCGATGATGTCTCCTTTGAAGTTGGAGAATCGTCCTACAAAATGCTCAAAAGCGCCCTCGATGGTTCTGTGTATGCGCTGCCGGAAAATGTGCGGATTGTGGTGACATCCAACCGCCGGCACCTGATTCCGGAATATGAAACCGATAACCGCGGTGCAATGCTCTACAATAATGAAATTCACCATGGTGAAGCGGTGGAGGAAAAAATATCCCTTTCCGGTCGCTTTGGAATCTGGGTTCCCTTTCACCCGTTCAGCCAGGATCAGTACCTTGAGGTCGTTCATTGCTGGGTTGATAAACTGTCACAAAAACTGGCGATTTCTTCCAAATGGAGTGACGAAGCACGGCAGGCTGCCATCGAATGGTCGCGTTCCAAGGGGGACAGCAGTGGACGGATTGCCTACCAGTTTGCCTGCGACTGGGTTGGACATGTTTTACTGAAGCAAAAACGTTGATTTTTTTGTCAAACCATTAAATTGAGTATGGCTAAAACTTTTTATTTCGTGTAAATTGTTTTCCCCCTCTAGAACTCTGTCGTACATTGCTGTATACAGCAATATAATCTGTCTGAATTTCATCATGGAAAGGATTTAGAGATGGCCGACGGCACACCCGAGAATTACTTGCAGGAATGGAAGATCCAGGAGGAACTTGCTGAAAGGATGCTGCCGATCATCGGCAATCTTTATCGCAACAACAATGTTGTTTTTACAATTTATGGTCGTTCCATTGTCCATAGCACCGTCATTGACATTCTCAAAGCCCATCGTTTCGCCCGTCTGATTCTTGATGGCGAATTAACAACTAAAGAAACATTTCCTTTGCTGGAAGCTATCGCAACGCTTGATCTTACTCCCGCCCGTATTGACCTTGGCAAACTGACAACCCGCTATCAAACCGTTGGCAACAATGCCCCAGTTATCGATTTTGTTCGTCAGGAACTCTCCTCGGTCACGACCAGTACCGATTATGTCCGCTCAGAACCGCAGGATATTGTACTGTATGGCTTTGGCCGTATTGGACGTCTGTTGGCGCGCCTGTTGGTGGAAAAAGCCGGCAGTGGTGAAAAACTACGTATCAGGGCTGCCGTTGTCCGCAAAGGCGGGGCTGATGACCTGGTCAAACGTGCCAGCCTGCTGCGTCGCGATTCAGTCCATGGTCAGTTCAACGGAATCATTACGGTGGATGAAAAAGAGAACGCCATTATCGCCAATGGCAACATGATCCGGATTATTTATGCCGATGGACCCGACAAGGTCGATTACACTCAATATGGCATCAATAACGCGATTCTGATCGATAATACCGGGAAATGGCGTGACCGTGACGGTCTTGGCTTGCACCTGAAAAGCAGGGGGATTTCAAAAGTTATTCTGACTGCGCCTGGCAAGGGAGATATACCGAATGTGGTCTCCGGCATCAATGATGCCCTGATTACAGCTACTGAAACAATTTTTTCCGCTGCCAGCTGCACTACCAACGCCATCGTGCCGGTCCTGAAAGCGGTCAATGACCGTTTCGGCATTGTGAGCGGTCATGTGGAAACCTGTCATTCTTATACCAACGACCAGAATCTGATTGATAACTACCATAAGGCATCCCGTCGCGGCCGCAGTGCACCGCTTAATATGGTTATTACCGAAACCGGCGCTGCCAAAGCTGTTGCCAAGGTTGTTCCCGAACTAAGCGGCAAGCTGACCGGCAATGCGATTCGTGTCCCGACTCCGAACGTATCGCTGGCGATTCTTAATCTTGAATTGGCGCACCCGGTCGATGTCGCCGGTCTCAATGGCTATCTGCGCGGCATGTCGCTTGATTCTCCGCTGCAGAACCAGATTGATTACACCAATTCACCCGATGTAGTATCAAGTGATTTTGTCGGTTCGCGCCATGCCGGTGTTGTTGATTCACTGGCCACTATTGTTCAGGGGAATCGTTGTGTCCTGTACGTGTGGTATGACAATGAATTCGGCTACAGTTGTCAGGTTGTCCGCATGGTTCAAAAAATGGCGGGTCTTGAACTTCCGACCTTGCCGAGTTGAGGGGATTTGTAGGTTTGATGCAAGCAGTATCAGCGTAGTTGAAATGTTGTAATATCTCAAACGGGGAGGCAGCATGAGTTACGAAGTAAAAAACGTAGAATTGTTAAAATGGGTGGCAGAAGTTACGGCATTGTGTGAGCCGCAAAGTATTCATTGGTGCGACGGATCACAGGAAGAATACGATACTCTTTGCAATCAGTTGGTAGAATGTGGAACTTTTAAAAAGCTTAACCAGGAAAAACGTCCTAACAGCTATCTGGCTTGCTCCGATCCAAGTGACGTTGCCCGTGTAGAAGATCGTACCTTTATCTGCAGCATTTCAAAACAGGATGCAGGTCCGACCAACAACTGGATGGCTCCCAAAGAGATGAAGGAAACCTTGAACAAGCTTTTCAAGGGGTGCATGCATGGACGTACCATGTACATCATTCCTTTCAGTATGGGGCCGCTCGGCTCTCCGATTGCGAAAATCGGGGTTGAAATTTCAGATTCTCCCTATGTTGCGGTAAATATGCGTATCATGGCTCGGATCGGTAAGCCGGTTATCGATGTTCTTGGCGACGGCGAGTTTGTCCCCTGTCTCCATTCCGTTGGCGCACCGCTTGAAGCTGGTCAGAAGGATGTTACCTGGCCATGCAACAAGGAAAAATATATCGTCCATTTTCCAGAAGAACGCTCGATCTGGTCGTATGGCAGTGGCTACGGCGGGAATGCACTGCTCGGCAAAAAATGTCTGGCATTGAGGATTGCATCCAAAATTGCCAAAGACGAGGGATGGTTGGCGGAACATATGCTGATCCTCGGCATTGAAGCACCCTCCGGCGAGAAAACCTATCTCGGCGCAGCCTTTCCCAGCGCCTGTGGTAAAACCAACCTGGCCATGCTGGTTCCACCGGAACATTTCAACAAGAACGGCTGGAAAATTACCACTGTTGGTGATGATATTGCCTGGATCAAGCCGGGCTCCGATGGCCGTTTGTACGCCATCAACCCGGAATTCGGTTTCTTCGGCGTTGCTCCGGGAACTTCCGTTAAAACCAATCCCAATGCCATGGCATCCTGCGCCGCTAACTCGATCTTTACCAACGTCGCTCTTACCCCCGATGGTGATGTGTGGTGGGAAGGGATGACCGATGAGAAGCCTGCGCTGTTGACCGATTGGCAGGGACACAAATGGACGCCGGATTGTGGCAGAAACGCTGCCCATCCTAACTCCCGTTTCACTTCGCCGGCCAGCCAGTGTCCTTCCATCGATCCTGATTGGGAAAATCCGAAGGGTGTTCCCATGGCTGCCTTTATTTTCGGTGGACGTCGTAACAGCGTAATACCCTTGGTCTACCAGTCGTTCAACTGGAGCTTCGGGGTCTATCTGGCCGCTACCATGGGTTCGGAAACAACTGCTGCTGCTACCGGCGCCGTCGGCACTGTCCGTCGTGATCCGTTTGCCATGCTGCCGTTCTGTGGTTACCATGTGGCTGATTACTTTGCCCACTGGTTGCAGGTTGGTCGTACCACCCCGATCCCGCCACGTATCTTCAGCGTCAACTGGTTCCGTAAGGATGCTGACGGCAATTTCCTCTGGCCGGGTTATGGCGAAAATATGCGCATCCTGAAATGGATTGTGGAACGTGTTAATGGACGTGCCGCAGCTGTTGAAAGTCCGCTGGGATGGATGCCGAAATATGAAGATCTCGACTGGACCGGTTTGACTAATGTCAGCCGCGAACAGTTCAACGAAATGATGTCGGTAGACCGTGATGTCTGGAAAGAAGAAATCGTCTCCCACGAAGAACTGTTCGTCAAAATGTACGATCGTTTGCCAAAAGAGTTCCTCCATATCCGGCAGTTGATCCTGTCGGGATTGTGGCGCTCACCGGAGCATTGGGAGCAATTCAATCCGGAAATTCCTCACAACAGCTAATAGCTATGTAGTTTTGACCCATAAAAAAAGGCGCTGATTTCAGCGCCTTTTTTTATGGGGTTTGATGGTTAAGAAATCAGGCTGCGGCAGACCAGAGACCGTGCAGGTTGCAGAATTCACGGGCGGTTACGCTGGTAGCGGTAACGGAGAAAACTGCTTCAGGCTTGTCACCTGGATTGAGGAACTGGCGATATGCTTTGCCATCGGCAATCAGCTCGATCCACTCAATGTAATGTTTTTCTTCCATGGGGTGGGCAACGCTACCGACTGAAACCTTGTAGCCGCCATCAATCTTTTCGATCACCGGAACGTGTTTTTCCTTGGCAGCATCAACGGTGTTTTCCACCAACTGCTTCATTGCCTCGCCACAGCAGGAAAGTTCTCCTGCACCGCCATGTAATACTTCCACGATATTCCCGCACAGTTCACATTTGTACACTTCGAGTAATTTTGCCATTATTCTTCTCCTTTTGAATGAAATTGCCTGAAAATCAGGCGTGATGAACTTCCGTTTTCCGCGATCGTTTTAAATGCGACAAATTTTATCTTTTATATACCGTATTAAAGAAACATTGCAAGTATGAAATTACAAAAAAATGGGGATGCGTTGCCGCATCCCCATTAATGAATCATATTCTAAGAAACTATTATGCGATCTGACGACCACCATCGGCAGCCCATTTTTCAAGCATTGCGGTGGTAACTGATTTTGGACGCTCGATGGCGTAACCGAGGCCACGATCCCATGTGATGTTAGCCATGCAGCCGAGTGCACGACCTACACCGAACAGAACGGTGTAGAAGTCGAATTCGGTCAAGCCGTAGTACATCTGGATAACGCCGGACTGTGCATCAACGTTTGGCCATGGGTTTTTGGTTTTGCCGTGTTCGGTCAGAACGCCTGGGGCAACTTCAAAAATCATGGAAACAACTTTGAACAGTGCGTCGTCCTGGAGTCCCGGGGTGTTGAGGCAGAATTCACGCTGTGACATGTAACGTGGATCTGTTTTACGGAGAACTGCATGGCCGTAGCCAGGGATAACCTGACCGGCATTGAGAGTATCCCACAGAGCTGCTTTGATCAGTTCCGGAGTCGGCTCAACATCTTTGCAGTATTTTGCCTGGAACTTGAGCGTCCAGTCGAGAACTTCCTGGTTAGCCAGACCGTGCAGTGGACCGGCAAGGCCGTTGAGACCTGCGGAGTAGGCATAGTAGGGGTCTGAGAGAGCTGAGTGCACCAGGTGCGTGGTGTGGGCCGAAACGTTGCCGGATTCGTGGTCGGAGTGCAGGATGAAGTACATACGTGCCACGTCTTTGTACTGGTCTCCCTGGCCGATCATATGGGCGAAGTTGGCACCCATGTCGAGAGTCGGATCGATGGCGATCTGCTCATCGTTACGGTATTTCAAGCGATAGATGAATGCTGCAATAACCGGGATACGGGCAACGATATCGCTGGCATCTTCGTAGACTGATTCCCAAGCGGTCATTTTGTTGAATTTACCGGAGTTGTAGAAAGCGGCAAATTTGGAGTCTTTCTGCATTGCCAGCATGGCAACCGAGAGCATTACCATCGGATGGCTGTCGCGTGGCAGTGCACGAATAGCATCGAATACGTACTGGGGAACTACCTGACGTACCTTCCACTCGGCAACAACTTCGGCAACCTGCTCATCAGTTGGGACTTCACCGGTCAGCAGGAAGTACCAGAAAGATTCAACAGTCGGATAGGCAGAACCGGCAGCTTTTGGAAGAGCAGCAAACGTCTCGGGAATGTTTTTACCGCGGAAACGGATCCCTTCCTGTGGGTCGAGGTAGGAGATGTCGGTTACCAGCGAACGAATGTCACGGGCACCACCGATACACTGGTCAATGGTGACTTCATCGATCTTGACCTTGCCGAATTCTTTGGTGAGCTTGGTGATACGGGGACGGTGTTCTTCGATTTTCTGCTTGAGGGTGTCTTTCAATGCCATCTTGATACTCTCCTTTTCGTGGTGTGGGGTTTACCCGGATAACAACGCTTGACTTACCTTGTCAGGACTGAACTGCGATGTGATGAAATCTTCGTTGATATTGATAGATAAAGAGCGGAAGGATCTTTTTGAGCATACTGTATACAATTTTTGTATGGCTGTTATACTCGACCGTATACGAAAAATGCAACAAAAATTTTATCTCCTGTTTTACTCCCCGAGAACGATCAGGTTATCCGGTGATCGTGTTAATCTTTTCAGGCCGTCACTACTGAAATAATACGTATTTTTAACTCCGATTGCCCCGATTCCGGGGAAACAGAGCGTTGGTTCAAGCACCAGCGTCATCCCGATTTCAAACGTTTTTTCAGACGGTTCCGAAGCAACCAGCGGGTTCTCATTGCTTTCAATGCCGATGCCGTGCCCGATCAGGCTGTTTTGTGATCCAGGTCCCCCCATGAAGTTATCAGCATACCCCAATGAATGGGCTGCGGCCAGACCGGTTTTGTACAGCTCGCTCCAGTTTCCCCCCACTTTCGCACTATCCGTTATTACCTGTTGCACGGTGCACATTTCCTCAAAGCCTTTAGCCAGAAGAGGGGGGATTGGTCCGATGGCAAACACTCGGCTTTGCTGCACCAGATACCCATCAACACAGGCCGTAAAATCAATGGTGATCGGTTCATGAGCGGTAATCTGTTTTAAACCGGAACCTTGACCAAAGGAAGGGTTCAGTCCCATTCCCCCCAAAGGTGATTCACCGTACGATGGGGCTGCGGCATCAGTGCCTGAAAAAACGTTGCAGCCGAGTTGTTCGGAATTAAAACCACGCATACGAATAAACCCCTGGTGTCCTTGCTTGCGTGCCAATGATTCCAGTTCTGCCGCAAGATCAACATCCGTCATCCCGGCGCGAATAATTTCATGAACTCGCCGATAAACCTGGTCAGCCTGATCGGCAGCATCCTGCAGCAGGTGAATTTCATAATGGGACTTGATCATCCGAATCTGCCGAATCAGTGGTGAGGCGTCATCAAACAGGCTCTGTGGAAATGTGCTGCGATAGCTGTCAAAGAGCGTAACCGGCACGACATCGAGTTCCATGCCGATCCTGGCCGGCTGAGGATAGCCGTGGTGTGCTATGACTGCTGGCAATGATTCGTCCGGTTGCAGCGGAATCACCTCTTTTAGTCCTGATTCCATGCGTGCCCGCATGAAATCCTTGTGTACCAGATAGAGCGGCTGACCGCTGGCAGGTACGTAGAGGCAACCACGTTGTACACTGCCGGTAAAATAGAACAGGTCGGCATTGTGCAGTACGATCACCGCATCAAGGTTATGTCGTGCCATGAGTTGTTGCAGTTTGTGACAGCGGTATTCCAGTTCGGTGGCGGGGGTCAGTCTCATAACGATGGGTGTTCCTCTTCACGAATTAGATTGATTGGCAAGGCGAAGCTGTTATTCCAGCGCCAGTGATGCCAGATAGGTAATTACGCCATCCAGTAAAAACAAGGCAAACAGACTGGTCATGACAGCCTTGGTGGCTACCTGGGGGATTTCCGTGCTGCTCTGCCGGACGCTCAGTCCGAAGGAACAGCAGGTGGCGGAAATAAACAGTCCAAAAAAGAGCGTCTTACTGCAGAAAATGAATATTTCGCGGAAACTGATGGCGGAAATGACCCCTTGGGAAAACTGTTCAAACGGAATGTGCCAGCCAGCGGAAGCGCTCAAAAAACTGGCAATAAATGAAAACAGTACCGAGTAGACCGTCAGGATCACCACCGAAATGGTAACGCCGGCGATGCGTGGTGACACCAGGTACTGATCGGGAGCAATTCCCATCATTTCCAGCGCCTCAAGCTCACCATTAAGCTTCATGTTGCCGAGTTCAGTGGCGATTGCCGTGCCACTGCGGGCAATAATCACAATTGATGTCAGCAGTGGCGCCAGTTCTCGCATGACAACCCACACCAGAATCTTGCCGGTTAAAGAGCCGTTGAGCCCCACCAGCGAAATAATCTGGGTGATGATGACGATTCCGAGCAGTATGGCGATGGTGATGACAATCCCGGACGCCTGCCAGCCGGTAAAATAAATTTGCCGTAGCAACACCGAGCGAACGGCCCTGGTCCCCTTGCCCACGCCGGGAAGTCCGTTTTTGAGTGCCTGCAGGATACGTGTGAAAATATCGCTGAACAGGTCAAAACGGATTAAAAACCAATGTCCAAGTTTGGTTACCATGTTGTCAGATGCATCGTTCTGGTATCAGATTTCAAACACGGAGCCGTCGGACAGAAGCTGGATCCGGTCGAGTCCCAGGGCGTCAATTTCAGCTTTAATAATGTCATAATACTGTGGTTTCGGGTGCGTGATGAAAATACGCCTGGGAAGTGTTTTGATTTTAGCCAACTCTGTCCGTAGCAGGGAGCAGGTCAGGTGCTTGGTCAGTAGTGCCAACGGTTCCATGGAGTTCGGAAATGAAACCTCGATAATCAGGGCATCGACGTTGTTGGCATACAGCCATAATTCCTCGGTTGGTCCCGTATCGCCACTGTAGAGTAACTGTTTGCCATCTTTTTGCACCAGATAACCGACCGCCGGAACCGTGTGGTTGACCGGAATGGCGGTAATACCATAACCGCCAACCTGAAAAGCCTTCCCCGTTTCAATTGTTTTGAAAATAATCACCGGAGCATCCGGGGAGGGGATACGGGTAAAATCGGGCCAGATGGTGTTGTTGAACAGATGCTCCTGCATGGCGGTAATCACCTCGCTGGTGCTGTAAACCGTAACGGAATGGGTTAAATTCTTGATGATGATATTGTCTGCCAAAGGAGGGATGCCACGGATGTGATCAAGGTGTGAGTGGGTAATGAAGATGGTATCAATCCCCCACTGCTCATCTTCAGTCAGCACGGCACCGATTGTTCCGGCGTCCAGCAGCAGGTGGTCATCAATAAAAAATGCGGGTGGCCTGAAACCGGGAAACTCTGCTCCGGCACTGCCAAGTATTCGTAACTTCATTGGTGACTCCTTCCGGGACAACAAAAGCGGGTAATGTTCATACATGGTTGACATCAGCCTGCTGCACTAAAGCGTATGGCGTGTAAGCGCCCTGTCTCAGCTAGTGGGGTGCTGGCAGGTTGGGCAAACGTGGGTCCCGCGCTGGGCAACCTTGATTTTAATAATAATATCACCACAGAGCGGACAAGGGGAACCGTTACGGCCGTAAACAGCGACCTGGAATTTTCCTGCCTTGAAAACGCCGTCGATATTGGCCCCTTGCATGGCTACGGCTTCCTGTAACACAGAAACGATGGTGCTGTGCAGTCGTTGCCGTTGTTCTTCTGATAATGATGAGACTGGTATCAGCGGATGCAGTTGGCTGCGGAAGAGAATTTCGTCGGCGTAGATATTGCCGATGCCGGCGATCAGTGACTGATCCAGCAGCAATGGTTTCAGCTGCCGTTTGCTTCCTGCCAATTGTTTCGTAAACTGCTCATAACTGATCGTGAGACCATCGGGACCGAGAGAGCCAATCACCTTGGCGGGATCGTCCACCAGCCAGACTCTGCCGAATCCACGCGGATCGTCAAAGCGTAGCGCCAGCCCGGAGTGGAGATGCAGGATCAGTCGGGTATGTTGCTGGTGCGCCTCATGCTCCGGTACCAGGAAAAGCCGACCGGTCATGCGGAGATGAATAACCAGGGTGTGGCGAATACCTTTGGCGGATTCGATACCGAACAGGAGGTATTTCCCGATCCGATTCAGGTTGATAAAGCAGCATTGTTCTATTTCTGCTGCAAAGCGGAGATGATCCGGTTGCTGGATCACCTTGAGTAAGGGAATGGTCGCCTTGATGATCGTTTGATCATTCAGTGAGGGGGTGCCATCCCACAGGGTTCGGGCTACGCTTTCAACTTCAGGAAGTTCGGGCATCGGTTACTTGCTTTTTGCCGTGTAGACGCCGGCCCAGTCGGACGGCGGCGGTGCGGCCAGGTAGTCGTCGCAGCGGGAAAGGTACAACCGTGACGGTCCATCGGCCACTTCGGCAGTCAATGTTTCAAAAATGTTTTTTGCCTCGCTAAAGTTCCGGGAGCGGTAGAGTTGCAGTCCGCTTTCAAAACGAGGGAGAATATCCTGGTGGTTGATCATCAGCTCGTACATGACCACTGGCTGCAGTTTCCCTTTTACCTTGACCCGATCAACTTCCCGGAAGATGAAGTCTGCACCATCGATCTGTGAATAGGTGTCCTGGCTGACCAGAATATGGGTACCGTAAAACTTGTTCAGCCCTTCCAATCGTGATGCCAGATTGACGGAATCGCCGATGGCGGTGTAGTCAAAGCGAATGTCGGCTCCCATGTTTCCCACGACCGCCGGACCGGTGTTGATGCCGATGCCGATGTCGAGTGTGTTCATCCCCTGTTCGCTGAAATGTTCATTTAATTGCTTGAGTTGCTCCATCATGCGGAGAGCGGTTGTGCAGGCGTGACGGGCATGGTTCGGAACATCCAATGGTGCATTGAAGAGCGCCATGATGGCGTCGCCGATGAATTTGTCCAGTGTGCCGTGCTCTTCCAGCACGATGCGGGTCATGGGGGTGAGATATTCATTCAGCAGCTTTACCAGTTCCGGCGGGGTCAAGCTTTCGGAAACAGTGGTAAAACCACGGATATCGGAGAACAGAATTGACAGTTCCCGTTGTTCGCCACCCAGTACCAATTTGTCCGGATCCTTTTCAATCTGCTTGACCAGATCGGGCGAAACATAGCTGGAAAACGCTTTTTTGAGCTGTTTGCCTTTGCGTTCCACCACCAGATTGCGCCACGCCTCGCTTCCCAGGTAGGTGAGGCCAATCCCCAGCAGCGGGTAGATCAGGGTCAGGTCCCGGAAGGCGGTTGAAAACATGCGGTAGTTGAAGATGGCAAACAGGGTGGTTGTGGCTGCCATCATCACCAGTCCAACCGCCGTGCCGGGTGCAAACGCCAGCAAAAGACCGAGCAGCAGCGGCAGGGTGACGATGCTGGCAATTTCCATCTGCTGGGTTACGCCGTCGTAACGGAGAAACCGTTTTTCCAGGGCATTGGCGGCCATGGTGGCATGGATTTCTATTCCCGGGAGGGTCGGGTCGAAGGGGGTCGGGCGCAGATCATAGATGCCGACTTCGGTGGCGCCTACGAAGGCGATTTTTCCCCGCAGGGCGTCCTGGGGGAGCCGACGCTTGATGATGTCGCTGGCAGATACGGTGGTGAACGAACCGGTGGGGCCGTAGTAGTTCAATGCCATGGTTCCGTCTTCACGGGAAGGAATCCGCAGGGAAGCGAGTTTCAGTCCATCGACGCCAAATGACTTGACCTCCAGCATCAGCTCTGACTCATAGTAATGCTGGAGTGCTTTCAAGGCCAGGGAAGGGTAAATGTCGCCATTGTACAGCAGCAGCAGGATTGATCGGCGGTAGAGACCGTCGGAATCGGGCTGGGCGTTGAAAAAACCGAAGTCACGGGCTCCCTGGGCGATCTGGGGGAGGTTGAGATCAAGGTTCTGGTATTCGTGGAGCGGGATACTCTCTACCCCTTCGGCAAGTTTTACCAGTTTCAGCTTGGCGTGTTCCAGTTGCGCCAGGCTTGCTTCAGAAACCTGATTCTGCTCATCCCGGAAAAAATATCCCATCACCACATTGCCGGCCTTGCTGATGGACGTTGCCAGGGAACGGTCGGCGGCCGGATTTTGCGGCTCTGAAAAAACAATATCGAGTGCGGTAACCTTGGTGCCGTACACCACTGCCAGATTTTCAATCAGTTGGCCGGTGACTTCCCGCGACCAGGGCCATCGTCCGATTTCTTTGATACTTTTGTGGTCAATGGCAACGACTACAACGTCCTTATCAGGTTTGACCGAACCGCGAATCCGGAAACGGGCATCTTTCAGGCGGTAATCAAGCTGCTGCAGATCCGGTTGCCCCTGCTGGTAGAGTACCAGCGCACAGGCCGCAGCAATGATCCCGAACAGTATGAATGCCAGACGTTTTTTCATGGTACGGTTCTCCAGAAGTCGCCGGCGTCGTTATTTCCCGAGATTTTTCAAGAGGGTCTCGGCAGTGCTGCGGTGTTTGCCATTGGGGAAATCATGCAGATACTGTTCAAACCGTTTTTTGGCCTGCTCCACAAATCCCGAGTCTGCCAGTGCCTGAGCGGTGTTGAACAGAGCCGTTTCTGCCTGTGGCTTGCCTGGATATTGCTCCATGATCAGCAGGTATTCTGCCAATGCCAATTCCACATTGCCAAGATAGCGGGCATACACGGCGCCACGGGCCAGATGGGCGTCGGAGCGGATATCTTCATTGGCGGTCAGGTCAAGGGCAATCTGGAAGACATGCAACGCATCGTTATATTTGCCGGAATCAGCCAGGTAGCTGGCGTGGTTGATGTTCCAACGGGCAATAATCTCACTGATCTTTCCTGAATCGGTCCATTCGGCTGGTGGGGTTGCGGCGGTTACCTTGTCAAAAATATCCCGCGCTTCTGCAATCGGTGTCCCGGTTTCAACCTTAAGCGGTTCGAGCGGTGTCATGCCACGGGTGTTCTGGGTCATGGTGTTGGCGGTCAGAGGCTGTTCCGGTCCGCTACCATTGCCGGAAACGGCAACCGTTCCCTCGTTGCCAAAGAAAACGTTGGCAGGCCCCTGGGAGAGCATCATGAATTCGGTCCCCTTGATACCGGCCACGGAAGTTCCGCTGCGTACCGTCAGTCCGGTGCCACCCTGTTTGCCGGCCAGTTTGACAACCGAAGCCCGTAATTTCCCCTGGGCCAGGTTGAAGCTTCCTTCCCGTTTGTTACTGGTAACGAGAAAATGGTTTATGGCGAACTCGGTGTTGTTGGAGAGGACAAATTTGCTCTTGTCATTCAGTGTCAGTTCAACCCAGCCGTCCCGACCGGTTTTGATCCAGTTCCCTTCAGCGATTGCTGTCCCCTTGGCAAGAGTTGCGTACGGAATGTTGTTTCTTACCCGAAATTGTACCGATCCTTTTACTCCGCTGATCGTTCCCACCTGTGCCGCCAGGACGGAAACCGGGAGCAGCAGAAGCAGCAATGCCGTCGCTAGAAATTTCATAACCGTTACCTCTCTTTTTCAATGTAATAAGCACAAAAGCTGGTGCGAATTCTAACAGCTAAACCGCGAGAGTCAACTGAAATTACGTAAAAAATACGAACAATTATTGTTTTGAGTTGCTGATTTGCGCTTGTGAAATGACCCGATTCTGGTAATGTTGACGTCACGCTACTTTATCCGCTGGCAAGGACTGGATCATGCCCTACGAATCTGAAACTTTGAAAATGCAGTTGGAATATCGCAAGCGATTGATGGATAAAATCAATGAGATCCATTCGGCGGATAATCTCAACACAATCCTGATCACCATCAAAGATGGTATTGCAGCGCTCTTCAGTGCCGAACGGATTACCATCTATCTGGCGGATGCCAAGCGCAACCTTCTGTTGTCAAAAGTAAAATCAGGAGCGGAAGTTCAGCAGATCGTGGTGCCGATCAGCGATGCCAGTCTGGCGGGATACTGCGCCGTTACCGGAACACTCTTGAATATCAAGGATGCTTACAATCGCCATGAACTGACCATGGTCGGGAGTAATCTTGCCTTTGATGACAGTTGGGACAAGAAAACTGGTTTTACCACCAAACAGGTGCTCTGTGTGCCGATGAAGTTCCAGAATACCCTGATCGGTGTCATTCAGATCATCAACAAAAAAGACGGCACGCTTTTCAGTGATCTGGATATCAGTTATGCCCTGGAGCTTGCCACCTCGCTTTCCATAGCGATTCACAATATTTACCGTTTGTCTGCCACGACCAAGGTTATTCGTCAAAAAGCGCGCTATAATTACCTGCTGGATAAAAATCTGATTGATGACAAAACCCTGGAAAAAGCAGCCACCAGTCCGGATATCGCCAGAATCGGGCTCGATGCTGTCCTGATGCGTGAATGTGGTGTTCCCAGGGAAGAGATGGTGAAAAATCTGTCACTCTATTTCGGTTCTGAATTCATAGGTTATGAACCAACAGCGCTCCCTTTGGATGATGAATTGCTGAAACGGGTGCGACCCGACCGTCTGCTGAAAGAGTGGTGGGTTCCGCTTAAAATTGAAAATGGAATTCTGCATGTTGTTATGGATGACCCGACCGATCTGGGGCGGCATGATACCATCAAGTTCGTCTATCCCGAGTACAAGAGAATCAGTTGTATCGGTGCCTTTCGCGACGACATCCAGAGCTATGTTTCACTGTTCTACAATCAAGGCGCATCCCTGGCAAGCGGTGGCAGCATCAATGATATCATCAACAAGCTGGATAGCAGCGATGAACCGGAAATTGAGCAGGAGTCCCAGAAGGTTTCGGAGCAGGATAGCGTTATCGTGCAGCTGGTGAACAAGATTATCATCGATGCGGTGCAGAACAAGGTCTCGGACATTCATATCGAGCCGTATCCCGGCAAAGAGGATGTGCTGGTCAGAACCCGTATTGACGGGCGCTGCAAGGTGTATCAGCGCATTCCGTACAAGTACAAGTATGCCATCCCGTCGCGCATCAAGATCATGTGCGGACTCGACATATCCGAACGCCGCAAGCCGCAGGACGGCAAGATCGATTTCAAAAAATTCGGGCCGCTGGACGTGGAACTGCGGGTTGCCACTGTTCCAACCGCCGGACAACTGGAAGATGTGGTCATGCGCGTACTCGCCTCGGGTGAAGCGGCGCTCCCCTATGATAAGCTCGGCTTGACGGAACGTAATTCCCGTGTGCTGGAAGCGTGCATCAAACAACCGTATGGCCTGATACTGGTGGTTGGTCCCACCGGTTCCGGTAAAACCACCACGCTCCATTCCGCCATTTCCGTGATCAATACGCCGGAAACCAAGATCTGGACTGCTGAAGATCCGGTGGAAATTACCCAGCGCGGATTGCGCCAGGTACAGGTACATCCCAAAATCGGTTTCACCTTTGCCGCTGCGCTTCGTTCATTTTTGCGCGCCGACCCGGATGTGATCATGGTGGGCGAAATGCGAGACCAGGAAACAGCCGAAATCGGGGTTGAGTCCTCATTGACCGGACACCTGGTTTTCTCTACTCTGCATACCAACTCGGCGCCGGAGACTATTACCCGTCTGCTGGATATGGAACTCGATCCGTTCAGTTTTTCCGATGCCATTCTCTGTATTCTGGCGCAACGGCTGGCACGTCGCCTCTGTTCGGAGTGCAAACAGCCGTACACACCCGAGACGAAAGAGATTGAAGATCTGATTTTCGAGTATGGCACGGAAGATTTTGCCCGTACCGGCATTGATCCCCGCTGCATAACCTTGTACCGGGCGGTTGGCTGTCCCAAGTGTGGCGATAGCGGTTATAAGGGGCGTCTGGGATTGCATGAATTGCTGGAAGGAACCGATGAGATGAAGGCGCTGATCAAGCGCAAATCGGAAATCGAGTTGATTCGACGTCAGGCGATCAAGGATGGGATGACCACCCTGAAACAGGATGGTATCTTGAAATGTTTTCAGGGAATAACCGACATGAAGGAAGTGCGCAAGGTCTGTATCAAATAGCCGGGACTATGACTTGGTCTCGGTCGTGCTGACGCTTACCGTGCTCTTGTCGACCGGCTTGTAGTGCATCTTCAGCACCATCAGAAAAAAAGGGAAGATGGCAGAGAGCAGGCCCCACAGATACGGGTTCTTATGACGCTTGCGAGCCATGATAAAGCCGAATATACCGGGTATTCCGAAAAACAGGCAGATAAATATCACTTCACTCATGGCGTCAACTCCGGTAGCAAGATCTGTTCGTACAGCAGTTTCTATATCATTTTCAACATGGTAATGCAAACGGCATGCTGCGTTGGAATATATCACCAGAAAGGAGAGTAAAACGTATGGCAACCTGGAAATGTAGCTGTGGATTCACCAAAGAAGGGCGTTGCAAGCCACAAAAATGTGAAAAATGTGGCGAAAAAGGACAGTTCGTCAAAGCCGAGTAGTGTGGAAGGGATGGCGAACTAGTGGCATTTCGTATGTCGTTACTGAAAACTATCGATGCCATCATCGGGCCGGTGATGGCATCGATTTTACCGTCGCCACGAGCTGTTGCCCCCCCTGAAACGATCGGTTCGTTGCTGATCATTCGTCCTGGGGGGATCGGCGATGCGATCCTGGTGCTGCCTATGCTCCAGGCTGTTGTGGAACGTTACCAGACGGTCGCCGTGACCGTGCTGGCCGAACGGCGTAACAGTGCTGTTTTTGTGCTTTCTCCGGTTGCTTGCCGGGTTTTGCGCTATGATACTCCTGCGGAACTGATTACGGCCATGCAGGGGGAGTACGACTGCATTATTGATACGGAACAATCGCACTACCTCTCTGTGGTGATCGCCCGTTTTTGTCGCTCTGCCATTACCATTGGCTTTGATACCAATCAGCGCCGCCGACTGCTGACGCACCCGGTTCCGTATAGTCAGGATGATTATGAAGTGGATAGTTTCCTGAATCTGTTGTCTCCCTTGGGAATTGAGTCGCCCCCCGCTTTAGCTCGTTTTGTGACCATACCCCCAGCAGCCAGTGAAAAAGTTGCACCAAAGCTTGAAGAAAATGGTTGCAATAACTTGATCTCAATATTTCCCGGAGCAAGCATTGCAGAACGAAAATGGGGAACGCTCCGCTTTAGGGAGCTGGCCTGCAAGCTGCATCAGGCTGGCTTTGTGACGATTGTGATTGGCGGAGCAGCCGAACGGGAGAGTGGTGATCAGATTGTGGCAGGGGGTGTGGGAATCAATCTGGCCGGAACTACCAGCGTGGCAGAGACCGCCGCATTGGTTGACGCCAGTCAGTTGCTGATAACCGCTGATTCAGGCATGCTGCATCTGGCGGTTGCCCTGGATAAACCGAGCGTGTCGCTCTTTGGCCCGGGGCGTCAGAAAAAATGGGCGCCGCGGGGTGACCGGCATGTTGTTCTCAACAAGGAACTACCCTGCTCACCCTGCACCACCTTTGGTGACACCCCCGCTTGCCGGGATGCTGCCCGCTGCATGCGTGAAATCGGTGTTGATGAAACATTTAATGCAGTCATGATGCTTTTGAATAGTAGTGGAGCGATGCCAGGTTTGTGCTCAGAAAAGATGGAATTATAAACAACTAAACCACGGGAATGAGGTAGTTTTTACGATGGTCACAACAACGGTTCTTGATAATGGTGTCCGAATCATCAGTCAGCGGGTCGAATCAATGCATACGGTTGCCCTGGGGATCTGGGTTGCCAATGCCACCCGGCAGGAAAAACCGGAACATAACGGAATTGCGCACTTTATTGAGCATCTACTGTTCAAGGGAACCGAGCGACGTACGGCCCGCCAGATTTCACTGGAAATCGACTCCATGGGGGGGATTCTCAACGCTTTCACCAGCCATGAATATGTCTGTTACTATGCCAAGGTGCTGGCGCAGTTTCTGCCGCGGGTTACCGATCTGTTGTCGGATATCTTTCTCCACTCCATATTTCCGGCCGACGAGATCGAGCGGGAACGGGGCGTTATCCTTCAGGAAATCAAGATGCGTGACGATTCGCCGGAAGAAGCGATTCACGATCGTTTCCATCAGAATTTCTGGCAAGGACATCCTCTGGGGAACTGTATTCTGGGGAAAGCCGAGATCATCTCCACTCTCTCACGCAGCACCCTGATTGACTACAAGGAGAGCCGTTACCGCCCGGAAGACATCATCATTGCCGCAGCAGGTAATGTGGATCACCAGCAACTGGTTGAACTGGTGTCGGAGCAGTTTTCAGCACTCCGCTCGTCCTGGAAACCGGTTGATGAACAGTTTCTTCCGGCTGGTGGCCGCCGGATGCAGAGCTATGAGCGCACCCTTGAACAAACACTGCTCTGCATCGGTACGCGGGCGCTTCCCCAAAACCACCCCGGTCGCTATACCATGCATCTCATGACTACGATTCTCGGTGGCGGCATGAGCTCACGTCTGTTCCAGGAAATCCGTGAATTGCGCGGGTTGGCCTACTCGGTTTACTGTTACACCCTCTGCCATCGCGATTCAGGAGCGCTGGTGGTGTATGCCGGTACGGAACGGAAACATTGCCGTGAAACCATTGATATCGCCCTGGCCGAGATGATCCGGATCAAGCAGGAACCGGTTTCACCCGGGGAGCTGGAAGGGGCGCGGGAGCAGATCAAGGGGAAGTTGTTGATGTCGCTGGAGAGTAGTGACAGTCTCATGACCCGTCTGGCAAAAAATATCATTTATCACGGAGAACATGTTCCGGTCGCTTCGCTGATCGCCGGCTTTGATGCCATAACAGCCGAGCATGTCATGGGAATGGCGCAACAGTTGTTTGACGGTGAGTGCATTAATCTGGAACTGATGGGACAAACCGAAGGGATCGGGTTGACGCAGGAGATGTTGAAGTTGTGAAACCTTCCGCACTCTTTGTCTGGTGGATGAATTTTGCATTCATTTCTGCCGGGCAACTGGCAGCATGGTATAATTAGGTCAGTAATAACTAAACTCTACGTAAAGGAGAATGTGATCATGGAAGATCGTGAGAAAAAAATGGCGGCAGCAGCGTTGTTGATACTGGCTGGTGGTGTGATCGGCGCAGGTTTGGCGCTTTTGTTTGCGCCCCAATCGGGTGAAAGAACCCGTAAAGATCTGGCGCGTTATGCTCGTAAAGCCAAACGGCGTGCCGATGAGGTGGCGGATGATGTTTCTGCCACGGTCAGTGAATTGGTGGAACAGCTGGAGGAAAAAGCGAAGGATAGTCTTCAGGCCGGAAGCGACAGCGCCGGCAAAGCGCGTAAAGACCTGATCCAGTTGATCGAAGAGGGGGCGGCTCGCCTGGAAAAATTCAGAACCTTGCTGCGCCGGGCATAATCTCCCCTTGTGCCGGTTGTTAGCGGCTCTGGTGCAGTGAGTGGGGGAGCGTGACGGTTTGTGATCCTGCTTCCGGTAACAATTGATTGAAGTATTCGATGGTTGTGAATTGTTCGGAAGTTTTGGGATGTATGACGGAACTGAAGCGGCTGACATAGATCAGGTGGCGGATGCCATAGCGTCGGGCGGTTGCCAGGTTGGTTTCGCTGTCTTCTCCCAGCAGGGTGGTGGCCGGATCGTAGGGGATGAATTTTTGCAGTGCTTCCCAAAAACGGTCATCTTCCTTGGGAAGTCCCACGCTGTGGGCCGATACGATGCCATCAAAATAAGGGGCCAGATTTGTCCGTCGCATTTTAAGATCAAGAGTCTTGGAATGGGCGTTGGTGACCAGCCAGAGCGACTTGCCGTGTTGTTTGAGAAACAGCAGAAATTCGATCACGTGGGGATGGACCGCAATCAGGTGTTCGACTTCCCGTTTCAGGATCGGGATATCGAGCTTGAGTCGTTCTGACCAGTAGTCAAGATCTGTCCAGTTCAGGGTGTTTTCCTGGGATTTGAAAAGTTCCGTCAGCTGCTTTTGTGCAAAATCAAGAGTGGTGTCATGCTTTTGAGCCCAGCGCTGCGGTACATGGTGGATCCAGAAATGGTCATCAAAATTCCTGTCCAACAAGGTTCCGTCCATATCGAGCAATACAGTTTGTATGTTGTTCCAATCGAGTGTCATGGGTGTGATTAAAGGGTATCGTGAGCTGTCCTGTCAATATGAAAATTCCAGTGAGTGTAAAATCAGCTTGACTTCTGGATCAGAATTGGGTATTTATTTCGGACTTATGGTGGCCATGGTGAAGCGGTTAACACTTACGACTGTGACTCGTACATACGAGGGTTCGATCCCCTCTGGCCACCCCAAACATACAACGGTTTCATAGTAAAATGCAGTACTGTGAAATCCGTTTGAATAACTAAAAAGGTTTTTCCATGTGACAGGATCACAGCACATGGGAAAACCTTTTTATGCAACTACCTGGTATCGGAGTTTCCGTGAAAACAATTACCCTTTCCCCTGTTACCGCTGTTACCGGCGAGATAACCGTACCTGGTGACAAGTCGATTTCACACCGTTCCATCATGCTCGGCTCGATTGCCAATGGCACCACTGTTGTGCGAGGATTTTTGCGTGGTGAAGACAATATGTCCACCATGAAGGCGTTTCGTGCCATGGGTGTTAAGATCGATGACGATGGAGCGACAATCGCAATCCATGGGGGTGGACTCCATGGATTGTCGGAGCCGACCGATGTGCTTGATTGTGGCAACTCCGGTACCACCATTCGCCTGATCACCGGTTTGTTGGCCGGCCAGTCGTTTTTTACGGTTGTAACCGGAGATCAGTATTTGCGTAAACGCCCCATGAAACGGGTTGTTGAGCCTCTTTCCCGCATGGGAGCTCGCATTACGGGACGGAATAAGGGTAGTCTGGCTCCACTGGCAATTGACGGGGGCGGGCTGCACGCCATCGGATATGAATCGCCGGTCTCAAGTGCCCAGATCAAATCGTCAATCATGTTGGCCGGTTTGTATGCTGATGGTGAAACTTCGGTCCGTGAACCTTCTCTTTCCCGGGATCACTCCGAACGTATGTTCCGCCTGTTCGGTGCATCACTGGATACCTTTAACAACGGTGTCACCATCAGGGGAGGAGTGGAGTTGACCGGGCAGGAAATCACGGTTCCCGGTGATATCTCTTCGGCAACATTCTTCATGGTTGCCGCTCTGATTACTCCCGGTTCTGAGCTGCTGATCAAAAATGTCGGCATCAATCCGACCCGTACCGGTGCCCTGGATATTTTGCGTGCCATGGGTGGCAAGATAGAATTGCAGAATGAGCGGGAAGAATCGGGTGAACCGGTGGCTGATCTGTATGTCTGTTCGTCGCAGCTGAAGGGAATCTCCATTTCCGGCGAGGTCGTGCCGCGGGCAATTGATGAATTTCCGGCGATCTGTATCGCTGCCGCTTGTGCCGAAGGTGTTACCACGATTGCCGATGCAAAAGAGTTACGGGTCAAGGAAACCGACCGCATTGCAGCAATGGCTTCCAATCTGCGGATCCTGGGTGTTACGGTGGAAGAACATGACGACGGCATGACCATTAGCGGTGTTGAACAGCTTTCCGGGGGAACAATTGACAGTTGCGGCGATCATCGCATTGCCATGTCCTTTTCCGTCGCCTCTTTGGTGGCGCAAGCTCCCCTCGTGATTAATGACGTCGACTGTGTGGCGACCTCGTTCCCGACCTTTTATCCCTTGTTGCAACAGGTCAGCAGGAATTAACGCTATGACGACACGAACTCAAGGTTTGGTGATTGCCATTGACGGGCCATCGGGGGCTGGCAAGAGTACGGTGGCGCGGTTGTTGGCAGAGCGTTTTGGCTACCTGCAGATCGATACCGGCGCCATGTACCGTGCTCTGGCGTATCTGGTGTCGACCTCCGGTATTGATGAGCAGGACACGGATGCCCTGACCAGCTTGTGCCAGAATGCTGATATCCGGCTTGAGCAGCACGCAGGTGTGCAAAAAGTGCTGGCCAACGGCGAGGATGTTACTACTGTCATTCGTACTCCCCATATGTCGTTGGTCACCTCGCGCATTTCCGCCTATCAGCCGGTACGGGAAGCGCTGATGTCGGCACAGCGAAAAATGGGGCAAGCGGGGGGAGTCGTCCTGGAGGGACGTGATATCGGGACCGTGGTGTTTCCTGATGCGGAATGTAAGTTTTTTCTTTCGGCGACCGCCCAGGAACGGGCTCATCGCCGCTTTCTGGAGCTTTCTGCCAAGGGTGAAACGGTGAGTGAAGAAGAAACGCTCCGGGCCGTTATCCAGCGTGATCTGCAGGATTCGGAGCGTGATATCGCGCCACTCAAGCAGGCCGATGATGCCTGTCTGATCGATTCGTCAACACTCTCGATTGATCTGGTGTTGCAGCAGATGGAACAAATTTGTCGTAACCGGGCAGCCGAGAATGGGGTAACACTATGAAGATCATACTTGCCAAGCGGGCCGGATTTTGTTTCGGGGTTAAACGTGCCACACAAATGGCATTTGAAGCAGCCGCGATGGATAAGAAAACCTACACGCTCGGGCCGATCATCCATTCTCCGCAGGTTGTGAAGCGACTGGAAGATATGGGCGTCAAGGTGTTGAAAAACCTCGATACCATGCAGGACGGGACGATCATTATCCGTTCCCATGGTGTTGCTTCGGGAGAGATCGAAGAAGCCCAGGCCAAAAAGCTTGAAATCGTCGATGCCACCTGTCCCTTTGTTAAAAAAGCACAGGAACATGTCAAGAGTCTTTCCGAAACCGGCTACAGCGTTATCGTGGTCGGAGATGCCGATCATCCCGAGGTGCAGGGGATTGTCTCCTATGGTGGCGACAAGGTCGTGGTGGTCGGATCCGGTGAAGAAGTCAAAAAGCTTCCCAAGATGAGCAAGATCGGTGTGGTCGCCCAAACGACACAATCATTCGAAAACCTGAAAAATGTGGTGTTTGAATGTCTGTTGCGGGGTGGTGAAATTCGTGTTTTCAACACGATTTGCGATGCCACGGCCGTTCGTCAGGAAGAGGCCAAGGAATTAGCCGGGCAGGTGGATTGCATGCTGGTGGTGGGTGGTTTCAACAGCGCCAATACCCGCCGTCTGGCCGAAGTGTGCGCCGAGTTGCAGCCACGCACGCATCACATCGAGACGGCGGGTGAAATTGATCCGTCCTGGTTTGAGGGCGTTGAGCGGGTAGGGGTCACTGCCGGCGCTTCAACACCGAAGTGGATAATTGACGAGGTTGTGTCACGCATTGAGCAGATCAATAAAATGAATTGAAATTTTATGCGGATGTGCTACATTGTGTCGCTTAAAAAAAGCGTGGCATAAATATATCACAGATACTACGCAAAAGAATAATGTCCAGGGGGTATGGTTTAATGGTTGATTTCAAAAGGCTCGATGCTGCAAACAACGGTGAAATTGATGATCCGGATGGGGAGCAGCAGAGCAGCGAATTTGCAGCTCTCTACAAAGAAAGCCTCAAAGAGAGGCCTGAGCGGGATAAAATTATAGAGGGAACGGTAGTTCGCGTTGACCAGGATACTGTACTGGTTGATATTGGACTCAAATCAGAAGGTCATGTTCCCGCAGCTGAATTTCGTAATGCCGCCGGTGAACTTACGGTTAATGTCGGTGATCGCATTAAAGTTCTCATGACCCGTGAAGATGGCAAAAAAGGGTACATCCTTTCCAAGCGCAAAGCTGATTACCTGGTAGCCTGGGAGAAAATCGGTGACGCCGGTAAAGAAGGTGCATTGGTTGAAGGTACGATTACGGCACGCGTCAATGGCGGTTACACCGTCGATATCGGACTGCAGGCATTTCTGCCGGCTTCCCAGATCGATATCCGTCCTTCCTCGGATGCTGACAGTTATATCGGTCTTAAAGACACCTTCAAAATCATCAAACTCAATCAGAAGCGCGACAATATCGTGCTTTCACGCCGTGCAGTTCTGGAAGATGTTCGTGCCACCCTGCGTGATGCCACTCTTGAAAAACTTGAAGAAGGGCAGATCGTTGAAGGCGTAATTAAAAATGTTACCGATTACGGCGCATTCGTCGATCTTGGTGGTGTTGATGGACTGTTGCACGTATCAGACCTGTCATGGGGCCGGGTTGGAAAACCGTCGGAAGTTCTGAAACCAGGGCAGCCTGTTACCGCCAAAATCCTCAAATTTGATCGTGTTAAAGGGAAAATCTCCCTTGGCGTAAAGCAGACTCTTGCTGATCCATGGATTGCAGTGCCGGAGAAATATCCGCGTGAAACCCGTGTTCAGGGTAAAGTTGTCAGTCTGATGGAATACGGCGCATTTGTCGAGCTTGAGCCGGGTGTGGAAGGTTTGATCCACGTTTCGGAAATGTCATGGACCAAACGTGTTCGTCGTGCCTCCGATTGTCTGGCAATCGGTGACACCGTGGAAGCGATCGTACTTGATATCGATCTGGATAACCGCAAAATCTCGCTCGGTTTGAAACAGATTTCAGAAAACCCCTGGGTGTCAATTGCTGACAAGTACCCGGTGGGAACCAAAATCGAAGGTCAGATCAAGAATATGACTGACTTCGGTATGTTTATCGGAATCGAAGACGGTATTGATGGGCTGGTTCATGTGTCCGATATTTCCTGGACCAAGCGGATCAAACACCCCGGCGATGTGTATGCCAAAGCTGATCTGGTACAGGCCGTCGTGTTGAAGGTTGATGTTGAAAATGAGCGTCTGTCACTGGGAATCAAGCAGCTTGAGCCTGATCCATGGAGCATTGCTCCGACCAAATACAGCGCCGGAACAATTGTCAAAGGTGCCGTAACTTCATTGACCGACTTCGGTGTCTTTGTCGAGTTGGAAGAAGGGATCGAGGGGTTGATCCACGTATCAGAGCTTTCCACTGAAAAAGTATCCTCTGCCAAAGAATTTGCTGCCGTTGGCGATGAGCTGGAAGCTGTTGTGTTAAGCTGTGATCCTCGTGAACGTCGTATCTCACTTTCAATCAAGGCGATGCACAAAGCAGTTGAAAAAGCCGAGTTTGAACAGTTCATGGGATCGCAGGAGCAGGCAACCTCAAACCTTGGTGAGCTGCTGCAGCAGGGCTTCAACAATCGTAACAATAATTAAGTAAACGGCAGGGAGCTACTCATGACAAAAAGTGAATTGATAGAGCGGGTTCTCCAGACTCATGCGATGCTGAACCAGAGATCTTCCGAGGTGCTGGTCAATACGGTCTTCAGTACCATTGAAGAAGCTTTGTCATCAGGAGATAAAGTAGAAATTCGCGGTTTCGGAAGTTTCACGATCCGCGAACGGGGTGGGCGTGAAGCCAGAAATCCTAAAACCGGAGCACTGGTAACGATCCCCTCCAAACGTACTCCGTTCTTTAAGACCGGCAAGGAATTAAAAGAACGAGTCAATTGCTGAAAATTTAATACGTATTGAGCTGTTACCGTTTTAGCCCGAATGGTGGAACTGGTAGACACAAGGGACTTAAAATCCCTCGGCCGAAAGGCTGTGCCGGTTCGATTCCGGCTTCGGGCACCACCTAATAATCCAATAGAATCCGATGTAGTACATAACCCCCTTGAAAATAGGGGGTTTTTTGTTGCCAATTGTCTTTTGTGGTCCGGTTTGGTATATCTAAATCCAGTGCTTATGGGGGTATTCGTGGGGGTGTTTGAGTCTACCCCCAAGTCTGGTACCCCCAAAAAAGGAGGAGACGTTATGCCAAAACAGATTTCACCACTTTCTGACATTCAAGTTAAGAATGCAAAACCACAAAACAAAGACGTTAAGCTTTTTGACGGTGGGGGGCTTTATCTCCAGATATCTGCTCAAAAAGTTTCCACCGACGGGAAACCATTACCATCATCAAAACTATGGCGTTTGAAGTACAGGTTTGGTGGAAAAGAAAAGCTGCTTTCATTCGGTGCTTACCCGGCGCTTTCTCTTGCCGACGCACGTCAACGGCGGGAAGAGGCAAGGAAGCTTCTTGCCAATGGTGTTGACCCTGGCGAGTCAAAGAAAGCGCAGAAGGCCGCGCAAGGTGAACAGGATGCAAACACATTTGAGGTCATAGCTCGCGAATGGCACAGCAAATTTTCTCATACATGGGTACCAAGCCATGCACAGCATAAGATTGAACGTCTGGAAAAAAATGTTTTCCCATGGATAGGCAAGCGTCCTGTAAATGAGATCACCGCACCGGAAGTGCTGGCAGTATTACGACGTATGGAATCCCGCAAGATTCTTGATACTGCCCATAGAGTACGGTTTGAATGTGGCGCAATATTCCGTTATGCCGTCGCTACTGGACGCGCTGACCGTGACCCTGTTGCTGACCTTAAGGGCGCATTGCCACCGGTCAAGAACGGACACCATGCAGCACCTACCGACCCGAAAGCTGTTGCCCCACTTTTGCGGGCTATTGACGAGTTCCAAGGTTCTTTCGTGGTCAAGTGTGCCTTGCAGCTTGCGCCGCTTTTGTTTGTTCGTCCTGGGGAACTACGGGCGGCTGAATGGTCTGAAATTGATTTTGAATCTGAACAATGGAATATACCAGCCGAAAAAATGAAGATGAAAGTTGCTCACCTTGTTCCATTAAGCATACAGGCTCTTAATGTGTTGAAAGAGCTTAAACCGCTAACAGGTCATAGTAAGTACGTATTTCCGTGTCACAGATCACCGTTGCGTTGTATGTCAGAAAATGCTGTTAATGCCGGATTACGCCGAATGGGATTCGAAAAGTCAGAGATTACCGGTCACGGTTTCCGGGCAATGGCGCGTACGATTCTAGATGAAGTTCTACAGGTACGCCCTGACTTCATCGAGCATCAGCTTGCGCATGCTGTTAGAGATCCCAACGGCAGGGCATACAATCGGACGGCCCACCTTGAAGAACGAAGGAAAATGATGCAGCTATGGGGTAATTATTTGGATGGATTGAAGGCCGGGGCAAAGGTGATACCGTTCAAGCAAGCGGCATAAAAAGTCAAAAACTTCATAGTAGGGACAAGAGGCAGCCATAAATGGTTGCCTTTTTTTGTGCGAATAAAATTATTTATACTTAATAAAAACAGTTCACCAAACGGTACAATACATTCGTTTTGAGATGTCATTGCATACAATTTATCTTTGTTAAAGAAACACAACTAAATAGACGAAATAACAGCATATGGTAGTGAGGCAAACCGCTTTACACCAGATATTGTGGGATATATCGTGAGCCATAATCTTAATCCAACCACTGCAAAAAGGAGACTCACCATGCCGCGTCTGTACCGTCTAAAAGAAATTCTGGGAGACCCCAAAGCCAATCCTCCCATACCGCCCATGATACCGGTGAGCCGCTCGACCTGGTTCAAGAAACAAGCTGCAGGACTGTATCCACAACCTGTGGCTCACCTGGGTCCACACATTTCTGCGTATCGCGCCGAAGACATCGAAAAGCTGATTACCGGGGCATAGGGGCGGCAACCATGAGCACAACTCCACCATGGATCCCCATGGACAAGCGGTGGCGATTAGCGCTGCCCCACAACGACACCCGTCAGTATACGGAACTAGAGGCGGCTTACAGCCTCACACTGGATTATGACGGCGGCCGAGCTGTTTCCTTGCGGGGGCTAGCCAAGTTATGGCGATGGTCAACCGGCAAAGTAGCAAGATTTTTGTCCAAAAGTGGGGTGAAAATCACCGAATCAGGCGTGACACTCATGGATACACCTGCGAGACACTGGCGAGACACTGGCGAGACACTGGCGAGACGGCAATTATGATTGATTCCAGATGGTTACGAGATGTGACAGAACGCGAGCGAGACACTAGCGAGACAGCGACGAGACACGAACGAGACGTACTTACAATCCATAAACCTAAAGCCATAAATAACCTTTCTCCATTTGGCAATGAAGTTGGCAATGAAAAATCACTTTTTCCAACCACAGACGCACCATTCCTCATGACCCGCCGAAAAAGAAAACTGTCGGGCCAGCGTCTCGAAACGTTTCTTCGATTTTGGTCCGCCTTCGACTACAAAACCGGCAAGGCCGAGGCAGCTGATGCTTGGCTCGATATCCCGTCCCTTACCGACAAGCTGGTGGAGGTGATCGTCAGTGCGGCGACTCGTGAGGCACGAGCGCGGGGAGATTTACGTGCCGCCGGGAAAACTCCCAAAATGGCACAGGGATGGTTGTCAGGACGACGGTGGGAGGATGAGACGTTGCCTACTGCGGTAGACCCGGCAGATCCTGCATCTCCGTACGTGTCTCCTAAAATCGCGATGTTGACGTCTGTTCCACCGGACCGGGTTGCTGCTATCCGCCGAACACTGGAGGCAAACGGATGTTGAACGATTACACAAACCGCAGACAGCGGATACTTGCCTCAACCCCGACACCCGCGACCAGCCAAGATCGATCATTTATGGAATACCTCCTGGCCGGCGTCAGGGCCAAGCGGGACGCAGCGATACTTCCCCGACCAAAAACAATAACGAAAGAGGTACCGCAAAAATGACAGACGTAGAAATCCAAAAACATTACGAAACCATGGCCGACTTCGTCGAAGCGATCGAGTCCGGCGAACCCGTCAACAACGAGCTATGCCAACTGGTGTGGCTGACCTGGACAGTGCTCGACGAGAACGCCGGCCAACTCTGCAGGGCGATCGACGCCGATAACAATGCACTGAGAGCGCAACTCGCACAACTTCACTTCACCGACCTGACAGACATCGGCAACGCATGATCACAATCTGGTAGTCCACACCACAAATCAGCCGTAAATCGGCAACTACGAAAGGGTAACTCAAAATGAAAAAAACAATCGAAGCACTGAAGAGCAGCAAAACAGCGACCATCGCATACGCCTACAACGAGGGCGTTCAACAGGCAATGTCGTTCTTGAACGCAACCCGTCATATGAATTGTTGTGTGCCCTATGTGACGCCGCCGACAGCTGGGACAACGGAATAGAGTTGCCAGTGGACAGCGACTTTTTGGACCTGGAACATTTACCGTCCGAATTGGCAGCACACGTTGCCGACGGATTCTACACCACCGTTCGCACGATCAAGGAATCTCTTGAGGAGGTGCCGGCGTGACCAAAAAATTTAAATATCGCACCGATAGCCCGAAAATCGCCGCCTACTGCTCCTACAGAGGGCTCGAAGTCGACATCTTCCGCGACGGTGACAACCCGCGAGCAGTGTTGTTTGATATCGAAGATGAGCCAGCGGCGGCCCGTATGATTAACGAGCTCACAAATGGCGCGGTAGCACCGGCCCTTGGCATTATGCAAAGTTTCATCGACATGCAGCGCCGGATCCGGCAGGTACAGCAATCGGCCTGAAATTATCAGGCAAATATCAGGGAGTTTCACAGATGGCACGATTCAAAAAGGGCATAAGCGGTATCCGCTGCTGAAGAAACGTCTGGTGCCGACAGCAATCAAGTCCGGGTTCCGGCGCGCTTCCGCTTGCTGCTGCCCCAGTGCGACCATCTGGTCACGGTCCATCCGGGTGAGTGAATTGATTTCAGTCGGCGACATGTGATCCGCGCGCTGGGGGTGAATGGGGCTTTACCCTTTCGCGTTTCAAACGCGAGTGGATGTGATCCCCACATCAGAACCTTTCGCGCAAAAATGAGCGAAAGCCCTGACCATTACCCACCTTAAAATTCATGTCACCCTGCCCGTTTTTGTCAATTCGTTGTCTGACAAAACGCCCCATTCCGTAAGTGGTTAATAACTAGACAAAATCAATAAACCATACGAGGGTACTGTACCCGATGGTGATGAATGTAGCGTATATCTAATTTAAATTATTACACTTTTTGTCTTGACAGTCTGTTGCTTTGTTGCTTATGCTGATCACAGATCACAGCAACCAGGGGGATGATATGCAGATCGGACAAACGGTATATTTCAGGCACGAGGATTTCCGGAGGCTCAAAAAAGGGGAGCTGGTTTCTATCGACGGCGACACAGCTACCGTCAAACTCCCCAGGACGGCTACCTGTTCAAAACGCCCTGTTATCACCGTACCCTCGTATCAGCTCGTTATGGACCACGTACCGGCGCGGCTACGTCCAAGGGTGTTGGAGCCTGGCAACGGGGCCGGCCTTTGTGTTCCTACGGCAGAGAGCATCAAGCGTCGTCAGGCGATCGTTGACCGTTTGGGAATGACCGAAGCGCAGCTGTTACAGGCACGGGCGATGATCGAGCTACGCCGGCGCACTCTCCGGAAATTGGCGGCCAGCAACGGCATCGTATATTCACAAGATGATTATGAATTTCAGGAGATCTGCAGCGAGTACATGGTTTCCGCGCTGTCTGCATTACGGTCGGCAATCAGCAAAGCAACTGATGACGCAATCAGAGTTTTCAAAAGCTATCTGAACGACCAGGCTGACCATAGCGCCAT
>DAINBV010000024.1:0-60517 GCA_036732725.1 Geobacteraceae bacterium | reverse complement strand
ACGGTCTGGAAGAGTTGTATCTTTCCAATACCACCATCAGTGACCGTGGGCTGTTGCAGTTGGGAAACTTGAAATCGTTGCAGCGTTTGTACCTGTACCATACCCCGGTCAGCGATTTGGGGTTGATGTATCTGAGTCGTGTAACCAACCTGAAAGGATTGACCTGCAGCGGCACTGAGGTGACGGATGAAGGTTTGGAGCGTTTCCGTGGTCTGGCGCCGGGGTGCAAAGCGGTCAGTTTCAAATGGCGCTATGATTGACGGTCGGTTTCAATCGCTACTTCAATTGGTTTCTCGTTTCTCCCTCGTTGACTTCCCCCGCTGTTTCAGCATATAATCCGCCGGTTATGAATGCTCATTCTCTCTATATCGAAACCTATGGCTGCCAGATGAATGTCAATGATTCGCAACGGATCGTTGCCATGCTTTCCGATGATCGCTATCAGCTGGTGAACTCACCGGTGGAAGCGGATCTGATTTTGCTCAATACCTGCAGTGTCCGGGGAGGGGCGGAAGAAAAGGTCTATAACCGGCTCAGCAATCTCTGCAGTCTCAAGAAAATAAACAAACAGCTGGTGATCGGAGTGGGTGGTTGCGTGGCACAGCAGGAAGGTGAACAACTGCTGGAACGGTTTCCGCTGGTCGACCTGGTGTTTGGCACCCATACCGTGCATCTGCTTCCCGGCATGCTGCAGGATGCCCGGCACGGCATCCGGCGTAGTGAAACCGAATTTTTTGATACGGAACAGCGGCGTGACCTGTTCCCCGCCACCCGTGGCGAGGGGCGGGGCAGTCAGTTTGTGACGGTTATGCAGGGGTGTAATAATTTTTGTTCCTACTGCATCGTACCGTTTGTGCGGGGGCGGGAAGTCAGTCGTCGGGCCGAAGATATTCTGGAAGAAATCGAGCGTCTGGTTGCCGCGGGAGTGGTGGAGGTTGTCCTGTTGGGGCAGAATGTCAACTCCTACGGTATTCATCAGGATGGGCAGCCATCCTTTGCCCAGCTGTTGCGGCAGATTGCGGCTCTGGACGGTTTGCAGCGAATTCGTTTTACCACTTCCCATCCGAAAGACATGTCCGATGAACTGATTGCCTGTTATGCCGATCTGCCGAAACTCTGCAGCCAGGTGCAACTGCCGGCGCAAGCGGGGAGTAATGCGGTGCTCGCCAGGATGAACCGCGGCTATACCCGCGAGCATTACCTCGATCGTATCAACGCTTTGAAACAGGCCCGTCCCGGAATTACCATCACCGGCGATATTATCGTCGGCTTCCCCGGTGAGACAGAAGCTGATTTTGAAGAGACCATGTCGCTGGTTGAAGAAGTGCGCTATGCTGATGTCTACTCCTTCGCCTATTCTCCCCGTCCCGGAACCAGAGCGGCTGACTTTACGGAAGAACTCTCAAAACATGAAAAACAGCACCGGCTGGCGCGATTGATTGCCACCCAAAGAAACATCACGCTGGAGATCAACCGTAGTTTTCTCCATACCCGCCAGGAGATTCTGGTGGAAGGAATCGGTAAACATCCTGGCCAGCTTTCCGGCCGTGCCGATAGTGGCAAGACTGTCAATTTCAGTGGTGAACCGGCGTTGATCGGGCATCTGGTTCCGGTGGTGATCACCGCTGCCTATCAGAATTCGCTGGTCGGGGAACTGATCTAGCTCCTGCACTACTCCTGTGGGGGGTGGTATGAAAATAATAGTAGATATGTTTAAGAGGGGTAGGGGTCTTAATGTCAAACGAAACTACGATCGTAGCTAACAACTTCCTGCGTAATATCATCGAGGATGACCTGGCAAGCGGGAAACACTCGACCATTGTAACCCGCTTTCCACCGGAACCGAACGGCTATCTTCACATCGGACATGCCAAATCGATCTGCCTTAATTTCGGTCTGGCCAAACAGTTCGCCGGGCGATGCCACCTCCGTTTTGATGACACCAACCCTGCCAAGGAAGAACAGGAGTATATCGAGTCGATCAAGGAGAGTGTGCACTGGCTCGGATATGACTGGGGTGAGCACCTCTATTACGCCTCCGATTATTTTGAACAGTTGTACCAGTGGGCGGAACAGCTGATCCGGCAGGGGGAAGCATACGTTGATGACCAGAGTGCCGACGAAATTCGTGCCAACCGCGGCACCTTGACCGAGCCGGGGAATAACAGCCCCTTCCGTGATCGAACGGTAGAGCAGAATCTGGAGCTGTTCCGGCGGATGAAGGATGGTGAATTTCCCGACGGCAGCAAGGTGCTGCGGGCCAGGATCGATATGGCTGCCCCCAACATCAATCTGCGTGATCCGGTGATTTACCGTATTCTTCATACCCCCCATCCCAAGGTTGGCGATGGGTGGAAAATCTATCCGATGTACGATTTTGCCCATGGCCAGTCCGATGCCATCGAAGGGATCACCCACTCGATCTGCACGCTGGAGTTTGAAGCGCATAAGCCGCTCTATGAGTGGTTCCTGGACCATCTTCCGGTGGCAGCGCACCCCCGGCAATATGAATTTGCACGGCTCAATCTGACCTATACGGTGATGAGCAAGCGTAAACTGCACGAACTGGTGCACCAGCATGTTGTGGATGGGTGGGATGACCCGCGCCTGCCGACCTTGATGGGGATTAAACGGCGTGGCTATCCTGCCGCGGCGGTACGGGCGTTCTGTGAACAGATCGGTGTCGGGCGGAGTGATTCCTGGATCGGTGTCGAAGTGCTTGAAGAGTGTGTGCGGAGCGAACTGAACGATTCGGCTCCTCGCGCCATGGCGGTCCTTAAGCCGATCAAATTGATCATTGACAGCTGGCCGGCAGGAGAAGTGGAACTGTTTGAGGTCCCCAATCACCCGCAAAAGCCGGAAATGGGATGCCGTTCCGTGGCATTCGGGCGTGAATTGTACATTGAAACCGACGATTTCATGGAAGAGCCGGTCAAAGGTTTCCATCGACTGACCGTGGGGGGGGAAGTCAAGCTCCGCTGCGGCTATATCATCAAATGCACATCTGTTGTCAAGGATCAGGACGGTACGATCGTGGCGTTGCATTGTGACCATGATCCTGCTTCGAAATCCGGAATTCACACCGCTGATGGACGCAAGGTCAAGGGTGTTATTCACTGGGTTTCCGCCGAACATGCTCAACAAGCGGAAATCAGGCTGTTTGATCGTCTGTTCAGTGATCCGAATCCCGATCGGGGCGGGGTTGATTACAAGCAGTTCCTCAACCCGGATTCGCTGCAGAACGTGACCGGGGCATATCTGGAAGCGTCATTAGGCACGGCTCAAACAGGGAACTGTTTCCAGTTTGAACGTCTCGGTTATTTCTCTGTTGATGAAAAAGATTCCCTCCCCGGTAAGCCGGTCTTCAACCGGGTGGTGACACTGCGTGATACCTGGGTGAAAAAGTAGATCCGAGATACATGGTTGCTAAATATTTCGTGAGGTGATTCATGAATAATGTGCGAGTAGTGCTGCTGATGGTCGTTGTTCTGTTGTTGTCTGTTTCGGCGTTGTTTGCAGATTCAGGGATTATAAACCGGTCAAATGACCAAAATATGGCGGCAATCATGAAAGCCGGGTTCGTGCTTCCCAAGGATAATGGTTATCACCAGAACTATACCGATAACAGTTTCGAACTGTCGCTGCGTTATAAATTATCACCCTTTGTGGCTGTTGAAGGTGGCTCGGGTTATGCTCAGTTTCATCAGGTAGTTGTTGGTAATGATGAAAAAGTAGTTGTGCATGCCCTACCACTGACCGCCTCGGTCAAAGGGGTGCTGCCGATTGCCAATGTCAGCCTGTACGCCGGTGGCGGTGTTGGTGAATATTTGCTCTGGGGAGATAGTGGTATTCCCGATAACAAGGTGGTCGGGCGTTTTGGCGTTCATGCCGGTGTTGGCGGGGAGTTGCAGCTTGGCAGAAGGGAAATGATGCTGCTCGATTACAAGCGCACCTGGATTGACGCCAGGCATGAAATCTCCTTTGATGCGGTCTCCCTCGGGTTTGGTTATCGATTTTAAGAGCTGTTGCACGTCAATTTGCAGGTTATCATAGCACCAGGAAAGTTGCTCCTATCACATGAATGAACATGAAAACGATGAAGTAAACGAGAATCCAGCCGAGGAAGCCGGACCCTACCGATCCGGTTTTGTCTCGATTGTCGGACGTCCGAATGTGGGGAAATCGACGTTGTTGAACCGCATTCTCAATGAAAAAATTGTGGCGGTATCCAACAAGCCTCAAACGACCCGCAACAATATCCGGGGAATTCTCTCCAGTGAAAACAGTCAGATCGTGTTTCTTGACACCCCGGGTATCCATGATGCCACCAGCCGGTTGAACCGTGCCATGGTTGATGCAGCCTATGCCTCACTTTCCGGCATTGATCTGCTCCTGCTGCTGGTGGATGCCACTGCTCCCCGGGAAGATCAATTCATTCGCGAGGTGGCTGCCAAGGCAAGTTGCCCAGTTTTTCTGGTAATTAACAAGGTTGATCTGGTTGAGCCGCGTGAGCGTCTGCTGGCACTGATCGCTGGACTTTCTGCGCTGCACCCCTTTGCGGAGATCATTCCGATTTCAGCCCATACCGGGAGCAATGTGGAGCGGTTGCTTGCCTGCGTCCGTTCCATGATGCCGGAAGGGATCAGTTATTTCCCCGATGATATCCTGACCGATCAACCGGAAAAAGTGGTCTGTGCCGAACTGGTACGGGAAAAAGTATTTCGCCTGACCAACGAGGAAGTCCCCTATGGTACTGCGGTGGTGGTGGAGGCGTTCAAGGAACGTCCCAATGGGGTGATTGCCATTTCAGCCACAATACTGGTGGAGCGGGATGGGCAAAAAGGGATTATTATCGGCAAAAGAGGGGCGATGCTGAAAAAAATCGGCGAGCAGGCCCGGCATGATATCGAGCGCCTGCTTGGAACCCGTGTGTTTCTGGAACTGTTTGTCAAGGTGCAGGAACGCTGGACCGAACGGACAGCGGTCTTGCGTGAACTGGGGTATGAATAAAGAATAATTTTGGAGGTGTGACATGGAGTTCAAAATTGTTCCGCTCGCAGCGGATAAAATGAAAACTAAAATTTCTGACGAAACCAAGCTCGCTTTTGGTAAGTACTTTACCGACCGGATGATGATGGTCGAGTGGAAAGCCGGGCAAGAGTGGTGTGCCGCCCGGATTGAACCGTACGCCCCGTTTGTACTCGATCCGGCGGCGCTGGTGTTCCATTATGCCCAGGAAATATTTGAAGGGCTGAAAGCCTATAAATGGGAAGATGGCCGGATTGCCCTGTTCCGTCCTGAAATGAATGCCCGACGGTTTAACCGTTCCGCAGCTCGCATGTGCATGCCGACGGTGCCGGAAGATATCTTTCTGGACGGGATCGCCCAGCTGGTTTCATTGGAGCGGGATTGGATTCCGACTGCTCCGGGTACCTCGCTCTATATCCGTCCGACCCTGATCGCAGTGGAGCCGGTGTTAGGGGTCAAGCCATCCGATCACTACTATTTCTATGTGATTCTCTCTCCGGTCGGCGCCTATTACGCGGCCGGCTTCAATCCGGTCAATATCATGGTGGAAGATCACTTTGTGCGTGCGGTGGTAGGGGGAACCGGTGAGGCAAAGACTGGTGGCAACTATGCCAGTTCACTGATGGCAGCGCTGGAAGCAAAGAAAAAAGGGTACGATCAGGTACTGTGGCTGGATGGCAGCGAACGACGCTATATCGAAGAAGTGGGCGCCATGAACATGTTCTTCGTCTATGGCAAAACTATCGTGACCGCTCCGCTGAACGGCTCGATCCTTTCCGGTATTACCCGCGACAGCGTGTTGACCCTGGCGCCGACTCTTGGCTATCAGGTGGAAGAACGCCAGATCGATGTCAATGATCTGATGGCTGATATTCAGAACGGCAAGATTACGGAAGCCTTTGGCAGCGGCACTGCGGCGGTTATCACGCCGGTCGGCAAGCTGTGCTACAAGGATCAGGAACTGCAGTTAAGTGGCGGCAAGGTTGGTGAAGCTACACAGTTGATGTACGATACCCTGACCGGGATCCAGACCGGCAAGCTGGAAGACACGTTCGGATGGGTACGGTTCATCGAATAAACCTGTAAAAAACATGTGCCATGGAGTCACACTCACGGTCTCTGTGGCACATGCTTTTCTTAGTTGAGCGCTATGAAATCAAACCAACCGCCAAAACAGAATAAGCCGAAAACGAACAAGTTGTGCAGTTCGTGCCGACGCACCTGCAAACAGGTTTCCAATGCGGTGGTTGCCAGTTGTCCCCGTTATTACCCCTTCAAGCGAACCAACAGCAAACCGATTCGTGAGTGTACCTGGAAGCAGATGGAGTTCGTACTCTGAATAGTGTTGCTGCGGATAGATTGCCAACCGTGTTGGCCGGTAAATGCAGTGGCTGCGGCCGTTGTGTCGCTGCCTGCCAACTGCGCTGCCTGACGCTTGAAACGTCCGGGTTTCACAAAGAAGTAGTGCTGGTCTATCCCGCACATTGTAGCGGCTGTGGACACTGTATCGAGGCCTGCCCGGTTAATGCTCTCTTGCTTGTCCCATTTCCTTGCCAGGATCCGTCCCCATGACTCAAAAACAGCGACTTGATACCCTGATGGTGGAGCGTGGTCTTGCTCCCTCACGTGAAAAAGCCCAGGCCTTGATCATGGCGGGACAGGTGGTGGTGGCTGATCATCTGGTCGATAAAGCGGGGCGTCAGGTGGCACAGGATGCGGAAATTCGCATCAAGGGGGAGGTGCTTCCCTATGTCAGCCGGGGAGGGCTCAAGCTGCAACAGGCATTGGATTTTTTCGCACTTGATGTGACCGGTCTGATCGCCGTTGATGTGGGCGCTTCCACCGGCGGTTTTACCGATTGTCTCCTGCAACGTGGTGTGCAACGGGTGTTTGCGGTTGATGTGGGGCACAATCAACTGGCCTGGAAACTTCGCCAGGATAGCCGGGTGGTCAATATCGAAAAGACCAATATCCGCTACCTGACAACGGAGCAGCTGCCGGCACCGGTTGATCTGGCGGTGATTGACGCCTCGTTTATTTCACTGTCCAAGGTGCTGCCACCGACGCTTCCCTTTGTGAAACCGGGGGGGATGATCATTTGCCTGGTAAAACCGCAATTTGAGGTTGGTCGAGGCGAAGTTGGCAAGGGTGGGATTGTGCGTGACCCCCGCGCCCATCTCCGGGTGGTGGAGGAAATCTCGGCGGTGGCTGTTTCACTCGGATTAAAGGTTGCCGGAGTGACTGAGTCGCCGATTACGGGTGCCGATGGTAACCGTGAATTTTTAATGCTGCTGCATATTCCGGAGGTAAGCTGAATGGAAAATTGTCTGTTCTGTAAAATTATTGCGGGTCAAATTCCTGCCAAAAAAGTGTATGAAGACGAGCGGATGGTGGCGATCGAGGATATTGCTCCCCAGGCGCCGCTGCATCTGTTGCTGATCCCCAAAATCCATTTTTCAAACACTCTTGATATGACGGCGGCCGAGGATGAAACCATCGGTTACCTGATGCGCAAGGGGGGAGAGATTGCCCGTGAGAAGGGGGTAGCGGAATCCGGGTTCCGGCTGGTGCAAAACAACGGTGCCGGAGCGGGGCAGTCGGTGTTTCATCTCCATCTGCACCTGTTGGCGGGGCGGGAATTTGCCTGGCCTCCGGGGTAGCAGCTCGAACTGAAGTCTCGGATCGTGCTGTTTTATCTTTGATGGCATCGGAACCGTAGCGGTATGAACGCCCCTGTTCCGATGCTGTTTTAGTTTTGACTCCGGTTAATCCAGTCCCCGTTCGGCAATCTCCAGTGCCCGGCGGACCGCCATCGCCTTGTTGACCGTTTCCAGCCATTCGGTAGCCGGATCGGAATCGGCCACGATCCCGGCGCCGGCCTGCAGGTGTACCATCCCGTCCTTGATTACCAGCGTGCGGATGGTAATTGCCAGATCCATGTTACCGGTAAAGGAAACATAGCCGACCGCACCGCCATAGATCTCGCGCCTTACCGGTTCCAGTTCGTCAATAATCTGCATCGCTCTGATCTTGGGAGCTCCGGATAGGGTGCCGGCCGGGAAGGTGGCCCGCACCAGATCAAAGGCATCCCGATCACCTTCCAGCTCTCCCTGGACATTGGAAACAATGTGCATGACGTGGGAATAGCGTTCGATCACCATCAGTTCGGAAACATTTACGCTCCCGGTTTTACAGACCCGCCCCAGATCGTTACGCCCCAGATCAACCAGCATCACATGTTCGGCCCGCTCCTTGGGATCGGTCAATAACTCCTGTGCCAGCAAGGCATCCTGCTCCGGCGATCCGCCACGGGGGCGTGTACCGGCAATCGGGCGCAGTTCCACACGATTCCCTTCCTTGCGAACCATGACTTCCGGCGAGGCGCCGACGATAAAGGTGTCATCGAGCCGGAGAAAAAACATATAGGGAGACGGATTGAGCGTGCGCAGCACACGATAAATATCCAGCGGTTCGGAACAGAGCTGGCCGCTGAAGCGTTGTGAAAGCACAACCTGGATGATGTCGCCGCTGCGGACGTACTCCTTGGCTTTCTCTATGGCTGCCTCGAATTCTTGCCGCTCCATGTTGGAGGTGAGTTGTACCTTTGTCTCACTGGCAGGAAAGCTCGTTTCCGGTAATGGTCTGCGGAGGCGGGCGATGATGGCATCGATCTTTTCCGTGGCACGGCGGTACGCTTCTTCCAGTGAAAGCGAACCGTCAAGATGGGCGTTGGAAACCACCTTGATTTTCTGTTGCATGGTATCAAAAATGACTATCGTGTCGGTGATCAGAAAGCAGGAATCAAACGCTTGCAGTTTTGCCGGTTTATCGGTGGGAAGCGACTCAAAGTGGCGCACCATGTCATAACCGAGATAGCCGACCGCCCCTCCGAAAAAACGGGGGAGTCCCTCAACTTCAACCGGTGTAAAGCGTGCCAGATAGGCCTGCAGAACTTTTAGCGGATCAATATCCGATTGTGTGGTGATAACTCCATTTTCAATTGTCTCGACTGTTGTTCCCTTGGAGCGAATCACAACTGTCGGAGCCGAGCCAAGAAAACTGTAACGCCCCCACTTTTCACCGCCTTCGATACTTTCCAGCAGAAAGGAACAGTTGCCATCATCAAGTTTCTTGAAAGCACTGACCGGTGTGTCCATATCGGCCATGATTTCGCGATAGACCGGTATCAGGTTTCCCTGGGCCGCCAGGGTGGCAAAGTCTGTTTGAGCGGGTAGATACATTCCATTACTCCGTGAATGAAATTACAAAAATGTTCAAAATTGGTAGCACAGGCGCCAGGGATAGTCAAGGTTGACGCTTTTTTAAAACGATTGCCTAAAGCTGGTATTTCTCCTTTTCTTTGCATATTTTCGTGGTATAGTTATAAAAATTTATGAGGTGTTGATCATGTCCAAACAACAGACCAATATATTGCTGGAAAGTGATACCAACGAACTTGAAATCGTGGAGTTCAGGATTGACGAGGTAGACTGGAGCGGCAATGTCATTCCCTGCTATTATGGTGTCAATGTTGCCAAGGTGCGCGAAATCATCCGCCTCCCCCAGATCTCCCGGGTAGTCAACGCCAAGCCGGGTGTCGAGGGGATGATTCGTCTGCGAGACAAGGTGATCACCATTATCAACCTTGCCAAAGTATTGGGTAAAGAAACCGGTGAGATGGTTGCCGACAGGGTGGTGGTGTTGGAGTTCAACAGCCTGATGGTCGGTGTGCTGGTACATTCGGTGTCGCGTATTTATCGTATATCATGGAAGAATGTTGAACCTCCTTCACGATCGATTCATACCGATCAGGTGACCGGTCTGGTTAAGATGGAAGACCGCATAATCCTGTTGCTTGATTTTGAAAAAATCGTTGGTGAACTCTGTTCTGAAAGCGCGCTGCGGCCGATCGATAATGCCGTCTTACTGGAGTCCGAGCAGTATAACCGTGGCCAAAAAACGGTGCTGGTTGCCGATGACTCCGCTTTTATCAGGGCGACCATGGTAAATACCTTGCGCAATGCCGGCTACATAGTGGAAGAAGCTGAAGACGGCTCGGTTGCCTGGAATATGATCCAGCAAAAAATGGTTGAGAGTACGCAGAATGGTGGCGACATCAGAAGTATTTTGAGTCTGCTGATCACCGATGTTGAAATGCCGCAGATGGATGGGCTCCATCTGACTTCGCTGGTGCGCAAGGAAGAACAGTTGAAAAATATTCCGATCGTAATCTTCTCTTCGCTGGCGTCGGAAGACAACAAACGCAAATGGGTTAATCTGGGCGCCAATCATATCCTGACCAAACCGGATCTTCCCAATCTGGTCAAGGTGGCCGATGAGTTGGCAGTCTACTAATTTATCTTGACATGAAAACATCGACTATGTTTTAGTGAGTCCCATGAAAACTAACAGCTTTTATTTTGCAGAGACTTTTTACTTTTGGTTCGGCTACTTTTTTAGGCCGTACGCCCAGGGTAGGTTGTAAGCACGTAAAAGCAACTACACAACAACCACAAACCGGGCGGACGAAAGTCTCCCCGGTTTTTTTCGTTACAGCGAGATCAAAAGTCGGGGAAATCAATTCCGCGACTTTTTTTGTGGGAAAGGAACGAGGCAATGATTATCGTAATGAAAGCTGGGGCGGGGAAAAAAGAAAAAGATGAGGTGGTTAGAAAAATCAAGGAACTGGGATACCGGCCGCATATCATTCATGGTGAAACCCGCGATGTTATCGGGGCAGTCGGCGGAGAACATGGTAAATCCGCCCTGCAGGCGCTGGAATCCATGCATGGTGTTGAGCAGGTTGTGCCGATCATGCAACCGTACAAGCTGGCATCCAAAGAGGTGAAAAAAGCTGCCAGTGTGGTGCGTATCAGCGATACGGTCTCAATTGGCGGTGACACCCTGGTGGTGATGGCCGGCCCTTGTTCGGTGGAAACGGAACAGCAGATCATTGAGTCGGCGCTGGCGGTCAAGGCCGCTGGGGCAACGGTGCTGCGTGGTGGAGCTTTCAAGCCGCGCACTTCTCCCTATTCTTTCCAGGGGCTGGAGGAAGAAGGGCTGAAATTGCTGGCAAAGGCGCGCGAACTGACCGGACTTCCTTTTGTGACCGAAGTCATTGATCCGGAAACAGCCGAGCTGGTGGCGGAGTATGCCGATGTGTTGCAGATCGGGGCACGTAATTCACAAAACTTTGCGCTGCTCAAAAAAGTCGGGCAATTGAAAAAACCGGTGCTGTTGAAGCGTGGCATGTCCATGAGCATTCAGGAGTTTTTGATGAGCGCCGAATACATCATGAGTGAGGGGAATCAATCGGTTATTCTCTGTGAACGTGGTATCCGTACCTTTGAAACTGCTACCCGCAATACGCTTGATCTTTCCGCCATTCCGGTGCTGAAGGAAAAAACCCACCTGCCGGTGGTGATTGACCCATCTCACGGAACCGGCAACCACCACTACGTTGCCTCCATGTGCTATGCTTCGGTGGCAGCCGGTGCCGATGGCCTGATTGTGGAGGTTCACCCCGATCCGGAGCACGCTTCCAGCGATGGTCCCCAATCGCTGAAACCGGTGAAATTTGAGGCGATGATGCAGAAGTTGCGGCTGTTTGCGGAAGCGGCCGGAAAGAAACTCTGAAACCCGGCGGCAGTTTTTGAGAGGTAGAAATCGGAAAAGCCCCTGTTGCGTGGTTGGTCTGCGACAGGGGCTTGCTACGTGTGACGCTACGATAGTCAGCTTTGTTGGGGTTACGCGCTGATCAGTTCAGCAAATGCGTCGAGATATTCGGGGTTGAAGAGTGAGGCGTCCGCCTGCATGATTTCAAGTGCCTCAGCAGTGCTGGATGCCGGTCGATAGGGGCGGTCATTGGTCAATGCGCTGAAAATGTCGCAAATCGAAACGATCTGGGCACTGATCGGGATATCGTAGCCACTCAACTGTCCGGGATAACCGCGACCGTCAAAGTGCTCATGATGCCGCAGAATAATGTCAAGCGCCAGATGTTCATGCACTCCCTTGTTGCTGGCAATGTAGTGCCCGTCCCTGGTGTGTTGTTTGATACGGGAATATTCTTCGTTCGCCAGGGCATCGTTTTTTTCAAGAATATTGTCGGAAACGCTGGTCATGCCGATGTCATGCAGCATGGCGCCCAGCCCGATTTTGACCAGATCATCATGGCTGGTGCTGAACAGTTTCTGGTGCATGATCATGGTAAGAATCGCGACCTGAGCACTGTGGGTGAAAAGATAGATATCGCTTTTTGACACCTTGTCCAGCAGATCGAGTAACTCAGTGCGGTCAGCTATCTGGAGATCAAAGTGCTTGAGCAGGGTTCGGCAATTCTCGTAGAACGCCGGAGTATGGGGGTTTTGATACACGTCACTGATGTAGTTGACCATGGTTGAACAGAGAACCAGGTTTTTGTCCATCAGTGATCGGTCACTGTCTTCAAAAAGGTTCTTGAGATTGCACTCATAATAGCTGCGAATCTGATCAATCTCGGTTTTGCGTACGAATACGTAATCGACAGCACCGTTGCGCAGGTTGCGTAACACTTTTTCCGACAGATCCAGGTTCTTATCCTTGTACAGCACAAATTGGCGTCCCTGCCGGATGTAGAGGGTTACCGCCGGAAAGTGTTCCAGGTCGATGGATTCCAGTACGATGGGTAAGTATTCCAGAGACATGTAGTTCCTCTTCTACCTCAGACTCTTTTTTACTTGATTCTGCATTGCTTGATCCGAAACTCATGCTCCAATGACAGACTTGGCCTGATCATTCATCGGGATAGAGTTGTTCAATATGTTTCAAGCTGTTGATGCATTGCAGAAAGACTTCCACCAGTTCTGGATCAAACTGTTTTCCCGCTTCGTCACGAATGGTTTGCAAGACGTCCTCCTCGTTCCACGCTTCCTTGTAGCAACGCCGGCAGGAAAGCGCATCATACACATCGGCCAGTGCCACAATTCTTCCAAACAATGGAATCTCATCCCCCTGCTTCCCCCGGGCTCCACCATTTTCGGTTTCATAGCCGGGGAGTGGTTGCTGGGTGTGGAGATCGATATAGCCGGGATATCCATTACCATCCCATCGTTCGTGGTGGTTGAGCGCAACAATCGCGGCAAATTCATCAAAGTCGGAATAGATGTCGGAGAAGAGATTGGCTCCATACAGGGTATGCAGTTTCATGATCTGGAACTCCTCCGGTGTAAAACGCCCCGGTTTTTTAAGAACCGTATCCGATATGGCAACTTTACCCACGTCGTGCAACATGGCTGCCATGCGCAGTATATCGCGATTCTTGTCGATCTCGTCCTGCATAAGACCTTTTCTCCGGGCCCACGCTTCATAGAGGGTCACGGAATAGGATGCTACCCGGTTGACGTGGGGGCCGGTCTCCTTGGGATCCCGCATCTCAGCCATCTTGTTCATTCGCAGGATCATTTCACGGGTCATTTTGGCTCGTTCCACCGCGTTGGCGGCATTGTTGGCAAAATAGGAGATGATTTCCTGATCGGCATCGGCAAAGGGAATCACCTCACCCTCACTGTTCATGGCATTGATCAGCTGCAGTATACCGATAATGTCATGGCGGCTGTTGAGCAACGGAATCGTGAGCATGGAGCGGGTACGGTATCCGGTCCGGTCATCATAGGAACGGTTAAAGGAAAAGGGATAATCATCCGCAATCTCATAGACATCGGCGATATTGAGCAGTGTGCCGTTGGCGGCCACATAGCCGGCAATCGATTGGTTGTTGATCGGAACGCTGAAGGTCGCATAGGGGAGCTTTTGACCAGCCGGTAGTTGGCGCTGCATGGTGTCGTTCTGGGCATAACTGAATGTGAGTGCATCCCCTTCCTTCACATAGATGGAACCGGCGTCACTGTTGGTAAATTTACGTGCTTCCCCCAGGATTTTCTCCAGCAACAGATCAATATCCTTGATCTGGGAAATTTCGAGGCCGAGCGAGAGAACCAACTTCAGCTTATCGTCTTGGCATGCCATGTCACTACCTCCGAACAACTATTCCCCTTTGCGAGAAAAAATATAGTAAACCAAGTGGTAGCGGATGGACATAAAAAATGCATTCAAAGGGAAAATTAATCTGTTTTCGCGTTGCGTCACAGCCTTGTTTTGCCGTACTATCGGTGCATTTCATCCTCCAAGGAGTACGACCATGCATACCAGAATACTTCGTTGTCTACTGTTCTCGCTCTGTTTGACTTTGACAATGGCTACCGTCGGTTCTGCCGCCTCTCCCCAGGAGTTGGAACAATCGCTGTCGGATACGCTTGATGCCTGGCGTGACGGTCGTTATGAGCAGTTGTTCGAATCGTTGAGCCATCGGGGAAAGACATCAAAAGAGAGTTTTGTCAAAAAAATGCAGGCAAGTTCAATCAAACCGGCCTGCTGCTGGCAAAAAATCGAGAATTTCAAGGTGTTGAATGAAAAACGAACCGAAGCAACGGTGTATGCCAAGATAGGGTTGGAAGGGTTGCCGGGTACGGCTGAATCAAGCACCCGTGAATTCAAGCTCTCCCATTCTGAAAATAGCTGGAAGATGCAGTTGGCTGATATCGTCGCTCTCTCCGGCATAACCGTGAAAAAGAAACGGGTCTCGCATCGCAGATAAGAGCGGCTGCTAATAGGTTATGCTGGCGGCATTCAGGATACCGATGGAAAGGGAAAAGACCGCCAGCAATGTTGCAGAAGCTGTTTGATTGCTTTCAATGTCGCGGACCAACCCTTTGAAAAACAAACGAACTATGCTGAATACCGCCAGCTGGACAATCATGGCAATTACTCCCCAGATCAACATGTCGATAAAGCTGACACTATGGGTGATGGCGCTGTAGAGCGGCAGGGTAAAGCCGATCAGTGCACCGCCAAAACTGATGGCCGGGGCCAGGTTGCCCTCTTTCACCAGTTGCAGTTCATTGTAAGGTGTGATCCAGCAGTATATTTGGCAAAAGAGAACCACAAAGACAATCGACATGCCAAAGTAGGAAAAGAAAGCAACCAATCCCGATAGTGAATCCACTACATGACTATCCATGGTACATCTCCTTGAAATAAAGTTAAATTACCTGAAAAGGTGTGGTACGAATCTGCTGGCGTTGGTGGTAACCGGGCTGTTCTCCTCACGAATACCGATCCCTGCCGGTTCGCCATAGATCATCCACGAGCCGATCACCGGATAGTTACCGTTAAAGCAGGGGATTGACGCCAGTTCCTGATAGATATACCCCTTGTTGCCGTAGCTCCCCTCTTGTTCCTGTTTCAACCCGTTTTTATGCACGATGATGTTGGCGCCTTCGCGGGAGAGAAACGGCTTGGCAACAAAATTATCGCGGAAATGATCGGCTTCGAAACTCGCTTCCAGCAGGTTGGGGTGGCGGGGATTCAGTTCCCACAGGATCGGCAGAATCCCCTTGTTGCTCAGTATCATTTTCCAGGCCGGTTCGATCAGTATCAGACCGCTCGGTTGCAGGTAGCGTCCGAAGTATTCGTTCAGCATCCATTCCCAGGGGTAGAGCTTGAACAGTGATCCGATCGGATTATCGCTTGTATCCACAAAACGGTTGGTAACCGAATCATACCCCAGCTCTTCCATGAAGATCTGGGCAGTCTCCAGACCGGCCTGCAGGGCGGTGTCGCGCAGATATTCCAGATTACCCAGATCCTCGCTCGTATCCTTGACACAGCCGAAGTACAACGGTTCGTCCAGATATTGCTTCAGATCGTGCCAGCCGTCGATCAGCTTTTCGTGGATCGAGTTGAACTGATCGGCATCGGGAAAGCGCTCCTTGAGCCAGAACCATTGTATTACGCTCGCTTCCAGCAGCGCTGTCGGGGTGTCGGCATTGTATTCCAGCATCTTGGGTGGTGTCTGCCCATCGTAGACAAAATCAAAGCGTCCATAGATGGATGGCTCATCCTCTTCCCATGATCGTTCAATCAGCGCTACGGCGGTTGGTGGAATCTGGAGCGCCTCATACCGTTTGTTGGTGATCACGTGCTCGGCTGCTTTCAGGCAGAGCTCATGCAGTTCAGCCGTGGCTGCCTCCAGTTCGTCAATCTGGGCGGCGCTGAAGGAGTAATAGGCGGTTTCGTCCCAGTAGCTTTGACCATCAATGGTATGATAGTTCATCCCTTGGGATTCAACCTTCTGTTGCCACTCAAAACGTGGTGGTGTGCTGATCCGTTCCATCTTATCCCCCTCCTGAAAAATGGAATCCCCCCAGGCTGCCGAAACCACCCCGTGAGACGCTCATGGTGCGGATGGAACGGCTCCCCTGGCGTCCGCTGAAAACTGTACCGGAACGATAGGTGGGGCCAAAGAAATAGTGGGAATTGGAGCGATAATTGGAATTACCGGGAGGGACTTCTTCACAGTTTTTGGGGTCGTTGTTCCAGTCGTCCAGGCAATCCTGTTTGTTGGTATAGACGTGGCGTTCTTCTTTTTTTCCACAGCCGGCAACAGCCAGTGATCCGACCAGAACAAGCGTGATATGCAGGGAACATCTGCGGCGCATGATTGATTTCTCCCGAAAAAATGGTATCAGGAAGCAGCGGTTCAGGTTATAACGCATAATAACGATGTACTACCACAATTTAAATATGGTAACACACAAACTGTTACCTGCCTAGGTCGGGAACCATGAAAAAAAAGGTTGTAATTGTTGGAATGGGATTTGGCGGTTTAAGCGCCGCAAAGTCACTTTCCAAACTTGGTTATGATGTGGTGATGGTTGATAAACACAACTATCACCTCTTTCAGCCGTTGTTATATCAGGTGGCAACGGCCGGGCTGGAACAGGAATCGATTGCCTATCCTATTCGGGCTTTGGCAAGAAACTGGCAGGGAGCCTCCTTTCGGCTCGGTGAGGTGTCGGCGGTAGATTTTGAAGCCCGGACCATCACCCTGGAAGACGGACAACTCTGCTATGATTATCTGGTGCTGGCAGTTGGGAGCAGAACCAATTTCTTTGGCATGCAATCGGTTGAACGGCATGCTTTTGACCTGAAAAGCCTGGCCCAGTCGGAACAGCTGCGCAACCATATTTTGATTCAGTTTGAAAAGGCTAGCCGGGAGCAGGACCGTGTCAGGCGGGCGGCGCTGCTGACCTTCGTGATTGTGGGAGGAGGTCCGACCGGGGTTGAATTTGCCGGTGCCTTGCGGGAACTTTCCCGTTATGTGCTTTCCCGTGATTACCCGGAAATAGCGGTCAGTGAGACCAGAATCGTACTGGTTGAAGCGGCCAACTCCCTGCTCACCGCCATGGAGCCGCATCTACGCGACTATGCGGCCCATAAGTTGCGCAACATGGGGGTTGAAATTCTCTTTTCCACCCAGGTGGTTGATGCCACGGCGGAGCTGGTTCTGTTCAAGGATGGATCGAGCATTGCCACCCATACCCTGTTCTGGTCTGCCGGAGTCGCTGCCGCCGGGTTGACCGGAAAACTGGGCGTTTCGCTCGGCGGGGGAGGGCGGATCATGGTGGAGCCGGACTTGAGCATCAAAGGGCATCCGGAGGTGTTTGTGATTGGCGATGCCGCCTGTCTGGAGCAGGATGGAAAACCGTTGCCGATGATGGCGCCGATTGCCAGTCAGCAGGGACGCTATGTGGCCCGTGCTCTTCAGGCCCGTCAGGAGGGAATCACGCCTCCCCCCTTCCGCTACCGTGACAAGGGTTGTATGGCAACCATTGGCCGCAGTTCAGCGGTTGCCAGTACCCACGGTTATACCTTTTCCGGTTTTTTGGCCTGGGTCGTCTGGCTGTTGCTGCATCTCTATTATTTGATCGGGTTCCGTAACCGTCTTTTGGTGGTTATGAACTGGGGTTATTACTACTTTTTTCATGAACGTCAGGTTCGCTTGATTACCGGTGAGTCGCACAAATAAGTCAGCTGTTAGCTGGAATGGAGGAGGTCTACCATGCAGCATGCACAATTTTATACTGCGTTACCCGATGGAGTTGTCTCCTGCTGGCTCTGCCGCCATCGTTGCCGGATCATGCCCGGCGGCAGGGGTGTTTGTCGTGTCCGTGAAAACCGGGGCGGAAAATTGTATTCCCTGGTGTACGGGATGCTGGTTGCCGAACATGTCGATCCGATCGAAAAAAAACCGCTGTTTCACTATCTTCCTGGAACGACCAGCTATTCAATTGCTTCGATCGGCTGCAATTTCCATTGCCTCCATTGCCAGAATGCCACCATTGCCCAGGTTGCGCCGTCAGTCGCCGGTGAAGTGCCTGGGCGCTCCGTGGCTCCTGCACAGGTGGTTGCCAGTGCTGTTGCGGCCGGATGCGCCTCGATTGCCTACACCTATACCGAACCGACGGTTTGGGGGGAGTATGTGCTGGATGTGGCTCGTCTGGCACGCCAGGCCGGACTCAAGAATATTCTGGTTACCAACGGTTACATTACGCCGGAAGCGCTGGATATTCTGGCTCCGTACCTCGATGCTGCCAATATCGACCTGAAAGGTTTCAGCGACGATTTCTACCAGCGGGTGGTGGGGGCGCGAAGGAACGAGGTTCTGGCATGTATCAAGGATTACTACCAACGGGGAATCTGGATCGAGCTGACTACCCTGGTGATTCCGGGGGAAAATGATGCTCCCGAACAGCTGGAAGGGATCGCCGTGTTTATTGCCGGGCAACTCTCCCCCCATATTCCCTGGCATATTTCCCGTTTCTTTCCCCACTATCGCATGTCCCAGGTTCCGGTAACACCGCTTGATTCGCTTGTCCGTGCCGAGCAGTATGGCCGTCAGGCCGGGTTGCGTCACCTGTATGTCGGCAATTGCCGCGAGGGGAATGAGACGACCCGTTGTCCCGTATGCGGAGCTGATACGATTGTCCGGCAAGGATTCGAGGTGGTTCACAACCGGCTGGTTGATGGATCGTGTCAACATTGCGGCACAACGATCGCGGGCATCTGGCGATAAAACATCGACACGTACAGGAGGTGTCATGAGTTCGGAACGAAAATATCAATTCAGCTGGGATCTGTTGGGTAATGTCAAGGAAGGGCGTCCCAATCTGGGGCCCAATACGCGGCTGGAAATCTACCGGCTGCTACAGTTCTGTTTCCGGGATGTGCTGGAGCAGGAGCTGGGATCCGAGAAAACCGACCGGATCTTCTATGCTGCCGGCAAGCTGGCAGGAGAGCATTTTTACAAGAACATGCTCAAGCCGGTGGATAATCTGCATGATTTTGTCAAACAGCTTCAGGAAGTATTGAAAGAACAGGGTATCGGTATTTTAAGGGTTGAGCAGGCAGACATGGATAAGGGGGAATTTGTCCTGACGATCTCCGAAGATCTGGACTGCTCCGGTTTGCCGGAGCTTGTAACCGAAATCTGTACCTACGACGAGGGGTTCATTGCCGCCATTATGGAGAGTTTTACCGGTAAAAAATTCATCGTCAAAGAGGTGGATTGCTGGTGCACCGGGGACCGTACCTGCCGTTTTTCCGCTACGGTGGCAGAGTAGGTATACATGGAAGATACTCCGGCCAAAACCCATGCTAATGAGCAACTGGTACACGCTTTATCACTGATGACAGAAATCTTTAAAGCTCGGGAAATTACCTCCGACATTCCGCCGGAACTGGCGGAACTCCCCCAATTTTCAGAATTGCGTGCCTACCTGATCGACTTTCGTGAATTTTTGCTGGCCATGTCGGTTGGCGACTTATCGGTTACCCTTTCCCGCAAAGGGTACCTGGCAGGCGCGCTCAAGGCGCTCCATTCCTCCCTGCGGCACCTGACTTGGCAAACCGGCATGATCGCTTCCGGTGATTTCAGTCAGCGGGTTGACTTTATGGGAGCGTTTTCCGAATCGTTCAACCAGATGGTGCTGCAACTGGAAGAGTCACGCCACAAACTGGAGGTGTTGTCGCGCACCGACTCTCTGACCGGGTGCAACAACCGCGGCTATTTCATGGAACTGCTCAAGAAGGAGATTGAACGGAGCCGCAGGTATGGCCGCTGTTTGTCATTGATGATGTTTGATCTTGATCATTTCAAGCAGGTTAATGACAGCTATGGTCATGGTGCCGGTGACGAAGCGTTGCGCACCTTTGTCAGGACTCTGCAGCAATCGCGGCTACGGCAGAGTGATTTCTGGGGAAGGCTGGGGGGGGAGGAATTCGCTCTGGCGCTCCCTGAAACAGGCTTGCATGAAGCGCTGGTACCGGCCGAACGAATCCGTTCGTTGCTGGAGGCGCAACCGATTAACTACGGTTCCGATTCATTCCGGATTACCGTCAGTATCGGTGTCAGTCACTATCAGGCGGGGGATACGGAAGAACTGCTGCTCAACTGTGCCGATCAGGCCATGTATGAGGCAAAGCAGACCGGACGTAATCGCGTTTGTCTGGTACAGCGAGATGGAGAGCGCGCCCGGTAATGTTACCGGTGGTACCGCAAGCAAGGGCGTTGAAAAGGAAATCCAGATGGTAAAACAGAAAATTTTACTGGTCGATAGTGTGCCGGATAATCTCCAGGTGTTGTATCTTACGCTCAAGGATGAATATGACCTTTACAGCGCCACCAATGGCAAGGATGCCTTGCTGCTGGCCGAACTGCACCGGCCGGACCTGATCCTGCTTGATATCATGATGCCGGAAATCAACGGCTTTGATGTGTGCCGTATTTTGAAAAGCAATCAAAAACTGAAAGATATTCCGGTGCTGTTTTTGACCGCGCTGCACGATGAAGTCAATGAAACACGGGGTTTCGAACTGGGGGCGGTGGACTACATCACCAAACCGTTTAAAACAATCGTGGTAAAAAAACGAATTGCCACTCATCTGAAACTGAAACTACAGCAGGATATCCTGGTAGAACGTACGGCGGAACTTGAAAAAACACTTGTTTTTTTGCGTAAGATTTCTGAGAGCGTACCGGGGGTGATCTATCAGTTTCGCATGCGGCCCGATGGCAGCACCCATTTCCCCTACGCCACTCCTAAAGTGGCAGAGTTATTCAACCTGTCGCTTGCTGAACTTGAACAGGATGCCAGTCCGATCTTCTCCGTTGCCCACCCCGACGATGTCTGCCCGACACTGGAAAGTATCAGACAGTCTGCCGCCGATCTTTCACTCTGGCGTTCGCAGTTCCGTATCAGTCAACCTACCGGTGGCTATCGCTGGTATGAGGGGCAATCAACTCCGGAAAAACAGGAGGATGGGAGCATTATCTGGTACGGCTATTTTGCCGATATCCAGGTTCAGAAGGAAACCGAAGAACGCATAGCCCATCTTGCCCAACATGATATTCTCACCAATCTCCCCAATCGGGCGCTCCTTTCCGACCGCATTGAACGTGCCCTGGTCATGGCACGGCGTACTACCGCCACACTGGCTCTGCTGTTTATCGACCTCGATAAATTCAAGGCGATCAATGATGTCATGGGGCACGAGGAAGGTGATGTGCTGTTGCAAACGGTGGCAAGGCGCATCGAAGCTTGTGTCCGGGAAGCGGACACCGTGGCGCGGATTGGCGGCGATGAATTTGCCGTCTTGTTGCATGATTGCAGCAACGAGAATGCCCTGCATGTTGCCGGAAAAATCCGGGCGGCCCTGCAAGAACCGGTCATTACTCCGGCCGGTAATTGCTTGCTGATTTCATCCAGTATCGGAGTTGCGCTCCATCCGGAGCATGGTGATAACGAGCGGGATCTGCTCCATTGCGCCGATGAAGCGATGTACCGGGCTAAAAAGAACGGAGGGAACAGCGTCGAACTGTTTACCCCCGACCTGTTACCCGACCGCGGTCACGCCCTGGTGCGTCTGACCTGGCAACCGGAGTATTGTTGCGGCGAGCCGAGCATTGACCGTGAACATCGAGCCATCTTCCGGCTGGTCAATATCCTGCTTGAACAGGCCTTCCAGCATGACACGAATCCGGCCCGTTTTAACGCTGCTTTTGATACGCTCCTGACCCACGTGGTCGATCATTTTCGCCATGAAGAGCATATTCTGCGCAGCCATCACTATCAGGAGCTTGAGGAACATGCCGAACAACACCATCTCTTGACGGAACACGTTGTCAAGCTGCGCCATCAGGCTGATCATGGCGGTGTTTCAGTGGGGGAACTGGTAAACTTCTTTGCCTCTGAAGTTGTTGTCGAACATTTACTTCATTCCGATCTGGCATATTTCAGCATTTTTAACAACGTAAACGAATCTTGATGTTGGCGGGCTTGCATTTTTAGAAGCTCGGGTCTATATTCATCCACCCTGTTTTTATGAAGGGGCAGGAAAGCAACCTGCGAACGAACGAAAACGAAGGAGCAGCAATGAAAATTATTGTGACTGATGAGGTGTCGGCTGAAGGTTTGGCACTCCTGACCCAGGAACCACGTATCCAGCTTGATGTGCGACTGGGATTGAAAAAAGAGGAACTTTTGGCGGTAATTGGTGACTATGACGTCATTATTACCCGTAGCGGCACCACGGTTGACAAGGCGCTGCTGGATGCGGGCAAAAAACTGAAGATGATCGCCCGGGCCGGAGTCGGCATTGATAATGTGGATGTGGACTATGCCAGCTCCAAAGGGGTGATCGTGGTTAATGCTCCCTTTGGCAATACCAACAGTGCTGCCGAGCACACCATGGCGCTTTTGCTCTCCTTCTGCCGTAATGTACCGGTTGCCAATAACAGCCTGAAATCGGGTGAGTGGAAACGGGCTCCTTTTACGGGCTATGAGCTGAAAGGTAAAATTGCCGGCGTGATCGGCATCGGCAAGGTTGGTGGTCGCGTGGCAACCCGCTTGAAAGCCTTTGAATGTGAAGTGATGGCCTGTGATCCGTATGTGGGGGTCAAGCGGGCCCACGATCTGGGGGTCAAGCTGGTTTCCCATGATGAAATTTATAAACACTGCGATATTATTACGGTGCACACCCCGCTGACCGATGAAACCAAGGGGATGATCGGACCGCGCGAATTCGGCTTGATGAAGACCGGTGTGATTGTGCTCAATGTTGCCCGTGGCGGCATAATTGATGAACAGGCGATGCTGGACAACCTCAATTCCGGCAAGGTGATCGGCGGAGCATTTGATGTCTGGAGTTCCGAACCTCCCACCACTGATGTTATGAAGGGGTTGATTGCCCATAAGAACATGGTGGTAACCCCCCATCTGGGTGCCAATACCTTTGAGGCACAGGTTAATGTTGCCATCGACGTCTCCAAGGAAATCGTGAATTATCTGGATGATCAACCGTTGGAAAATGCGGTTAATATTCCCCGTTTTGATCTGGCATTGATGGATCAGATGCGGCCGTTCCTCAACCTGATGAATGTGGTCTGTGATTTTGGCATCCAGTTGCTGGATTGCAACCCTGAAAAACTTACCTTCGGCTATGCCGGCAACATTTCCCATTATGACTGCACGCCGCTGACGGTCTGCGGTCTGGCAACCATGTTGGGGCGGATGGTTGATCAGGATGTGAACATGGTTAATGCGTCACTGATTGCCGAACAGATGGGAATCGTGGTGGAAGAGAGCAAGTCTACCCAGGCGGACGGCTTCTCCAATATCATTACCTTGATTGCCGAAGGAAACGGCAAGCGTAAACTGGTATCGGGCACGCTGTTCGAGGGGAATGCCCGCATCATCCGCTTGCGCGACTACACCATGGATTTTGCCCCGGAGCAATTCATGCTGTTGTTGAACTATGAAGACCGTCCCGGCATGATCGGTAAAATCGGTACCATCATGGGGCAGTACGACATTAATATCGCTTCCATGAATCTGGGACGGAGTGGCAAAAAGGGGGAGGCGATGGTGATTCTGTCGCTTGATACGGCGATTCCCCAGCCGGTGGTTGATGAAATCAAGGCCGCTACCGAAGCAACCTTTATCAAGGCCTTGAAGATGAATGTCTGTGGCCGCTCGTGTGGCTGTAACGGGTAATCCCCACACTTTTACTACATCACAAAGCCCGTTCATACCTGGTATGGACGGGCTTTATTTATGGGAATATTTTACCTGACCCCGATATTCGTGTTCTTAGCAGTAGGCTGGAAGAGGGTGTGGGATACCAGAAAGCCCGCTCATTACGGGAATGAACGGGCTTTGTTTTACCACTCTGATGATCTGGCGTTACGCCATGACGATTACCAGATCTTCTTTTTCAACTTTTTCGCCTTCCTTGAACTTCACTTCTGACACCACGCCATCGGCTTTGGCCTTGATGTTGGTCTCCATCTTCATCGCTTCGGTCACCATCAGAACATCGCCCGCTTTGATCGCATCACCGGCTTTTACATTCACCTTGAAGACTTTTCCCGGCATCGGGGCAGCGATGTGATTGGCATTTCCCTTGTCTGCCTTTTCACGCGGTTTTTCATCGCTCACCACCGACTGATCACGGATGATAACGGAACGGTTATTACCATTCAGCTCGAAGTAGACCGTGCGGGTGCCGTCTTTTTGAACCTTGCCGACGGCATTGAGCTTGATGATCAGGGTCTTGCCCGGTTCGATGTCGAGTGAGGTCTCTTGTCCCGACTCAAGGCCATAGAAAAAGATCGGGGTTGGAATGACGGAGATATCAGAGTATTCCTGACGATGACGATCGAACTCCGGATATACGTTGGGATAGAGGATCGATGAAATCAGGGCTTTGTCATCCAGGCGGTGCCCGAGTTTTTCCTCCAGCTTCAACTTTTCGTCCTCAAAGTCAACCGGTTCCAGCAATTCTCCCGGACGGCAGGTGATCGGCTGTTCACCCTTGAGGATGATCTTCTGCAATTCCTGTGGCCACCCCTGGTACGGCTGGCCGAGCATCCCTTTGAACATGCCGACTACCGATTCCGGGAATGCCAGTTCTTCCTTGCTGGTAAAGACATCAGCCGGTTCCAGATTGTTTTTAACCAGGAACATGGCCATATCTCCCACAACCTTGGAGGAAGGGGTTACTTTAACGATGTCGCCGAACATCATGTTGACCTTGTGGTACATTTCCTTGCATTCATCCCAACGCTCGATCAGTCCCAAGCCGGCTACCTGCGGCTTGTAGTTCGAGTATTGGCCACCGGGGATTTCGTGGTGGTAGACCTCGGCAGTGCCCGACTTGAGGCCGGATTCGAACGGTGAGTAGTAGTCACGTACCGTTTCCCAGTAGTTGGCCAGTTTCTGCAGGCCGGGTGCATTGACCTGGGGATCGCGTTCGGTTCCCTCCATGGCGGCTACCAGGGCATTCAGGTTCGGTTGCGCGGTCAGACCGGAGAGCGATGAAAGCGCCGCATCCACAATATCAACCCCGGCTTCGGCAGCTTTCAGCAGCATGGCACTGCCGTTGGAGGAGGTGTCATGGGTATGGAGGTGGACCGGGATACCGATGTTTTCCTTGAGCGCCTTGACCAGCTTATAGGCCGCCTGTGGCTTGAGCAGACCGGCCATGTCCTTGATGGCCAGGATGTGGGCGCCCATGTTCTCAAGCTCTTTCGCCATGTTGACATAATATTCCAACGGATATTTATCCCGTTTCGGGTCGGTGATGTCACCGGTGTAACAGATGGCAGCTTCACAGATTTTGCCTGATTTGCGTACCGCTTCCATGGCGACTTTCATGCCGGTAGTCCAGTTAAGCGAATCAAAGACCCGGAAAATGTCGACCCCCGAGTTGGCGGCTTCTTCCACAAAGCGCTCGACCACATTGTCGGGATAATTGGTGTATCCGACCGCATTCGAGCCGCGCAGCAGCATCTGGAACAGGATGTTGGGGATCGCTTCCGATAGCTTGTGCAGCCGTTGCCACGGATCTTCACGGAGAAAGCGCATGGAAACGTCAAAGGTGGCGCCACCCCAGCATTCCAGGGAGAACAGCTCGGCCCCCAGGTGTGAGGTCGGCTCGGCGATTTTCAGCAGGTCGTAGGTGCGGACGCGGGTTGCCAGGTTGGACTGGTGGGCGTCCCGCATGGTGGTATCGGTCAACAGCAGCTTTTTCTGGTCCAGGACCCATCTGGATAATCCTTCGGCTCCCAACTGCATGAACAGATCCTTGCTGCCGGCCGGACGGATCTGGTTGGGAGCGATTTCAGGCACACGTGCTTCTATCAGGTCAGCTGACTTGAGCGGTTTGACGATACCGGGGGAACCGTTGACGATCACTTCACCGAGGAAACTGAGCACTTTGCTGGCCCGGTCTTTCTTTTCGCTGAAATGGAGCAGTTCCGGGTGTTTGTCGATAAAGGAAGTGTTGCACTGACCTTTCAGGAATACGGGGTGGGTGACCACATTTTCCAGGAAACCGATGTTGGTTTTTACACCGCGGACCCGGAATTCCTGCAGCGAACGGTACATGATGTTGGATGCTTCCTGAAAGGTGAGCCCCCATGAGCTGACTTTGACCAGCAACGAATCGTAATGGGGGGTGATCTTGGCACCGGTGTAGGCATTACCGGCATCGAGCCGCACACCGCAACCGGCTGCTGAACGATAGGTGGTCAAGGTGCCGAAATCCGGGGCAAAATTGTTGGCCGGATCTTCGGTGGTGATACGGCACTGGATGGCATAGCCGCGCATGTCGATGGCCGACTGGCTGGGGATATTGATTTCCGGATCAGAGAGCTTGTGGCCACAGGCGACCAGGATCTGGTTCTGCACCAGATTGCGGCCGGTAATCATCTCCGTAACCGTATGCTCAACCTGGATGCGGGGGTTCATCTCGATGAAGTAATGATTTCCTTCCTGGTCAACCAGAAACTCAACCGTACCGGCATTTTGATATTTAACCTGGCCGGCGATTTTCAGCGCCGCGGTACAGAGCTCTTCCCGCTGGCTCTGGGTCAGGGAAAGTGAGGGAGCAAACTCGACTACTTTCTGATGGCGGCGTTGCACCGAACAGTCGCGGTCGAAGAAGTGAACCAGGTTGCCGTAATTATCACCCAATACCTGTACTTCGATATGTTTCGGATTTTCGATGTAGCGCTCCAGAAATACGTCGGCATTGCCAAAGGATGCCTTGGCTTCGCTGGCTGCTGCCAGCAACCCTTCCAGCAACTCTTTCTTGTTGTGGGCTACGCGCATGCCGCGACCGCCACCACCGGCCGAAGCCTTGACAATGATCGGATACCCGTATTCCTTGGCAAACTTAAGTGCATCTTCTTCTTTGGTGATCGGATCTTCCGTACCCGGTACCACGTTGACGCCGGCGGCAATGGCGGCCTTGCGCCCGGAAACCTTGTCACCCAATGCCTGCATCATATCGGAAGTTGGTCCGATGAAGGTGATGCCATTAACACGGCACTCTTCGGCAAATTCGGCATTTTCGGCCAGGAAGCCGTAACCGGGATGGATGGCGTCAACATCGGCCTTGATCGCCAGTGCAATGATTTCATCAATGCCGAGATAGGCGTCGATCGGTGCTTTTCCTTTGCCGATATGATATGCTTCATCGGCTTTATAGCGATGGAGAGACAACTTGTCTTCTTCGGAGTAAATGGCAACGGTTGATATTCCAAGTTCAGTACACGCTCTGAAAATGCGGATTGCAATTTCTCCACGATTGGCAGCCATGACTTTACGGAATTTTTGTCTCTGCATCTGGGGGGGTCTCCTTTTGGGTTCTGTTTTGGGTAATGGGTGACGCAACGATTGTCAGATTTCGGTAAAACAATTTAGTGATACTAAAAAAATACAGCTATTTTAAATAGTTATGTGATCTTTTGCGGCACTTAATCAGATTGTATACTCTTTGTCAATACTGTTTTTTTGAGAGATGACGGTGATACAGCTCCGGCTGCAGAGGGTGCTGAATATTTGTGCTTTACATACTTGTGCCGGTATGGTAAAAAATCCAACTCGCTATTTCATAACTATCTCGATTATGGAGATAATAAGAAAACGAACATAACAAAGGAGGTGTTGGCAGTGCTGGCAACCGAACAAAAACAGGAACTCATCAATTCGTTTAAAAAACATGAAACTGACACAGGTTCTCCTGAAGTACAGATCGCGATTTTGACCGCGCGGATCACGTATCTTACGGAGCATTTCAAAACCCACAAAAAAGATCACCACAGTCGTCGTGGACTTTTGAAACTTGTTGGTCAACGTCGTCGGCTTCTTGACTATCTGAAAAAGATAGAGCTTTCCCGATACAAAACTGTTATCGAACGACTTGGTATACGCAGATAATACACCGGCACGTTAGGTATCTTTGAGCTAACGTGCCGAGTTTTTATCAGCACCAGGACGTCGGTAATCTGATTTTGTACGCATAATCTGTAATACCCCGGGGCGTTAAGCCCTTTTTTTTATTGTCTGTTGGGGGCGTGGATAGAGTCGTATCACGTCGCTTGATACGGTTGTATCGACGGCCCCAACGCAACCGAAACGCAAGGAGAATATCTATGGAACAGGTTGTGGAAGTAGAATTTGGCGGCAGAACCGTCAGTATTACCACCGGTAAGATGGCAAAACAGGCTAACGGCGCTGTGATGGTACGTAGTGGTGATACCATGGTGCTGGTAACAGCGGTGGCCCAGAAAGAAGCAAAAGAAGGTCAGGACTTTTTCCCCCTAACCGTAAACTACACTGAAAAAGCGTATGCCGGCGGCAAAATTCCCGGCAGTTTCTTCAAACGCGAAGCACGTCCGTCAGATCCGGAAACCTTGATCTGCCGCCTGATTGACCGGCCGATCCGTCCGCTCTTTCCGGAAAACTTCCTCAATGACACCCAGATCATGGCAACGGTCGTTTCGGCCGACAAGGATAATGATCCCGGGATTCTTTCCATGCTGGGAGCTTCAGCAGCGTTGATGATCTCCGATATTCCTTTCCAGGGACCGATTGCCGGCGTAAAAGTCGGACGGGTTGACGGGGTCTTCATCTGTAATCCGACCACGGAGCAGCTGGAAGTCAGTGATCTCGAAATCGTTGTCGCTGCCAGCCGTGATGCGGTGATCATGGTTGAAGGTGAAGCAAAGTTCGTGTCCGAGGCGGATATGCTGGATGCGGTCTTCTTTGCCAAGGAAGCGATGCAGCCCTTGCTTGAGGCACAGATCGAATTGCAGAAAAAAGCGGGCGTTGCCAAGCGGATCATCGCGCCGGTAGTGGTCAATCAAGCGCTGCAGGCTCGGGTACGTGAGCTGGCTTACGATCGGATCGGTGAAGCGGTCAAGATCAAAACCAAGCAGGAACGTCACAATCAGATGGATCTGGTGATCAGCGAAACCATTGAGGCCTTGAAAGAGGAGTTCGAAGGGTGCGCCAAGCAGATCAAAGCATTCCTGGGTGATTTCGAATATGAGCGGGTTCGTGCCGACATTCTCGATACCGGCATCCGTATTGATGGCCGTGATACCACGACCATCCGCCCGATTGCCACCGAAGCAGGCATTCTCCCCCGTGTTCACGGTTCAGCTCTCTTTACCCGTGGCGAAACCCAGGCGCTGGTTTCAACCACGCTGGGAACATCCAGTGACGAGCAGCGGATGGATTCGTTGTTTGGTGAATATCGCAAGCGTTTCCTGTTGCACTACAACTTCCCTCCATTTTCAGTTGGCGAAACCAGTTTCCGTCTGGGACCAGGGCGTCGTGAAATCGGTCATGGCATGTTGGCTGAACGTGCTCTGTCGGCCGTTCTTCCCAAACATGATGATTTTCCCTATACCATTCGAATCGTATCCGAAACTTTGGAAAGTAATGGTTCCTCATCCATGGCTTCAGTCTGTGGCGGCAGTATGTCACTGATGGATGCCGGTGTTCCTGTTACTGCTCCGGTAGCCGGGATTGCCATGGGACTGATCAAGGAAGGGGAGCGGGTTGCCATCCTCTCCGATATTCTGGGAGATGAAGACCACCTGGGAGACATGGATTTCAAGGTTGCCGGTACGTCGGAAGGTGTGACCGCCCTGCAGATGGATATCAAGATTGGCGGTGTTACCAAGGAAATCATGCAGCAGGCTCTCAAGCAGGCTCGTGAAGGGCGTCTCCACATTCTGGGCAAAATGGCTGAAACCCTGGCTACCCACCGTGGTGAAATGTCTTCCTTTGCACCACGTATTACAACCATTTATGTCAAGACCGATAAAATCCGCGACGTAATCGGAACCGGCGGTAAAAATATCCGTAATATCACTGAAACAACCGGCGTTACGGTCGATATCGATGATACCGGTAAGATCAATATAGCCAGCACCAACAAGGAAGCGTGTGATCTGGCAATTCAGATGATTCGCGCTCTGACCGATGATGCCGAAGTGGGCAAGCTGTATCTCGGTACGGTTAAGAAAATCATGGATTTCGGCGCTTTTGTTGAAATCATGGCCGGCACCGATGGCTTGGTGCATATTTCCGAACTTGATACTGCCCGGGTAAAAGTAGTAACCGATATTCTTAACGAAGGTGACCAGGTACTGGTTAAATGTATCGGAGTCGATAAGAACGGCAAGATAAAGCTCTCCCGCAAGGAAGCACTGGGATTGAATCTTGACGGCACTCCCGCAACACCTCAGGAATAGGAATGCAGTAGTATGGTAAAAGAGGCACGGCAGTGATTCACTGTTGTGCCTCTTTTTTTAATCTTTGATCCCGCAGGAGAACTGTCAATGGCTGACAAACCTGGATTACGAAGTCCGCGCGATAAATTCCTCAACCAGTTGACCGGAATCGACCGTGAGTTTAATAACTGGATCTCATGGCAACTGCTGATGGATTGGTTGAAACGCCAACCATGGCGTCACGAGTTACTTGGCGAGGATAAAATACCGGGCAGACTGTTACATCATGCCACGCTGGCCAATGAGGTGAGTCGTTTTCTGGGGGGGCCGGAAGACAGTAATTGATGGTCAAACAAGCCCGCTTATTCAATTCGGGCAGGAATTCTACGTCCCTTGATCCAATCCGCAATAACCTGCACCACCTTTTCCTCACTACCAAAAAAACCGTGTGAACTTAGATCGTTGCACGGTTCCGACATCTGAAAAAACGAATTTCCGGTAACTTCCACAAAATTTACGCTGGTAAACTGCCGCATGAGTTCCACTGTCTTGAGAGCTTCCTGAAAGGGACTGACCCGGCATCCATCATCACGGTGGTGGATCATCAATACCGGTTTGCGGACTCTGTCCGCCGGACTCCAGAGTAAAAAATCAGAGTCAAGTGTCGAAGTCAGAATAATTCCCTTAACATGAGAGTCACGAAGCTTTGAGCCGAGTGACGCCACTGAGAGCGTTCCGCGACTGTTACCGGCCAGGTAGATGTTCTTGATGCCGCGTGCTGTCAGGTAATCGGCCACATGTGCCATGTCTTGCGCGTGTTCTTGCGATTCACGGAAATCCGAGGTGATGCCGGTATGGTGGTCAGAGGGAGGCATACTGGCCACAACGGTCAAACCTCGTCGGGTAAAATCATCGGCGCTGCGAATCAGGAAATTCCACCCCGTCACGGCGCCGTTATCGGTCAGTCGAAACGGCACCGCACCATTTCCACCGGTGAACACGATGATGGCATCATCTGACGGTTGTTGTTCCGGTGTCATGATTATAAAATCAACGGTAACTCCCGAGCGGGTAGCAATGGTGTGTTGTTCCAGGCCTGCCTCGGCAGTTCGGCCTGAACTGTATACCAATGACATGATGATCAAGAGTTGCATCACCATTCGCCATGTTCTGTACATCCTAGTTGCTCCGGTCCAGTTTTTTTCTTAAAATCAGCACATTGCCATTGCCATTGATTTTTTGGTATTCCACGGAATCCATCAATGAACGCATGATGAAGATGCCGCGCCCATGCTCCTGGAGCGGGTCGGGACAATCGTTCTCGGTAAAACGATTGAGATTGAATCCTTTGCCGTGATCGTAAACCCTGATGGTCAATTCTTCGTTGGAGGCACTGATATGTATTTGAACTCCCTTGTCCTGATCGGTGGTAGTAACGTGGGTGATGGCATTTACCAATGCTTCCGTCAAGACCATGTTGATGCTTTGGCAGAGACATTCATGCTTGCCGGGACAGAGGTTGAGTTCTGAAACAACCGTCTCTCCCAATTTGCCGATCAAACCGAGATAGCGCGTATGACTCGGTATTGTTATATCAACAAGTACGGTGTTATTCATGGATACCTCGCACTCAAGCAACCGGATTATTCGCCGGTCAATGCCTCATCAGCAGTCTGGTAAATATCAAAAACCCGGTGGAGTCGCGTAAGTTCGAACATTGATTTGACCTGGGACTGCAGTGCCGAGAGCTTGATACTCCCCTGGCGTGCGGACGCATTTTTAAAACCGGACACCAAGGCACCCAGCCCGGAGCTGTCAATAAAATGAACGTCATTGAGGTCGATCACCAGATCCTTGGTGCCGAGTTCAAACAACCGGTTCAATTCAGCCTTCAACTCTTCAGCATTATTGGCGTCAAGCCGATCTTCACGAACGTAAATTACCATAATTTTCCCGCTTGCATCTGTCTTGAAATTCATGATTCCCATCCTTTCGCACTACAGTATTTTTATGATTACCGCTGATATATCGTCCTGCAAGGTTGATGAACCGGTAAATTCAGTTACGGTCTGATACAGCTCCTCTACAATGCTCGCTGCCGGCAGTGCCACCAGTTGTTCCAACATGGCGCAGATCCGTTCGGTTCCGAACATCTCGCCGTCGCTATTGGTAGCTTCCGTCAATCCATCGGTGTACAACAGCAAAACATCTCCCGCCGCCAGATCAATGGATAATTCTTCAAAAATAACCGATGGTTTGACGCCGATAATCAGGCCGTCGGCATCCAGTTCGGTGCAGGCGCTGATCCCCTTGCGATGGAGCAAGGGACGATTGTGACCGGCATTGGCGTAGGAAAGGCGTCCCGTGGCGGCATTGTATTTGGCATAAAACATGGTAATGAACAGCTCTGCCCGGGTGAGATCGTCGTATAACAAGCGATTGATACTGTGCAAAATTGTACTGGCGCTCTGGGTCGATGTTACCTGGGCACGCAGGAGTGTGCGGACTTCCGCCATGATCAGCGCTGCGCCAACACTGTGCCCGGAAACATCAGCGATCAGTACATCGATGTTCTGCTCATTTCTTATAAAAAAATCATAATAATCTCCGCCAACATGGGCTGCGGCGATACAGCGCCCGGCAATTTCGATGCCAGGGAGTTGGGGAGGCGCTTCCGGGAGTAATGAAAGTTGAATTTGCTGGGCTATCTCCATATCCCGGGAAATACGGGCATTCTTCAGTAACGCCTGTTCTTTTTCACTTCGTTCATGGTCACGGGCCTCAATTTCACGAACAATGGTGACCGCCTGTGCCAATTGACCTGCCAGGCTGCAGAGCAGGGCGATAAATTCTTCCGTAAACAGACCGCTGATTGTTTTTGAATAAACCGAGATGACGCCGAGTGGCGTTTCTTCCGCACGGAAAATCGGTATATGGGCAAAAGAAACGAAACCTGCCGCGTTGGTTTTGGAGAGTGGCACGGAGCTGGCAGCCTGTTTTACGTCGTTGACAAAATGAGCTTTCCGGTCTTTCAGTGCCATGTCGCAGTAGGGCTTGCTCTCGCGATACCAGTGTCGCGAGTTGATCGGAGAACGGTTTCTCCCCTGATAACTGCGAACAGTACGGTCGTGGGGAGGAGTGTCGAGCTGAATCAGGGCGGCATCAAGCTTGAACTCCTTCAGCAACAGTTTGAGCAGGTCATCCATGATGATTTGCAGGTCAAGTGTCTGATTGATGATTTCCGATGCCTTCAGCCGGACATACAGAGCCTCACGACTTTGATCCAACGATGTGCGGACATTACTGAAAATGTCATAGACCGATTCCATCCGTGACCCCATATCGGAGAGAAAACTGTCGACAATGGCACCGGCTGCGGCAGCGCCAACCGAACCGGCCAGGGTCTTTTCGGTAAATCGTTTCAGGTTGGGGAGTTCGAACTCGGATAAGGCGCTGTCTCCCGTATCGAGCTGTTCTGCCTGCTCCCGGTAAGCGCTGATAGCTCGGGTTGCCTCTGCCTCGCCAATAAATTTTGTCATCAAGGCAATAAACTGGGTAAGGGTAACCGGTTTGGAGAGACGTTTGGTCTCACGGGTATGATGGTCGTGAAAGCTGCTTTCAAACGAACCGACGTAGCGCTGAACCTGGTCCCGTTCCTGTTCCCCCTGGGGAAGTAGAATTGAAAAAATAATATAGCCGCTGATGTTAAAAAGCATGCTCCAGAACAGGGAATGACTCCAGAGATCCATGCCGGTCAGGCCAAACAGTGCCGTTGGTTTGAGCAGTGCCATGCCAAGCAGGCCATGGTCGAGAAAATCGTTTGAAAGCCATCCCGAACGGCTGAAGGAAGGGAGCAGCAAGGTGTAGAACCAGGTCAGTGAACCGCAGAGAATACCGGTAATTGCGCCGGTTTTATTGCCACGATTCCAGTACAGCCCCCCCAGCATGGCCGGCATGAATTGGGCAGCCGCCGTAAACGAAATCATCCCCATATTGACCAGCATGAAAGAGTCGCCGACAATACGGTAATAGAAATACCCAAGGAAAATGATCATGAATATGCCGAGCCGCTTGAGATTGATCAGCAGGAGGGGGAACCACCGTTGCGGCGTGCAGCGTACGATGATCGGCATGAAAATATGGTTGAGCAACATGGTGGAAATTGCGACCGACTCAACAATCACCATGCCGGCCGCTGCTGACACTCCACCCAGAAAGGCGAGCATGGCAATGCCGGGATGCCCCGTGGCAAGCGGGAGGCTGATTACAAAAAAGTCAGCGCCGCTGCTGGTGCCGGTTGTCAGAATGCCACCCAATGCAATCGGCATGACGAACAGGTTGATTAAAAACAGATAGATCGGAAAGATCCACATCGCCTTGACAACATGGTCTTGATTGGAATTCTCAATTACCATGACATGAAATTGTCGTGGCAGAAGCATGATGGCGCACATGGAGAGAAACAGCATGGTGAAAACCGGGATTGATTCGGGCGATTGCGGGGTGGAGCCAAGTGTAAAAAGTTGATTGAACAAATCCGGCTTAACAGACTGGAATTTTGTAAAAATATCGCTGAAACCATCAAACAGTTGATAGGTGACGAACATCCCAACTGTAAGCAGGGAGATCAGTTTGACGATCGATTCAAAGGCAATTGCCGCCATCAGACCTTCGTGCCGTTCCGATGATACCAGGCGACGAGCGCCAAAAACAACACTGAAAACCGACAGGACCGTTGCCAGAAATAAGCCGCTGGGGAGGTTTAATTCAGTGTTTCCGTGGGGAATGGCAATACTGCTGCTGGAACCGCTGATCATGTAAAAGGAGGTGGAAACCGCTTTTAACTGCAGAGCGATGTACGGCATGATGCCGAGTACGGCGATGACCGTGACCAACGCTCCCAGCCAGGGTGATTTGCCGTAGCGCAGACTGATAAAATCGGCAATGGAGGTTATGTTGTTCTCCTTGCTGATCTTGATGATCCGCTTGAGTACAAATAACCAGGCAAAGGCTGTCAGTGAAGGGCCGAGATAGATCATCAAAAAATCGATGCCGGTGGTGGCTGCCTTGCCAACGCTGCCGTAAAATGTCCAGGAAGTGCAGTAGACTGCCAGGGAAAGGGAATACACCAGCGGATTGCTGACGACACTGCGCCCTTGCAGGGTACGTTTGTGAGCATACCAGGCAATCAGAAAAATCAGGGCGGTATAGAGGAGCGATATGGTGGCGGCTGGCGCATAACCGGAGGTGTTCACTGTTTTTTCTTTTCTGTGGGGGGAGGTTCAGGGGTGTGCAGGGCTATGGTGAACAGGTAGATAATGCCGATGGAAACAGCCCAGCCAACGGTGTAATAAAGAAACAGGAGCGGGAATCCGCCGATCAGCAGCGGCTTGTTGAAAATCTGCAGGAACGGAAAATTCATCATGATAATCCCCATGATGAAAAATATGATCCACGATTCCTTGAGTCGCATGCGCTGTCTGATGCGGGTATGGATATTTGTTAGCATGCCGCAATCCTGTTGTAGATGGTTGACAGCAGATTCTCCAGCGGGAGGGTACTGTCAAGGGAAATGATGAATCCTTCTTCGGGAAGCGGCGGCTCAAATGCTTCCTGCTGGCTCTGTATCAGTTCAACCCGTCCATCGGATGCTGTACCGACCGCTTTGTGGGTGCTCCTTTTTTGAAGACGCAGTTTCTGTTCTGCCGGTTTACACTGCAGGTGGAGCATGACAGCTGGTACACCAGATTGTTCAGCCATATTCCGGAAGAGGGCACGATCATGTCGGCGGATGAATGAGGCGTCAATAATGACACTTTTTCCGCCTTGCAGCTGCATTTCTGCCCGGACCAACAACTCCCGATAGGTGAGATCGTTCTGTGCCGGGGAATACAGGCCGCTGTTGTAGGGAACATGGACGGGACTGTCCGGCGCTATGCCATGCAGATCCTTGCGAATCTGGTCTGAGCTGAAACAGGCTATGCCGAGATCTCCCGCCAGTTCTGTGGCCAATGTGCTCTTGCCGCACCCCATGACGCCACAGGTTATAAAGAGTGTCGGCTGTAACCGTTCCTGTTCAATGTAGCCGCGTACCAGTCGGAAATAGCGTCTGGCACGGTTGATGGCAGCTTCCCGTTGGGGAAGAGCAATGTTTGGATCATTGAGGAGAAAACTCTCCACCTTGCCACGTACAAAGGCACGATACATCTTGTAAAAATTGATCAGTTGCAGCGCATCATGATCTCTCGACCGGGCAAGATATTCATCCCAGGCTGATTTTGCCAGGTCGTGGCGCCGGTGATAATCAAGGTCCATCAATAAAAAGGCGATGTCTGCGGCAGTGTCACAACAGCGGAAGCGATCGTTAAATTCAATGCAGTCAAAAATGTAGACCATCTGGTTGGTGAGGCAGATATTCTCCAGGTGGATGTCACCGTCGCATTCGCGAATGTAACCGTCTGCAATCCGTTGCAGAAACAGGGGGTGGTGTTGCTGGACAAAGCTCTCCACATAGGTTTGAATCACGCTGCGATCGGTGACAGCCAGGGTGGCGCTTTCAAAGGGAAGCATCTGCTGAAAATTCTCCTGCCAGTTGAACAAAATTCGTTCTGGTTGCCCATATTCGGCAACCGCAGCAGAGGTCGGTGTTGTGTGATGAAACTCGGCAATCACCGCGGCAACCTGTTTCATGGTTGACAGATCAGCTTCCCCCGTTTCAACCAGCCGGTTCAGCATGCGGCTGGCCGGGAGACGTCTCATTTTTACGGCGTATTCGATAATCGCCCCCTGACCATGAAAAGCAGGACCATCGGGGGTGTCGCGCAGTTCCACCACCCCTTCATAAATATCGGGGCAGAGGCGGCGATTGAGGCGTACCTCTTCATTGCAGTAAAAACGCCGGCGATCAATGGTGCTAAAATTGAGAAAACCGAAATCAACCGGTTTTTTTATTTTATAGGCATGGCTGTCAGTCAGAAAAATTACCGATACATGGGTTTGGATGCAGCTGACCCGGGTCACCGTCTCAAGATAGGCGCTCGGCTTTGATAATGATTTTATGAGGGTACGTATGTTGTTCGGTTCTCGCGTCATGCCTGAACAGTACCATCAAAACGACCTGTTCGCAAGCTGTGGCTTCCTGTTTAGTTTACGCTTGAGAGTGGTTTCGACCTATAAAAAACGCAAGGTTGAAATGTTCAACCTTGCGTCGGCAGTACCAGCTGTTTCAAGACGAGACTAGCGGACGAAGTCTGCCCGTGAAAATGAATATTCAAAGTTCATATGGTCGGTATAGCTTCCGTTGAGGATTGCCACCACGTCTTCCGTAAAAACCAGTTCCTCATCGGTCGGTATTACGTAGACCTTGACCGGCGAGTCGTCGGTGGTAATCAGGGTTTCCCGCTTGCGGGTCATGGCCCCCTTGTTGCGTTCCTTGTCGAGGTAAATCCCGATATGTTCAAGATTTTCGATCGCTTTTTCCCGAATCAGGGCACCCATTTCACCAACTCCGGCGGTGAAAATTACCGCATCAAGGCGACCGACAGCAGCCATGTAGGAACCGATATATTTTTTGAGCCGGTATGCCTCAATTTCCAGTGACAGTTGGCACAGCTTATCCCCTTTGATGGCATGTTCAATCACATCTCGACGGTCAGTAAAGCGACCGGTGACGCCGATAACGCCGCTTTTCTTGTTGAGTATGCTGTCGATTTCTTTGGCCGAAAGATTTTCCTTTTGCATCATGAAGGCGGGAATGGCTGGATCGATGTCGCCACAGCGGGTTCCCATGACAGCACCTTCCAGCGGAGTCAGTCCCATGCTGGTGTCAACGGAAATACCATTTTTAATGGCGCAATGTGAAACACCATTGCCGATGTGCATGGTAACTATGTTGCAGTCGGCCGGTTTTTTCCCCAACAATACCGAAGCACGTTTTGAAACGTACAGGTGGGAGGTTCCGTGGAAGCCGTAGCGGCGCACTTGATGCTTTTCATACCATTCGTAGGGGAGCGGATAAATATAGGCGTGCTCGGGCATGGTCTGGTGAAATGCGGTGTCAAAGATGGCAACATGGGGAATGGTTGGCATAAGTGCTTGCGCTGCCTCGATTCCTTCGATGTTGGGCGGATTGTGGAGCGGAGCAAGGTGCTGAACTTCTTTAACAGCATCCAGAACGTTTGCGTCAATCATAACCGAACAGGTGAATTTTTCACCGCCATGCACGACGCGATGTCCAACGGCTGAAATTTGATCGACACCCTTCAAGACACCATGGGCCGGATCGGTAACTGTGCGGATAACCAGATCGATGGCAGCCTGATGATTGATACAATCCTGTTCATGACGATAGGTTTCACGACCAGGAACTTCGTGCATGATAAACGAATCTCCGATGATGACTCGCTCTACCATTCCCTTGGCAACGACTTCTTTTTTCTCCCAGTCAAATAGTTGGTATTTTACCGAGGAACTGCCGCAGTTAAGTGCCATTATAATCATGTTTGCCTCCCGTGTTTTCATCTACGATGTATTTATAATATCAGTAAAAAATAAACATCCTTACTAAAATAAACGGCTGAAATCAAACTGTTTTTGATATATACATGACTATTATATTGAATTCAACCCTAATTATAGACCGGCGTACAATTTACGGTGATCAAGTCTATAACAGCTGCTTGATTTTGCCGTTCTCTTTAAAATCATTGTACTAATTTTGTTCGTCTCTTTATTGTTCGTAAAACTGAAAAAAATTGACGATCATTTCTTTTTATGGTTGTATCACAGAGTTTTGGGACAACGTACACTGCATACATTACTGGTTCTGACAGGAGTTCTCTCGTTCCTGCTGATCCTGATATCCGTAGACCGGCAAACGGTAGCTGCTGCTTCTGCAGAAACCATACGTATAGCTTTAACCAAAAATGAAGCTTCGATACAGCTTGAAGGAGATGGTTTGATCGCTACCGGCGAAATGTCAACACCGCTGGTACTTGCTTCACCCGCCACGATTACCTCTGCACACGATTCTTTTCAGCTCAATGGTGTCTCCTATAGTCGACTGACGGTTGCCGCAGCGGCAACCGTCAGTGTCAATGGCAAACCATTCCGTGGTCGGATAGAGCTTCGCTCTACTGATAAAGGAATTCTGGTTATCAACGAACTTCCCCTGGAAGAATATCTGGTGGGATTGATCAATGCCGAAATTTCATCGGCCTGGCCAATAGAGGCCGTAAAAGCTCAAGCGGTAATTGCGCGGACGTATGCGCTCAATCGCCGTGAAGCACGTAAAACAGCTTTGTATCATCTGGAATCATCGGTTCTGGATCAGGTGTATGGCGGCAGAAGCACGGAAGACAGTCGTGCCGAGCGGGCAGTGACGGAGACAGCTGGTCAGGTGCTCACTTATCAGGGGGCTATTATACAGGCTTTTTACCACTCCAATTGCGGTGGTAAAACCGAGTCGGCAGAAAATGTCTGGGGAAAGTCTCTTTCGTACATGAAGGGGGTTAATTGCCAGTATTGTCTGGTCAATCCTTCCTCGGTCTGGGAACAAAAGCTGACGCTCAAAGAGATTGAAGAAAAGGTACGGGGAGCCGGTTTCAAGCTGTCAACACTTACTGATATCCGCACCGGCGCCCGCAACAACCGTGGGCGTCTGGCAACGGTTTCCCTTGTTTCTTCCCGTGGTACCGTTACCATGACCGGTGATCAGTTCCGGAAAACCGTCGGCTATGGCACGATCAAGAGCACCAATTTTATGGTAAAAGTTACAGGTGTAGAAGCCTACTTTTCAGGGTATGGTAATGGGCATGGGGTCGGATTATGCCAGTGGGGCGCTAAACAACGGGCGGTTGACGGCTTTAACTATACTGAAATTCTCTCCTATTATTATCCGGGAACCGAATTGAAACATCTGACTGATCTGCGTTGAAATGGTCTGAATATGCTTGTTAAAGAGTTTGATTATACCCTGCCGGATGAATTGATTGCCCGTTTCCCTGCCGCGGTGCGGGATAGTTCGCGCTTGATGGTTCTGTCTCGCAGGCAGCAGACCATAACCGAATCGGTAGTGACGGACTTGCCCGATTACATTGAAGCAGGCGACGTGGTGGTGTTGAATGACACCCGGGTCATTCCTGCCCGCTTGCTTGGAACCAAGGAGAGTGGCGGTAAGGTAGAGATTTTTTTGCTCCGTCGCGATGACACTGCGGAGTCGGAACAATGGTTGTGTCTGCTGAAAGCTTCCAAGCGTTTCCGGGTTGGCCAGCAGGTATGTCTCCCGGCCGGTATGATGGCCACGCTGATCAGTAATTTGAACGAAGCAGGCTGGCTGATCCGTTTTGAGGGAACTGAACCTTTCGATAGCTGGCTGGAACGGGAAGGGCACATTCCGCTCCCACCTTACCTGGGACGGAGTGATCAACAGCTGGATAAAGAACGTTACCAAACTGTCTTTGCCCATACTCCGGGAGCTGTCGCGGCGCCAACAGCCGGTTTGCACCTGACTAATGGGCTTCTGGATGCCATCCGGCAACGGGGCGCCGAAATTGTTACCCTTACGCTGCACACCGGTTTGGGAACCTTCCTGCCGGTACGGGTTGAAAAGGTGGTCGATCATCGCATTCATGTGGAGCGTTACCAGATTTCCGAAGCAACTGCTCGCGCGGTTAATTCTGCCAAGTCCCGCGGCAAGCGGGTGATCGCGATCGGAACTACCACCGCCCGGACTCTGGAATATGCATCTGACAGCAATGGTCTGCTTACGCCAGGAAACGGAGAGGCTGATATCTTTATCTATCCAGGGTATCGCTTCAAGATTGTTGATGCCTTGCTGACCAATTTTCACCTCCCCGAATCTACGTTGCTGATGCTGGTGTCGGCTTTGGCCGGACGTGAATGGATTATGCAGGCGTATCAACGGGCCATCGCCAGTCGATACCGATTTTACAGCTATGGCGATGCCATGCTGATAGTTTGAGAGGAAGCGTGTCAGATACTTTTAAGATACATCATCACGATACAACCAGCGGGGCACGTCTCGGCTCTTTGAAAACACCCCACGGCAGCATTGAAACTCCGATCTTCATGCCGGTCGGAACCAATGCAACCGTCAAGGCAATGACCAGCGATGATCTGGCGGATGTTGAGGCCCAGATCATTCTTGCCAATACCTACCATCTCTACTTGCGTCCCGGACATGAGATTGTGGAGCAGTTGGGCGGTCTGCATCGCTTTATGAACTGGGATCGTCCCATCCTGACCGATAGTGGCGGTTTTCAGGTTTTCAGTCTGGGAGAATTGCGCAAAATCAGCGAAGAGGGTGTCAAGTTTCAATCTCACATCGACGGTTCCCGCCACTTTCTGACCCCGGAACTTTCCATTAAAATACAGGAATCACTCGGCGCAGATATTATCATGTGTTTTGATGAATGTCCGCCTGCCACGGCAGATTACAATTATGTGACCCGTTCACTGGAGATGACGACCCGCTGGGCGCAACGTTGCAAGAATGTACACTCTCGTCCGGGGCAACAGCTCTTCGGAATCATTCAGGGGGGGATGCATGAAGACTTGCGGGCTCGCAGCCTTCATGATATCTGTTCTATCGGGTTTGACGGGTATGCGCTCGGTGGGCTTTCGGTGGGGGAAACCAAGGAAGAAATGTACCGGATCATGGCGAGTTGCGCTCCGATGATGCCGGTTGATTCCCCCCGCTATATCATGGGAATTGGTTCTCCCGAAGATTTATTAGAGGCAATCGGCCACGGATATGATATGTTCGACTGCGTCATGCCAACCCGCAATGCCCGCAACGGCATGCTGTTCACCAGTCAGGGGAGGGTGAATATCAAAGCAAAATGCCATGAACGGGACGATTCTCCGCTTGATCCGAACTGTTCCTGCCATGTCTGCCGCAACTATTCACGGGCATATTTGCGGCATATCTACCGGGCAGGAGAAATTCTAGCGTCTCAGTTGAATACGTTTCATAACCTGCATTATTTTCTCAACCTGATGAAACAGGCTCGGGAAGCAATTCAGGCCAATAGTTTTAAAGTCTTTAAGGCACAGTATCACAGTCAGCAGCAGATAAATCAGATCGATAAGGGAGGTACAGGTTTATGATGGGAGTTGCATTTGCAATGGGTGGCGCACCGGGAGGCGAAGCAGCAGCAGGGGGGATGGCAGCATTTCAGCAGGTAATCCCTTTGGTTTTCATGTTTGCAATTTTTTATTTTCTGTTGATCAGGCCGCAACAGAAAAAAGCCAAAGAGCACAAGGCATTGATCGATGCCCTGAAAAAAGGTGATGCTGTAGTAACTGCCGGCGGTGTTCACGGCAAGGTGGTTTCTATTGAAGATGCAGTGGTAACACTCGAAATTGCCCCCAATGTCAATATCAAAATCATTCGCAGTTATATCGCTTCAGTAATAAAATAGTTGCTTGCCCCAGATGGTGAAACACATTACTACAAAGAAATTCTGAAGGGAGATTGAGTCATATGCCGAATGGAACTGGTTGGCGCATCAGCTTGATCGGTGCATTTATTCTGATGTCGCTTGTATATCTGACCCCCACCCTGGTGACAACTCTGCCATCGTGGTGGAAGGGACTGTTACCAAAAGACAAGATTCACCTCGGGCTTGACCTGCAGGGGGGGACACACCTTGTTCTGGAAGTTGATACGGAAAAAGCTGTCGAAGGTACACTTGATCTCGTAGCAACAGACCTGGAAGACACGCTTAACGGCAAAAATCTGAGATTCAAGCGGATCAGCCGGGTCGGTTCCGACCTGGTATCGCTGGTATTGTATGAAAAAGGGACTGCTGATACGGTTCAAAAATTGTTGAAAGATAAATATCCCGGCTATGAACAGAGTCAGGGTGTAGAAAATAGTGGTTTCATTACCCTTAATCTGAAGATGAACCCGAAAGATGCCCAGGATCGCAAGGATAAGGCCGTGGCCCAGGCGCTGGAAACAATTCGTAACAGAATTGACCAGTTCGGGGTTTCCGAGCCGATTATTCAACGTGAAGGGATCAATCATATCGTGGTGCAGCTGCCGGGGATCAAGGATCCGCAACGCGCCATCGACCTGATTGGTAAAACAGCCCGTCTTGAATTCAAGATGGTGCGTGAAGATCTTCCTCCCAACAGTGCTTCGGTACCGGAAGATGCTGAGTTGTTAAAGGAAAAAATCGTTGACCCGGCTACGGGAGCTGTCAGCGAGACTTCCTTTGTTGTTCAGAAAAAAGCCTTGATTACCGGTGACCTGCTTACCGATGCCCAGGTCCGGATTGATTCACAATTCAACCAGCCCTACGTTGCCATTGATTTTAACGCACTGGGCGCCAGACTGTTTGATCAGGCTACAGCTGCCAATGTTGGGAAGCGGTTTGCCATCGTGCTGGACAACAACGTTTATTCCGCCCCGGTGATTCGTGAACGTATTTCCGGTGGCAGTGCCCAGATATCAGGAAACTTTACGGAAAAAACCGCCGCTGACCTGGCAATCGTTCTGCGGGCCGGCGCTCTGCCTGCTCCCGTTAAAATCATCCAGAATGTGACGGTTGGACCTTCCCTGGGGCAAGACTCGATCAGTAAAGGTCTGTACGCTGCTGTGATCGGAGTTGCGCTGGTTGTGCTCTTCATGTTGATGTACTACAAACTCTCCGGTATGATCGCCAACTGGGGGATGGTTTTGAACGTGGTTTATCTGATGGGTGCCCTGGCAGCCATGGGAGCTACCCTGACACTCCCCGGTATTGCCGCTATCGTTCTTTTGATCGGTATGTCAGTTGACTCCAACGTGCTCATTTTTGAACGTATCCGGGAAGAACTCCGGTTGGGCAAGGCGCCGAGAGCTGCTCTGAATGCCGGGTATGACAAGGCCTTTTTGACCATTATGGACTCCCATATTACCACGCTGATTACTGCTGCCGTGCTGTTCCAGTTTGGTACTGGGCCGGTTAAAGGATTTGCCGTATCGCTCAGTCTGGGTGTCATCATTAATCTGTTTACCTCGCTGATTGGAACCAAGGTTATCTTTGATCTGTTCCTGCATCGTGGCAACGTTAAGAAATTGAGCATATAAGGGGGAGTACCGTTTATGGAATTGCTTGGTAAAACCAATATAGATTTTATCGGCAAACGAAACATATCGTTTGTCATCTCGGCAATAATTGCGATTATCGGTATTATCGGTATCATCCAGATTGCCAGGGGAACCGCCAATATGGGGATCGATTTCTCCGGTGGTACCTCAATGCAGCTTAAATTTGCCAAACCGCTCAATATTTCCGATGCCCGTGCGGCGTTGCACAAAGGTGGCATTGTAAAAGCCGACCTGCAGGAAATCAAGGATGGCAACAAATTACTGATAAAAATTGACCGTGCCACCTCGTTATCGCTCGGTAAAGCAGCCGAAGCGGTCCAGGGCGCTTTCAAAAAGCAGTTTCCCGATAATACCTTCAATGTTGAATCATCGACTGAAATTGGTCCTTCCATCGGAGACAAACTGCGCAAGGATACGCTGGTGGCAGTTGCCATCTCGTTTTTGGGAATCATTCTGTACATTGCCTGGCGTTTCGACTTTAAATTCGGTATTGGCGCTACGGTAGCGACCATGCACGACTGCCTGGCGATGTTTGCAGTATTTTTCCTGCTGAACAAGGAAATTAATCTGCTCTTCATTACCGCGGTACTGACCATTGCCGGGTATTCCCTGACCGATACGGTCGTTGTTTTTGACCGTATTCGGGAAAACCTCCACAAGAACCTTAAAGGGGCGATGAATACCATCTTTAATGACAGTATTAATGAAGTATTGTCACGTACCATTGTGACTTCATTGACTGTTTTCATGGCTGCCGCGTCGTTGTTCTTCTTTGGTGGCGAAGTAATCCATGACTTTGCACTGGCGCTGCTGATCGGTGTACTGGTGGGAACCTATTCTTCAATATTTGTTGCCAGTCCGATCGTGGTGTTACTGGAAAATCGCGCCATGAACAAGCAGGTAGAAAAGGCTTAGGGGGAAGGATACGTCATGAAAAAAGAATCCTTACTGGTTGCAGTGATTGCGTTGATTATCGGCCTCCTGGTCGGTTATCTGGTGTTTTCCATTTTCTCCGATCGAAAAAATCAGCAGGCTGCACCTACGATCCCGAGCGGTTCCGGTTCGACGGTAGATTATAACAACCGCATTGCCGAAGCAGAAAAGATTGTTGCCAAGGATCCCAAGAACGTCAACGCCTGGATGTCACTGGGGAATGATTATTTTGATACCGATCAGCCTCAGAAAGCGGTTAATGCCTACTCTAAAGTTCTGGAGTTGCAACCAAACAGCCCCGATGTTTTAACCGATCAGGGTGTTATGTATCGTAAACTTGGCTGGTATGACAAGGCGCTGGAAAATTTTGCCAAAGCGCAGCAAATTGACCCGAAGCATCTGCAGAGTCTTTTTAATGCCGGCATCGTGTATGCGGTTGATCTGAAAGATCATGTCAAGGCACGACCGTACTGGAAGAAAATCCTTGAAATTGATCCTAACAGCCCGGTTGCCATGCAGGTAAAAGGGATGATGCAGGGGGGCGGTGGTGCTCCAATGCCTCCCGTTACAAAATAAACTCCTAATCCCCCGCTTGCCGGGGGATTTTTTTTATCGGTGATCAGATGGAAAAACGCTGGATTATGCGTGAAAAAGTTACAACATCGGTACATTCCGGTATTCATCCGGTGGTTGCTGCCATTCTTGCCAGCCGTGGTTATACCGCTGCATCCGAGATTGCTGCTTTCTTAAAGCCGGAACTGGCACAGATTCTTGATCCGATGTTGCTCAAAGATATGGAAGCGGCAGTCGTCCGCATAGTGTTGGCCCGCAGAAATAATGAAACGATTTGCGTGTATGGTGACTACGATGTGGACGGGATCACCTCTACCACGCTGCTGGTATCTTTTCTGCGGCAGGTGGGGTGTATTTGCCGCTATTTTATCCCTAACCGTTTTGATGATGGTTATGGTCTCAACTCCGACTCCCTGCAGGAATGCCATCGGCAAGGTGCCTCACTGGTTATCTCGGTAGATTGTGGCATAACTTCCGTTGAAGAAGCGCTCGTCTGCCGCCAGATCGGAATGGACTTGATCATCACCGATCACCATATGCCGCGGTCAACGATTCCCGATTGTTGTGCGGTGCTGAATCCGCTTCAGCCTGATTGCGGCTATCCCTTTAAAGGGTTGGCAGGAGTTGGCGTGGTGTTCAATCTGCTGATAGCGTTGCGGGCCGCCTTGCGCCGGGAGGGAGCCTTTAGCACGCGGGAGCCTGATCTGCGGCAATGGCTTGATCTGCTGGCAATCGGAACAATCGCCGATGTGGTTCCCCTGGTGGGGCAGAATCGCATCTATGTGTACCATGGACTGCAGCTCCTTTCCCGCTCCGGCAGGCCGGGGATTATGGCGCTCAAGCAGGTTGCCCGCATAGCTGATCCGGTACGGTGTGGTCAGGTTGGTTTCCAGCTGGCTCCGCGACTTAATGCTGCCGGCCGGATGGAGAGTGCTGTTCCGGGAGTTGATCTGCTGCTCGGTTCTGATCCCCAGACCTGCCAGACATTGGCGGAGGAGCTGGATGCAGCCAATGCGGAACGGCAACAGATTGAGCGAGCGATACTGGAGCAGGCGTGTACCATGGTGGAGCAGAGCGCCTATCCTGCCATCAAGAGCATTGTGCTGGCATCGGATCAGTGGCATCAGGGAGTGATCGGAATTGTCGCTTCGCGGTTGGTGGAACGATATCATCGCCCGACTGTTCTGATTGCGCTGGATAACGGGGGGACCGGCAAGGGATCCGGGCGGTCAGTCCCCGGTTTTCACCTGCTGCAGGCTATAAGTGCCTGCTCCTCTACCGTTACCCGTTTCGGTGGACATCGCTATGCGGCCGGAATCGGGATTCGTGCTGATCAGGTGGAATCTTTTCGCAGTGCGTTCGAGGCGGAAGCTGAACGGTTGCTGAGCGATGATGACTGTATTCCGGTCGTGACTATTGATGCTGAAGTTCCTGCTGCTGAAGTTACCACTGAATTGGCGCTCGCATTGAAACTGCTGGAACCGTTTGGCGCCGGAAATCCTGAACCGTTGCTACGGATGTGCGGGGTTACGGTAGTGGAACGACGGGTGGTTGGTGAGAAACATCTTCGGCTTAAGTTAACCAAAGACGGTCGTACCTTCAATGCGATTGCCTTTGGCATGGCAGCTGTGACAACCGATGGTTTGATTGACATCGCATTTTTCCCTGAAGAAAACAGCTATAATGGCGCCACCACCCTGCAGTTGCGGATCAAGGAACTGCGTGCATCAAAAACCGCAACAATGGGAATGGATGAGTAAGAGGACGTTATGCAGAGGAACGAACGTTTTGATAGTGCCGATCGTATAATCGCTGTCGGGTTCTGGGCAAATGCGGTCTTGATGGTGATGAAGCTGGCAGCAGGTTACTGGGGACATTCCGAGGCTGTTTTTGCCGATGGGATCGAAAGCGCCTGTGATTTTATCGCCCTGCTTTCGACCATGATTGCCTTGAAGCTTGGCCGGCAACCATTTGATGAGGCGCACCCCTACGGGCATGGTCGTGCCGAGAGCATTGCTGCAATCGTTGTTTCGCTGGTTATTTTTGCAACCGGCGGCTGGATTCTGATTGGATCGATCCACACCATACTTGGTCGTGCCTACCAGATGCCGAGCATCATGGCGGTGGCGGCGGCACTGATTACCATTGTCATCAAGGAATGGCTCTACCGCTTTTCCCATAAGACCGGTAAACACCTGGCGAGCCCGGCGCTGCTGGCTGTTGCCAAGGATCACCGCAAGGATGCCATTACCTCGATCTCAACCCTGGCCGGTGTTGCCGGCGCGTACTTCGGTTTTGGAATCTTGGATCCTCTGGCTGCCGGTGCGACCTCATTCTTTATTTTGTATATCGGTTGGGAAACCTTCCGTGATGCGGCCCATGACCTGATGGATGGCACTGCTCCTCCCGATTTTGTCGAGGAGGTGACCCGCTTGGCTGAAACGGTGGGAGAGGTGAAAAATGTGCATGAAATTCGAGCCCGTCGCTCCGGTCAGTACATGATCATCGATTTGAAGTTGGAGATGGACCCTGATATGACGGTCAAGGAATCACACCGGATCGCGACCGAAGTAAAAAGGTTGATTTTTGAACGATATCCTAATGTGGGTGATGTGATGATCCATATTAACCCCTATCAGGAGGATCATGAAGATCTGATCCGCTTGTAAGAAATCTATAGCGATCGGCTCACGACCTTATCTGGTTGCTATGGAATACCCTCCAAATCCGAATGCTCCCCCTTTCCCCACATTGACATAACTTCCGATCGCCAGAAACAGTGCCAACTGTTCGTTGTCACAGCTGAAACAGCCGCTACCGAGTAATCCGCATAATTTAGCATTTTCAGCGATCATCCCCTTGTGAAAGTTGCTGCTTGTACAGGTCACCAGATCGGCCAGCAGTGAAAGAGCGCGAAAATCCGTATTGAATTCATATCCGGCATAATAATAAGCGAGTGATGAAACCCGCCGCATGACTGAACGCATGAAATGGGGGAAACTGAACTGCGATAGCTGACAACCGTTGGCAACCAGTTTGAGTGGTGTTGTCAGTGAAATCATCAGTTCAGTTTTGTCCCAGCACAACTGTTCAGTCAATGCTTCGCTGGAGAGTATCACCAGCGATTCAGGATCGTACTGCCGGTTGGCTGAGTCAAGTCGCACTTCCTCTCCCTGCAGGTTGCGGCTGAACAGCTCCCGGACAGTGGCTGCCGGTTGAAATTCATCACCAGCGATCATCCGGCTGAAACCATCCAGAAGCATTGCCAGTGCATTGATGGCCGAGCCAACCACCGTCAGGCTGCACTCCAGCAGCGTAGCCTGGTCGATTGTTACAAAAGAAAACGCAAAGGGGAGGGGCGGTTTTTGATGGAGCTTGAGCGCCAGCGGATCACGTGACAGCTCTTGGCCGAAGACCGGCCACCATTGACATGATCTGGCGCTTGGGCACAGTGCGCATTTGGCGAATGGAGAAGGGCAGACACAACTCCGGCAAGCAACGGGAAAGTGTGTTGCGCCACGCAGCATGATCCGTTGCTGGAGTTGGAGCGGCTGTTGGCAATCGATGCGAATGCCGATGGAGATTATATTGAATTCCACGTGATCAGACCTCAGGCATAAAGAAAAAGGGCAGCCTTGCGGCTGCCCTGATGTTTGGTACATGTTACTGATTCAATTATGCAAATTGAGCCTTGAGGAATTCGCGATTCATACGGGCGATGAACTTGACGTTGATTCCTTTGGGGCAGGATACCTGGCACTCATAGTGGTTGGTGCAGTTGCCGAATCCACACTGCGCCATGGCATCAACCAGGTTTCTTACACGGGTAGCTGCCTCAGCCTTGCCTTGCGGGAGCAGTGCATACTGAGAAACTTTGGCGCCGGTGAACAGCATGGCGGCGCCATTGGGGCAACCGGCAACGCATGCGCCACAGCCGATGCATTCAGCAGCATCCATCGCCTCATCGGCAATCGGTTTTGGAATCAGGATGGCATTACCATCGGCAACCCCGCCGGTGTGACAGGATACATAGGCGCCAGCCTGAACAACCGTATCAAGAGCAGTACGGTCAACGATCAAGTCCTTGATAATCGGGAAGGCCCGGGCTCTCCAAGGCTCGATGTAGATGGTGTCGCCATCCTTGAATTTACGCATGTGCAGCTGGCAGACGGTGGTGCGATCCTGCCCGCCATGTGCTGCGCCGTTGATGACTTGCGAGCACATGCCGCAGATCCCTTCGCGGCAGTCATGGTCGAAAACGATCGGATCTTTACCGGACTGGATCAGATCTTCGTTAACGCAGTCGAGCATCTCCAGGAAGGAGTGGTGTTCGGTAATATTCTTGGCAGTATAAGTTTCAAATTTGCCGAGATCGCTGGGGCCTTTCTGGCGCCACACGATCAGTGTCAGTGTCATGGTCTTGTGGTGATCGCTCATTATTTGTAACTCCTTACGGCGAGATGTACGTTATCGAACTTCAATGGCTCTTTATGCAGCTCCGGCTCTTTGCCGGTGCCTTTGAATTCCCAGGCGCCAACATAACAGTAGTTGGCATCATCGCGTTGTGCTTCACCTGCATCCTGATATTCAACGCGGAAATGTCCACCGCATGATTCGTTACGATGCAACGCATCGCGGCACAACAGTTCGCCGAATTCAAGGAAGTCAGCGGTACGGCCGGCGTTTTCCAGATCCTGGTTAAGCTCAGCGCCACTGCCGCTCACTTTAACGTTTTTCCAGAACTCTTCACGCAGCGCAGGAATTTTCTTGAGGTTGGTTTCCAAAGACTCCTTGGAGCGGGCCATACCGCAGTTTTCCCACATAAGACCACCAAGTTCACGCATGAACTCGGAAACGGTTTTCTTGCCGTTGACGGAGAGCAGCTTGTTGCGGTACGCCGAAACTTCCTCAATCGATTTTTTGAACTCGGGATTATCTGTGCCGGTGCCCGATGGCTTAACCGTCGCCAGGTAACCGCCGATGGTGTAAGGAATGACGAAGTAGCCGTCAGCCAGACCCTGCATCAGTGCCGATGCGCCGAGGCGGTTGGCGCCGTGAACCGAGAAGTTGGCTTCACCCAGTACAAACAGACCGGGAATGTTGCTCATCAGGTTATAATCGACCCACAGGCCGCCCATGGCATAGTGCGGCGCCGGATACATACGCATCGGACGTTTGTAGGCATCTTCGTCGGTGATCTTCTCGTACATCTCGAACAGGTTGCCGTAACGTTCCTTGATGGTGTCTGCTCCGACCCGTTTGATAGAGGTGGAAAAGTCGAGATAGACGCCACGACCACCGGGGCCAACGCCGCGGCCATCATCACACTGCTCTTTAGCTGCGCGGGATGCGATGTCACGTGGTGCCAGGTTACCGAAGGAGGGGTATTTACGCTCCAGATAGTAGTCGCGAGCTTCTTCGGGGATCTCGTTGGGGTGTTTCCCCAGGTCGGCTTTGTTCTTGGGAACCCAGCAACGGCCGTCATTACGGAGCGATTCGGACATCAGAGTCAGTTTTGACTGGTAGTCGCCAGCCTGCGGAATACAGGTCGGGTGAATCTGTGTGTAGCAAGGGTTAGCGAAGAAAGCGCCTTTTTTGTGTGCTTTCCAGTTAGCGGTAACGGAACAACCCATGGCGTTGGTGGAAAGATAGAACACATTGACATACCCACCGGTTGCCAGGCAGACCGCATCAGCTGCATAGCTTTCCAGTTCACCGGTCACCAGGTTACGTACGGTAATCCCTTTGGCAACGCCGTCGATAACAACCAGGTCGAGCATTTCACGACGGTTGTACATCTTGACTGTCCCAGCCTTGATCTGGCGGGAGAGGGCCGAGTAGGCACCCAGCAACAGCTGCTGTCCTGTTTGGCCGCGAGCGAAGAAGGTACGGGATACCTGAGCGCCGCCGAAAGAACGGTTATCAAGGTAGCCGGCATAGTCACGGGCAAAAGGTACACCCTGGGCTACGCACTGGTCGATGATGTTGTTGGAAACCTGTGCCAGACGCCAAACGTCTGCTTCACGGGCACGGAAGTCGCCACCTTTGATGGTGTCGTAAAAAAGACGGTAAATGGAGTCACCATCATTCGGATAGTTTTTGGCAGCATTGATACCACCCTGTGCTGCGATGGAGTGGGCACGACGAGGGCTGTCCTGATAGCAGAAAGCTTGAACGTTATAGCCGAGTTCACCGAGAGAAGCAGCGGCAGCGCCACCGGCCAGGCCGGTTCCGACCATGATGATGTTGTATTTACGTTTGTTGGCAGGATTGACCAGCTTCAGGTCGAAACGGTGCTTATCCCAGGTTTTTTCAATTGGTCCGGTAGGACATTTTCCATCAAGTATCACAATAGCCCCCTTATTTCAGAATTCGTACGAGAATAGTAAGCGGAATGGCTGCATAGCCAAGGAACATCGCCAATGCTGCCAAGGTCCCAGCCTTGGTGAGGAACGGTTGTACCCGGTCATTGCTCCAACCCATGGTCTGGAAGAAACTCTGGATACCGTGGGAAAGATGCAGAAACAGAACAACCATGGCGCCGGCATAAATCAGGGTGATGCCAACATTCTGGAAGGCGGCGACAACCATGCCGAGCACGTTTGGAACCTGTCCTTCAAGTCCTGGAACCAGGTTTTTCAGGGCAGCAGTCTCAGGGCTGAGGCACTGGAACGTGAAATGTGCCAGGTGATACAGGATGAAAGCCATCAGCAAAAGACCGGTCCAGATCATGTTTTCACTGGCAAAGGTTGCTTTCTGGGTTGTTTTGACAGCGTACTGCTGTGGGCGGCCGGCACGGTTCTCAAGGGTCAGCTGGATGCCGTACCAGATGTGAACACAGACAAAAGCGAGCAGAGTCAAACGGGAACCCCAGATGATTGGTGCAGGCATGGAGTGCAGGTGGTGGGCATACGCATTGATGCCACCCGGAAGCCAGCCGAAGATGCTGGAGTTTCCGAGCAGATGGATGACCGCAAACAGAACCATGCTCTGTCCTGTGATTGCCATCAGAATCTTTCTGCCGATGGATGTTGAGGTGAGTTGCATAAACATTCCTTCCTTTTCTGATTAAAATGATGTGTCTGGACTGCGAGAGGTACGAAACTTGATCAACATTGGGATGAATTACTGATAGTGAGGAGGACCGCGCCAGCATAATCTTGATATGTGAAGCATACCATACCTCCTTTGTTTGAATTTATATAATGACTTCAGAGCAAAGAAAAAACAGGCGTAAAGTTTTGCAGCCGCAAATACTAAACTTCGTTATGAAAAATTGCAACTGTTTTATGTATACACAGCTGAATCAACTTAATATCTTGGTATATCAAGAGTTATTCCGTTTTATATTCGACTTGCCCCGTTGAAATTCATGTTTTTGTTGCCATCTTTTAGCCCTTTCAGCTGCGCGAGCCATTTCTTTGCAACTCTGCAAAACAATCGCAGTTGTGATTCGCAAAAATGCAAATAGTGGATGCCCGGTCGTTGTTATGATGTAACTACCTTAAATGACTATGTTGTGACAGTGTTGACGCTGCGGTGTGCTTGTTACATTTTGCTGCTGCTCTTTTGCATTTATGCGACGGCGAATTATGCTGTTGTCTGTGTACTGGTTGCAACTAGCTGTAATTACAAATATATATTGTGTAAACAAACTTGGCACGTCATGTGCTGTATACACAATCAATACAGCACGCGAGGAACGATGGCATGGATGCAAACAACGTCTGCCCCTATTACGGCAAAAATGATGATGACTGTGATGTGGGGTGTGGCTACATCTCGCCGCATGATGTGAACATGATCATTCGTTATTGCTGTGGCCGTCATCATGAATGTTCAAAATATCAGGAACTGGCAGACCGGCTCACCTATAAGACACCACGCATGATTAAATGTTAAAAATAATCTGGAAAAGGAGAATAGCTTATGTTGTACCACCTGACGCTAGGATGTAACGGATTTTCGCTTGTATGCGCACTAACAGTAGCGATGATGTTCATAGCCATAACTTTTGCAAAGGAGAAAAAAGATGAGCGAACGAGAGCTTGATTTGATGCAGAGAATTGAGGAGTTGGAACGTCACACCTGGCGTAACAGTGCCATATTGCGGGCAGTTGCCATGGTGTCATTTACGGCGATAGTCGGCTTCATAATTGCTTCCGGCGTTGTTGGTGGTGGTCATGGAAGCCATTGGTCCGGTCCGGCATGGAATACCATGTGGTTGTATGGGCTGTTTGCTGCTAACGCCGTGTCCATGTTCTGGACATCTCATAAAGAATAAGGGGATATTACAATGCCAATGAAAATATCTAATGCGCTGTTGTTACTGGTTGTCTGTGTGGTGTGTGCCGCATTCAACATGCAATTGTTTGGTGGCCTTGATGAAATGATGGGGGATCAATACTGGGTCCTTGATACACATCAGGGTGATCATGGCTGGTATGCCATGGGTCTGTTGCCCCATGTAAAAAAAGTTCCCAAAGATGTGGTTAAAGCTGCCAATACCGACCCATTAGTAAAAGAAAAATATATCATCTATGCCCAGAATGGTGATTTTGCCGGCAAATCGGTCTATGGCATCTGCTTCGGCATTCCCTTGATCATGTACCTGATCTGGTTTGCCTTTATTATCGGGTTTCCTGACAGGGTCGACCCCTATCTGTTGCCGCGAAAACTGTTTACCGTCGCTGTTATTATCGGCTGTTCCGTTATTGTCAATCTGTTCCTGATGAGAATCGCCGGCGATTTTTCCCGTGATCCCATGTCACGTATTGCCAACGTAGCCGGTAATCACGCCTCGCTCCTGTTCCATAACGCCGGGATCTGGTTCGCAATTCTCTTCTCTGCTCTGGGTACCCATAGTCACTCCTTTAAAGAAGTACAGGCGCCTGACAGCCGCAACTGGCAGACCCAGGCCAATGAAAAATTCAACTGGATGTTTACCCTGCTGGGTGTGGTAACGGTTCTGGAAGTTGCGCTGGTGCAGAACAAACTGGCCTTGCCCGATGCTGCCGTTGATTACTCGGTCTGGATTATCTGGGTTGTGATCTTCATGCGGATGTACGGATTTTCTCCCAAATACTGGATCAAGCGCCCAACCGGCATTGCCATCATGGTAGTCGGTACCTTGCTGACCCTGCCGATCTTTTATGTCCTGGAACGGGTAACCGGTAACCTGGGAGCAGGTTTTGCCTCCCCCATCCTGGCCAAGGCGCTGGGAGCTGAAAACCAGAACATCGGCCTGTCATTGATGGTCTCCATTTACCTGGTATTCTGGATGGAGTTTGCAACAGCTATTCGCATGAACGGTCCCCAGAAGAAAGCGGCGGCTTCACTGGCTTCAAAATAGTAGCCAGTTGTTCGAATTGTCTGACAAAGGGGTGTCCCATACCGGTGACACCCCTTTATTTATTGAATGATCGCTGCTGATGGGGTAGTCTCAGCAGTTGACAAAAAGACTCGCTTGTCATTAGTATACCGATCAATCAACGATGAAAGGTAGTATATGAAGATACTGGTTCTGCTCGGTGACGGGATGTCGGATGAATCCTACGAACAGCTGGGGAATAAAACTCCTCTGCAGGCTGCAGCAACTCCCAACATGGACTTGATGGCACAGCATGGAACGGTTGGTCTGGCGCATACGGTGCCAGCGGGACTTCCTCCGGGGAGTGATGTGGCCAATCTGTCGGTTTTTGGCTTCGACCCGCGCAACTGTTATACCGGTCGCTCTCCGCTGGAAGCTATCAGTATGGGGGTCGAGCTTGGTCCCGATGATGTTGCCTTCCGCATGAATCTGGTTACCCTGAAACCGCACGGTACCTCCCTTTATATGGCTGATTTTTCGGCCGGACATATTTCGACTGCCGAAGGGCGGGAACTGGTGGAATCGCTGCAAAAAGAGCTCGGTTCGTCGGAATTCGAGTTTTACCCCGGTGTTGGTTACCGTCATCTGATGGTCTGGCGTGGTGGCAAGGATGGTATGACGGCAACGCCTCCCCACGACATCACCGGCAAGGGCGTGCTTGAATTTTTACCCCAGGGGGAGGGGGCAGATACCTTGGTCAACATCATGAACTCCTGCCAGATGTTGTTTCATACTCACCCCGTTAATGAAAAGCGCAAAAAAGAGGGGAAGCTTCCCGCCACATCAACCTGGCTCTGGGGGCATGGTAAACTTCCCAAAATCAGATCCTACCAGGATACTTTTGGAGTAACCGGGGCTGTTATCTCTGCTGTTGATCTGATCAAGGGGATCGGGATTTGTGCCGGACTCGACAGTATCAACGTGGAAGGCGCCACCGGGTACATCGACACCAATTATGCCGGCAAGGCTCAAGCAGCACTGGACGCTTTGGAAACCCATGATTTTGTCTATGTACATGTGGAGGCACCGGATGAAGCATCCCACGCCGGTTCAATGCAGAACAAGCTGCAGGCAATTGAGGATTTTGATCGTCTTATCGTAGGAACCTTGCGTGAAGGGATAAAGAAATTCGGTGAGTATTCCATCCTCTGCTGTCCGGATCATCCAACCCCGGTGCGGCTCATGACCCATACCTCGGAACCGGTGCCGTTTGTCATTTACCGTGGAGAGGCAGGGGAGGGGAATGGCGCCGCATCCTACTGCGAATCAGAAGGAAAGAAAACCGGACTGGTGGTGGAAGGTCATCAACTGATGCAGATGTTACTGGGGAAGAATATAAATTAAATTGTTGTATCAATAGGTTGCATGTCAGGCGATTGACATGCAACCATCTGTTGTGTTAACAACGTTTCTTCACATTTCACTACGTGTTTGTCCCCGTAGCTCAGCAGGATAGAGCACTTCCCTCCTAAGGAAGGGGTCGGACGTTCGAATCGTCTCGGGGACGCCAATTAAAACAATGGGTTACAGTAAATAGCTGTAGCCCATTTTAATTTGTGCTGTAGTGTGTGCTGTAATAAAAGTGTTGTTCAATTCTCTTCTACATCAACTTACAACTTAAATGGCTATACAGGTCATCCAAATAATTGCTTCATTGGGTAATCTTTTTACAATATGGTGTCTTGGACATATATTTAAAGATTCCGACTATGCAATAAGGTTTTACAGCGAAAATAGATTTGTGAAATCAGCTGTAACTATAAATTTATTTGGGAGATTAAAATGTGTGGACGTTTTGTAATAGTCATACCGGCTGAGGAATTGAAAGCAATTTTCGATCTCATCGAGAACCCGAAAATGGAAGCTCGATATAATGTCGCACCAACACAGTATGCCGGCGTGATCCGACCAGGCGTGGATGATACCCACAATCGCTTTGACCAGCTAAAGTGGGGACTCATCCCCTCCTGGTCGAAAGATCCCTCAATTGCAAGCCATATGATCAATGCCCGGTCTGAAACTATCGCTGAAAAGCCTTCTTTCCGGCATGCCATCAAATTAAAGAGATGCATTGTGCCCGTATCTGGATTTTACGAATGGTCACATACCGGTGGAGCGAAGACTCCATTTTACATCCATATGGCGGATCAAAAGCCAATGAGTTTTGCTGGCGTCTGGGAAAATTGGAAATCTCCGGATGGTCAGGAAATAGAATCGTTTTCAATTCTCACTACTGCCTCAAACCGCCTCATTCAACCTCTTCATGACCGCATGCCGGTTATCCTCGAACCATCGGACTACGATCTGTGGTTAAGCAGGGATATGCACGATCCGCATGCACTGACCCATCTCTATGAGCCGTTTCCGGAAGACAAAATCATGCTCCATGAAGTTCCAAGTCTGGTCAACAATCCACGCTTCGACAGCCCCGCCTGCATTGCCAGAGTGTAATTCCCGCTTGACGCCATAAGAAACAAACACTATCATTTGATAGTATATATCATTTGACAGTAGCTATCGCATGGTAGCTTATGAGGTTTTATGGCTCTCTTGACAGACCGTCAACAACAAGTCCTTGATTACATATCGGATTACCTCCAACAGCACGGATGCCCTCCCTCTCTCAGAGAAATCAGTAATCATATTGGAGTCCAGGGTACGGCAACTGCGATCGGCCACCTGGAAGCACTTGAACGAAAAGGCTATCTGAATCGAAGAGAGGGAAGTTCTCGAAGTATTTCCCTGACCGAAAAAACATCTGGATCTGTTGCAGTTCCAATTATCGGTAAAATTAAAGCCGGCCAGCTATCCCTGGCATTTGAGGATATTAGTGGATATTACAATATCGACTTCTCCTGGGTTAACGAACAGGGATGCTTTTTCCTGATCGTTGATGGCGAGAGCATGATTGATGCTCATATTCTGGATGGAGATCTGGTGCTGATCCGCCCGCAGCAGTCTGCTGATAATGGGCAAATCGTCGTCGCTATGGTTGATGGAGAAGCAACGCTGAAGCGGTTCTTCCGCGAAAAGGATCATATCCGTCTACAGCCGGAAAATAAGGCCATGGAACCGATAATTATCAAAGCTTCAGAAGCGGAAACCGTCATTATCGGCAAACTGCTGAAAGTCATTCGGAATTATCCATGATTTCGGGAGAGCCTGTACGCATAGCGGTTGTTTTCCAGCCAGGAACGAAGGCTAGGCCTGTCTGGTTTGAACTCAACCGGAAACAGCACAAGATCGTTAGGACAACATATTTTTGGAAGGATCGAGTCGGGGATGCCCCATTACTGCATTTTGCGGTTGTGACCGAGGAAGATGCCCTCTACGAGCTGGTGTTCAATTCCCTTGACCAGAGCTGGATGATTTTTCCGCATAAGATCGAATGATTTAATTATGGACCATAGAATTGTGATGCACATCGACATGAACGCCTTTTTTGCATCAGTCGAGCAACAGGCAAATCCCGAGCTACGAGGAAAACCGATTGCCGTTGTCGGTGGCGGCGGCCGAACTGTAATCACCACTTCATCCTACGAAGCCAGGGCAAAAGGGGTAAAAACCGGCATGGCTATCTGGGAAGGTAAGCGGTGCTGCCCGCAGCTTATAATTGTCGTTGGGGACAATAGAAAGTATACCTATACCTCCGCACGCATCGTAGAGATGATGCGGGAATATACCCCTCAGGTCGAAGTTTTTTCGATTGATGAAGCCTGGCTGGATGTCACCCATTCCTTGTCAATTTTTGGAACCCCGGAACGAATTGCCTATCTTCTCAAAGCGCGTATCAAAGAATCATTTGGAATCACCTGCTCAATCGGAATTGCTCCCAACAAGTTATTGGCCAAACTTGCTTCCGACATGCAAAAACCGGATGGATTGACCATTATCAAACCTGAAGATGTTTCGCGGGTGCTCGAACGGCTACCGATCAGTGACCTATGTGGTATTGGCAAGCGAATGGATAGAAGTCTCTCGTACATGAATATACGTACCTGTGGGCAGCTTGGCCGTTATGATGAGGCCTATTTGACCAAAAAATTCGGGATTATCGGCAAACGTCTAAAGCAGATGGGACAGGGGATTGATAACTCACCGGTGGTTTCGTTTGGCGATGAGGATGATGTAAAGAGTGTGGGGCACTCCAGCACTCTGGAGCGAGATATTGAAGACCCCGTTGAAATCAGACGCTACTTACTGCAGCTGAGTGAAATGGTCGGCAGCCGGGCCAGGCGGTATAACGTCAGCGGCAAGACTATCCACCTGTATGTCCGATATGCTGATTTCTTCTCGTCCTGGGGAAAGCAGACTACCCTGAAGAGCTATATCAATCTCAGCGATGAAATATATAAAGCGGCTCTTGGCATCCTTGAAACGACTGAATTAGAACAACCAGTCAGGCTTTTGGGCGTCAGTTTGAGCAACCTCAAGCATGAGTCTGAGCAACTGCCGCTTTTTGAGGATGAACGCAAGAAGCTCTTCGCGACTCAGGCGATGGACGCCATCAACGAACGTTACGGCAAAATGTCCGTCACGTTCGGCACCTTGGTTCCAGGGAAAGACAAAGCAGGGTCTCACGTAATTCCGCCGAGCTGGCGACCGGATGGGGTTAAAAATATTGATGTGGAATAGAATTAAATTAAGTCCAACAGGATTGATGCTCTTGCTAGGAGACCTACCACGAATTTCTGTTCGGGTAAATTAATGATTAAAATATTCATTGTTGTTAAAGCGAATTTGAACTTTTGCTGAACCTGGTGATACAGACCCACGGCAAGCTACATCCTTTCTACCAATCATACCCACCAGTACTTATGTCTGCCTAGTAGGTATCTAAGCAAACGCGTCAGCAGTCCATCTCAAATACAGATGAAAGTTCAATGATCGAAAATATTGAACTTTTATTATTTAAAACGACATCACCTGTCATCAACAAAGTTATACTGGTATTACTTAGAAGCTACTGAGTGTGAATCGGCGTGCAATAATGACCCACCTTTGGCTCTAATCGGCGTCCAAAATT
>DAINBV010000023.1:0-60580 GCA_036732725.1 Geobacteraceae bacterium | reverse complement strand
AGCACACCCTTGCGAGCACAAGAACCTGAATCTTGCGTGTCTACCAATTCCACCACTTCGGCACAAGGGATTTCCTGTTTACCACTATCAGACTTCAGATGCAAGAAAAAAATTACCTGCCCTGCATTTTTTCTCTGCCGCCGTGTTGCTGCAGCTGAATATTTTTTTCGCAGCGGAGCGTGCGACATCTTGGCACTACTGATGCAAAACACTGGTTACTGCAATCTTCCATGGGGGTACCTGATATGCCAACTGTTCTGATCTGTGATGATAAACCTGAAATCAGGGAAGACCTGAAAGCCAAATTACATCTGCTCGGCATGCAGAACATTCTTGAGTGCGATGACGGAAAAAGAGCCGTAGAGCTGGCACTTGGCAGTTTTCCTGACCTGGCGATCTTTGATGTAAAAATGCCGAAAATGGATGGCATTACGGCTGCCGGCGAGATCAAGAAAAAACTGAAAATACCGATTGTGCTGCTAACCGGCTGCTATGATCACGAGACAGTAAAGCGGGCAGCGGCAGTCGGAATTGCCTCTTTTTTAACCAAACCGCTACGGGAGCAGGATCTGTTGCCAGCCATCGAGCTTGCCTTTGCCCATACCAACCAGATCGAAGAACTGAAGGAAAAGATCGAAGATCTCAAGGAAACCATTGAAAATCGTAAAACGATTGAAAAGGCCAAAGGATGCCTGATGGAGCGGCAACACCTTTCGGAAGCAGATGCCTATCGTACCATGCAGAAAATGGCGATGGATAACCGTAAAAGCTTGCGCCAGGTTGCCGACGCTCTCCTGAAGCAGGGGTGAGGCGCGCCCCGGCAGATCGCAAGATCATGCTGTTGCGGCGCCCGCCGGCGCCAGCGTCGCAACTGAAAGCTGCCCGGCGCCATAATAATCACGCATCAGCGCATGCAGCCGCTCCTCCAGCGCTGCTTCATCACCCCCCTGCAGTTCCTGGAACAAATCTTGTGCAATCTCGCCAAAAGCACTGAACAGACCGGGATCAAAATGGATCCCGGCCTCAGCCGCCATAATCTCCATGGTACGTTCGAACGGCAGCGGCTCCTTATACGGTCTCTTTGAGGTCAGGGCATCGAACACATCCACGATCGCAAATACCCGTGCATTCAGCGGAATCTGATCACCTCGCAAACCATCCGGATAACCGCTGCCGTCATATTTTTCGTGATGATGGAGGATGATTTCCCCGGCATCATGCAACCACTGATAGGAGCGGATGATGTCATTGCCATGGGTGACATGAGTCTTCATGATCTCGAACTCCCGGTCCGTCAGCTTCCCCGGCTTAAGCAGGATGGCATCGTTGATCCCGATCTTGCCGACATCATGCAGGAAAGCTCCCTTGATGAGACAACGCAGCTGATCGTCATGCAAGCCGATCTTTTTACCCAGGCGAATGGCATAGTTGGTAACCCGGTAATTATGGGAGTTGGTATCGCTGTCCCGCTTGGCAATCGCGCTGCCAAGCACTTCGATCATGCCGATGTTTGACACCATCAGCTGTGACAAGGCCTGTTCCAGCTCGATTTTCCTGTTCTGCAGATCTACCACCAGCCGTTCCAATCGCTCCTGGCTTGCCTCCACCTTGACCACCATCATACCAAACGCCTCTGCCAACGCCACGATATCCTCCGGATATTCACCTTCCCGGGTAAGACTAAAGATCGTATTGATTTGCCCATAATCCCCCTGGGAAACCTGGTGTGTGGCGTCAGTCAGACATTTGATCAGTTTATGATGGGGTGTCTTTGTCATACGTACCTCGTGATCCCCTTCTGTTGTCACAATCTCACCCATTAATTGACGGCATTTTATTGCCGGTGGTATAGTGCCACGCAATATCGCAATCCCAGCACAACGTTTTAAGAGAAGGAACCATGACCATGACCAAGCTAATGATCTTTTGTTTCGTCGCTCTGCTGGCTTGCACGACAGCGGCACGGGCTGAAAAACTGACCATCGGCGCAGGAGCAGCACCGACCGAGAACATCCTGAAACCGGTTGAAACACCCTTTGAGAATGCAACCGGGATCGATCTTTCAATTTTTGCCAGCGGCCCCCGGCAAGCCTTTATCGATCTTGAGCGGGGGACTATCGATGCAGCTGCGGCCGGCCTCTCGTTCAAGGACTGGCTGGTTCTGATGCAGAATGAAGGAGTAGCCATCGTCAATCCTGAAGCATATCAGCCGGTTGTCATCGGCCAGGACAAGGTTGTCGTGATCGTGCACAAGGAGAACCCGGTTACCGGACTCGACAAGCAGCAACTGAAGGGGATCTTCAGCAGAAAAATCACCAACTGGAAGGAGGTGGGGGGGAAAGACACACCCATCCTGGTTATTTGGGGCGAATTCATCCAGGGAACCAACTTCATGTTCGTGAAAAACATCATGGATGACGCCCCGCTGACCAGCGAACGGGTCGAGGCCACCACTGCAGAAGATATTCGCGCTTATGTTGCAACCAATCCCGAAGCAATCGGCATTGGCCCCCAGGCAATCGTCGATGCCTCGGTTCATTCCCCGCAAACCCCCGAGATCGTCCGCCCCATCACCCTGATCACCAAGGGTGCAGCGTCCCGCCAGGTCACGACGCTGATCAACTTCATCAAAGGGGCGGGCAGAAAATACATCAAGGAATAATTGTCCCCTCCTGCCCCCCTTATCACCCCCTACAGCTTCGGCATGTACACAAAAAATGTCAGCGACAACGCCGCCAGCACCCACATACCGGCCGACACTTCCCGGCCACGCCCGTTACAGAGTTTGATCAGCACATAGGACAACAGCCCGCTGGTCATCCCGACCCCGATGTTATAGGTGAACAGCATCAGCACGATGGTCAGAAAAGCCGGGATCAGTTCGGTAAGATCGTCGAAATCGAGGCGGGTAACCGGCTGGAGCATCAGGGCGCCGATCACGATCAGGGCAATCCCGTAGGCATGGGACGGCACCATGGTAAACAGCGGCGCAAAAAACAGCGACAAACCGAACAGCCCGGCCACCACCAGGGCAGTGAATCCGGTACGGCCACCAACGGCAATACCGGTCGCCGATTCCACAAAGGCGCCGGTGGTCGTGGTTCCCAACAGTGGCGCCACGGTGGTGGAGACGGCATCGGCCAGCATGGGGCGTTCGATTTCCGGCAGGTTACCGTCCTTGTCCAACAGATCGGCCCGCAAGGAGAGGCCGATCAGGGTGCCGATGGTATCCAGCAGCGCCATGATGAAGATCACCAGCACCACCGGGAAGCAGTGCGGTGTCAGGGCGCCCAGCAGGTCGAGCTTGAACATGATCGGCGCCAGTGACGGCGGGAGACTGACCAGCGAGGAGGGAATAGGAGTGATGCCGAGCAATACCGATCCCGCGGTCACCGCCACAATCCCGTAAACCAGCGCCCCTTTCACCCGACGGACCATCAGCACCACCGTCAGCAGGAATCCCGCGGCTGCCAGCTGTACGGTCGGCAGCGCCATGTTGCCGAGCCGTACCGGCGCTCCCGGAACCCCCAGCACGACGATCCCGGTTTCATTCAGGCCGATGAAGGCCAGAAACAGTCCGATCCCGACCCCAAAGCTCGCCTTGAGTGTGAAGGGGATCGACTCGGCCAGCCAGGAACGGACCTTGAGCAGCGTCAGGATCAGAAACGCTATCCCGGCCCAGAAGACCGCCCCCAGAGCCACCTGCCACGTGAATCCCATCCCCTTGACCACCACAAAGGCGACGAAGGCATTTTCACCCATGTAGGGAGCAATCGCAAAGGGGCGTTTGGCCCACAACGCCATCATCAGACAGCCGGTCACGGACGCCAGAATCGTGGCAGTTACCATGGCATCCTTGGGCATACCCGCCACCGCCAGGATGGCCGGATTGACAATCATGATGTAGGCCATGGTCAGAAAAGTGGTCAAACCGGCCAGGCTCTCCTGGCGGTAGGAGGTGTTATAACGTTCGAAAGCAAAAAAGTTTTTCATCAACGCGGCTCCTGCTGAAATTCTTCCGTAAACAGATCCGTAAATTCCCCCGACCGGCTGTCAAACAGTCCCCGGTCGCTCAACTTCAGGTTGGGGATCACCAGCAACGCCATGAATGACAGGGTCATGAAAGGAGCGGCCAGACGGCACCCCAACTCCCGGGCCCGGCTGTTCAGTTGCTGATAGCGGGCTGCCACCCGGTACCCATCGCCGCCGGACATCAGGCCACCCACCGGCAGGGGGAGCAGCAACCGCTCACCGTCATGCAGCACCGCAATCCCCCCTTTGGATTCGATCAGCAGATTGATTGCCTCAGTCATGGCAGCGTCACTGGTGCCAACGCAGATGATGTTGTGGCTGTCATGGGCCACAGTGGAGGCGAGCGCCCCCTTGAGCAGCCCGAATCCTCTGATGAAGGCGACCGCCGGTTGCGAAACAGCGTGACGGTTGAGCACCATCATCTTCAGCAGATCCCGTTCCGGGTCACTCACCACCTCCCCTTGCCGGACCGTCGGTTCCAGCCGGAGCCAGCCGGTGATCAACTCGCCGTCGCACGCCTCAATCACGTTGAGCAACCCTGGCCGGCAGGGAACCCGCAACTGCTCCGTCGTTATGGGGGATGTTTCAAAACTGTTGATTGGGGCTTCATCCAGCGTCGGCAACAGCGATCTGCCATGTTCGGCCACGACCACCCCGTTGATGACGGTGGTGAGGATCGTCAGATCGGCCAGGTTATCGGTGACGATGTAATCAGCCGGATCCCCCGGCTGAAGCAGGCCGGCTTTCAGCCGGTAATGGCGCACCGGATTGAGGGTACAGGCGCGCAGCACCGCCAGCGGATCATAACCGGCGGCGATCCCTCGCCTGACCAGACTGTCCATATGCCCATGCAGCAGGTCATCGGGATGCTTGTCATCGGAACAGAACATGACCTGGCCGGGGTGGCTGGACAAGAGCGGCGCCAAGGCCTCGAAATTACGGGCCGAGCTTCCCTCACGGATCAGAATCTGCATCCCGTAACCGATCTTTTCCCGTGCTTCCTCCAGGGAAAAGCATTCGTGATCGGTAGTGATTCCCCCCCAGGCATACTGTTCCGCCTCGGAGCCCCGCAAACCGGGAGCATGGCCGTCCACCGGTTTGCCGAACCGGCGGGCCAGTTCCAGCTTGGCATGCACCAGCGGGTCGTGGTGGATCACACCGGGGTAATTCATCATTTCGGCCAGATAGCCGATTTCCGGCATCGCCAGCAAGGTTTCCATTTCCGGAAGTCCGAGCACCGCTCCCGATGATTCGAAGGGGGTCGCCGGGACGCAGGAGGGAGCGCCAAAACAGAAATGAAACGGGGTACGGGCCGCGTTACGCAGCATGAAACGGACCCCCTCGATCCCGGCCACATTGGCAATTTCATGGGGATCGGACACTGCGCCGACGCTGCCGTGCACCACCGCCAAGCGGGCAAACTCCGTTGGCAGCAGCAGGGAACTCTCGATATGCACATGGGCATCGATCAAGCCAGGCAGCAGATAGCGATCGGGCACATCCCCACCCCGCTCCACCGAGCGGATCATGCCATCGGCGATTACCAGGGTGCCGTCGAAGATCTCACCCGCCACCACATCCACAATATGTCCTGCAATCCGTCTGTTCTTCATGGCATCCTGATCACATTCGGAATCCCCTGCACACCGGTGTAAAACACCACCAGCCGGACCGGATCACTACCGGCGTTTTTACCGTTGTGGGAGGTATTGACCACCTCGATGATCGCCTCCCCCGGCTTGAACTGCAACGTCCTGCCATCTTCCAGTTCCACCGCCAGATTCCCCGACAGCACATAGGCATACACCGGAACCGGATGTTTGTGCCAGCCGGTCTCGGCGCCAGGTGCCAGATCCACCAGCATGGCGGTCACTTCGGCGCTGTCACCGGAGGGATAGACGATCTTCTGGCCATTGCCGGTCACACCGGTTTTGGTCAGCAGCTTCGAGGTGACACCACTGTTGTAGGGCGCCGGTGCCGCCAGCTGCCCTTCAAACATCAGCTTTTCATCTTCAAAATAACGGCCGGTCCCCTGATGTTCCCAGAAGGTGTGATTGCCGTCACTGTAACGCGCCCCGGATCCGGAGATGGCGGATGAAAGGGTAATGGTAGCGCTATCGGGCAAGCGGAGTGTGACCTTGTCGGCTGCCTGGTCAAAACAGGCTTCCAACCGTGCCCCGCCAGCCCCTTTATAACTGGCGGGCACCTGCCGTGTTCCGGCGCCACCGCAGTTCAACGGTGCCGCGCCAACCGGTAGTGCCGTTGCCAACAGTAAAGCTGTTATCAAAATTCGTAACATGACTGCCTCCTGTCAAAAAAATGAATATTCCGGAACGGGGAGCCCCCCGAGTGCCACATGGTTGCCGCAAACGTTGCCAGCCCCGATTCAACGGGCAATGGCGAGATGCAACTATGCCACACAATATGAAATAGTAAAGTTCACCGGTTGTACATCAGAGATTACCTGATATGCTTGCAGCACAACCATTCGAAATACCGTTGGCAAGAGGGGGTAGCAGATGCTTTTCAGCGATCTGCCGGGTATCAACCTGGCGCAATGCCTGTTGTGTGACAACCTTGAACAACGCCCGGATAAAATCGCCTATCTCTGTGCCGGAGAATCGGTCAGCTACCGGCAACTGGGGGATGGCGCCTACCGTTTCGCCGGCCTGCTGCAGGAGCAGGGGATCGGAACAGGAGAGCGCGTGCTGCTGGCGCTGAACGACTCGCCGGTCTTTGTAGCCGCCTTTCTCGGGACACTGCTGGCCGGCGCCATGGCAGTCGCCATCAGCCCAAACCTTCCACCGGAACATTACCAGCATATTCTCAAAGACTGCACCCCCAAATTGATACTGGTTTCGCCATCGGCAGAGCAACAGGAGTGCTTCCCGGCTGACGCCCTCTCCTGCCTGATCTGCGGAGAGCGGCTGTCCGAATGGTTGCCGGACCGGCCGGCCACCCCGCGCCAGCCGGCCACGGTGATGTTCGACGACCTGGCTTATATGCTCTACACCTCCGGTTCCACCGGGCTTCCCAAGGGAGTGCCGCACCGGCACGCCGATTTGCTGATCTGTGCCGAGCAGTATGCGATCAAGACCATCGGTCTGCGGGAAGATGATCTGGTGTTTTCCCCCAGTAAACTCTTCTTCGCCTATGGGCTGGGGAACAGCCTCGCCTTCCCGCTCTACCTGGGAGGATCGGCTCTGCTGCATCCGGGCAAGCCGCTGGCGAGCGAGTTGCTGGCATTGATGGAACAGCATCGCCCCACCGTTCTCTGTTCGGTTCCCACGGTGTTTGCCCAGATCATCCGCAGCGTCGCAACCGACCGGCTGCAACTGCCGCTCCGGCTCTGCATCTCGGCCGGCGAGGCGCTTCCCACGGCACTGCTTGAGGAATGGCGTCGCCTGACCGGCCTGGAGATCCTGGATGGGATCGGCACCACCGAAGCAGGGCACATATTCATCTCCAACCGTCCCGGACAGGTGGTGGCCGGATCGGCCGGAGAAGCGGTACCAGGGTACGAAATCCGCCTGGTGGATGACAACGACCGGTTGGTGCCGCCGGGAAGCGAGGGACAGCTGCAGGTACAAGGGGCGAGTGTGGCCCCCTGCTACTGGAATCTACCGGAAAAAAGCGCCGCCACCATGCTGGCGGACGGCTTCCTCAAAACCGGCGATATATTTATGGAAAAGGGGGGGTACTACTATTACCGGGGACGGAGCGATGACATGATGAAGGCCGGGGGGCAGTGGATATCGCCGCAAGAGGTGGAGGAGGCGCTGCGCAAGCACCCGGCCGTGGCTGACTGCGCCGTGGCCGGATACCATGTGGGTGGACTGGAACGACCGGCGGCCCATCTGATCCTGAACACCGGTTTTGGAAGCGATCCCCTGCTGGAACAGAAGCTGCGAAAATTTCTGGCCGCACAGCTGCCGGTACAGATGCGGCCGGTGCGCTATTTTTACCCGGATGAACTTCCCCGCACCACCACCGGCAAGGTGCAGCGTTTCAAGCTACGCAGCTGAATCAGCGGTTGCTGACCGTTTCCCGCAACGGATACCGATCCGTGCCGCGCCGAGCGCAGGAACAAATTGGACCATGTCGGCAGCGGGGAGCAGCAGCGGGCAGTCCAGTTTTTCACGCAACATTGTTGCCACACTCTGAAACCGCAGCACCCCGCCTATCAGGCACAGTTCCGGCTCCACCCGCAGCTGCCGGACCAGCTGCGCGGCACGTTCAACGCACGCCTTGAGCGCTCCATGCATGATATCCTCCGGCAGTCCCCCCTGTACAAGCTGATTGATGATTTCAGACTCGGCAAAGACCGCACAAACACTTGAGATCGGGGCCGCACAGGTGGAAACGGCAATCAGCCGGTCGACCTCCTCCAATGGCAGGTTCATGATCCGGGCCGTTCGTTCCAGAAAAGCGCCACTACCGGAGGCACACTTGTCGTTCAGGCGGAAAGCCTGAATCCGGGCGGCGTCATCAAACCGGCAGGCTTTGATGGTCTGCCCCCCCACATTCAGCACCGTCCGGCAGCCGGGAAGCAGCAGCCGGGCACCGTGGACAGCAGCGGTCAACTCGGTTATGGCCAGGGTAGCCAGCGAGGGGAGACGCCGGGCAAAACCGGTGGTGACAACGGCAGCCAGGTCATGCCGTTCCAGGGGAGCCGATGCAAGCAGCGCTGTCAGACAACGCCCGGCAACCTGTTCCGGTTGAAAACCGGTCTTTTCCTCACAACGGGCCAGGATTTCTCCCGTGGAAGAAAGAATCACCCCCTTGGTATACGCACTCCCCAGGTCGATACCGGCAGCATAACGGATCATGACACCACTCCGTTGCCGACACGATCCCGGGCAAACAGAGCCGCTCCCAGGGCACCGGCAAAATGGGTCAACGGGCCAACCTGCAGCGGCTGACCGAGTATCCGGCTGATCTGACTGACCATGCAGCGGTTACGTGACACCCCGCCGGTAAAGGTCAGGGACGCTTCCGCTCCGACCCGCCGCAGCAGGGCAATGGAACGATTGGCCATTGCCTGGTGGACCCCCAGCAGGATATCATTGATCCCCCTCCCCCGGGCAATCCAGGTCAGAATCTCCGATTCAGCAAACACGGTACAGGTTGTGCTGATTGTCACCGCCTCTTGCCCTGAGCAGGCCAGATCGGACAGTTCATCCATCGCTATTGTCAGCAACGTTGCTGCCGCGGCCAGAAAACGGCCGGTGCCGGCAGCACATTTGTCATTCATGCAGAAATCTATCACTCCACCATCGCCAGCCACTCTGATCGCCTTGGTGTCCTGTCCCCCCATGTCAAGCACGGTTCGGGTGGCTGGATACAGATGCACCGCGCCCCGGGCATGGCAGCTGATCTCCGTTACCTGCAGATCCCCAAACTCAATCCTGAAACGGCCATAGCCGGTGCCGGCAACCAGCGCGACGTCAGCAACCCGGCACCCTGCTGCAGCCAGCAGGTCGGCGTAGGCCTCCCTGGCAACAGCACTGATATCGCAACCGGTCTCACGCAATGTGGTGGCGACAATGGTTCCGCGGGCATCCAACAGCAGCGCCTTGGTTTCGGTTGAGCCGACATCGACACCGGCTGTCAAGGGGAGGGAGTACCCTTTCACACGCCACCTCCCGACCGGCGCAAGGCCAGGGTTTCAAAAAAGGCATCGATACGGTTTTGCATCTGGGCGATTGAGATCAAACGGCGATCCATCATGTCCGATTCGATCAACAGTACCGGCACGGAGCTACGGGAAAGGAGATAGAGACGGGCATCGTTCAGACCGGAGGAAACGGTGCGGCAACTCTTAACCGCATGCAGTACAATTCCGTCAGCCCCATAGTCCACCTGCATCTCCAGCAACCGTTCCCCCGCGAGAAACATACTCTCCATCGCCTCACCGGTGCTGATCAAGAGTCCTTCCGCCAGACTCTCCACCGGACGCTCCGGATCATACTGAAAATCAAGATTGCCGCCGCCGGAGGCGAACTGCAGGTAGCTTGAAGCAACGAACAGACCTCCCCGGCTGCTGAACATCCTGATAAATTCGCTGTAGCGCGGATAGCAGGGAACTCCCGCAAACAGCAAGCGGTAAGGAGGGGGAGCAACGGAATCTGTTCTGGGTGACGCTGCGACCTGCTGTAACTCCTCAACCGCCCGGCTGAAAAAACGTACTCCAGCCCCGGTTCCCCGGCAGACATTATAGACCCCCAGATAGGCCGCTCCCTGGCGCAGCGCATCAAAGCAGACCGCCCCGTTGCGATTAAACTCCAGTATGCGCCTGAAGTCGCGGTTCATCCGGTTGCTCTGCCGGAGAGTCTGGGAGAGCCGCTGCAGATCAAGCGGGCGGCCGGTGATCCGTTCACAGAGCGTGATCAGGCTGCGCAGCTGGCTGGTCACATAGGCCAGATCAGCATCAAAGCTGCGTTCCCCCGGCCGGGATGGCCGCCCCGGCATACGGGAACCGGGAATATCAAACACGAACAGCGGCATGCCGTAGAGCCGTTCCCAGACCTCACCCCACTTGACGTAGGTATTACAGGCGGTGGAGGCAATGGCCAGACAGGGGAGCGGCAGCTGCCGGCCGGGGAGCTCCCGCCCGGCCAGGTGCATGCCGATATCAGCTCGCAAATAGTTACAGACATCGGGAGAAAAGCCGTGCTCCTCGGCACGTTCCAGGAAGTGTTGCGCCGTGCCTTGCACCGCGGTTTGCAAACAATTGATCTCCGGCAGGAACAACGGGATATCAAAGGCTGCCAGCAACTCGGCGCAACTTCCCATCACAAAGCTATAGGCGGCCCGTTCTCCCCGCCGGGCGCCTTCGGTCAGCCCGCTACTCCAGGCTTCAAGCAGACCGGCGGCCTCCAGTTTGGCACGGATCGGCGCCGACATGGTTACCGTTCTCCCGGAACATCGGCGTAAAGAATGTTTTCCGCAAAGGTTTCCAATTGCAACTCCAGCTGATCAAACGAGGTCATCCCCTGCTCAAACTCACAGACGCACGCCGGGATCCCCTCACGATCAAGCGCCGCACCGATCGGCACCAGTTCCTCCAGTCCCGGCTCACACATTTTGGGAGCAGCGAGAATCACTGCCCGGGCATCCAGTCGCCGCACCTGCTGCAGCAGATCGACGCCCGGGCGGCGGCTGTCGTGCTGCACCGGACTGCCGGCAGACTGTTCACAATAGGCGCGGGCCAAAGATTCCAGTGGATCCGCACCACAGACAACATCACCCTGCAACCAGCGCAGACCGATCAACAGGTCATCATCAACCACGTGGCAGTTCCGGGCAATCGCCTCCAGCATCTCCAGAGGCGGCTGTTCACAAAAGCAACCGTGCAAGAGCACCCGGATTCTGCCGTCATGCTCCGCATCTTTCCGGGTCTGCAACAGTTCCAGCGCCGTTTCCAGCAAACGAGTATGTTCCTGACACGGCAGCAGAGCACCCACGGCAGTCAGCAGATACCCCACGTCAACCGGCAACTTCCACGGTTCTCTCCCTTTCAGGTCGTACAGTTGCCGCACCAACGCCCGATTGCGGTTATAAGTTGCAATTGAAACGTTCAAGGCGTCACTATCCGGCAGCTCTCCGGTTAACTCCGCCAGAGCACGTGCAAACCCGGCATATTCAGCCCGCAGATAGTCAACCGCAGCGGGAGCAGTAATCTGTTGTGGCAGATAGAGGGTACGGCAAGGGTAGCTGAAATTGCGCGACCAGACCGCCGCCAGGTTGCGGGCCGCATCGCAGATGGAGGGGGTGACGAACAGATCCAGTTCCAGTTGATGGCTGACCGCCTGCTGAAGAGAATTTTTAATGATCGAACAGAGATACGAGCCGAAATGCACATCCGCCCCCCCTTCCCAAGCGGTGCTGCAACCGAGCTTCACCGGGAGGACTCCGGCCGCATGGGCAATTTCCTCCGGCAGATAGACCTGAAAATGCCCCAGCACCTTCCCACCCCGTTCATGCCAGAGCCGTAACGTGGGAAAGCTGTTGTCCCGCAGCAAGTCACGGCAGGCAGCCAGCAGTTCCCCAAGCGACGCGTCACATGGCACGCTATGACCGAAAAAGAGGGGGGCATCAAGGTTCATGGGGGAGCCATAGCACTCTTGCCAACCTTGGTCAAACAAAAACAAATTCGCATAAATAAATTCACACAAACCAAGCAGCAACGATTGTGCTTTTCAAGCGCTCTGGTATAGTTTCAAAATCTGCAGTCAGCACACCACGAAAGGGGAAACAACATGGCCGCAACCGTAACAGAGATGAAGGAACTGATGCTTACGATCGGACTGGAACAGGAGTTGGTGGAGGGGCTCGATCCGGCATTGCCACTATCGGGACAGGGAGTCGATTCGGTCGACTGTCCGGCCTTTGCCGTGGCGCTGGAAGAAAAGTACGATGTCAAACTGACTGACACCGATTCACTACGGATCAAGACCATCAATGATTTCGTTGACTTTGTAAACCGCTGATGCCGACCGCACGCCAGGAATCCATTGCCCGGCTGGCAACCGACCAGCGCCCCTTACCGGAGGGAGAGCCGTTTACGGTACGCTTCCTTCAGCCGGAAGATGCCCCTGGCGTGGCACGCCTCTTTTACACGGTCTATGGCGATGGCTACCCGATCGACACCTACTACCTTCCGGAGCGGATCACGGCGGTCAATGCCAGCCGGGAAGTGTGCAGCGTAGTCGCCCGCACGGAGAGCGGTGCGGTGGTGTCACACATCGCCCTGTACCGCAGTTCCCCCTCCAACCCGAATCTGTACGAATACGGACTGGGGCTGACCCTCCCCGCCTACCGTTCCACCCTCGCCTTTGCCCGCTGTAATTCCCTGCTGCTGTCGTTGCTGGGGAGTGACGGCATCGACGGGCTGTTTGGCGAGGCAGTCTGCAATCATGTTACTACCCAGAAACTGATGCGGCCGAGCGGCGCCGTCGAAACCGCCCTGGAACCGGCCCTGATGCCGGCGCGGGCCTACCGGGCCGAGCAGAGCGCCCCTGGCCGGGTCGGCTGTATCATGGCCTTCAAGGTGGCGCGGGATCAGCGGCGACCGCTCTGCATCCCCGCCTGCTACCGCAGTCAGCTCGATTTCTTGATGGCCGGAACCATGCTCGACCGCCAGGAGATTGTGCCCGATCTGCAGCTGACAGGCGGCGCGGCCCGGCTTGAAACCGTGCGTTTCCCCGAGGCGGGGGTGGCCCGCTGCAGCATTACCGCACCGGGGGAAGATCTGGCCGAGCAGCTGCGCTTGCTGGAGCAGGAGCTCAAGCAGGAAGCGTATGCCGTGCTGCAATGCTTTGTACCACTGGGAGCAGCCTGGGGAGGAGCGGTGGTGGAACAGCTGCGCCGCTCGGGGCTGTTCCTGGGAGGTTTTTTACCGGCCTGGTTCGGGGATGACGGGCTTCTGATGCAGAAACTGTGGGTTGATCCTGACTTTGCATCCCTGCAGCTCCATTCCGCCCGGGCCAAACAGATCCGCGAGCTGGTGCAGGCCGATCGGCTGCGCGCCCAATCGTTTACCGATTAATCATGCCTGCATAACGGAGCGATCCGCAGCATCAACACGGCGGCCGCCAGGGTGATCACGGCCAGCACGATGAAGAGGGTGTCATAGCCGAAGCGGGAGATCAGTTGCCCCCCCAGAAACGGTCCGAGAAAAAAGCCCCCCTGCATCATGACCAGCAACAGGTTCTGGTTCATCGCCCGGGTTGCCGGAGCGGAAAGATCAAACATGGCTGCCGATTGGAGCGGCATGGCAATCCCCCACCCCAGGCCGGAGCAGAGAGCCAACAGAAAGAACAATCCGCTGGAGCTGCAGCACGGCAGCAGTGCGTAGCAGGCGGCAACCCCGACCAACCCGCCGCCGCAGAGCATCCCCTTGTTGTAACGGTCGAACAGAGTTCCCCCCAGCAGCCGTACGGCGATCATCGCCAGCGTGGCGATGGTAAAGAACAACCCGGCATTGCCGATTCCCTCCCCGCTAGCGAACTGTTTCAGGTAGAAAAATATGGTGGAATAGCCACAGAAGAACAGCAGCGCTGACAGCAGCATCAGCGTCACCGGTGGAGAACGGAGGCTGGCCGTCAGGCCGGACAGGCCGGGGGGACGGGAGTTTTCCGGCTGTTCAGCATCCTGAGCCAGGGGGAGCAGCAATCCGAGCAGCGGCAGCAGCGCCACCAGCGACGCCAGATCCAGGAGTGGCGCAAACGATGCGGGAGTAAGGGAAAACCGGGTAAACAGCAGCGGGATCACCGCATAGGGGATCAGGCGGATCAGGGAAACATAGCCGAAGGCGCGGCCACTCATCCCGGGGGGGATGAACGGAACCAGCATGGTGATCAGGGAGGCGAGTACGCAGATAAAACCGCTCCCCTGCAGCAGGCGCGCCATGATCAGGAGCGGAGCTGTGGTGACATGGGCCACCATCCACAGGGCAGCCGAGAGGGTCAGCGAACCGCCCAGCAGCCAGCGCCGCACCGTACCGGGATGGATCAGGGGGGTGATCAGCGGCTGGACGATCAAGGCTGCCAGGGCATCGGCGCTGATGATGAAACCGGCCATGGCCGGATTGATCCCGAGCAGTTGCAGATAGCCGGCAAAGGAGAAAAACAGGGCGGCAATGGCTGTCACCAGCGCAAACTGGAAATTGATCAGCACAAAGCCGGCACTGAACAGCCCGGAATGTTTAGCCACAAAGCCTCCCTGAAAACCTGAGATTCGGCACACAAATTACACGATCAACAAACACAACAGAGGTGAATCATTCCATGAGCAACCGTGAAGAGGCGATCAGACGCCTGCGCGAGGACACCCGTCCCATAACCGGCGGGGAGCAGTTCGAGGTACGCTTTTACCAGCCGGAGGATGGCTATGGGGTGGCGCGACTCATGTACGCCGTGTATGGCGACGGCTACCCGATCGACACCTTCTATATCCCGGAACAGCTGACGGAAGCGAACCGGTCGGGCCGTATCAGGAGCGTGGTGGCCCGCACCGGCAGCGGCGAGATAATCGGGCATCTCGCCTTCTACCGCAGTTCCGCCCCCAACCCGGACATGTATGAAGTCGGCCAGGGGCTTACCCTGCCAGCCTACCGTTCCTGCCACGTCTATGAACGTTGCACCGAGCTGCTCTTCTCCCTGATGCGAGACGGCATCGTCAAACACTCCTTCGGCGAGGCAGTCTGCAACCACATCATCACCCAGAAGGTGGCCGGTCCGACCGGAATGATTGAAACCGCCCTGGAAGTAGACCTGATGCCTGCCAGCGCCTATGCGAAAGAAGAGGCATCGAGCGGCCGGGTTAGTTGCCTGCTGTACTTCCGGATCGGCAACGACCAGCCGCGCCGGCTCTGCCTGCCTGACTGCTACGAGCAACAGATCAGGTTCATGCTGGAAGGGTGCGCGCTTGAGCGGGAGATCGTTCCTGCCCAGGATCTGCCGCTCAAGCATGAATCGATGATCAGCCTGGATCGTTTCGAGGGTGCCGGCGTCTGCCGCTGTACGATCAACGAACCGGGGGAGGATCTGGCCGAACGCTTGGCAGACCTGGAAAAGGAACTCCGTTCCCAACGGTATGTCGTGCTGCAATGTTTCCTGCCGCTCGGCACCCCGGCGGCAGCCACGACCGTCGAGATGCTCCGCACCGCCGGCTTTTTTCTCGGCGGCTTTTTACCGGCCTGGTTCGGTAATGACGGCCTGTTGATGCAGAAGCGCTTCGAACAACCGGAGTTCGACACCATCAAGCTCTATTCCGAACGTGCCGGAAAAATTCTTGCCATGGTCCGCGCCGACTGGCAACGGAGCCAGGAGTGTACGACTCCCCGGAGTACAGAAACCTGAACGGCACTGCGGGACGGTTCAGCGCCAGGTTACATCCCCCCTGTTCCGTTGCGGAGGGCGGTGGTAGCGGACATCCGGCTGTCCCAGCATCATGGCATAGAGCGGCAGATGACCATCGGGCAACCCCAGGGCAGCCAACAGCGGCGGCCACTCTTCACAGGCCAGCTGAAAGTACCCTCCCCAGCAGGTACCGAGACCATAGACCGGCGCTGCCAGGTCGAGATACGAGAGGGCGATGATACCGTCCACCTTTCCCACCACCTCATGCTGATCGGCATAGGGGATAAGGAGATGGGGGGCATTGCGACAGATCGGGTCATGCCCTTTCTGCCACGATTTGATCATCCCCTGCGCATTGATCATCAGCGCAAGCGGCGCCCCCTGTTCGACAAGGGATCTTAACCACTCCACCACCAGCCCGGTCAGGCGACGCACCTCGGCAGTATCATACAGCACCAGCCACTTGATTTCCTGCCGGTTGGCGCCGGTGGGGGCATAGCGCATCAAATCCAGCAACTCCTGCAACAGCTGTTTGTTGACCGGCTGCGGAACAAAGCGGCGGATCGAACGGCGCATCCGCAGATGGTGGGCAAACTGTTCTTTGGGGAGCGGGGGGTAATCGACGCTGTAACGGGTTGGATCAAGGCGCGGGTCACGGATCGTGATGGCCGCCACGGGACAGACCGATTCACAATGACCGCAGATGATGCAACGCTCGGGGCCGTTATTCACGAACACCGGATAGCCGCCGTCCAACAGACGGATGATCCGCAACGGACAGGTGGCGGCACATTCTCCGCAGCCGACACAATCATGTTGATTTACACAGAGTTCAGCCATTAGTACCTCACACGGTTCAAATCAGGGTGTTCCCGTATTACTACATCAGACGCTGCGATAGTCGTACACCCCCTGCCCGCTCTTTTTCCCGAACCGTCCCTGGGCGACATAGTCGCACAGCAGAGGAGACGGCAGATACTTGTGGCTGCCAATGCCGTTGGAGAGGATTTCCAGCACACGTTTGATAACATCAAGCCCGATCAGATCGGACAAGGCCAGCGGCCCCATCGGGTGATTGGCGCCCAGCTTCATGGCAGCATCAATCTCCTCGGCATCGGCCACCTCTTCACGCAGCATCTCAAACGCCTCGTTGATCAAAACACACAGCAGGCGGCTGATGATGAAACCGGGGCGGTCATTGCTGCGCACAAAGACCTTCCCGAGCCCAATGATGATCTGCTCGGCCAGGGCAATGGTTTCAGCCGAGCTTTGTTCGCCAAAGATCAACTCCACCACCCCCATCAGCGGGACCGGATTCATGAAATGCATGCCAATGAACCGTTCCGGTATCCCGGAGGCCCGTCCCAGCTCGGTTACGGAAAGACTGCTGGTCGTGCTGGCCAGTATGGCACTTTCCGGTATAATGGCGGCAAGCTCCCGCAGCAACCAGCTCTTGAGTTCCTGATCCTCCGTGACCGCTTCGATGGCCAGGCCGCAGGATGAAAAGACTTGGAGATTCACTGTCGGCGAGATCCGCCCCAGGACCGTCTCCGGCGTTTCCGTCAAGATTCCTTTCTCGTGCAGTTTGACCAGGCTTGACGTGACCTGTTCCAGGCTTTTCCCGACTGCCGACGCACTCCTGCCGTAGAGCACGACCCGGTACCCCGCCATTGCTGCGCTCTGGGCAATACCGCTCCCCATGACCCCGCAACCGGCCACTCCGATCTGTGTCACATCCACGTTGTTCATGGCATTCCCCTCTCTTTTTGATACTGCGCTACTTTTCATCGTTATGAGACATGGTATAGTTATGCGGCACGATCAACGAACAGAGGGGGGAAAATATGGATTACTCGTTAAAGAATGTCCGCATAGCCGGTACCGGCTCCGCCGTGCCCAAAAAAATTCTCACGAATCAGGATATCGTTGACATGGGAGTTCCCACCAGTGACGCCTGGATTGTGGAGAATCTCGGCATCAGGCAACGCCACATCTCCGACGGGGAAACCACCTCTGACCTGGCGGCTGCCGCCGGCCTGGCAGCCATGGAAAACGCCGGAATTGACAAGGAAGATGTCAGCCTGATCATACTGGCAACCTTTACTCCGGACCGGCAGGCTCCCTCTGCCGCCTGCCTGACCAAGCACAAGATGGGGATCACCAACTTCGCGCCGGCCTTCGACCTGGTGGCCCATTGCACCGGCTTCATGTACGGCCTGACCATCGCCGCCAACCTGATCAAGTCCGGAGCCCATGACAACGCACTGGTGATTGCCGCCGACATAACCTCGTCGGTGATCGACTGGAGCCGGCGGGATTGCGTTTTTTTCGGTGATGGGGCCGGCGCCGTGCTGTTGACCAGGAGCGACTACGAAAACAGCCTGTTTGAAGCGAGAATATTCTCCAACACCAACTTTACCGATGGTTTTACGATCTACGATGGAGCAGGCACTTTTTCCATGGACGGGAATGCGGTCTACGAGGCAGCCACCTCAGTGCTCCCCGGTTCGATCATTTCCGTGCTCATGCGCTGCGGCTTGAGCGAAGAAGATATCACCTGGGTCATTCCCCACCAACCGGCCATCCGGGCCTTGAAAAAGATGGCAGAGCGGCTCAACATACCGTTTGAGAAGGTGCGCCACAACATGGAGCGCTACGCCAATACCTCGGGAGCCACGATTCCCTTGCTGCTCAATGAAGTCAACCGGGCAGGAGAACTGAAAAAAGATGACCTGATCGCCTTTGCCGGTGTCGGTGCCGGATGGACCTTCGGGGCAGCCTTGTACCGCTGGCATTAAACTGAAACCTAACGGTCGGTAAACCGTGCCGGTCGTTTTTCGAGAAAGGCACGCATCCCTTCCTTCTGGTCGCTCGTCGCAAAGCTGAGGGCAAACAGATCGGCCTCGTAGCGGCAGGCCAGGTTCTGTTCCATCCCGAGCCCGTTGTGCACCGCTTGCTTGCATGATTTCATGGCCGCCCTGCTTTTGGCGGCCAGCTTCAGGGCCAGTGTCCGGGCAGCAGGCAGCAGCTCTTCCGGCGGCACCACCTGGTTAACCAGTCCGATGCGCCACGCCTCCCGGGCATCAATCATCTCGCCGGTCATGATCATCTCCAGCCCCCTCCCTTTCCCGACCAGCCGCGGCAGGCGTTGGGTGCCGCCAAAGCCGGGGAGCGTGCCGATGGTAATCTCCGGCTGGCCGAATTTGGCGGTGTCGGCGGCAATGCGAAGATCGCAGCTCATGGCCAGCTCACACCCACCTCCCAGCGCATAGCCATTGACGGCGGCAATGAACGGTTTCCCCCCCTGTTCGATGTTGGCGTAGATCCCGTGCGCCAGTGTGGCCAGTTCCCGGGCAGCGCACGGATCAAGTTCCACCAGCATGCCGATGTCAGCGCCGGCAATAAAGGCCTTGCTGCCGGCCCCGGTGATAATGACGGCCCGAACGTCAGCCACGGCTGACACGGTCTGCACAGCATCCGCAAGCTCCTGCAGGGTGGCCAGGTTAAGAGCATTCATGGCCTGGGGGCGGTTGACCGTAATGGTGGCGACCCCGTCTTCGATTGTCATCAGTAGATTGTGATAGTTCATCCCCTGCTCCTTGTGATTCCCTCTGTGCCTTTGTGACTCCGTGCCCCAACTGTCGTAATTCACGCCAATGCCGCCAATGCTTCTTCCACACTGTTGTAGAGCAGGAGGTACTGGGTAAAGCCGGCCATTTTGAACAGATCCTGCACCGGCGGCGTCATGCCGCAGAAGGTGAGCTTGCCACCCCGGGCATCCATCCGTTTCCAGATTTTCAGCATGCTTCGCAAACCGGCGCTGGTCAGGTAGGGGACCTGGCCGACATCGAGAACATAGCCGCGACACTCCGCCTGGTCCTGTTCGGCAAACCAGCTGTCGAACAGCGGCGCCGCGTCAGAATCCAAACGTCCCACCAGAGTGATTATCCCTACTCCATCGTGATACCTGATTGTCTGTTCCATGTTTCAGCACTCCTCCAGTTGTGATTAGTGATTCCGTGTGGGCGTGGTTAGCGTAACCCCGTTCAGGCGCTGCAGCAGATTTCCCGCCACAGTCCGGCGATAGACCGCCGAGGCGCGCAGGTCATCGATCGGCCGCACCGTTTCCCGGACAATTCCGGCAGCCATCGCGAGCGATTCAGCGTCCAAGGGGAGTCCGACCAGCGCCTGCTCCGCTATCCGGCAGCGGAGCACCGTCGGGGCGACACTGCCATATGCCAGGCGGGCTGCGCTGATGCGACCATCCTGCAGCCGGATCATGGCAGCCAGGGAAGCAACCGCGATGGCCATTGACTTGCGCCGTCCGACCTTTTCAAAATAGTGGAGATCCCATCTTCCGGCAGCCGGAAGCCTGATCCGGCTGATAATCTCACCCGGTCGTAACTGCGTCGTGCGTGGAGCGAGAATGAACTGCTCGATCGGAATGATGCGGGAGTCATCGGCAGCACTGATTTCAAGCACGGCATCCAGCAGGTAGAGCGGCGGCAATGAATCGGCAGCCGGTGAGGCACTGGCGATATTACCGCCGATGGTGGCCATGTTCCTGATCGCCGGTCCACCGACGGTGGCAGCCGCCTGACTCAGGAGCGGATAACGTTCCTTCAGCAACGGGTCGTTCATGATCCGGCTGAAGTTGACGCCCGCTCCGATGCTGACACTGCCGTCCGGCTCCAGGACAAGCGCCGACAGTTGCTCGATTCGTCCCAGACAGATCACCCCCCTCTGGTCTGGCGGAGCAGTGCGGAGCGACACCAGCAGATCGGTGCCACCGGCCATGATACGGCTCTCCGGCAGTTCCGCCAACAGCTGGAACAGTTCGCCGCAGGTGGTGGGAAACAGGAGCGTTCTCATGGGGAAGCACACTCCTTGACCGCCCGTTCCACCGCATCGACGATTTTGACATAGCCGGTGCAGCGGCAGAGGTTGCCCGCCAGGCCGTTCCTGATCTGTTCCCGTGTCAGCAGTTCCCGGCGCCGTACCAGCGCCAGCGACGCCATCTCCATCCCCGGAATGCAGTAGCCGCACTGTACCGCCCCCTCTTCGGCAAAAGCGGTCATCAGCCGTTGTCCCTCTTCCGTCTGTTGCAGCGCTTCAACCGTCTCCACCCGTCTCCCCTCCAGCTGGGCGGCCAGCATCAGACAGGCCAGTTTCGGCACACCATCCACCAGGATCGTGCAGGCGCCGCATTCGCCGGTGCCGGACCCCTCCTTGCTGCCGGTCAATCCCAGATCCTCCCGCAACAGGTCGATGGCTCGCCGGTCACCGGGAGTCTCAAAGGTGATCCGGTTGCCGTTGAGTGTAAAATTCAGCTGCATTGCCGTTCCTCCCCTGCCATCAGCACCCGCTCCGGCGTAAGCGGGGCATGGCAGATGCGTGCTGCGCCGGCATCGGCCAGGGCGTTGGCGATTGCCGGCAGCGGTCCGTTCATGGCCACCTCGCCGATCCCCTTCATGCCAAACGGGCCGGTGTGTTCCGCTTCCCCGTTGTGGATAAGGGAAACGATTTCCGGTATATCCAGGCTCCCCGGTATCAGGTAGGAGGCAAAATATCCGCTCTTGACCTGACCCTGCTCCATCACGAAATCCTCCATCAGCGCATAGCCGATCCCCTGGGCCACCCCACCCTGCACCTGCTGGTGGAACATCCCCGGATTGATGACGTTCCCGCCGTCGGTCAGCGCCAGATACTCCCGCACTTCGACCGATCCGGTGAGGGTATCGGCCTCGACCAGCGCCAGATGCGCGCCATACCCGAAGATCACGTGCGGGAAGCCGATGAAGAAACCGTTGGCCGTGGCCGGGACCTGTTGACAGACCGGTGCGACGAACTGTCCCAGACAGACCCGTTCCTCCGGCTGCATGAGGGCAGCCAGACGCTCCAGGCTCACCTCCCGACCACTCGGCTGGTGCAGCACCCGTCCCGGTTCCATCTGCAGCCCCGTATCATCCTGCAGGAACAGGATCAGGCCGGCACGATTGATCAGACGCGCTTTCATCACTTCCGCCGCCTCGATCAGCGCCTTGCCGTAGCTGTAGGTGGTGCGGCCGGCGGAGGATGATCCGGAAGGATAGGCAATGCGGGTATCCGGCTGCCGCAGCAGTATGCGGGGGGCATCCTGCGACAGAATATGTCCGGCAATCTGCTGAAAGGCGGCTGAATTTCCCTGTCCCATATCGGCCACACTGTTATGGACGATAAAATCTCCCTGCGGAGTCAACTCGATCTTGGCAATGGCGGAGTCACGCACCCCGCCGCCGTAGCCGGCGGCATTGAACACAGCCGCCAGTCCGACGCCGCGCTTTTTGTGTAACGGCGCTGAGCGCTTCCACTCATCCCGCTTCTGCCACCAGTGATGCTGCCGCAGCTGTTCCAGACACCCCTTGATACCGGTGGAAGTTTCCAGCCGTACGCCGGCGCAATTCAGATCACCTTTTTGCTGGGCATTCCTGATCCGCAGTTCCAGCGGGTCAAGAGTCAGCTTTCCCGCCAGCAGATCCATCATCGACTCGAAGGCGAAGGTTGCCTGGCAGACACCGAAGGCCCGCATCGCCCCGGCCACCGGGTTGTTGGTGTGGACACACCACCCCTCGACCAGGGTGTGGGGAATCCGGTACGGTCCACCGGCATGCTCCATGCCAAGTTCCATCACTTCGGCGCCCAGATGGGCATAGGCGCCGGTGTCGTACCAGAGCCGGGCCTGCAACGCCTGCAGGGTGCCATCGCGGGAAGCTCCCAGACGATAGCTCATGCGGCAGGCATGGCGTTTGTAACCGGCCCGGAAACTCTCCTCACGATCCCATTGCATCCGTACCCAGCGCCCTTCCGCATGCAGGGCAGCCAGCCCCAGCAGACACTGCACCGTAGCGCCGTCCTTGCCACCGAAGCCCCCTCCCAGCGCCGGGGCGACCATCCGGATCTTGTCCCACGGAATTCCGAGGGCATGGCTGATCTCAAAGCGATCACGGAAGGGGGACTGGGTGGAAACCTCCATCAACAGGCCGCCATCATCTTCAATCCGGGCGATGCCGCTCTCGGTCTCAAGAAAGGCATGGGCCTGCACCGCAGTGCTGAATTCCCCCTCCACGACAACATCGCACTGCGCCAAGGCGCTGTCTGCGTCTCCCTTGCGGATGGTAGCCTGTGCCAGCAGATTGCCGGGGCGATCGTCATGCAACAGCGGGGCGTCGGGCGCCAGGGCGCTGTCCAGATCAAAGACCGCCGGGAGCGGCTCGATCTCCACCCGCACCAGCAAGATGGCCGCTGCCAGTAGTTCCCTGCTTTCAGCCAGCACCAGGACGACCGGATCACCGCAGTAGCGCACGACCGCATCACACAACACCGGCATATCCTTGTGGATAATCCCCTGGCGGTTGCTGGCGGGGACATCGCCGGCGGTCAGGACCCGCACCACGCCGGACAACTCAGCTGCTGCGGAAACATCAACTGACACAATCCGGCCGCACGGCAGGTCGCTGCGCACCGCGCCAGCCCAGAGACAACCTTCCGGGTAGAGGTCCGCCGCATAGCGTTCCCGTCCGGCAGCCTTGGCAGCGGCATCCCCCCGGATTTCTGTTGTGCCGGCTTTCAGTGGTTTTGGTGCTGTTGACATACGCTACGACTCCGTAACATCTAACTTGCTAGTATGATTGTAGCGGTCGGCTTTCAGCTGCGAATCGCTTTCACTTCCGCTTCCAGCGCCTCGGCAAAACTCTCCATCACCGCCATTTCCCGCAACGTCACCCGGATCCACCCCGGATAGCGGAAACCGGTCATGGAGCGGACCATCATGCCGCGCTTCATCAAGCGCCGGTACATCAGCAGATCGTTGATCGGTACCCGGATCATCAGATAGTTCCCTTCCCCTCCCACCGTTTCCAGTTCAAGCCGATCACAGAGCGGGCGCAGGAAGCTCTTCCCCTCCCGTACCAGCGCCCGGGTGGCGGCGATATGCTCCCGATCGTCGGAAAGAGCCGCCAAGGCCGCCTGCTGGGCCTGCACATTGACCGAATAGGCGACGCTGGTGCGCCGCACCGCATCCACCACCTCGTCACTCCCCATCAGGTAACCGGCCCGCAAACCGGCCAGGGCATACATCTTGGAGAAGGTGCGAAAGAGCACCAGATTGGGGAAGCGTTCCATCAGCTCCATGGCATCCGGATAGTCGGTATGCTCCACATACTCCCGGTAGGCCTCATCCACCACGACAATCCGCTCCGGACCGGCCTGTTCCAGAAAATCGATCAGGGTCTGGCGGCTCCAATAGCTGCCGGTCGGATTGTTGGGGTTGCAGACAAACAGGATCTTGGTGCGGGAATCAATCCGCTCCAGCATCCCCTGGGGATCAAAGGCGTAGTCGCGTAGCGGTACCAGTCGCGCTTCAATGCCGGAGAACTCGGCCACCCATTCGTAAACTGCAAAGGTCTTGTCGGCGGTGATGATATTATCCCCCGCTTGACAGAACGCCTTGATCACCGAGGAGATCACCTCGCAGGAGCCGTTGCCGACCAGAAAACGGTCACGAGAGACGCCGAAGCGAAGCCCCAGCGCTTCCCGCAGGTCGTAGGAGTCACCACTGGGATAGATTGCTGCCCGTTCCGGTGGAAAGGAGGCAATGACCCGTGCAGCAGCCGGTGGCGGGCCAAGCGGGTTTTCGTTATTGTTCAAGCGGTGCAGAAACGGGACGCCATACTCCTGTTGCAGCAGATGATCCGGCTTGCTCGGCAGATAAGCCTGAAAATTGCGCACATACTCGGGAATCAGGAGATCAAGATTCATGACTGCCCATTCCGCCGGAATGGTCGTAGATCACCAGGTCACCCTGCCCGGCATCCGGTATCAGCAGACGCGGCACAAAGCCGGTGGCTTGCAGCGCATCGGCAAAGGCGGTGTCCTCGCTCCGGCCGGTATTGATTTCAACCATAAAGTTGTTGATCCCCTGGTTCTGCAACAGTTCCAGATGGGCAGTCAGATTGGCGGCCATATCCCGGCCGGCGCACAACGGGCGGATAATTGCCAGGGAACGGGGGTACTCCAGTTCCACCGCCAGCACAGAGAACGGGCGCAGACGGTTCAGGTCAGGCGTGCTTTCGCGCAGTTGACGGGGGAGACAGAGACGGTCGTACTGTTGACGGAGAAAATCAGCCAGCGTTCCCGAGCAGTAAACCACGCCGCCGCTCTCTTCCCGTAACTGACGGTAGTAGTAGGTGCAGTGGGCAGCAGTGCCGCTGATGCCGGTCAACGCTAGCTCACCCAGGAAATCGAAGAAACGTTCGTGGGCCGTCAGCGCCCCCTGGCGCCGTACCACTCCCCGGAAACGGGAACGGGAGATCCGCCCCACCGCTTCGTCCAGCAGCAGCATCAATACCCGATCGTGCGGATCTTCAGCGAACAGGTACGGGCCGTACAATTCCAGGCAGGAGCCGGTCAGCGGCCGCCACAGCACACCACCCACGATCCAGTCACCGTCCAGCGCCAGGATGGCGTGCAGATGCCCGGCTGACAGCATGTCGGCCGCCATGCCAGGGCGGGCCAGAAAGGGTGGAATAAAGGGAGCGCCAGAAGCAACTGCCATGGCGGCAAAATGCCGCAGGTCGTCGGCGGTGGGATCGTTCAGACGCACGGTTGTTCCGAGCGCAGGTGGGGGAAACGCAACCGCACTGGCCAAAGGGTAGTCACGATCACGGGTCAGACGCAGCACCACCTGCTCGTTGGCGCCAAAATCGAGCCGCAGGCTGGAGACAGTCCGGGCAGCGATCATCGGCCCCAGCAGTTCCAGCGACTCTTCGTTATCATGGCAGACGTTCCAGGTCAGATTAAAGGCGCGCATATCCGGATTGGCCAAGCGAAAGGAGATCGCCAGCGCCAGACGAAATCCTTGATCCAGCAGTTCGAGCTCCACCTCGGAACCGGCGACAGCCTGGCGCTCATAAAAGGAGAACAGCTCTTCCATTGCCAGCATCAACCCTCCCGCCTCCCGGCTGCCATAGCCGAAACCATGCGCCCCCTTGTCGGCAAATTCCATTGCCAGGGCAAGGAAGGAAACATTGAAAGGGATTCGGATCGAGGCCTTCCTGTCATGCTGCGCTGGGATGGAGGGTGAGATCATTGCGACGCCTTTCGGGTAATCAACTTCTGACACAGGCAGTTCTAGGGAAGCTTGGCAAAGACCCGGGCCGGTGCGCCGGTGCCATCTTTGATCAGCAGGGGGATCACGTACAGCATGGCGCCCGATTCGGGAATCTTCTCCAGGTTGGCAATATTTTCCAGCGCCAGCTTCTGTGCCTGGCAGATCCTTTGATGCACCACGAAGTCTTTGGAAGTTCCCGGATCAATACTCGGGGTGTCAATGGCAATGCCGGTGATCGTCCGTTGCGCCAGGAGATACGCGACCGCTTCCGGCGAGAAGCCCGGGAAGTGCAGTTCTGCCACCGCCGCCGGGCCGGTCTTTTCAGTGCCGAGTACCTCTTTTTTGTTCGGATAGGAGCGCCCGTCCAGGCCACTCTGCATGATTACCCACGCGCCGGAGGGGATGCGGCCGTGCTTCTGTTCCCAGGCCAGAATATCTTCCGACGTCAGTTGATAGTCACGATTGGCAAGCGCTTTTTTGGTCACATCGATTTTAACCGCCGGCCCGATCCATTCCTGCAACGGAATCTGGCCGATGGTACGTCCCTGTTGGTAAAAGTGGATCGGCGCATCGACGTGCGTACCGCCATGTTCCGAGGCGGCGTATTGATTGGAAGCATACCAGTACCCCCCGGCGCTCTTTCCCTTGAAGACTGTGGTGGGGGTAAACGTTTTGTCGGTGGGCCAATAGATTGATTCTTCCGAAAAAGGGAAGGTCATGTCGATCAAGCTTTCCTGGGGAGCAGCGAAGGAATTGGCTGCCGACAGAAGTATGACCGACAGCAGGATGAGCGTTAAAAAAGCAGGGTATCGGTTACATTGCATATGATCTCCTGGTACATAAAAGTAATCTGCCGTGCTCGGAAGCCCCATCATAATTTGAACTGCCTCACCAGGCGCTGCAACTCCTCGGCATTGCCATTCAACTGTGCAGCTGCCGTAGCCGATTCCTGTGCGCCGTGGGAGGTCTCCTGGATCACCTCGGTAATCTGCTGCATATTATTGGATATTTCCCGGGTGGTGGCGGTTTGTTCTTCGGCTGCGGTGGCAATCTGGTTAACCTGCATGGCAACACCGTTGATCTGGGACAGAATGTCACGTAACGCCTCACCAGAACGCCCCGCTTCAACGGTGCCGGTCTCAACCTGATGGACACCCTGTTCCATGGCGGCAACCGCGCCTTTGGTCTCATGCTGGATCGCCTTGATCATCTCCCCGATCTCACGGGTGGCGCGGGTAGTCCGTTCAGCCAGGGCACGCACCTCGTCCGCCACCACCGCGAAACCACGTCCCTGTTCACCAGCCCGGGCAGCCTCGATGGCGGCGTTCAGGGCCAGCAGGTTGGTTTGATCGGCAATATCCTCGATGGTGCCGATGATGGCGCCGATCTGGTCGCTCCGTTCCCCCAGACTTTCCACTGTCCGGGCTGATTCCTGAACCTTGGCGGCAATCTGTCCCATCACCGCCACGGTTTTTTCAACCACCACTGCTCCGTCATTTGCTGTTTGCAATGCATGTTGGGCCCCTTCGGCCGCCATCTGGCAATTCTGGGCAATATCACCGGAGGTGGCCGACATCTCCTCACCGGCAGTCGCAACGGTTCCTGCCTGGGCAGCCACCTCTTCGACCCCCGAGGCGATGTGTTCGGCCGTTAGGTTGAGTTGATTGGCAGCGGCTGCGACCTGGGACGATGTGCCGGCTACCTGACTGATGATGGTTCGCAGATTTTCCGCCATCACTTTGATAGCTCCCATTAAGTGCCCGGTTTCATCCGTGCCATGAACTTGGACTTCAACCGTCAGGTCTCCGCTGGCCAACCGTTCGGCAACCACCACTCCGGCAGCAAGAGGGATGGTGATCGATCGGATGATCATCAGACCTAACACTGCTGACAAAACGACCCCCAAAACAATTGCTATGATCGAGACCAACCTAGTCTGATCATAGGTTCGGGCACTTTGATCGTATTCTTCCTTGGCCACCTTGAGCTGCACATCCACCAGATCACTGAATTTGCCCGACACCGGATCAATCACGGGATACAGCTCGGAAACGGTAAACTTGGTCAAGGCGTCACGGTCTTCCCGCTTCAGGATCTCGGTCAACCTGGTCACGGCAGCATCAGCCGACTTCATCAACGGCTTGACCTCTTCAACGATTTTCATTTCTTCCGCCACCAGCTTCGTCGCCAGATACCCCTTCCATTTTTCACCAATCATCTTACTCGCCTGATCTACGTTTTTGCGTCCCTCATCCCAGCCGAGATTGCCGTTACGAACCTTGTGCGAGGTATCCACAATATTGACCGCATACATGTCTGCAATAATCTTTAAATCTTTCAGAGGAACCACCCGATCCTTATAGACCGTGTCAAGTCCATCGTCCGACCTCTTGGCGCTGTTCAATCCCAAAAAGCCGATGATTACCAGTAAAAGTGACAAAAATCCGATAATGGTATACAGCCGTGTCCCTACCTTCAGATTGGTAAACATATTCTCCTCCTTGAGGAATGTAACCATTGCGTGATCTGCTCCACGAAGGCTACCTTAAATTCATCACACGTCAAGTTTTTAACAATAAAACCAACTGCGCTAAAATTTGCCCCCCGCAGATCGGACCTGTGTAAGGATCAACAGTTCACCCGCCACTCGATTGCAGATCAGATAGAGGTTCTTGCGTTGATGCCACGCTTGCAGATCATCGGACAGACCGGGGTTGAGCATCCGCTTGTAGCGTTCTCCCTCCAGGATAAAGAGATCTTGTGTAGCGAGCAGAGCCACGCTCTTCCTGAACTCATCCGGTTTGGTCTCGATCAAGCGGCGCAGGTTGTCCATGGTCTCTTTGGAGGCGCCGTAGAATCCCATGCCATAGCGGTAGCTGTCGGCACTGATTTCGAAGAAGAAGCAGGGGGCGATTTTCCAGTCGGTACTGCGCCGTTTGAAGGAGATCCAGAGGGAGGTTTTATAGGGTGATTTATTACGGGAAAAGCGGGTGTCGCGGTAGATGCGGGAAATGGTCTTGTCCACCGCCGGGATGGTAATCAGCTCCGGGTCGATGGCCAGCATCGGAGCGGAGAGGTCGCTGACCAGCTTTTTCAGCGGATCCAGCAGATATTCTTCGTAATCGTCCCGGTGTTCCTCGAACCAGCCCTTGTTGTTATGGGCGGCCAGCTGTTCCAGAAAGGCCAGGCTGTGGGGTGAAAAACCGGAGAATGAAGTCGGCATCGCTATCCCTCCTGCAATTATATGGCTTGGCGGCTACATGGCAGCAACAGTGTGCCCAAATGCCTCAACCTGTTGCCAGTCGGTGAATTCAATCACAGCGTTCGGGTCAGTCGGCCCTTTGGTCATCCACATGATCAGCCGGATCATGAAACGGTCAAGCGGCCGGTAGCTGGGATAATCGATCTTTCCGGCGAAGACCACCACTGTTCCCGGTTTCCAGGATATCCGCCGAAGAAATTTCTGCAAATAGGGGTTATGTTCCGGCCGGCTCTTTTCCGGTTTGCGCGCCACCACATTCACCGAAAAAAACGCATTCGGCCTGCTCTCCAGCAACGGTCGGTTCTGCTCGATGAAGTTAACAATCAGCGGACTGTGCTTTCCATAACGAATACTGGCGCCGATGACAATTTTATCGAAGGATGCCGCATCAATCGTGGCCACATCTTCAATCGCAACAACCGTGACACGATGTAGCTGCTGCTCAACAACCTGTTGCAGCCGCTGGCAGATCTTTCTGGTTTGCCCGTCAGTACTGGCATAGATAATCAGAATTTTGGACATGTCTTGTATCAACTTTCTCACATATTGTATGCACGCCAACCAACACCAACCGGCCAACGGCATGGAGAGACTATAGCGCAACTCTGGCATTTATCAAGCTATCATCCCTGTACGTCCCGGTCCGCCCCCTCCCTAAAGTGTAAAGTTTCTTTACAACACGCAAGTTATTTTACACACACCCTAAACCTACTGTTCTGTTGAGCCTGTGGGATATTTTTCTTGAGCTGCAAAGTTTCTTTACAACTACGACACTCAGCACCACCTGGGGAGTCAACTGACAGCACCGACGCAAGTCGTCATATCCACATGAAATAACTTGACTTTTCAATTAAATAAAAATATTTACCAAACGTTTACATTGGTATGGTTCGTGCCATAGGAACTAGTCCCATTCATCCGGTTTCAGAAAGCAGGTACCCCACATTACGTCCCACATGGCATACCGTGCCCGACATACCGACCATCTCAAACCATCGCTTTAAGTCCAGTCAGAACAGATAGTTGATTGTATTGTCAGGACGCTAGGTTACAAACTTCAACATAATTTCAGCACACAGGAGGATTTTATGCGTCGTTTATTATTGGCAGGAATTATCTGTTATCTCTCCCTGGCATTAACAGCCTGCGGAGGGGGGAGCGGATCAGGCGACAGCAGTGCCACATCATTGCCGGTGATTCCGCCCGGCACGACATTCACCATGACCGCCAACAGTGCAGTACTTGTTCCGGCAGGTACGATCGTAGTTTCTCCCAATGGCAACACGGATTACCTCAATGGGACCTTTGGCACAGATTACACGCAAGCCGGGGCAGTTGTCACGGTACCAGCCAGTTCTACCGGACCTGCCAACAACACGGTTTCCACCAAGCAACCGGGATCAACGAACATTATAGCATCAACCGCCAAGGTCACCGTCATTGCCGGTTCTGCAACTATAGTCTCAGAGTGTGCTGACGGAACCGGAACCGACGCCATTTTTTGGGGTGGGGGGCATTTGGCAATCGATCGTTCCGGCAATATTTTCGTCACCGATCGTGGCGGATTGAGAAAAGTAACCCCGGCCGGAGTCGTTACCACACTATCTCCCGGCTACTCACCTTTTGACTGGGAGGGAATCGCCATTGACGCGGCGGGAAATATTTTCGGGAGCGGCATGACCGCACAACTTGACTCACAATCAACAGTTACCTGGGGTACCTCACTCCATGAGATGAGTAGTTCAGGAACCATCAGAAACATTACAACGAACTGGGAAACATCAACCAGCACTGGTTCTATAGGCCGGGGTGGCTTGGCGGTTGATACCGGCGGGAACCTGTATCTTGCGGATAGGGCAAACAACCGCATCGTCAAGTTTACTCCGGAAGGAGTCATGTCAGTATTTGCTGGGAGTGGTACTCAGGGGAGTGCCAACGGCAGTGGCGTTGCTGCAAGTTTCAATAATCCAACCGACGTGGCAATTGATAGCAATGGCAATCTTTTTGTTAATGACAACGGCAATTCGTTGATACGAAAAATCGCACCCGATGGCACGGTAAGCACGATTGCAGAGTTCCAATACCTGGACAGCCCAATTGCTGTAGACCCCGCGGGAAATATCTATACCGTTGTTTTTCCTAATACGATTTTGCGCATAGACACAAAACAAACCATACGTACCAATAAGATAGCTGTTTTCAATGATTTTATTTCAGCTTTGGCCACTGATAGCAATGGAAATCTCTATGCCGCCACACGCGGACAAGGTGCACAGATTCTGAAAATCTCTTTTTGAGGAGAAGAAAAACGGGGAGTCAACTGCGATTGTTATGGATATCCCCAAAATTCGTGCTGTTCCCCCACTAAACAGTCGAAAGGTAATTGTGCCTGCTTCCACACTACGAATCATGACCAATCGGCCAGCATTGGCTGGCGGAGCGCTGTTCTTGCTTTTCTTTCACGCCGCCCCTGCCTGCGCAGCGCAAATCCCGTTTTTCGGGAAATTCGCGATTGTCTTCGGCTCCATGCTGCTGGAGCGACTGTTTGAGGTAACGATCACCATGTTCCTGCTGAGGAATTACCATCTGTCCATCTACCGCCTGGCAAGCGCATATCTGGCGGTGTCAATCGCCTTGTCCATCGTGCTGTTACCGGTCATTCTCCCCGCGTTTGGCGGCAACCTGGTACTGGGGAAGCTGTGTGTCATGCTACTGGAGACGGCGACCCTTTTCATGCTGATCAATCTTGACTGGTTCCGCCGTGACTACAGCATAAACCTGCTGATCCGCACCATACTGCTGGCGGTAATTATTGGCAATCTGGCTGCGATTCTGTTCAGTCTCTCTGTTGCCGCACCAATTCTAACCGGCAGCTTGTAGATATTTCCTTCACCCTCATAAGCGAACATTACGGTTACCCCGGAGGTTTTGAACATGGCTGATGTACGCATTACCTGCCCCAAGTGCGGCTTGAGCAAGGATGTTGCCGCCGAGCGACTCCCCTCGACCGCGGCACAGGCAATCTGTCCGAGCTGTAAACATCAATTCCCCCTCCTCCCCGTAAATCGACAGGCGGCGGCACAAGCCGGCCCCGTCCCAGCTGCTGGCAAGACGGCGCCGGCGCCTCCCGGAGCACAACCATCCTCCCCATCACTGCGGGAAATGATACGCAATGAGATCCCGCTGCAGCAGGCAGGAGAGCGCGCCAAGTCCCTGTTGTTGGTCTTTCTGCTGCTGGTCATCCTCTGCGTCGGCATACGGCTCTGGGCAGAAGGGGAAAAACAGCGGGTGCCGTTTCCCAATTTCATCACGGCCGCAGAGCAAGGGGTGGCGCTCTCCTGGGGCGAAGAGCTGGTCTTGCTGGATCACGCCGGAAAGGTTACCGGCAGACAAAGCCTGCCCAAAGGGACGATGCTGACCCAGCTGCTCTACGTTGACGGCGAGCTGTGGCATGCGGATCACACCTCCAACTCCATCAAGCGGCTTCGTAACGGTGCCTGGGAGACAGTGGTGAATGGTGGCGGGAGGTTCCGTGGAGCCTTCAAATTTGTCGTTGATCAGAAGAGCGGCGAGCTGTTCGTTGCTGATTCGTCAAATCATGTCATCCACCAGTTCATGACCGACGGTCGCTACATCAGGAGTTTCGGGCGGGAAGGGAAGAATCCGGGAGAACTGAAATTCCCCAACTCGATCCTGTTCGACCGGGATGGCAACCTGATCATAGTCAACACCAACTGTTTCCGTATCGATCTTTTTTCACGCCAGGGAGAGTTCCTGAAAACAATCGCCAATGTGGCGCCGGTCAAGAACTATCGCTTCCCGACCCTGCTCACCAAAGTCGGTGACCAGTTTGCCTTCTTGCATACCGTTGATCTGCGCCAGGCCATCATCATGCTGTATAGTGATGACGGGCACGCCATCGCCGAACTCCAGCCACCTCATCAGATGTATCAGGCAGGGGATCTGACCGGCTGGGACGGGAAGCTACTGGTCACCGACAACCAACAGCGGCTGGTAGCGCTCTTCTCTGCCGCCGACCAGAGTTACCAGGGATCGTTCAGCCCGGAGCTCGACCTGCTCGCAAAAGAAGCAAACCGGCTTGAGGCCCACTACGCCCGAATATCCGGATGCGCTCTGACAGCCCTGCTGCTGTTCTGCCTGCCGGTCTTCTACCTGTACTACCAGACCCGCCAGAATGAGGAACGACGGCTGGCGAGCGTGGATTACGACACTCTTGTCCCACAGAGCGCCATTTTATCGGTCCCCAGCGACCGGAAGAAATTTTCGTTGGCTCTGCTGATAGTGATCATCTCGTTTTTTTTCGTCCTGATCTGCATGCCGGTGCTCAGGAACAATCCATCCCTGATGCCGGCGCTGATGCTGGTCAACACGCTCTTCATCCTGCTTTCGATCCGTTTCTTCGTGGAGAGCGGTATCACCAATCCTTCACGCAAGGAACAGGTTGAAAAGCTGGTACGAGCCGCCTTAACCAGCCTGTCCCGGATGATTACCGCCGGGGAGCAGATCGTGGCATGCACTGCATTACAGCGCAACGCCTTCTTGAAGCAGCCATCCCTGGTGCTGCTCACTACCCAGAGGCTCTTGATCATCGACTTTGCGGCATTGCGCCCGAGCGGTTATTGGCAGCTCGGTTACGGCGACATCGCAGCGATTACACTGGAGCCGGCCAGAATCGGTATCAATCAACTCAACCGGCTGTTGAAGACCGAGATGTTCCGGCTCAAACTGACCCTGCACGGCAGTGCCATGTCATCTCCGCTGCAATTTTCCGGAGTGGGGAGCCAGATCCTGGAGCAGATCAAGCAGCAGCTGGATACCAAATGCCGCGAAGGTTTCCGGTTCGGCTATGCCCAGCTCTGCCCCCAATGCTTCCGTCCCCTTGAAGCGGAGGGGTGCCTCCATTGCCGGCAGGCTCAAAAGGAGGACTGGAAGCCACTCCTGATTTCACTTTTATATCCGGGGTTCGGACAGTTCTACAATCGTGAAATCAAGAAGGGGTGCCTGTTCAGCGTTTTGTTCACCAGCGGCATACTCACGCTTACCACGCCAGTCACGCAGATTATGGATCGTTCCACAGAAACCTCGCACGAAGCGCTGACTCAGATCGGTTATTTTCTGGTGGTGATGGTGGTGATGTACATCATTGCCATTGCCGACGCCGACCAGGTCGGGCGAAAAGGGCGGCAGTTGTTTTCCACACAGCTGTTTAAAAGGTAAAACCGACTCACGCGACGCCGCAACGACGCAACGAAAACCGAAAGTATGATAACAAAGGAATGCGCTGCATGACTGAAAATGAAACAGCCAATATCGTTATGGATGCAGCTTTCCAACTGCATCGGGAACTTGGCCCTGGCCTTCTGGAAAGCGTCTATGAAGTTATTTTGGCAAGAAAATTGACTGATCGGGGATTGGTCGTAGAACGCCAGGTTCCGGTGCCAATCAGATTTCAGGAGATTGTTTTTGATGAAGGATTTCGAGCCGACTTGATTGTGGCGCAGAAGGTCATCATTGAATTGAAGTCAGTAGAGCGATTGCAGCCGGTACATTCCAAACAGCTTCTGACCTATTTACGTTTAACCGGGTGTCGTCTTGGTCTTTTGATCAATTTTGGAGAAAACCTTATGAAGGATGGTTTCAAACGAATCGTCAACGGACTTGAAGAGTTTTAGGGGTTCGTTGCGTCGTTGCGGCGTCGCGTGAGATTGCCTTTCAGTCACATGCCGGAACTGGATAAAAAGGATGCCAAAGTTTTGTTGGGGTGGGAAAAGTGAAGGTTACGACAATACTACGACAGTTTTTATTACTATTGTAAGGAGATTTTATGAAAAATCCATTCATTACCGTCATGCTAATTCTGTTGGCTTTGTGCCTCAGCTCATGCAGTAACGGCAGTAATGGCAGCAGCACGGGTGACTGTAGCAGTTTAAAGACAACTATTGGCGCCGCCACTCTCATTGTCTCCCCATCAGGTAATTCATCCTACACGGTTCAGGGCACAGGAATGGACGGCGTCGCCGGTATCCAGCTCGAAATCTCCTATGATTCCGATTCACTGGCGGCTCCAACCGTCACCCGAGGTGAACTTGTCGCCGGAGCAATGTTTGTTGCAAACACCTCGCAGCCTGGTTTCATAAAAATAGCAGTCATCAGCACAAAAGCATTTTCCGGGAGCGGCCAGGTTGCTGAAATCAATTTCGGGTTAAAGACTGGGATTGGCAGCATTACATCGATCACAACCAGAATGATCGACAGCCAAGGTTTACCACCCTCTTCTCAAACCAACAAGCTGTCGCTTAACGTTGAAGATTCCAGTCAAGCAACGACTATCCCAAAAAGTGAGCATAAAGCTGTTGGAGCCATAGTATCCATAACCCCGTCGGGTGATTCATCATACTCCATACAAGGCACCGAAATGGACGGCGTTGCAGGTATTCAGTTCAACATATCCTATGATTCCGCTTCACTGGCAAACCCTACCGTCACCCTGGGTGGACTTGCTGCCGGAGCAATGTTTGCCGCAAACACCTCGCAGTCAGGTCTCATAAAAATTGCTATCATCAGCACAAAAGCTTTTTCCGGGAGCGGCCAGATTGCTACAATAACGTTTGCATCGAGGACTGGAACAGGTGGCATTACATCGATCACAAGCAGCACGGTTAACAACAATGGAGCGCAGATTCCCGTCCAAGCCAGCTATTCTTCATCAGTAACGGCAACACAGGGAAGCACATCAAGCCCCAGTATTCCCTTCAGTCAAACAACATCTGCACCACAGTCTTCCCAGATTCCAACAAATCAAGTCATACCTGCTGTTACTGCAACCCTCAGCAGGAGTTGTCGCTAGTTGGTTTATGAAATACATGGCCTCATTTTTAAATCCGATTAGCGCTGATCTTCAGCTTGTTATTGAATGAACATAGTTGCATTTTGTCATCCTGAGTGCAACGAAGGATCTGTTTTACGGCGCTTGTGCAGACATCAGATCCTTCACTTCGTTCAGGATGACAGACGTACTACTTGAATCTACAGCGGCTGAAGAATAGCGCTAATCGGATTTTTAAATAGAGAAAAAAAGAGCAGCAATGGCATAAGGAAAAGCACCGCTGAGATTGCTTGTTTCACTGGACACCCAAAAGCATTTTAGCCTCATGATTACTTCGAGATTACTGGGATTTTGAAGCAAGGCTCTAAAATCATGAGTAATCGTGAAGCTGAAAAATACATTGCAGCCTCATGAGTACTTCAAGCGTTCGCGTGAGATTGCCTTTCAGTGTCGTGCCGGAGCTGGAGAAAAAGGATGCCAAGGTTTTGGTGGGACGGGAAGAGTGACAGGTGAGAATGTGGCAAGAGTTAATGTAGGCGCGGAATTCACCTGGCGGTCGGGCCAACACGCGGCTCAACCGGTTGCTTCCAGGAAACGTTGGAAGGACTAAAGCGAAAATAACCAGATCATAAAACAGGCAATTGATGTATTTCTATCAAAGGTTGAGCCTGATCCATGAAATAGGGGAACTACCACTGGCTCACGGGTATTTAACAAGGGGGAACATATGAAGAGATTTGTTTTTTTGTTTGTTGTATTGCTTGGATTGACAGCATGTGGCGGTGGTGGAGGCGGCACAACAACTCCGACGCCTGCAGGAACTACGGTAAACCTGGCACAATTCAAAGGTGTTTTCCTGGGGACAGCAGCAGGAACACAATACAGTTTTCCAGCACTGTTTGGCACTGACTTACAGGGGCGTGCATGGTCTGGATCATTCACCATTTTAGCAGATGGAGCGACCACGTTTGAAGGCCAGAACGTAACCAAGAGTCGTTCACTTGTGTTGCTGCAACTGGCAGGGGGAACTCCTATTAGCAGCACTACAACAAATTACTTTCAAGTATCCGATGGTAGCCCCTACAAATCAATTTCCAGTACAGGCGTAACGCATACACCGACGTCACAAGGCATGTTACCAACAACAGCTAAAGTAGGTCAACTTGGCGATCTTGGCACGTCATCTGGAACAGATGGAACGACAACAACGTCATACTGGGAACTTTTCCCAGATATAAATGGTGCATCGATACTGATAATATATTCGACTGTTAAAACTGGGGCAACAGTTACAGCTACGGAAGAAGATCACTACTACCTTGACGCATCAGGAACCCCCACAAAACTCTTTATCAGCGTGACGACGAGTGGCATCACCGTCAACCTTTCGGGGAATAAACTCTAATTGCGTCGGCCAGTTTCTAGGGTTGCCCTATCCTCTTACGTGATCAGTAAGTTATGAATGCTAGGTGGGTAAACTTTGACACCAACATGCCTGATTCACAGCCGATGCCCAACAACGGGAAATGCTGCGAGATCAGGATTTGATAGTTTGATAAGGCGGGCGAAATCAAGTTACCAAGGCAACCCTATCCGACCCATCCGAGCTTCAATGGTTAAAAATAAAGCATTATAGCCTCATGATTACTTCAAGATTTCCGGGATTTTGAAGCAAGTCTCTAAAATCATGAGTAATCGTGAAACTGAAAAACAAAAACAGAGTTGTTACAAACACCAGGAGGATTAACCGGAATGATTTCAAGATGTGCAATGATCGTATGCAGTTCAATATTAATGGCCGGAGTGGCCCACGCGGAGCATAAACTGCTGATCACCGACCTGCTCGACAAGGGACAACTGGAGGCAGAGGCAACGAGCGGCTACGGCTTTTCAGTCTACAATTTCTCGGGTAGAGCACCGTATACCCAGCGTGGCGAAGCAGTGCATCGCGCTACATTTACCGACCTTGCGCTTGATCTCGGCGTCGGACATGACCTCCAGGTCGGTATTTCGCTGCCGTATATTTACAGTGACCGTGTCAGACTCAGCTACTCGAATCCGCCCAACACAACCGACCATTACCGGACGGAGGGGTGGGGAGATATCACCTTAAGCGCCAAATACCGCCTGCTGGGTGATGACAAGCCATTCACCCTGGTGGCCGGACTGGATCTCAAGCTCGATACCGCCAATGCGGATAAGGAGGGAAGCGGCACCACGGATTACGCTCCGTATCTTGCAGCCAGTACTGTTACCGGTAACGGCAAACTGCGACCGTATGCCTTTTATCGGGCGATTATTCGCAACCACGATGCCATCGACACCCATATGCTCGGCATCGGCGCCGAATACGCGCCGTATAAGCGTCTCTCCCTGGTGCCATTTATCATCACCAGATTCCATACCAGTTCAACCAGCATTGAAGCGTATGAATCATTTCAACTGGGCGTTAGCAACTATATTCAGATTATCCGTAGCTGTTACCTCATCCCGAGCGCCAGCTACAACATTTCTTCGACAATCAGAACAACCGGCAACACCATCAACGATCTAAGAGGTTACAGCCTCAACCTGGGACTGTACTACCTGTTCAACTAAGACAACGTCGCTAGTACAACCGACGAACCTAAAATCGGCAATCAACCACGGATACATCGAATAAACACGGACAAAACCAGACAAATCGAACAAAACGATCTTCACCTTTTCAGATTTAGATGCTACTACATTCAATGTGTCGATGTATCTCTGTCCATTCTTGTTTTGGAGTGATTTCACTCACTATGAACACTATTGAAATCGGAAAGGAATAATCCATGTCGCTTTTCATCTGGGACGAATCGTTTTCGGTACACGTCTCCATGTTCGACCAACAGCACAAACATCTGATCAATTTGGTGAATGAACTGCACAACGCCATGAAGAAGGGGAGCGTTAAAGAGGTGCTCGAACCGCTGCTCAACGATCTGGTGCGATACACCCGGGAGCACTTTGCCGAGGAAGAACGGTTGATGCAGGAGAGCAACTATCCTGGCTATCTGGCGCACAAACAGGCGCACGTAACGTTCGTGGACAAGGTCACGGAATTCCAGAGTCATTACAAAGAGAGCAAGACAAAGCTTTCGTTGGATGTGATGGAGTTTCTGGTGGAATGGGTAAAAAACCATATCAAAACTATTGACCATGGCTACGGTCCCTATCTCAACGAACGGGGAATTCGGTAGCTGGCACCGGGAACTGCACCATTCTGGCCATACAAGACAAATAAAATCCTTTATGTTCGATTCAAATCGATGCTATGGTGACGCCGTTTACTGATCGCGACACTCGGGCACAAGTAGATTATGGATAGTTGCTCAGAAAAAAGGATAAAATGAACCATCTGCAACGAACAATTATGACCGGGCTCATCCTGGTAATTTCAGCACTGGAGTTTGGCTGCGGCGAACACGAAACTAATGTACCGGCAGTCAAACTAACGGCATCGACGGTGACATCCCAGACCGACGCGACCGTGCATACCCATTCCGTTACGATCCCTTTTACCGATGTTTCGGCATCACCAACGACCAACAGCTACCAATATCGCAGCAGTGCCAGCAATGGGCATTCCCACGTCATTGCCCTCTCCAAGCAGCAGGTAATCGATATCAACAACGGAATGCGTTTGGTGATCACATCTTCAGCCCCCGATTCGGGAACGACTCATACGCATAGCTGGGTAATCCAGGGGGGGGAGCTGCTGTATGACAAGAACTGCTATAATTGCCATTCCAATGACAATCGTGGACGTGCGCCGATGAACGTATCTTTTAACGGCAACCAAACCGATGCGATCATGAATCCTGGCGGAGCGCCAACCTCAACCACTGCGGCGGCAATTCCCGACCCGGGCTACATGCCATCGGCAACGGTGAGCGTATATGGTGCAGCCCTCTATGCCGCCAACTGCGCTGCCTGTCATGGAGCGCAGGCAACATCGGCCAAGCAGAACAGGACGTTTACCCAGATCAAAGCTGCCATCAGCAATAATTCCGGCGGCATGTCTTCATTTAGCGGGTTGACTGATTCCCAGCTGCAAGCCATTGCCACTGCTCTCGCAAAATAAACAGCCCACAGCACGCAACGCAAAAAGAGCCGCCTCGTACGAGGTGGCTCTTTTTGCTAACAACAACATGTGTAGTTACCCTTTAAGCGGCTGTTATCAGGTCAGGAGAAACAATTGTTCCTGGATATTTGTACAACCGGCCAGGACTTGATCCCCACATCATCTGCTTTAAAATTGTTTGGCCACCGGTTTTTTTATAAAAACTGCATTCTGGGCATCGCTAAAAACCATGTTCCACTCGTTATCAGCATAGATTGATTGGGTAAGCATATTCGTTTTGCCATCGTCTTCATAAACCGGCAATACCGCCATCTGGATATCATATATATTGAATAATCCTTTCCAGTAAGAACGTTGATTCAATGAGATAATTCTGCTGTTGTCGTATTCCCATGCCCGTTGGACACTCAGTGTGCGACTATCATAAAAAATCTTGTTCTCCGGCCCCACTCTCCAGATCAGATAACCGCCCCAGGCCATGGTCGTATAGATATTTCCACGGATATTGTTGTTAACAATAAAATCAGCGGCTTTCACCGGGAAATGAGTAGCGGGCACCCAACCGGACCTGCTTGCTTCAACAACACGTGGAAACTCGTCTCTGATACAAAAAACTGTTGTGACGGCAAGCATGGAGAGCAGCAGAACCCTGCCTTTGATTGCCGAGCACTCTGTTTCAAAATATTTCGTCATAAACAGCAGTGCCGCAACCAGAAAAAACGGCAAGTGTCGCATATGCTGGCACCCCATGAAGGCGGTGCCGGCGAGTATACCGACCCAGGTAATATTTTTCCGGTGTCGTGACGACAACAATGCAACAAATGTCAGCACAATTGAAGCAATGTACAACAGGACCGCGTAGTCACCAGTTTGCTTGAAATAGGCACGTAATGACAGTTCCTCCAGATTGTTTGCATTCACATAATAATTGCTGTCAAATATTATGGGTAAATATTTGATCATATTTACGGCATTCGGGTTAATGAATGAGGCGATAAGAGCTGTCAGTAGAGCTATGCAGAAGATTTGATACTCCCGTCGAGCAAGCGGCAACAGTGAGCGGTGTAAGAATTTCATCCCCTCGGCAACGACACAATATATCAGTACAGCCTGCCCGATCAGAAAGCCCCCGTGCATATTTGACCAGACGACCATCAAGAACGAAAGAGGAAACAGGGTAGTCCATAATGACTTTGCACGTTGATCAAAGAAGCGGAACACAACTACAAGCATGATTCCAAAACAGACAAAAGAAACAAACTGCGGACGTTCAATAAAATAATATTCAAGCAGCAGGGTCGCTCCAATGATAATCACTGCTGCCACATTACGGTTACAGACATTGGTCCATCTCGTACAGATCAGAAAACAAACAGATGCAACGAGCCACCGGAATAGAATTATTCCCGACATTCCACCTAAACAATAAAATCCATACATGACCAATTGCAGAAGCCAGTATGAGGTAAAAATAACCTCCGTCCGAGGCGAGGGGGTCGCTAATGGCGGTACTCCAAACAGATCAGTGTGAGGAAGTGACGTATTCTGCCAAATCCATTGTCCTGTTTTCAGATGCCAATAGAAATCAGGATCATAGAGCGGACGCGACAGGTAACTTCCCACAACTACAAAAGCTAACAATGCCATAAACCATGGGATCAATGACGTGCAGGAGTAACCCTTTCCTGCGTTTTCACTTGAATCAGTATTAGTATGCAAGCCACACCTCACCGAGAATTTTAACCTGAACTACGACAAAATACGGCCATCAGCACAGGTTGTTTCTGAAAACGCCCGCTCACACCGCCTGCAGCACGAAACACTTCAGATATTCCGACTCCGGGAACGACAGCAGCACCGGGTGATCCGGCGCCTGGGAACAGGTTTCCACCAAGCGCACTTCACGCCTGGCCAAACGCGCCGCCTGCACCAGCATGTCGCGGAACGCTTCGCGACCCATGTGATATGAGCAGGAACAGGTAATCAGGTAACCGCCCGGTTCCAACAGTTCCAGCGCCCGGCGGTTGACCGTCAGATACCCCTTGGTCGCCTCGGCAATCTGTTTGCGGCTCTTGACAAAGGCAGGGGGGTCCATCACGATCACCCCGAAACGTCGCCCCTCCTGATGCAACGAGCGGAGACGCTCAAAGGCGTCACACTCCTCAAAGACAACCCGCTCGGAAAGTTTGTTTAGCTCGGCATTGGCAGCCGCCTGCGCCACGGCTCGCGCCGAGATATCAATCCCCAGCACCGAACGCGCCCCAAACGAGGCGGCGTGCGCTGCCCAACCGCCAGTGTAGCAGAAGCAGTCCAGCACATCCTTCCCGGCGCTGATTTCCCGCAGCAGCAGATGATTCTGCTTCTGATCGAGGAAACCGCCGGTCTTCTGCCCTTGCCGCAGATTGACCTGAAAACGGAGACCGTTCTCCTCCATCTCAACCAGTTCCGGGATTTCCCCCCACAACAGCTCAACCTGTTCTTCCAGCCCCTCCAGCTTGCGTACCCCCACATCATTACGGGCAATGATGCCACGGGGATTGAAGACCAGGCGCAAGGCCGCCACGATCTGCTCCCGCCGGCAATCCATCCCGGCCGAGAGGAGCTGCAACGAGAGATACTCGCCATATTTATCCACCACCAGACCGGAGAGAAAGTCACTCTCGCCATAGACCGCCCGGAAGGTTGCCAGACCGGGGTAGCGGGTCTGGCGATGAAGCAGGGCGGCCCGGATCTGTTTTTCGAAGAATTCCGGCGTATCCAGATCTTCCCGTTGCCGGGACATGAGGCGGAAAGCGATCAGTGAATGGGGGTTGTAATGTCCGACGCCGAGGAAAGAACCGCCGGCATCGTACAGTTCGGCGGCAATTCCCACCGACCGTTCCCCCGCCACCTCGCGGATCTCGTTGCTGAATCCCCAGGGGTGCCCGGACTTGATCCGGCGTTCTTCGTTCTTGTTAAGGGTAATTCTGGTCATCGCATATCCTTTATCCTTTATCCTTGATTCGGCTTTATCCGGCCACAGGGGTTGACACACCGTGGCAATCCCTTGTACACCATTTATGTTGAAAATGACAGTTGCCGCAGAGGGATACGCCATGTTTGAATCCAAGACACTGCTCATGTTTTTTACCACCTCGATCCTGCTCGCCCTTTCCCCCGGGCCGGACAACCTGTTTGTCATGACCCAGGCTGCCCAGCAGGGGCGCAAGGCCGGGTTGCTGGTCACCCTGGGGCTTTGCACCGGCCTGCTGGTTCATACCGCCGCGGTAAGCCTGGGATTGGCGGCACTTTTCATGGCCTCGCAGGTGGCCTTCAACCTGCTCAAGTTTGCCGGCGCCGGCTACCTGATCTATCTGGCCGGGGTCGCCTTCCGGGCCGGAGCCGTCAGTGATCCGGCCGAACCAGCCGTTCCCCTCCCTCCGGCGGCCCTCTACCGGCGTGGCATCATCATGAACATTACCAACCCCAAGGTTTCGATCTTTTTTCTCGCCTTTTTGCCACAATTTGCCGATCCGGCCAACGGATCGTTGTCGCTGCAACTGCTGTTGTTAGGTGGGGTGTTCATCGTGGCAACCATCATCGTATTCGGGGGGATCAGCCTGGTGGCAGGGGTGTTCGGGGAGTTGTTCCGTCAATCGGCCTTTGCCCAGAAGCTGCTCAATCGCGCCGCCGCCGGTATTTTTATCGCCCTGGCGCTGAAACTGGCCCTGGCGCAACGCTAAGATAGTTCCGCAGAGACGGACTAACCGACTGCATCAAAATCTATTTTTTCTTCACGATTTTATGATTCAAAGTCAGTCAGTTATGCCACAGAGACTCAGAGGCACAGAGGAAATCACAGAGTTTTTCAGGGTTTTAAACGGAACCTTATTAGTGCACGAATGCGATCCCGTTTCTTTGTGTAACTCTACGTAATTTCAATTCTCTGTGACTCTGTGTCTCCGTGGCAAACGCTTTGTTAGGATGACTTTATTACGCTTTCCCCTGGTACTGAATCACCATCATGGTGATGTCATCGGACTGGGGGGCGCCACCGGTGAAGTCGTGAATATTCTCCATGATGCCGGCCACCAGCTCCTTGATCCCCTTCCCCTGCAAGCCTGCCAGATCCCGCTCCAGACGTCCGTCGGAAAAAAGTTCCTCCTGCAGATTCATCGCCTCGGTCACCCCGTCGGTGTAGAGAAACAGACTCTCACCCGGCTCCAGCAGCAGCCGCTCTCTCTTGTAGGGAGCCCCCTCCATGGCGCCGACCATCAGACAGGGGGAACCGGTCAGCCAGGCGACGCTGCCATCCCGTTTCAGATGCAGTGGCGGATTATGACCACCGTTGGCATAGACCATTTCCCCGCTCTCCGTATCCAGAATCCCGAAGAAGGTGGTGACAAACATGCAACTGTCGTTGTCACGGGCCAGCTCGTTGTTGACCCGAAACAGGAGTTCTTCCGGGGGGAGGCCGTAGCGCGCCGTCGCCTTGATCAGGGTCATGGACATGGCCATGAACAGCGCCGCCGGCACCCCTTTGCCCGACACATCGGCGATCACGAAACAGAGATGGGTCTGATCCACAAAGAAGAAATCGTAGAAATCTCCTCCCACCTCCTTGGCCGGATGCATGGTGGCAAACAGGTCGAATTCATGCCGATCGGGAAAAGGAGGAAAGGTCTTGGGGAGCAGTCCCATCTGGATATCATGGGCGATATTCAGTTCACTCTCGATCCGCTCCTTGGCCGCCGTGGTTTCGGTCAGCTGACGGATATGTTCCTTGAGGGAGGATTTCATCACCTGAAAGGCGGTGGTCAGGGTATCGACTTCGTCACGGGAACGGATCAGCAGAGGAGCATCCTGTTCCTTAAGCGAACTTTTCATCACGGCAAAGGCGGTGGTCATGGTTCCCACCTCATCATGGGAGCGAACCGGCGGCAACTCCACCTCAAAATTTCCGCCGGCAATCTCGGCGCTCGCCTCGGCCAGCAGATGCAGCGGGGTGGTGATGGAACGGGCGATGTAGGTCACCACCAGCGCCAGCAGACAAATCCCGGCCAATCCCATCAGCGCGCCGGTCAGACTCAACGCCTTTACCTGGGCGAACAGCTCCGCCTCGGGAAACACCACCGCCAGGGTCCAGCCGACCGAAGGGATCGGCGCATAATAGAGCCAGCTTTTGACCCCTTTGATATCGGTGTAGGGGATAAAATCAGTCCCGCCATTGATCATCTTCTTCCCCAACCGGCGCAGCGACTGATCGTTGCGCGCTTCGGCCAGACTGAAGATGGTCTCGTTCATGATCATTCCCCGCTCCGGATGGGTGACGATGGTGCCATTACGGGAAATCAGGAACGCATACCCGCTCTTGAGCACCTTGATCGACGCCACCAGATCGGTCAGCCACTCCAGGGAGATATCCGACACCACGATGCCGCTGAGTCGCCTGCCCCCACTGCCGGTTTCATAAAACGGCACCGAACAGGTCGCCATCAGGACCCCGGCCCCGCCATCATCGTAGTACGGCTCGGTCCACTCCTTCTTTTCCATCTCCCGGCTGATCTGGTACCAATCCTGTTGCAGATACTGGAAGGTATCATCGGGTTCGTAGACGATCGCCCCTTTTTCCCGATGGAAATAGGGAACGTAGGGGCGGGAAAAGGGGCCCGAGCGACGCGGTTCGAATGCGGCGCCGCAGCCGTAAACCTCCGGATTATCGGCCACGACCGATCGCAGCAGGGCGCTCCGTTCGGCGTGGTTCTGGCGGCTGTTCTCCAGCGAGCGCGCCACCCCTTCGGTCACCTTGGCAACCGAGGTCAACACCGTCTCGACCCGATTGACCGACGACATGGCCAGATTGCGGGCATTGTTCTCCAGCTCCTGTTGCAGCACCAGCCGGGAACGGTAATAGCTGTAACCAAGCACCGCCGTAAAGACAGTGGCCGTGCAGAGCGTGATCACCAGGATCAATTTGAAGGCGATACTTTTATTGGCCAGCATCGGACACCCCCGTGAACGCTTTGAAGTCCGGGAGCCGGCTGATGACACCGTCCTTGAGCAGGATCTGGCCGGTCGCTTCGTAATCGGCCTGCTTCAGCACGCCGATCCCACCCGCCACTCCCCGGGGAATGATCAGGTCACGCATCCGTTCCAGCATCCATTTCTGGTGCATCCGGTTGGCCGGCAACTTGGCCTGACGCATGTAGTTGATCACAATATCCAGCGCCTCTTCGGGATGGGCGAAGGCATACTCCCACCCCTCCAGCGATGCCCGGGCAAACTCCCTGGCCAGCGTCGGGTCGTTGCGAACGGTTTTTTCCAGGGCATACAAGCCGTCTTCCGGCAGATTAATGCCATGATCCTTGAGCAGAAACACACTCAACTCATCGGGATCAAGTCCGGCATTCAGGATGGTATGGTACTCGTTGTACCACATGGCGGAGGTCACATCGATGCCGCCGCGCAGGAACAGGTTGACGGTGTAGGCCTGGGGAACCTCCCGCACCTGCAGGCCGTACTTCTTGAAAAAGGCATGGGGAGGGATGACGAACGGTCCGCCCCACAGCCCGACTTTCTTCCCCTGCATGGCAGCCGGCGTGGTAATGCCGCTCGATTTTTTGGCAACCAGCAGCATGGATGAGTGCTGAACAACCTGCGCCAGGTTGACCAGCGCTACACCCGCCCCCCGTTCCTGCATGGCGGTGGTGAGCCAGAGGGCGGCGAAATCAGCTTTACCATCAGCCAGGAAACGGGCGCTGGGGTAGTTCGGCCCGCCGCTGATGATGGTCAGGTCGATGCCGTGCTGGCGATAGATCCCCTTATCCAGCGCCGTGTAATATCCGGCAAACTGGGCCTGGGGACTCCAGAGCGGAATGAAGGTCGCTTTTTTCAGCAGCCGTTCAGCCGCCATGGCAGGCGACGTCACCACGATCAGGATCAGCAACGATACCAGCAGCACGCTCACTCGGGTAACTGTTGTAACGCCCCTGTTCATGCTCCCCCCTCCCCGCTGCGGCTGTGCAAAACCATGCGCAGGATATTGCGCCCCTCTTCCCGGCGGTAACTGACGTCATCGGTCAGCCGGCGGATGAAGTAGACCCCCAGACCACCGATTTCACGTTCCCGCAGATCGGCCGTCGTGTCCGGATCAGGGAGTGTCAGCACATTGAAGGGGATCCCGGCGTCGGCGATCTCCACCACCAGCTGTTCATCCTGGCAGGCGCAACGCAGCTCCACCTCCCCGTCGGCAGCGGGATAGGCGTAATGACAAACATTGACAAACGCCTCCTCCACCGCCACCAGCAGTCCGAATTTCCGTTTCTCGTCCAGACCACAGCGATCGGCAAACTCCTCCGCAAAACCGATTACCTGATCAAGCTTTTCGATCCGGGCAACCTCTATCAGGCGGACAGGTTCCATGGCCACCTCAATTGTTCCCAGCCAGCGCCGCCGCGAGAGAGTCATGCATCCGGAAGATCGAACCGAATCCGGACATGTCGAACACCTCCCTGACTGTCCCGCGTACATTGGCGAAACAGACCTCCCCACCCTTGGCCTTCAACGCCTTGGCAGTGGCGAGAATCCCCCGCAGTCCGGCGCTGCTGATGTACTCCAGCGCGTCAAAATCGACCACCACGGCAATGGTCCCCCCATCAATCAGGGCATTGAGCTGTTCCTGGTACTGGGGAGCGGTCAAGGCATCCATCCGTCCGCTGACCGTAACGACGGCGGTACTGTTTTCAAATCTGTTCCGGATTTCCATGTTGATCTCCTTGTAGCGTCATTGTTTGAGGTTCTGCTGTTGTTCAAAACGTTGGAAACGATCCTGCAGCTCCTGCAGCAGCCGCTGTTTCAGATCAGCGGGGGCAAAGGAGCTGCGCAGGGAATTAAAGGCCATCTGCTTATATTCATGGTAGGTCAGATCGGTCTGGCCAACCGCCAGCCGGCACTCATCATTGATATCAATGGCAAAAATCCCCTCGTCGTCCGTGGAAAGACTAACCGGCAGTCCCATGCGCAGATAGGTCAGAAAGGGGTGGGCACCAATCTCTTTGACACCCCGCAGTTTCAGGTTACTGGTCAGGTTGATCTCGATCGGAATCTGCCGGTTGCTGGCATACTGCAGGGTGACCGGGTCTTCCATCAGCCGCACCCCATGGCCGAGCCGTTCGCTCCCGAGCAACAAGGCGTCGCGCGGGTTGCGCACGTCCCCCAGTTCGCCGGCATGCATGGTGCGGCGCCAGCGTCCCCCATTGAGCGCATTGGCAGCCATCACCGGCCCATAGACCGCCTGCCCCGTTTCCAGGGCCGGTGCGTGCAGCTCGTTGGCCAGCAGATCAATGCCGGTCAAGAGCGGAATATCCATCTGTTTCAGCATGGTCTTGACCGCCCCATTCTGGGAGGCAGCGCTGGCGGTGCGGAAGTAGGCAACATTAAAGCGAACCGTCAGACCATACTGGCTGGCCAGCCGGTCGGCCAGTTGCACGTAACGCGGCAATTCTTCCGGAGTCATGGATTCGGTGAATTCCACGTACTGCACACCGTCACGCACGGCCCGGGCGGCAAACTCTTCGTAGGCAGTCACCACATTCTCCCACCCTCCCCCCATCACCAGGCCGACAAAGTTGAACACCGCCTCGAACCGTTCAAAGGGGTGGTTTCCGGCCGGCAGAACGCCCATCCCCGCCAGCGTGTCACGGTCAGCAACGGGAAGCGTAAGGAAGGAAGCTTGCACCGGCAGACTCTTCAGCCAGGTCAGTTCGCCAGCATAGAGAATCGCGCTCCCAAGCGGGTCGCTCAGGTCACGGTACAGGGAAGCAGCGGGAATGGCAGGATTGCTGCGGCTGAGGAGCGTGGCAAAGGTCTCCCGGCTGAGGGTTCCCCATGGGTGAATGTGGAGCATCCCCCCCTTGGGAACCGCTTCGCAGAACGCTTTAATCCGCTGTTGCGCCTCGGCGGCGGGCAGGGAGCGCCAACTGGAAAAATCGAACAGCGAAGCGCTGATGGCAGCAGCGCGCGCCGCCAGCACCTGTTGCTGCTGTCGCGTTTTCAATTGATTCAGATCGTCCGGCGAGAGCGTTTCACCATCGGGGGGTAACAGCAGCGCCTGCCACTCCGAACGCGAGATCATCTGCTGTTCCAGGGGAAGCCGGTCATCCTGATAACGTGCCAATACCAGCTTTTGGGCCTGATCATAGCGCTGATACTGACGAGTCAGTTTTTCATCCAGGGTCAGCCGGGAGGAATCACCGCAACCAGCCACCACAACGGTGACAAGCATCAGCCAGAGTACGATGAATTTTCCCATACTGCACCTCCTCAAATCCGAGTCCGAATCAGTAGTGTCCGGTTTAGTTCTTGCTTCCGTCCCGTAGGGACAGAACGCTGGTAGACGGGGAATTCATTCCCCGGTCATTGTGGCAAAATATCATCACGTCACGTACGTGACGCAAGGAAATATGGCATTTCATCCGGGGGATAACTCCCCCGGCTATATTCGGACGCCCCTAACGGGGCTTAAAAACCTTGGAGCAAAGAGCAAACCGGACAACGCTAAGTCCGAATCAATTTACGCAATAAAAAACCGGCTGAACCTGTGAGAGTTCAACAAAAGGAACGTCGTCATACCGGTCGGCATGTCCCGATTGCAAGCGGGAGCTGAGGGAGCGGGCCGGCAGAACGGTGATACGCTCTTCGCTCGGATTGCGGAGCGTCCCCAGTTTCTGCAGGTACTCCCGGAAGGCATCGCTCTCCACAATACCGCTATCACTCCGGAATCCGGCCGCCTGCTTGATACTGCTGAAACCATCCCCCCCATTGGCCACAAAGCTGTTGACCACGGTGCGATAGAGCGCCTGGTGATTGACCGGCCGGTAGATTCCGTCGCTTCCCTTGACCGTCAGCTGCGATACCCGCTCCCCTTTGAGCGCCCCCATCTGCACGCTGAATTTGATGCCGGCCACTGTCGGCAGCACGGGAGGGTTCATATTGCCAAACTTGGTGAGCAGGAACTCGATCCCCCCTTCCAGCGCCTGCTCCAGTTCACGGCCGGTCAGATCAACCTGCACCAGGGTATTGGGAAACGGCATGATTTCCAGCACGTCTCCGGCCGTGACCACCCCGGCGTTCAGGTCACGGCGCACCCCGCCATAGTTCAGGATCGCCACTGCCCCGCCAGGGAGCGCCGCCAGCATGGAGTCGGCCCCCAGCACTCCCGGACCGCTGTTCAGACCCCGCACCAGCGGTTCCGCCGCGGTGGCAATCGTCACCTTGCCATACTCAGCCACCCGGCGGGCATAGGGAGCCAGCTCGGCCACCATGGCCGGGTCCGGGGGAACAATCCGGGCAATGCCACTCTGCTGCAGCGCCTGCACGATTTCCCGGTAGCCGGCACTGTCGGTCGGGACCGGAAGATTGTTCCGGCTGAAGCTATCTCCCAGCGGGATAACCGGATTGGAGCGAAAGCCGATGATTTCCCCGTCACGATTGAACTGCAGTTGCAAACGGCCAACCAGATATCCCCACTGCCAGGCCTGGGTAACCAGCACCAGTTTGCCGTCCGGCGCCGTCACCGCGCTGGGATACTCCCCCACCGGCATTTCCCCCATGGCGGCCAGCTGTTGTTGATCCCCCAGCAGGGAATGGCTGTGTCCTCCCACAATCAGATCAATCCCCGCCACCTGGCGAGCCAGCGCCAAATCCTGCCGATAGCCGAGATGGGAGAGCAGGATGATCTTGTTAATGCCGAGGGAGGTCAGAAGCGCCACCTGTTGACGGCAGCTGGCCACCGCATCCCGGAAGAGCGTCTTGCCCACATTCAGGGTCGACTGGGGAGTTGTTTCGGTGGTAACACCGATGATGGCAACCTTTTCACCATTCACCTCCCTGACCAGGTACGGCTTCACCAGCGGCGCAATGGCCGGTTCGCCGGAAAAATCGATGTTGGCCGAGAGCCAGGGGAAGCGGCTGGCGTTGATCCATCCCGGAATCGGGGCTACCCCCCGATCAAACTCATGGTTACCGAAGGTCATGGCATCCACCCCCAAGCGGTTCAACAGCTCATACTCCAACAGGCCGTTAAACAGGGTAAAATAGAGGGTTCCCTGTACCGCATCACCGCCATGTAACAGCAACAGGTCACGGTTTTCCGAGCGCATGCTGTCGAGCACGGTTTTGATCCGGGCAAAGCCACCCAGTTGGGCCGTGGTCTTGACACCGGCGATGGTCAAATTCTCCGTCACCGACTCAAGATGGGAGTGGGTATCATTGAGATGGGCCAGCGTCAGCTCAAAGGAATAGGGGCGCTGGCCGCTGCTGCAGGCAGTTTGGAAGCAGACCAGGATGATAAAAATAATGTTACGCAACTTCATGACAACTCCATTGTAGTAGTATGAAAACAATCGCTTTGATCTACATAGGCACCAAGGCGAACAAGCTGAACCAGGCAGGAAAACATATCAGCCTCACGATTACCCGGATTTTGAATCTAATAATCATGAAGTAATCTCGAAGTAATCATGAAGCTGAAACAGACTTTGCATCAGCAGGTTGGCGAATATCTCAGACATAGCGCTCGGCCAGCATTTCGGCCGCGCTTTCATCCAGCATTTCCCGGCGCCGTACCCGGTCGAAATGGGCCAGCAGGTCATCCGGGCGCAACCGTTTTTTCTCTTCTCCGCTCAGGTCCCGCACCACTTCCCCCCTGTGCATCATGACCAGGCGATCCCCCAGGTTGGCGGCCTGGTGCATGGAGTGGGTCACCATCAGGGTAGTCAGGCGATGGGCGGTAACGATCTCGCTGGTCAGCTCGATGATCCGCTCGGCGCTGCGCGGGTCGAGCGCCGCAGTATGTTCATCCAGCAGCAACAGGGCGGGACGTTGCCAGGTCGCCATCAGGAGCGTCAACGCCTGGCGCTGGCCGCCGGAGAGACCGCCGATCGGGGTATTCAGACGATCCTCCAACCCCATCTTGAGGGTGGCGATCCGCTCCCGGCACTCCTCCAGCAGTCGCGGCCGCAAGGCCCAGGAGATGGTGGGGAAATGTCCCCGGCGGGCGGCCATGGCCAGATTTTCGGCAATGGTCATGCCGGGAGCGGTGCCGCTGAACGGATTCTGGAACACCCGTCCGATCAGCTTGGCCCGCCGGTGTTCCGGCCAGCTGCTGATATCGCTCCCGTCCAGCAGGATCGATCCCTCGTCCGCGAGAAAGCTCCCGGCCACGGCGTTCAGCAAGGTCGACTTACCCGAACCGTTGGTGCCGATCACCACCACAAACGATCCGTCGTCGATGGAGAGGGTGACGCCGCGCAGCGCCTTGATCTGATTGGGTGTTCCGGCATGAAAGGTCTTGCGGTATCCCTTGATCTCAAGCATGGCGACCTCGCTTCCAGCCGGCGTTGCCAAAGCTTTCCAGCCAGCGCGGCAGCACCAGGGCGGCAAACACGCACAGGGCGGTGACCAGCTTGAGGTCATTGGGATTGAGACCGAAACGGAGCGCGATGGCGACCATCAGGCGGAACAGCAGCGAGCCGATCAGGACGCCGGAAAGAGCGAACCCCAGTCCTCCACCCCGCACCAGCGATTCGCCGATGATCACGCTGGCCAATCCCCACACCAGCATGCCGATCCCCATCTGCACATCGGCAAACCCCTGGTACTGGGTCAGCAGGGCGCCGGAGAGGGCAATCAATCCGTTGGCCAGCGCCAGCCCGATGGTGATCATCAGGCCGGTATCGGTCCCCTGGGCCCGCACCATCTGGGGATTGTCGCCGGTGGCGCGCATCACTGTCCCGAGCACGGTACGGAAGAAGAGATAGACCAGCAGGTTGACCAGCAGCACCAGCAGCGCCGTCACCAGCAGCACCGACACATCCCGGGAGGCGACGGGCCACCCCCACAGCAGGAGCGTGGCGCCGCTGCCGAACAGCGGCTGACAGAGCTGTTCGGCCATGGCCGCCAGGGTATTGACCGACATCAGGGAGATATTGCTCTTCCCCATGATCCGCAGGTTAACCGAATAGAGGGCGGTCATGGTCAGGATACCGGACAGGATCGGGTGAATCCTGCAGCGGGTATACAGCAGGCCGGTCACCGTTCCCGCCATGACCCCCGACACGGTTGCCGCCAGGGTGGCGGTCAGGGGAGATACGCCGCTGACCAGCAGGATGGCGGCCACCGCCCCCCCCAGGGTCAGGGAACCGTCGGCGGTCATGTCGGCAAAATCGAAGATGCGAAAGGCGATGTAGGCCCCCAACGCCAGCAATGACAGGATCAGTCCGATGGTCAGGGAGCCGAGCAGCAGGTTCATGATCGCTCCTCCCGTAGAATTGCCGGAGCACACCAGAGCGTACCCCGCAGAAAATGACTTTCACCGATGCCGTTGATCGGCCGGGTATCGTTGACCAGATGTACCAGACCCTGCAGATTCTGGGTTTCCAGCAGGCCGGTCACGGTCGGCGCCAATTCCAGCACGCCACCGGGGAGCGCCCGGTAGGAGAGCGCGGCGGCATGGAAATGGCCATGACCTGCCGTTTCTCCCAGCGGCCTGACAAACGCTTTCAGGCGCGGATTATCCCCCGTCACGGCTACGCCGCACACCATGGCCAGGGAATGGGGCCACTCCGGCTCGATGGTCAGCACCAGCCGGTCCTGGATCTGGGGAAAGGTGAACAGGGGGGGGCTGTCAGCCACCACCGGTGAAGCGAGCAGGGAAGCGCCCACCAGGCCGTCGGTTTCGGCGATCATGGCCAGTCCGACGCAATCGGCGTTGCAGAGCGAGCGGGCGGTTGCCACCAGTTGGGAGAAGGGAATCGGCTGATCGGCATTATCGGCGCTGAACTGGAAAAAATGGGCAAAGCTCCCCTGGCAGACCAGGGCGTAGAGAGCCTGCACCGTTGGCACGAACTCGGCCACACCGGCCAGGAAGTCGGGTGGGCTGTTTCCATCGCCGGGGAGGGTCATGGCGTTCCCTCCCAGGGCCATGAATTCGCCGAACTGGCTACGGCAGTCATCAAAGCCGATGCCAAAAGCCCCCAGCCCGACTGCCATGCTATCAGCGGGGAGCGGCAGGGGGTACGATTCCCGGAATCCGTTTCCCTCCAGCGGGAGCGAACTCCCCACCGTCCGCAACGACAGAACCGCCTCCGGCGCCGGATGGTAGAGGGTGATACTCCCCCCCTCCAGTAGCACGGCGCTCGCCGTGGGAAGCGGTGCGTTATCATCGCCGGGGCACGCTTCGTCCGCTACCAGAAGTTGCAACAGTCCGCTCAGTTTCAGCACCGTGCTGACTGCCGGTGATGGCGCCACCACCTGCAGGGAGCCGTGCAGCGCTGCCAGTTCCTTGCGGTATTTCAGCAGGATCCGGATCCCGGCGGAACTGATGAACACAATTTCACCCATCTCCAGCCGGATCTGCCGGATTCCGTCCCGCAGCAGTTCCGCCAGCTCACGGTCGAGCTGATCGGACGACTGGGCGTTCAACCGGCCGGAGATCTTCAGCTCCAGCCACTGTTCATGCGGTTTGCGCAGACATTCCATCACTCCACCACCTTGTCGGCCCGCCGCAGTACGGCCGGGGGAATCATCAGGCCATAGCGGGCCGCGTTTTGTTTCGATATGATCACCCTGCTCCGTCCCAACGACATAAAGGGGATCCTGGCCGGCTGTTCCCCCTGCATGATCCGCAGCACCAGGCGGGCTGTCAATTGTCCCGCTTCCTGGTAGTCACGCGCCACCGCAATGGCGGCGCCATCCTTCAAGGCACTGGAAACAAAGGCAAACAGCGGCACTCTTGCTTTGGCAGCGGCGGCGGAGATCGCGCCAAGGGCGCTGCCGGTGGTGTTGTCGGAGATCTGGGTGATCGCCTGAATCCCCTTGCCAGCCAGCGCCAGCGCCGCATCAGCCACCTCCGAAGTGGAGGATACCGCCACCGATTCCACCTGCAGACCCTGGGCAGTGGCCGCCTTGACCAGGGCGTCACGGTACAGCACCGAGTTGAGCTCGGACGGCACATAGAGCGTGCCGATCCGTTTGACAGCGGGGAGACATTCCTTGACCATCCCGATCATGGCGTTGAAATCACTCATACAGGTAACGCCGGTAAAATTGGGGAGATGGTCGCTGGCGCTCTTGCCGGCCCCGGCCATGACACCATCGGCCACCGTGGTAAAGACCACCGGGATTTTCCTGATCTTGCTGACAGCGGTCTGCAGAGCCGGGGTGGCGGTGGTGATAATCAGGTCGGGCTGATCGGTCAGGGCAGCATCCATGATCCCGTTCATGACCGCCATGTCACCGTGGGCCGAGCGTCGCTTCAGCTGGTAGTCGCGCCCCTCCACCAGACCGAGCGTTTTCAATTCTGCCAGCAGCCCCTGATGGGTCTCTTCGGCATTGACCGCATCGGCAAAATCGAGCAGTTGAATGTTCCAGGTCCGGCTGGTCAATGGTGACGGTGGCGTTGCAGCGGCCACGCTCCTGACCGTGCGACCTGACTCGTCCAGCAGGATGGCAGCCTTGGCACGGGTAGCGGCATCCACCTGCCATTGTTCGCGGACACCCTGCAGGGCAGAGAGATTCAGCGCCAGCTGCTGGGGAACAACGTTTTCCACCTTGACCGTGGCCGGGTCGAGCCCCTTCAGCACCCTGGCCGCCAGCACACCCGCCTGGCGGCCGACTTCCCGGTAGTCGGCTCCCAGGGAGAGAAAGGCGCCTGCTTTCAGATGGGAGGGGGCATTGGTCAACACCGGTATACCGGCCTGGCGCCCCGCCTTGACCAGGGAGTCGATGGCCAGTTCCACCGTGTTATCGCCACCGACCCAGAGTGCCTGGACTCCCCGTCCGGTCAGGGAGGCAGCCGCTTCGCCCACCCCGGAGGAGTTTTCCACCTGGGCTTCCAGCAGCCGGATTCCGAGCCGGTTCGCTTCATCCCGGGCCAGCAACAGGCACGCCTCAGCCGCCGCATCACCCGGATTCCAGACCACGCCGACACTCTTCAGCCCTGGCAACAGTTGTTTGGCCAAACGGAAGACTTCCCGCACCGGCTGAAAGGTGCCGATCCCGGCCAGGTGGGGGGGATGACCGCCGGGAGTGATCCCGACACCGGCGGCGAACGGATCGGTCACCGCCGCGAAGATATGCTTGAGCTTCCCTCCCCGGTTGACGTTAGCCATCACCTGCAGCAGCGGCGTGCTGACGGTCAGCACCAGCTGGTCCCCTTCTTCCATGATCGCCCGCGCCATGGCGTTGGCCGTGGGAAGGTCGTTTTCGGCGTTATAGCTGTGCAGTTGCAGGTCACGACCCGGCTGCAGTCCCTGTTCACGCAGCCCTTGCAGCGATCCGGCCACGCATTCGTCCAGCAACGGACGGGAGGCAAACTGGAAGATCGCCATGCGAGGGAGCTGGTCAACAGCAGTGGTGCGGTGCCTGCGATCGGTCAGCAGCAACAGCGCCGCAGCAGCCAGAATCAGCACGATTCCCGGCAGCAGCCGGCGGAGTGCGTCCATCAGGCTTTTCCCGATGGCAGTGTAATTGTATCGATCAGGTTTCATGGCATTCCTTTGCTTCGGTTCGCGCAGTTGACCCGTTCGGGCAGCCTCTCCGTCCGAGCAGTATCCAACGGCCTGATTGGGACTTTACTTTTTAGCCGTTGGCTTATCTGGCTTGTCAAAGGCGTCTGACCCTCGACGGTTCTTGTGACCCACCAGAGTCAATAAATAAGCTCTATTGTGGCCTTCCAAGATTCCTGTCAATTAAGTCATTAAGCTCTTTATCCTTTGGAAACTTGTCTTTATTTTTCTGTCGTTCAATAGCTTCATCGGTTTCTATTTGTCGTTCAGCTTCTAACTTATCGGCCATTCTCTGAGGGTTCCGGTGGTTCTCCATTAAATCTTCTACTGATCCACTTTCATAATAAGCTCCGCTAGAGCCAAGAGGGATTTTTACCCCGGTACAACTGCATAACAGAGAATAGAAAGAACAGCAGATAATCACTGTTGTAAGTTTCAATGGGATCAAGAGAACCCGAATGAGCTTTGATTTGGTTGGCATAATTATGCTTTGTAGCTGCACTTCCTCTTTCCTCTCTCAACGGGGCCGCGCTTGACCTGCGCGGCGTTGTTTGACGCTCCACGGTCCTAGCGCTTGTTATATGCTAATCTGGCGGTGTTTCTCCACGTTCGATTGCTTTAAGGTAGGTTACGATTCTGTTCATATATGAAGAGGGATCACTAAGGGACTCAATACGAGAAATAAAAGTGGGGATGTGTTTTATGAGTTTTTCAATACCCTGAACACCTTTGCCCTCATGAAAACACTCAATAAAAGAGGACAAGTATTCGTTGTTGTTTGCAGCCGGTTCTAGGTATTCTTGGACTTCACTGTAATTATTGTCATTTAGCTGCCCCCAACGAAAAAGGATACTTATCGGTTCTGGCTCGTTTTCAATAATATTGGTTTTTGAGGTGACTTTTCTTACAGTTTCGAGCCATACATTTTTTTCACGGATTAGATTGTCAGGAGGGAGGGGGAACTTGTCCAACTCATCGGCAGTATAAACTCTGGGGCCCTTGTAGGTGCCTGAACTCCACATGTCATATTTTGATAGTAACCGTAGAATTACATGCTCTGATACAGATAAGGATAATTCAGTTGAAGAAATTAAATTTAATGTTTGTTCCCTGTCATTGCTTTGATAAAGTAATGATATCAACAGTAGCGATGTATAATCAGTAAGATTCAGCTGATAATCTTTAAACGCAATTCTGGATATTTCGAGCAATTCTGTACAAAGTAATGACAAGTTGCATATGTTTGCACTTTTTACAAATTGATTTGCATATTGAAGCCAGCTTACTATTGAGCCTGACTGTAGATAGTCCAGTAATATTTCTCGTCGATCAGTATCAGATTCGAGAAAGTGTTTCACTTCCTCACTTGAAAATATGTATTTATTTGGGCCACTGTGTAGCAGCTTAAGTAAAGACTCACGAGTACATATTCTATTATTGGTTAATGCATCCTCTTGTGAGATATGTTCCCATCTGCTTAATAGCGTTGGAAAAAGAAAACTTAGAATTGACCTAACATTCTTTGTTTCTATGGAGTTGTAACTTGCCAGTAGTCCTTTAATAAACTGCGGTTCTTCTCCAGACTTGGAATCATCCGTCATGTCATCTAATTGGTCCTGAAGGATATAGTCACCTTCCAACACTGACGTTTTGAGAAAAAGTTCAGGATTATTTCGAATGGCATTGGATATAATCGGGTACTTCAACTCTAAAGTTTCGAAAGCCAGCATGTCAGCAAAATTTACTTCGCCCCAAGTATTTTTTGCCGTTATTTTTAGTCGATTTGTAAGCCGGATAACATCTCTAGGAGTGGAAAGAGCTCTAACAATTGCAGTAGAATCAAGGGCCTCATTCAACAGCTGATCATCTACCCCACTTGTAGCAACTTGCATGCTTGACAACAAATCTTTCAAATGGTTCCGGAGGAAGCCTTTCAAATGCCAATACCCTATTCGTGGGATAGGGTAAGAAGCTTGAACTATCTTTTCTAGATATCGACTCCCATCATAAGTGCCGTTATATTCCAATGATTTAATTACAGGTTCTGGCTCGAATGCCAACAAATAAGAGACCCTGTTAAAGTCGCCAATTGCTTTAATAACCTGTATTACAATTCTTATTTCGTCAGGAGGCAGACGATCTATATCATCAATAAACACGATAATTGATTTATCAATATCTTCTATTGATTTCTGTACTGCCACTTTACGTTTATTCAAATCCAGAGCTGACATATCGACCGCAGCTTGAGTGCTCGCGCCAACAGAGGATAATACCTTTTCGACTATTGTACCCCATGGCTCTACGCCAGGAATAAGCTTAATTGGGGCTAGAAATTTTGCAAAATTGAGTATTTTTGCGGCTGCTTTTGTCGCAACCTCTGTATTTATAGTCTGGTTTACAGACGATGCAAGTTGAACCAAGAACCCCTCAATTACGCTATCAAGAGAGCCTATGAGCCAAGGGTTGAAATCAACAACGACCGCATCACATGATTTTTCTCTTATTGACTCTTTTATTAGATTGATAATTGATGTTTTTCCTGTGCCCCATTTACCTTCAAGGGCTAGTACGAGGCTTGGAGAATTTTGCTTCAGGATTAAAAGGTCAGCAAGATGACATGCGAAATTACATCTTTCGAAAATATCTTCTTCTTTCTTGCTTATAGGCGCTTCAATTATCATATTTTGCCTCTTCAGATAACTCATTATTCACCGGTTCAGGCGCGCGTGAACCGGTGGTCGTCCCAATTGGAATGCTTACCCGGTATGCGACGGGCTATGGATTGCTCCCCAGCTGCTGCTCGATACAGGCCAACAGATCCTCATGCTTGACCGGCTTTGCCAGAAGTTTTTGGTTGACATTATACGTCATTGCCGTATAGTCGATGCATGGTCACCTTTGTTGAATCGCCACTATTCACGAAACAGGTTCATGATTACTTGACAGACACCGAATACGGAGCCTTTCAAGAATACCTTGCCGCCAATCCCGATATGGGAGACGTGGTGCGCGGTTCCGGCGGGGTTCGCAAAGTGCGCTGGAACCGACGGGGAACTGGTAAGAGCGGCGGTGTCAGGGTTCTCTATTTTGCCCGGACAGAGGCTGGACAAATCTGGTTACTTCTGATTTATGCCAAGAGTGCCGTTGACAGTATTCCCGGTCATATTCTCAAAGCCCTTAAAGAGGAGATGGAACATGCCACTCGATGAAAAAGAACTGCTCGAACGTGATGCAAAGCGCAACATCGGCGAGGAACTGCTCCAGGCCGTGCAAGATATCAAGGCTGGCCGAGTCGGGCGTGTGTCCACCGTAGAGGTATCCCCTCTGGCAGCATCCCGTCTCAGACTTGGCCTCTCCCAGAATGAGTTTGCCAAATTGCTCGGTGTGTCGCTCCGCACTCTGCAGGAGTGGGAACAAGGGCGTCGTGCGCCGTCCGGCGCAGCAAAGTCCCTCATCACTATTGCCATTAAAAAACCGGATATTTTGAAAGAACTGCTCGCTGCTTGATGCTTAGAACTATAAAATTCGCCTTGCACAGAACTTAAATAGAGTTAGAAATGACCAGAACAACTACCAGTCGCTATGATGTTGCCGAGCACCTCCGCACTCCGGAAGAAATGGCGGCCTATCTTGAAGCTTCCCTTGAAGAGACCAATGGCGATGCCGCTTTTATTGCCAAGGCGCTCGGCGATATTGCCCGTGCCAAGGGAATGTCGGAGATAACGTAAAATATTTTTCGCTTTTTTAAAAAGAGTCACGGCAGTGCTTCGAAT
>DAINBV010000022.1:0-62026 GCA_036732725.1 Geobacteraceae bacterium | reverse complement strand
GTTCCGGATCCCTCACGAATGCCCTGCAATTGAATTGACGGCGGCCTGTATTGGGCTATAGTTGATAGTACTCACGTAACGTGAATTTCTATCCTTAGCCCGGAGGACAGCATGCAGGCACTCTTCAACACGGTATTCAGCTTCGCACCATTCGTTTTTATCGCATTCGTCTGGCTCGTGAGCTGCCTCAAGGTGGTCAACGAATACGAGCGGCTGGTGGTGTTCACCCTCGGCAAGGTGAACAAGGACCCCAAGGGCCCCGGCCTGGTCTTCGTCTTCCGCCCCTTCCAGACGGCCGTGCGCATCAGCCTCCGCACCGTGGTGCTGGATGTGCCGAGCCAGGACATCATCACCCGCGACAACGTGAGCCTGAAGGTCAGCGCCGTGGTCTACTTCAAGGTGATGGACGCCAAACAGGCCATCCTCGGGGTGGAGGACTACAACTATGCCACCAGTCAGATAGCGCAGACCACGCTGCGCTCCATCCTGGGCGAGGTGACGCTGGACGAACTGCTGGCGGACCGCGAGAAGCTGAGCCTGAGGCTGCGGGAGATCATCGATTCCTCCACCGAACCGTGGGGCATCCAGGTCTCGGCCGTCGAACTCAAGAGTGTCGACCTTCCCGAACAGATCCAGCGCGCCATGGGGAAGCAGGCCGAAGCCGAACGGGAAAAGCGCGCCAAGGTGATTGCCGCCGAAGGTGAACTCCTGGCCAGCCGGCAGTTGCTGGAGGCCGCCAACACCCTCAGCCAGAACCCGGCCGCCATGCAGATGCGCTACCTGCAAACGCTGACCGAGATCGCCGTGGAGAAGAACAGTACCATTATTTTTCCGCTCCCCATTGAACTGATGAAGGTTTTTGAGAAACTCGGGGAAAAACAGTCTGAGCTTGCTGAGTAAGTACATCGATTATTTTGGATCAGTTCTACGCTCTCGTTCCGATCTCGATCCTGAATTCAGCGCCATCTGCCGTGTTGCGCACCGTAAGTCGTCCACCCATATTCTTCTCGATGATGGCTTTTGACATGAACAGGCCGACTCCCGTGCCATGTTGTGGCCCCTTGGTGGTGAAGTAGGGATCGAATATCTTGGAAATTATTTCTTCGGGAATCCCGCCGGCGTTGTCGGCAACGGTTACGACCGTCCCCCCATTCTCACTGGTTAACGTGATCGTTATCCGGCCATCCTCGATTTCCCTTGCGATGATAGCATCCCGGGCATTGACCAGCAGGTTGAGCAACACCTGTGCGAATTCATTTTTGTAACCATTGATGACCGGGGTGTCGCGCTCAACAATCTCAATGCTGATCTTCGGGTTTTGCAAACTGCCATCCAGAAGTGACAAGGCGTTATTGATCGCTTCGATTACATGAAAATCGGTTTTTTCCTTTTCCGGTTTGAAGTAGTTCCTGAAATCGTCGATGGTTTTGGACATGTGTTGAATGATCTCCATGGATTTTGCTACCGATCTGTCCAGAAAATCCTTGTTGAATTGGGGGGTTCCAAAGAAAAAACCGAGTCGTTGCGTGTAGAGCCCCAGGGTGTTCAATGGTTGTCGCCACTGGTGGGCGATGTTGCCGATCATCTCTCCCATGGCGGCCTGGCGACTCTGCTGCAAAAGCAGCTGTTCTTTTTCCCGCAGCGTTTCCAGGGTCCTCAATCGTTCGGCCGTCTCAAGTTGCAGCGATTGCTCCGCTTCCAGTCGCCTCGCCTCCCGATTGAAGTTTTCGAGGGCGTAGGAGATATCCATTCCCATTTGATGCAGTAATTGCACCTGTTGCTTGTCGAAATACTCCTTCTCTCCCGCGTAGATGGTCAGGGCTCCGGTCACCCGACCTTCCTCTTTAAGGGCAACGGATGCTGATGCGTAAATTCCGTGCGCCTTTCCTCGTTCATGCCAGGGTGTGGTCAACGGGTCGTTCTGAAAATCATTGCTGATGAAACAGCTTCCGTTGCGAATGGCAATTCCGGTCGGCCCTTCTCCTGCTGGTTCATCTGTTGCCGTTATCCTGATGTCTTCCAGATAGGAAGTCTTACCGTATGCCGCGACTCTGCGGACCTCGCCTGTTGTTTCATCCACCAAACCTACCCAGGCGAGCAGGAATCTGCCATGTTCCACCGCAATGCGGCAGAAGGCGGAGAACAGTTCATTGCGGTTGTCAGTGTCCGTTCGGACGATGGTCTGATTGGTCTCACTCAACATGGCATAGAGGCTGTTGAGGCGCTGCAGGCTGTTTTGAGCCTGGGTAAGCTCGGTGATGTCGAATGAGCTGGAGCGGCTCATGAGATACGCGCCGTTTTCATCGGTTATGGCCGAGGCATTGAGCAGAATCGGCAAAACCGTGCCGTCCTTGTGAACAAACTCATAGCGCACATTTGCCAGTTGCCCTGATTTCATGAAAACCAGGAAGTTTTCAGCAAAGGTCTCCCGGCTTTCAGGGGTCAGGATCTCGGTGAACTTCATCTTGCCGACAACCTCGTCCCGCGTGTAACCAATCCAGTGCAGCTCGGTGTCGTTGATGCGGATAAAGGTTCCATCCTTATCCAGCGAGTGATAGCCACAGGGGGCGAGGTTATAGAGGTCTTCGACCTCCCGGGTTGTTTTTTCCAGCGATGCCTCGATCTTTTGCCGTTCGTCGATCTCAGCCAACAACGCCTCAACTGTTGCGGCCAGATCGACGGTCCGTTCTGCCACGCGTTGTTCCAGTTCGGCGTGAGCTTTCAGCAACTCTTCCTCGGCAAGTTTTCGCTGGGTGATATCCTGGGTGATGCCGAAGCCGCCGATCAGCGAGCCGTCTTTTTCAAACTCGAGATATGCTTTCTCACGCACCCATTTGACCTGGCCGGCCACCAGGAGCCGGTGCTCGATGTCGTACGGTTCGCCGCGTAGTCCGGCCTGCCATTGCGCATCCACATACGGGCGATCATCCGGATGTATGGTGGCCAGAAACGACTCGTAGCTTAGCGGCAATCCCTTGGGGATCCCGAAAATGCGATGATTTTCATCGGACCAGGTCAGCACATTGCTCCGCACGTCGAGGCGCCAGCAGCCGATCTTCCCAACCTCCTGGGCACGGTCCAGATCATGTCTGCTCTCCTGCAACGCTTCTGCGGTCAGCTTGCGATCGGTGATGTCCTGAACGATCCCTGCCATGCGGCGTGGAGCAGCCCCCTTGTTATTTCGATGCCGTCCGGCAGCCCAAATCCAGCGCAGCTCCCCATCAGTACGACGGATGCGGCATTCGAAGTTCCAATCACTCCGGTTTTCCATCGCGTAACGGAACTTGTTGTTCACCGTCTCCCGATCTTCCGGCAGCACATGTTCAAGAAACATTTCGTAGGTCCATTCCGGTAGCACATCGGGGTAGCCGAAGATGCGGTCGTGTTCCAGGGAACGGAAGCTCGAATGGTCATCCAGGTCCAGGTCCCAGGCGCCGGTATGGATGGTCTCCAACGCAAAGGAGAGTCGCTCCTCGCTCTCCTTCAGGGCCTGTTCAGCGCATTTCAGTTCGTTCACGTCCGTGTTGGTCCCGAACCACTGCGTTACACGACCGGCGGCGTCTTTCAACGGGATAATCCTTGTCAGGAACGGGCGGAAGATACCATCGGCGCCTCGCAGCGGGAATGTCATGTCGAAGCGTTCACCTGCTGCGATGGATGTTTGCCAGCGTTCCATGACCTTCGGGAGTTCAGCGGGGTCATGGACGCTCTGCCACCCCCACCCCTCCATTTGTTCGGGGAGCGTGCCGGTATAGTCATACCAGCGCTGATTGTACCAGAAGATGTGCCCGTCGCCCCGGGCGATCCATGCCAGTTGCGGTATTGCATTGGCCATGGTACGAAAGCGCGTTTCACTCTCCTGCAGAGCCTCCAGGGACTGCTTGCGTTCGGTGATGTCACGAATAATCTTGGAGACCCCGATGATCTTGCCGGAATTGTCCTTTAAGGGAGAAGAGGTAACCGATACCTCTATCGGTCGTCCGTCTTTGGCGATCCGCACGGTTTCAATGTGCTCGACCGGTTTGCCGCTGTTCAGCTGCTGAAGAATCCGGTTTTCTTCCTCCAACCGTTCGGGAGGAACCAGTATGGTGATGGGGTGGCCAATAACCTCTTCCTGATGGTAGTTGAACAGTCGTTCGGCCCCGGAGTTCCAGCTGAGAATGGCTCCATCAAGATCCTTGGAGATGATGGCGTCATCGGAGAATTGAACAATCGCTGCCAGGTGTGCCTGTGTATCCTCAAGTCGTTTCAGTTCGCTCCCGCGCCGCAGCAGTAACTCTGTAATCACGATGGATACGGAAGCAAATAACAGATAGATCAACAAGTCGATCGCCGTATCCATTCGCCAGGTGGCCAAAACTTCATGCAGGTTGCGACTGGCAGCAACCACAATCCGTTTGTCGAACTGCACCCCTTGCGGGGTGTTGGTGCGATAGGCGAAAATACGTTGATCTCCGAGAGTCTTGCCCGGCGCCCGCCGTATGGTTGTTGCGCTGCCACCCGAAATATGCTGAAGAAACGCAGAACCGGGCTGAGTGACCTTCATCCCGGTTACCGGAACTTTTGCCTCAGGTACGGCGATGAACACCGTGCCGTCGGAGTGAACCAGACTAACGCGATTATCCGGGGTGGAGATGGTTGACGAAAGCAGTGCCGAAATGTATGCCGGATCAAGCGTTGCGGTTACAACCCCTTTGAATTCGTCCTGCGTTCCGATACGTGCTTTGGTGATATTGACGACATACTTCCCCAGTAGGGTTGTATAGGGAGAAGAGAGAAACAGCCTCTTTTTGTCTGAAGCGTCACGGGGAATTGTAAAGTAGTCCCGATCTCTCGGGAAATCCTTGCCAAGCAGTTCCTCTCTGTTCGAGTAAAGACAGCGTCCCTGCTGGTCGGTGACCATCAGGGTGCGGATTCCGGGGGTCATTACCAGCAGCTGTTTCAGAAAACTGTTCAGCTGATTTTTAGCGGGTGCTCCTTCCAGTTCGTTGATGATGCTGTTCAGCATCACATTGACCAATGTCAGGTTGGTGGTGATGTTTTCATCTACTACCTTGGTCTGGATTAACAGGTGTTCCTCGGAGCGGCTAATGGTTCGTCGGTAATCCACAAAAATTCTTACGCCAAAAACTATTCCCACCAGGACGATGGCTGTCACTACACACAACCAGACTAATCTGTTTCGGGGAAAAGGGGCGGTTGTATGGAAATGGTCAGTTGTCATTTACCACGCTCCGTTAATTCAAAATTCCATCGTTGCTTCACCAATTTCGAACCTTGCGCATCGGAATTTATAAACTATTTACTTGAAATGTTTCAACAATTCAACAGAGATGTTTCCTTCCGCAGGCTGTTTCAAACAGCCTGATTAATTTGACAGCATTTATTCGGTTCTGCCCGCTTGCTTCGCAGCTCCACATCAGACAAACACGGATGTGTTTGTGTCATAACTCCCTATGCATAATATGGTCATCCGCTGAAGATACAGACGAGAGTATTCACGTATAGTGATAACAACTGGATGAAATATTACCGGTGAGTCAGAAAGGAACTGGCTATGAATAGCTGTCTCACAAGGCAATTACTGAACTCGGAAGTTTCAGGATGTCTGCTTGAAAACCCGGAATGCGGTTATGCCTGCCAACTAGGTTTCAGCTTTTTGTGCCGCCATCCTGATCACTCAAAATTTAACGCACTGGTTGCCGGCATCCTGACCAGGGACGAGATAGATGAACTCTATGAACGGTTGAGGCAAAAACGGCGCGAAAAGTTTCTGATGAATCAGGAACAGACCGTCAGAAGGTATCTCTGTCAGCAGACAGATTTTTTTGGTCAGCCGCTGACAACGGAACGTGAACAGGAGGAGCAGGTATGGACTTGAAACTGAATGACAAATCTGTGCTCGTGTCCGGCTCGGCCGAGGTAAAACATCATGTCTGACACAACCATACAGGATCGTGCGGCAGGCGCCATCATGGGCGCCTTTATCGGAGATGCCATGGGGCTCGGCCCGCACTGGTATTATGACCTGGCCGAGTTGCGACGCGACTACGGTGACTGGATCAGCGACTACACCGATCCACTGCCGGGGCGCTACCACGATGGGGTGAAGGGGGGACAACTCTCCCAGGCCGGCTTGATCCTCAAACTGACACTCCGTTCACTGGTGGAGCGTGGTGGCTATGACGAGGCTGATTTTTGCCGCCGCATGGATCAAGAACTGCTGCCGCTGCTGGATGGCACGCCGATCAACGGCCCGGGCGGTTATACCAGCCAGTCGATTCGCGATCTGTGGCAGCGGAGAGTCGGGCAGAAATTGCCATGGGGAGAAACCGGCGGTCACGCCGACACCACCGAGGCGATTGAACGCACCCTGGCTCTGGCGGTGCGCTATGCGCTTGATCCGGCCCGATTGGCCGGATCGATTGCCGACAATACCATGCTGACCCAGACTGATCCGGCCATTGTTTCCATGACCGTGGCTTACGGTGCAGTGCTGGGAATGCTGGTGCAGGGGCATAGGCTCGATACCCGCCTGTCGGGGCGGTTGATGAAACTGGTGCAGAGTGGAGCGCTCCCCTTTCACGCCGTTACCAGCGACAATTTACAGCCGCCGCGTCCCGGCGTTCCTGATCCGCCCCGTGTCGGAAAATTCGCTTCTCCCGATGCCCTGTTGACTCCCTCGTATATGGCTGCTGCTGCGGCAGACCCGGAGATCCGGATCGAACCGCCCTGGAAGGTGTCGCTGGTGTACGGCATGCCGTGCGCCATCTATCACCAGTTACCGGCAGCTTATTACCTGGCGGCGCGCTTTCACGACGATTTTGAATCAGCCGTACTGCATGCGATCAACGGTGGCGGCCAGAACCAGGCGCGGGCAATCCTGACCGGGGCGCTGGTGGGGGGACAGGTCGGTTTGTCGCGGATTCCGGCGCGGTTCATAGCCGGGCTTGAAGATTCCGTTGCACTCTGCACGCTGGCTGCCGATCTGGCAAAGCAGGTTAATGGAAAGAGTACGTAGTGAGGCAGCTATGAATACCAAGAGCATAAGCTTTACCAATAACCGTGGTGAACAGCTTGCCGCCCGGCTGGAACTTCCCGATGACGAGCAGCCGCTGGCCTATGCCCTGTTTGCGCACTGCTTCACCTGTTCAAAAGACATGAAAGCGGTGGTGAACATTTCACGCGCCTTGAGCAGGGCGCGCATCGCCGTGCTGCGTTTTGACTTCACCGGCCTGGGGGAGAGCGAAGGTGACTTTTCCGAGACGACGTTCTCCTCCGAAGTGAGCGACCTGATCGCGGCGGCCAATTTCCTGGAACAGGAGTTTGCAGCACCACGCTTGCTGATTGGCCATTCCCTGGGGGGGGCGGCCGTGCTGGCCGCAGCTGAACAGATCCCCTCTACTGCAGCCGTGGTAACTATCGCCGCCCCGTTCAATCCCGCCAGTCTGCGAGCACTGCTGGGAGCGTCGGCGGAACAGATTGAACAGTCCGGCCAAGCCTCAGTCACCATTGGTGGCCGCCCGTTTACCATTCGCAAAAGTCTGCTGGACGACCTGGCGACGCAGCAAACGACCGGGATGCGAAGCCCGCTCAAGGTGGCGCTGCTGGTGATGCATTCCCCTCACGACCAGGTGGTAGGGATTGAAAATGCCGCCGCCATCTACCGGAACGCAGCTCATCCCAAGAGCTTCATCTCTCTCGACTCGGCCGATCACCTGCTTTCCGATCCCGATGATTCCCGCTATGCCGCGGGAATCATCGCCATCTGGGCTGCCCGCTATCTGACGCTTCCCGAACCGCCGGTTTCCATGGGTATCCTGCCGGAGGTGATCGACAACCGGGTAACGGCACGAACCGGGGGAGACGGCTTTCGTACCGAGCTGTTCGCCAACGGCTTCCCACTGGTGGCCGACGAACCGGAGGCATACGGCGGCGGTAACGAAGGGCCTTCCCCCTACGAATACCTGCTGGCAGCACTCGGCGCCTGCACCGGTATGACAATCAGAATGTATGCGCAGAGCAAGGGGTGGCCGCTGGATGATGTGGTGGTACGACTCTCACATCAGAAAATCCACGCCAAAGATTGTCAGGAGTGCGACGAGCAGGAACGCCAGATCGACAGCATCGAACGTGAGCTTGAGCTTCATGGCAAGCTGGACGAAACACAGCGTCAGCGCCTGCTGGAGATAGCCGGGCACTGTCCGGTACACCGTACGTTGACGGGCGAAGTACGGATCGGGACGCTCTTGCGACCGCTGGCAGCAAGATGATGAACAACGATTTCCGGTCAGCAACTTTCGGCGCGAACAGTCATTAAAAGGAAGAGGGAGGGGAGGCATGATACGGGTCAAACGAGTCTACGATGCTTGTGATCCGGACGACGGACTCCGCTTTCTTGTGGATCGTCTCTGGCCGCGTGGCATGCAGAAAGAAAAACTCTTGATGGCTGACTGGCTGAAAGAGGTCGCCCCCAGTAATGTATTGCGCCGCTGGTTCGGGCACGACCCGGACAAATGGAATGAGTTTTGCCATCGTTACGATGCTGAATTGGAGGCGAACAGCGAAGCCTGGCGCCAGCTTATGGAAATGGCAGAAAAGCAGGAGATCACCCTGCTCTACGGTGCGCAGGATATGGAACACAATAATGCCGTGGCACTCCGCATGTTTCTCGAAAGAAGGATGTTGGTGCGGGCGGCTACTGACAGGGCACCGGATCATGTTTAAGAGGAGAAGATCATGCAGAAAACAACAACAGGGGATAAAACTATTGGCGAGATTGTCGCTGCCGATTTCCGCAGCGCCAAGGTTTTTGAACAGCACGGCATCGATTTCTGCTGTGGCGGCCAGGTGGCTCTTGCGACCGCCTGCGCGGAAAAAGGAATCAATCTCGCCGCGATAACGAGTGAACTGGCAGCAGTGCAACGTGAGCCGGTTGAACGGAGCCTTAATTATTCCTCCTGGACACTGCCGTTTCTGGCCGACTACATCGTCAATACGCACCATACCTGGCTCAAGGAAAATGACGGGCAGATCGCCGCCTATGCCGCAAAAATCGCCGGAGTGCATGGTGCCCACCATCCCGAAGTGATCGGGATTGCCACTCTGTTTGATACGATTGCTACCGATATGACGGCCCACCTGAAGGAAGAAGAGGACGTTTTTTTCCCTGCTCTCAAACGGGCCGATGCCGACAGAACAGCGGGGAGGGCGCCTGATGAGCATGATCGGGAAATCATCCGTGAGTCCCTGGTCAGGCTCCACCGTGAACACGAGGAGATCGGCGAGGCAGTCCACACCATCCGCCATCTCTCAAACGATTATGCAATCCCTGACGACGCCTGCAACACCTTCATGTTGACCTACCAGAAGCTCAAAGAGTTCGAGGACGACCTCCACAAGCACGTTCATCTGGAGAACAACATCCTCTTTCCCAAGGCGTCGGAACTGTGAGAAACGGAGGGAACCATGAAACAGCCACGCTTTCCGTTTCATGGTTGTAGTGTCGGAATATGTCATATGTAGCGTCATATTGCTTGTAATCCAACCAGTTAAAAAAAGGAGAAGACCATGACTACCAGAGACGAGTATTTGCAAAAATTGCACACCAAGCTGGATGAGCTGAATAGTGAAATAGACCGGCTGACAAACAGGGGGGACAAGGCTGCTGCAGAGTTCAAACAGGAATACCACGACCAGATTGAGGCGCTAAAAGCAAAACAGTCGCTGGCCCGGCAAAAACTGGATGAACTTCAGCACGCTGGAGAAAGCGCCTGGGGAGATATGAAGGCCGGCGTTGATCTTGCCTGGAGCGCCATTGGCGAGGCGCTTGACTCTGCCAGATCCCGCTTCAAGTAGTTTTCGAAAGGGAGTGTGCACTATGGCAAGACCGAATGAAACCACCCACCACCAGACCCTCGCGCTCGGGAGCGACTCGGAACTGCGCCGTCTTTTCATGGTGCTGAATGAGCCGTTGCAGGGGAATCTCCGCTTTGGGCTGTTGCTGGAGATCCTGGATAAGGTGGCTGAAGAGACGGCGCTCAAGTATGTCAATCGCTACCATCCGGATGCCCGGGTAGTAACGGCGGCCATCGATGATATCTTTGTGCGGCACGCGGCCGATGTTACCCGTGATATTGCGTTTCATGCCCGTATCAACCATGTCGGGCGTTCGTCACTGGTGGTCGGTATCCGGGTGGAGCATCCGGGGGAGCCGGTGAACCACATTGCCTCGTGCCATTTCACCATGGTTGCCCGTTCAGGGAGCGGCGAGACAGCCACCAGCCTTGTACTGCCAAAGCTGGAATACCTTGACGAACTGGAGCAGAAACGGGCGGCCAAAGCAGTCGCCAGCCGCGAGGAGTACCAGCGTCAGCAGGCTCTGCTGTCGGAACCGCCATCGCGGGAGGAGTACGAAATGCTGGTCAAACTCCACAAATGCCAGGAAGAATCCGGTTTGACCGGCCGGCGGGTACAGGATGAATCATGTTTCCGGGGATATAAGGCCGGTCGCTTGGTTACCGATTCCTGGGAACGGATGTACCCGGAAAAGGAGAATGTTCCCCGCTCGATCTTTGGCGGTTATCTGATCCGGCGGGCATTCGAGCTTTCATCGATCTGCTCCGCGTTAATTGCGCCGAACCGTTCCCTGATTGCTGCCGTGACCAGGATCAATTTTTTTCAACCGGTGCGGATCGGCGACACGCTCCATTTCACCTCGCGTGTGGTGTATACCAGCGGCAGCTATATCTGTGTGGAAGCAAATATTGAACGGACAAGCATTGACCGGACTACCAAGGCGCTCTCCAATTCCTGCTTTTTCACCTTTGTCAACGTGGATGACACTCTCAAGCATCAACCGGTGCCAACGATCTATCCTTCCACCTATGCCGAAGATGCCAGCTACCTGGCAGCTCGCAGGAGTTTACAGGTTTTGTTGGAGCAGCATTCGTTACTGTAACGGCATGCTGCAGGTGGGGATTTTACCGGAGACAGGACTCAGCTGGTGCAGCATATCTCGAAGGGAAGGGGGCAAAAATGAACATACTGGGAATAGTGTTAATGTGGGTTTTGCTGGCAGTCGTTGTGTTCGTAGCAAACAAATGTTTCGTCGACAAGGATTCTGATGGTCGTCAGGCATACTGGGATCGCTACGAGAAATAATAACAGGTTTGAAACATGACCGAAGGAAGGTGCCTATGACTGTCGCGATCAATCCTGACAGGAGCAGCCTGTTTCAAGCTGCACCTCGTCTGATGCAGATTCTTCGTGTGCTGGTGCGACACAAGTTTATCGGCGCCCTGCGTGGCAAGAATCACTGGCCACCGCCAAAAGAACTGCGGGAAACATTCGAGGAACTGGGAATTACCTTTGTCAAGTTCGGGCAGGTACTCGCCATGCGGCGGGATCTGCTGCCGGATGCCTATACCAGGGAATTGGAGCAATTGCACGACCAGATGCCGACCCTGGGGATTGACGCGATTCGTGCCACGGTTGAAGCCGAACTCGGTTCACCGTTGACCGAACTGTTTTCTTCCTTCAGCGAAACCCCGCTGGCTGCCGCTTCGATTGCCCAGGTGCATGAGGCGACCCTGCTGGATGGGCGGCATGTGGCGGTAAAGGTGCAACGCCCCAATCTGGATGTGATGATCTCCACGGATATCATGGCCTTGTCGTATCTGGTCACAATGGGGGAAAAGCTTTTCCCCCGTCTGCTGGCGCTCGATCTGCCGGTCATTATCCAGGAGTTTTCCAACAGTCTGAACCGGGAAACCGATTTTAACCATGAAGCTCGTTCGATCCTGCTCTTTCGCACAGCCCTGGCAGATATCAGCGACCTCTGGATTCCGGCGGTGGTGGCAGAATGCTCGAACGGAAACATACTCACCATGGAGTTTTCGGAAGGTGAACGGGTAGATCTGTACGCCACGACTCACCCCGAAGAGATGCCGAGAATCATTAAAACCCTGGTGCGACTGATGTTGCAATCGATCTTTGAAGAAGGGGTGTTTCACGCGGATCCGCATCACGGCAACGTGCTGGTGCTGCCCGACGGGCGGCTCTCGTTGCTTGACTTCGGTATGACCGGAGAACTTGACGAGTCGATGCGCCAATCGCTGACGCTCCTGTTGGAGGCGGTTGTCAAAGGGGACGCGCGGGGAGCCAAGGAAGCGTACCTGGAAATGGCGCCGAGAGGGAGTGAAAAGGTCAACCGCGCCGCCTTGCTGCTGGACATAAAAGCGGTGCTGTATGAGATCCACCGCAACAACCTGGAGGATGTTTCCATCGGCGATGCCTTTGATGCAATGCTGCGCGCCGGCAGCCGCAACGGGGTTCACAATCCGGCCGAGTTTTTTCTGCTGACCAGGGTGTTTGTGATCCTGGAGGCGATGATCCGGCGGCTTGACCCGTCTCATAACTACATGGATTCATTTCGCGAAGAGATCAGCCGTTTGACTGCGCAACATTTTTCATTGCCGCGGATACAGGAAAAGACCGGCAAGTTTGCCCGTGAACTGGAGCGAATGATCATTGCCGCCCCCGGCGATACCCGCCGGGTCCTGCGCCGTCTTGCCGGGGGGGATCTGGGGAGCCTTCAGGCTCCCTCGCTCGAAGCGTTGGGAGGACGGATCAGCCGTATTCTCGAACGGCTGACGGTCGCCATGGCAGCAGCGGCCCTGGTGGTCGGCGGTTCGATGCTGACCACTGCTTCCCGGGGGGACTATCATCATCTGCTTGGTGAAACCATGGTAGTGGCGGGAATTGCGGGGACGCTGATTGTCTGGATCGGCACCTTGCGCCGCGATCATGGCCGGGGCGGTGGCCGGCGTTGAAAACGGCATTTTTGTCCACGAAGGACACGAAGAATTACGGCATTACAGCATATATGATGTTCACCGAAAAAAACGTCGTTGATTTGTTCAAAAAGTCTGATCTTCTTCAGTGTTGTCCGGTTTAGTTCTTGTTTCCGTCCCGTAGGGACAGAATGCTGGTAGCCGGGGAATTCATTCCCCGGTCAATGTGGCAAAATATCATCACGTCACGTACGTGACGCAGGGAAATATGGCATTTCACCGGGGGATAAATCCCCCGGCTATATTCGGACGCCCCTAACGGGGCTTAAAAACATTGGTGCAAAGACCAAACCGGACAACGCTGGATCTTCTTGGTGTTTCTTCGTGTGCTTAGTGGATAACTGTTTTTTAGGTTGAATCGAGGTGTGTCAATGGGAACAATCAGGGTCAAATGCAATGCTCCGGCAGTCAAGGAACTGTGCCAGCAGGCTGAAAAACGCTTGGTGGCGAAAAGGTCCTTCTGTCCCCGCTGGAGCAAAGAAGCGTCGCAGCGGCTGGTTCATGAACTTGAGGTTCACCAGATCGAGCTGGAGATGCAAAATGAAGAACTGCGCCGGGCCCGCGAAGAACTTGAAGTGTCGCGCAACAGGTATGCCGAACTGTATGATTTTGCACCGGTTGGCTATTTTACCTTTTGTGCGGAAGGGGTGATTGAGGAGGTGAATCTTACCGGCGCCCTCTTGTTGGGGAGGGAGCGGAATACGCTTCTGAAAAGTGACTTCAGCACGTTTATCGCCGATGCGCCCGACAGGAATGTGTTTACGGAACACCGCAGGGAGATTCTTCTCCAACAGGGTAGCCGCAGCTGTGAAATCAGGCTTAAAAAAAATGATGGTGCGGTTTTTTATGTCCGGCTGCAAAGCATTGCCATGGAGCATGATGGCCGTTCTAGCGGTTGTATTCGCACGACGATCATTGATATCAGCGAACAAAAAAAGTCGGAGGAAATGAACGAGCAACCGGGAGCGTTACAGAGCGCGATCTTCAACAGCGCCAACTTCTCCAGTATCGCCACCGATGCCCAAGGGGTGATCCAGATCTTCAACGTCGGCGCCGAACGGATGCTCGGCTATACTGCCGCCGAAGTGATGAACCAGATCACGCCGGCTGAAATTTCCGATCCCCAGGAAGTTATCGCCCGCGCCAAGGAATTGAGCGTGGAACTGGAAACCCCGATCACTCCCGGATTTGAGGCGCTGGTGTTCAAGGCCTCACGCGGTATCGAGGATATCTACGAGTTGACCTACATCCGCAAGGATGGCAGCCGCTTTCCGGCGGTGGTTTCCGTCACGGCGCTGCGCGACGAGCAGGATGCCATCATCGGCTATCTGCTGATCGGCACCGACAACACCGCGCGCAAACAGGCGGAGGAGGCGCTGAAACAGGCGGGTGCCTTACAGAGCGCGATCTTCAACAGCGCCAATTTCTCCAGTATCGCCACCGATGCCCAGGGGGTGATCCAGATCTTCAACGTCGGCGCCGAACGGATGCTTGGCTATACTGCCGCCGAAGTGATGAACCAGATCACGCCGGCTGAAATTTCCGATCCCCAGGAAGTTATCGCCCGCGCCAAGGAGTTGAGCCTGGAACTTGAAACCCCGATCACTCCCGGATTTGAAGCGCTGGTGTTCAAGGCCTCGCGTGGCATCGAGGATATCTACGAGTTGACCTATATCCGAAAGGATGGCAGCCGCTTTCCGGCGGTTGTATCGGTTACAGCGCTGCGCGACGAGCAGGATGCCATCATCGGCTATCTGCTGATCGGCACCGATAACACCGCGCGCAAGCAGGCGGAGGAGGCGCTTAAACAGGCGGGAGCATTGCAGCGTGCGATCTTCAACAGCGCCAACTTTTCCAGTATTGCCACCGATGCCCAGGGGGTGATCCAGATCTTCAACGTCGGGGCCGAACGGATGCTGGGGTACGCGGCCGCCGAGGTGATGAACCAGATCACGCCGGCTGATATTTCCGATCCCCAGGAGGTTGTCGCCCGCGCCGAAGAGTTGAGCATCGAACTCGGGACGCCGATCACCCCCGGTTTCGAGGCGCTGGTGTTCAAGGCTTCGCGCGGCATCGAGGATATCTACGAGTTGACCTACATCCGCAAGGACGGCAGCCGCTTTCCGGCGGTGGTCTCGGTCACGGCGCTGCGCGACGAACAGGATGCCATCATCGGCTATCTGCTGATCGGCACCGACAACACCGCCCGTAAGCAGATCGAGGCAGAGCAGAAGCAGCTCAGCCAGCGCTTGCGCGACCATCAATTTTACACCCGCTCCCTGTTCGAATCCAATATCGATGCGATCATGACCACCGATCCGTCCGGCATCATCACCGATGTCAACAAGCAGATGGAGGTGCTGACCGGCTGCACGCGCGATGAACTGATCGGTGCGCCGTTCAAGAACTACTTCACCGATCCGGAGCGGGCCGAGAAGAGTACCAAACTGGTGTTGAGAGAAAAGAAGGTCACCAACTACGAACTGACCGCCCGGGCCAGGGACGGCAAGGAAACGGTGGTCTCCTTTAACGCCACCACCTTCTACGACCGGGACCGGAAGCTGCAGGGGGTCTTCGCCGCAGCGCGCGATATCACCGAACGCAAACGCCTGGATCAGGTGCTGCAGGAAAAAAATGTGGAACTGGAGAACGCCAAGTCCGTGGCAGAAAAAGCCAACCTCTCCAAATCCGAATTTCTTTCCAGCATGAGCCATGAATTGCGTTCACCGCTCAACGCGATCCTCGGTTTTGCCCAACTGCTGGAGTCCGGTTCACCGCTGCCAACGGCCACCCAGAAGGGAAGTATCGAGCAGATACTCAAGGCGGGATGGTATCTGCTGGAGCTGATCAACGAAATTCTCGATCTGGCACTGATCGAGTCGGGGCGGCTGTCGCTGTCGCTGGAACCGATGTCGTTGGTCGATGTCATGCTCGAATGCCGGGAAATGATCGAACCATTGGCGCAAAAAAACGGCATCAGCATGAGTTTCCCCCAATTTGAAACCCCCGTATTTGTACATGCCGATCGAACCAGGGTCAAACAGGTGCTGATCAATCTGCTTTCAAATGCGATCAAATACAACCGCCCCCAGGGAACGGTGGAGGTGACCTGCGCTGTGAGCAGCGATAAACGGATCCGTATCAGCGTGCATGATACGGGGGAAGGGCTGTCTCCGGAAAAACTTGCCCAACTCTTCCAACCCTTCAACCGTCTCGGGAAAGAGGGGGGCTCCGAGGAAGGGACCGGCATCGGCCTGGTGGTGAGTAAGCGTCTAGTTGAACTGATGGGGGGCGAAATCGGCGTACAAAGCAGCGTCGGGGCGGGTAGTATGTTCTGGTTTGAATTGAGCCTGGCGGCTGAGCCACAACTTGCCGTGGGGCTTGCCAAGCCGCATTCAGCCCGTCAGCCGCATGTCCCGTATGAAGCGTTGCCGCGGACCCTGCTGTATGTGGAAGACAACCAGGCAAACTTGCAACTGGTCGAACAACTTATCGCCCGTCGACCGGATTTATGTCTCTTGAGTGCGTCCGATGGGCAGCGCGGCATCGCGATGGCGCGCACCCGTCAGCCGGATGTGATCCTGATGGACATCAATCTGCCAGGTATAAGCGGAATCCAGGCACTGAAAATGCTGCGTGAAGATCCGCTTACTGCCCGCATCCCGGTAGTTGCCATCAGTGCCAATGCCATGCCACACGATATCAAAAAGGGGCTGGATGCAGGTTTTCTCAGCTATCTCACCAAGCCGATCAAGGTTGACGAGTTTCTGGAGGCGCTGGACATAGCGTTGGAACGCGCGGAAAGTAATCAAGAAAAAAGGGTGAATCCTCGTGACAGTGAGTAGTGACGATATTCTTAATGCCGGCATTCTGATCGTTGACGACCAGGAAGCAAATGTGCTGCTACTTGAGCAAATGCTGAGTAATGCCGGCTATGTGCGTGTTTCATCGACAATGGACCCGCATACGGTCTGCGACCTGCATCGTGCCAACCACTACGACCTGATCCTGTTGGATCTGCGCATGCCCGGCATGGACGGTTTTCAGGTGATGGAAGGGCTGAAAGAGATCGAAAGCGATGGCTACCTGCCGGTGCTAGCCGTTACCGCCCAGCCGGCCCACAAGTTACGCGCCCTGCAGGGGGGGGCGAAAGACTTCGTCAGTAAGCCGTTCGACCTTGCCGAGGTGTTGATGCGGGTTCATAACATGCTGGAAGTTCGTCTGTTGCATGAGGCAGCCCGCAATTACAGCAAAATGCTGGAAGTTCTTGCCTTGAACGACCCGCTGACCGGGCTTGCCAACCGACGCCTTCTGGCCGACAGGATGTCCATGGCCCTGATTCACGCCCGCAGGAACAGGAGCGCCATGGCGATGCTCTGTCTGGATCTGGACGGTTTCAAGCAGATCAACGACACCCTGGGGCACGGTACCGGAGATATTCTGCTGAAAATGGTCGCGCAGCGCCTGGTGGCAGCGGTGCGCGAGGAGGATACCGTGGCGCGTCTGGGTGGTGACGAATTCATCATCGCCCTGTGGCATGTCACCGGTATCGAGTATGCGGCCTCGGTGGCGTCACGGGCGATCGAGGCACTGGCCCAGCCCTATGATATCGAGGGTGCGTCCGTCAACATCACCACCAGCGCGGGGATCAGCATCTATCCCGAGCATGGCGAGGATGCGGAGACCCTGATGAAGAACGCGGACCTGGCCTTGTACCAGGCCAAACGCACGGGGAAAAATGCCTATCGGATTTTTGAGTGTACACATCAGTAGTCATAGGAAGGGGGAGTGAAAATGCGAAAAGCATGGGTTGATCAGGAAGCGTGTATCGGTTGCGGATTGTGTGCGGCAAATGTTCCGCAGGTATTTCGTATGGCAGACCATGGCAAGGCAGAAGTGTTTGATTCGGGCGGGGAGAGTGAAGAGACCATCCAGCAGGAGGCCATGGACATTTGTCCGGTATCTTGTATCTACTGGCAGGACTAAACCAAAAGGAGTTCACCATGAATATTTTCGATTGTGCGATCAAGATGGAAGAAGAAGCAAGGGAATCATATGAAAACATGGCTGTTGCCAGTGATGTTCCCGAACTGAAGAATCTGTTCACCCTGCTGGCGCAGGCAGAACAGGAACATCACGATGCCTTGCTGGCGCTGAAAAAGAATGTCGATCTGCAGCAGATACCGTTCAAGGGGGTACAGGAGGCAGCCTGCCTGTTTACACCTCTTTTGGCACAACGCGGCCAGATGGAAGGTCTCAAGAATGATTCTGACGCGTATCAGCTGGTCGTGAAGGAAGAAGAACGAGGGATCCGGTTGTACGAGGATCTGGCTTCGCAGGCAGATAACGAGACAGCCCGCGAAATCCTGCTCAAGATTGCTGACGAGGAACGCCGGCATCTCAGTATCGTGGAAAATATCTACTCATTTGTCGAATCACCGAAAAACTTTCTTGCCTGGGGCGAATTCAGCAATCTTAAGGAATATTGAGGCGTGACCTTGATGATGGGTGCCGTGCCGGGGAACTCCACGGACGGCAGGGTCACGAGCAGGGAGGCATCATGAGCGGCGCCACTACAACAGAAAAAACGCAACACCGGGTTCCTACTGCCGAACAGGCTGCCGTAGCGCAATCGATCATAAAGTCGGAACTGCGTTACCGGCGCCTGTTCGAAACAGCTCAGGACGGGATCCTGATCCTGGATGCCGGAACGGGAGCAATCAGCGACGTCAACCCCTATCTGATCCATATGTTGGGGTACTCGCGGGAAGAATTCCTGCAAAAGAAACTCTGGGAAGTCGGCGCATTCCAGGATATTGCAGCCAGCAAGCATTCCTTCCTGATGTTGCAGAACAAGGAGTATGTCCGCTACGAAAACCTGCCGCTCAAGACGAAAAACGGTCGTTTGATTCAGGTGGAGTTTGTAAGTAATGTCTATCCGGTTGGCGATGAAAAGGTCATCCAGTGCAATATCCGTGACATCAGCGACCGCAAGCGAGCCGAGGCCGCCTTGCTGACCAAAGACGAGGATCACCTGTTGAAAATCCAGCGGAATCTTGAACATATGACCGCCCTGGTTGAAATTGACCGTGCCATTAATTTCAGTTTCGATCTTAACCTCAGTCTGACGACGCTGCTGACCCACGTCATTATCCAGCTGGGAGCTGATGCCGCCGACGTGCTGCTGCTCAATCCCAAGTCGTTGTCACTGGAGTATATTGCCGGACGCGGGTTTAACACCAGGAGCATCGAACAGGCGTGCCAGCCGCTGGGAGAGGGGTATGCCGGTCGCGCGGCCAAGGAGCGCACCCTGGTTCATATCCCCGATCTTTCCAAAGCGCAGGACGGCTTTCTGCGCAGGATTCTGCTGGCGGGTGAAAACTTTGTCAGCTACTACGGAGTGCCGCTGATCGCAAAAGGGCAGGTCGTCGGTGTGCTGGAGGTTTTTGATCGTACCAGGCAGGCACGCGATGCGGAATGGCTCGAATTCCTCGGGGCACTGGCTGCGCAGGCTGCCATTGCCATCGATAATGTTTCCCTGTTTGAAAACCTGCAGCGCAGCAACGCCGAACTTTTTCAGGCCTATAACGCGACCATCGAGGGGTGGTCGCGGGCATTGGAGCTGCGTGATAACGAGACGGAAGGGCATACCCGGCGGGTGGCCGAATTGACGGTCAAACTGGCGCGGCTGTTTGGCCTGAGCGATGCGGAACTGGTGCAGGTGCGCTGGGGAGTGCTGTTGCATGACATCGGCAAGATGGGGATTCCTGATGAAATCCTGCTCAAACACGAAGCGTTGAGCGAGGCGGAATGGGTGGTGATGAAAAAACACACCATCTATGCCTACGAAATGCTTTCCCCGATCTGCTATTTGCGTCCGGCGCTCGATATCCCCTGCGCCCATCATGAAAAGTGGGATGGTAGCGGCTACCCGTTTGGTTTGAAAGGAGAACAGATCCCGCTGGTGGCGCGGATCTTCGCGGTGGTTGACGTCTGGGATGCGTTGCGATCCGACCGGCGCTACCGCAGCTCCTGGTCGGTCAAGAAAGTACGGACACATTTGCGGTCATTGGCGGGAACACACTTTGATCCGCGCATTGTGAAGATCTGTCTCGACTCGGACGTGCTTGTCAATTGATGGCGGAATATAGAAAAATGAAATTAGCGCCGTTTCAGCTCGTTGTGGGATGAATGTAGATGCATTTGTCATCCTGAGTGCAACGAAGGATCTGCTTTGCGGCACTTGTGCAGACAACAGATCCTTCACTTCGTTCAGGATGACACCTATTTAATTGAACCTACCGATGGCTGCGGTCCCTGTCAGGTGTAATAAGTCTGGCTATAAAGCCGGGAAAGGCGTACGGTAAGCCACTAACCAAAATGCAGTAATTTCAATTATTTTCCCCCCAGTTTTCCGGTTATCTGCCTCCACTTCTCATCATCCCCACTGGAACAGTCTGCACGGTTCCTTTCAGAACTCGCCCTCTCGTGAAATCCGTCACTTTGGCAGTAAGTTCAGAACACGCTGTATCTAAAGGACATTTCGTGAAAATTGGCATTCTTGTCTGTTATTTCTCCGAGCAGGATGACGCCAGAAAAGCCCAACGGGAACTTGCGCAGCACGGTTTCAGGCGCAGCGCCTTGCTGCAGCGCGGCACGGAGGGTGATGCACAGATCTCAAGCCGGTTGTGGCGGAAGTATATTGGCGGAGTTAATCAGGCCGTGCTGCAGCGTCATGCCCGTTGTCTCATGCCGGGAGAATCGGCTTTGGTCATCCAGGGCTCGATGGAAGCGCTGCTGATACCGGTGAACCTGCTGCGGGAACGCACGGCACTCCCTCCCCAGCTCTTCATACTGCATCCCCGGCGCGAACGGCGGGGAGAGGCACGTGGTCTGGCGGCAAAACTATCCCTTGGTCAAGTCCTGGAGCATGCCCGGCGTCATGCCAGAGAACAACAGGTCGATCTGAAGCCTGAAAACAGTACGCAACTGATCACACGTCTCAAACAATCCCGTCAATGGTTTCGCCTGGTGTGCAGCGATCTGGCCGCTGCCAGCCGCCTGGAGCAAAAGACCACCCCGGCTGCCGACTGGATCCTGGACAACGAATACATTCTGGAAGGGAACTCACGGGATGTGCTGCTCAATCTTCCCGGCAGCTTTTATCAGCAGTTGCCGATGCTGGCAACTCCACCCTACCGCGGTTTGCCCTGTACCTACGGACTGGCCAAGGATCTGGTGTTACATACGGAACTGCGCCTGGAACGGGAAAATATCCTGGCCTTTGTGGAGGCGTATCAATCGGTTCGGGCGCTTACCATCGGCGAGATCTGGGCTATGCCGCAGATGTTGCGCATTGCGCTTATGGAAAGCATCCAGAATCTGGCGGTCACCGCCCTGTCTGACCTGCGCGAACGCCAGCTGGCAGAGTTCTGGGCCAATCGGCTGATTGCCGCCAATCGCCGCGATTCCAATCAGCTTTTTACCATCCTGGCCGAACTGGCCAAGGGAGAACTTGCCCCCACCCCCTATTTCGCTACCCAGCTGGTCGGCCTGCTCTACGATGAGGCCGGGGCGCTGGCACCGGTGCAAACCTGGCTGGAGCGTACCCTCAAAACGCCCCTGCATGAGCTCAATCAACGTGAACAGAACCGGCAGAGCCGGGAGCAGCTCTCCTGTGGCAATGCTTTTACCAGTCTGCGCCAGTTGGCGCTGTTGGACTGGCGTGAGATCTTCGAACAACTCAGCCGGGTAGAGCAGATCCTGCGTCGTGATCCGTCCGGGGTCTATGCCCGGATGGATTTTGCCTCCCGTGACAGCTGCCGCCGGGCGATTGAGTCGCTGGCCCGCGCAAGCGCTGCCAATGAAGAAGTTGTGGCGGAACTGGCCATCAAACTGGCGTCCCAGGCCGCTCTGAGCCCGACCAGCACGGCACACTCCGCTCATGTTGGCACATGGCTGGTCGGGAAAGGGCGGGCGGAACTGGCCCGCCAGCTCTGTGGCCGCGAAACCGTGCGATACCGGGTTCTGGAATGGATCTATCGCCACCATGTGGCTGTCTATGGTTTGGGGATTGGCGGCATTGCGCTGCTGTTGTTCGTGGTGATCTCACTCCTGACGCTCCCGTCATTGGCAACCTTGGGAGTAACCGGACAAACAGGTCTGTTACTGCTCCTGCTGATACCGGTCAGCCAGCTCTCAATCGAGATCATAAACTATTTGGTCACGCGACTGTTGCCACCCCGTAGCTTGCCAAAAATGGATTTTGAAACCAGCGGGATTCCCGATGAATTCCGGACCCTGGTTGTCGTACCGATGATGTTGTCCAGCCGGGAGACGGTACAGGCCGAAGTGGAAAAACTGGAAATCCGCTACCTGGCCAATAAGGAAGCCAATCTGCTGTTCAGCCTGTTCAGTGACTATACCGATTCAGCGGCATTATCCGGCGCTGATGACCGGCAACTGCTCAATCTGGCTGAGACTTGTCTGACAGAGCTTAATCAACGTCATGGGGGGGAGCGTTTTTTCCTCTTTCACCGGGAGCGGAGCTGGAGTGAGTCGGAACAGAAATTCATTGGCTGGGAACGCAAACGGGGGAAGCTGGAGGAACTGAACCGGCTGATCGACGGCACGCGGAGTGAACACGCCCCAGCGCTGGTGTATGTGGGAGACCCGCAGCGCCTGACGGACGTACGCTTCGTCATCACCCTGGACAGCGACACGCAACTCCCCCACGCCTCGGCCCGCCGCATGGTGGAAACCCTGGCGCATCCGCTCAATCAACCCAGTTTCAACGCGGCTGGACAGATCATCTCCGGCTATACCATCATCCAGCCACGGGTCACCCCGACGCTGACCAGCACCAGTGCCACGACCTTCAGCCGCCTGTTTGCCGATGCGGTCGGCATCGATCCCTACACCCAGGCGGTTTCCGATGTGTATCAGGATCTGAGCGGGGAGGGGTCATATCATGGCAAGGGAATCTACGATGTACGTGCTTTCAGCCGTCTCCTGTCGGGGCGTTTTCCGGAAGCCTGGATCCTGAGCCATGACCTGATCGAAGGGGCGCATGTCCGGGTGGGGCTTGCCAGCGATATCGAACTGTACGATGAATTTCCCCAGGGGTACCAGAGTTACAGCAGCCGGGCGCATCGCTGGATTCGCGGGGACTGGCAGATCGCGGGGTGGCTTTTCCCCCTGGTACCGAACGCAGCGGTTGTCCGGGTAGCGAACCGGCTCTCACTGCTTAATCGATGGAAAATCCTTGATAATCTCCGTCGCAGCCTGCTGCCGGCTGCCAGCCTGTTGCTGTTGATAACGGCCTGGTCCCTCTCTCCCGTCATCGCTGCCATGGCAGCACTGCTGGTCGCTCTGCAGCTGCTCTTCCACCCCCTGGCGCAACCGTTTACCATGGCTACCACCCGCCGCGGCTTGAAGTTCTTTTCGCCAGCTAAGCTGCTGCACGATCTGCTGCGGGCCACCAGCGACGCCGCTTTGTTGCCGCACCAGGCAGCGCTTGCCCTGGACGCCATCGCCCGGGTCTGCTACCGCCAGATGGTTTCCGGTCGCAACCTGCTGGAGTGGGCTCCCCAGGCAAGCGAGTGGAGCGCATCCCGCCGGCAGCCGTTTTTCATCGCCGGTCTGGCTCTGGGGAGTCTCTTCAGCTGCATTCTGGGGGGGGCGATCTGGCAGCTCAACCGAGCCGTTCTGCCGTATGCCGCTCCCTGGCTGCTGTTGTGGTTTGTATCCCCCGCGCTCGGCTGGCTGCTGAACCGGCGACCGTCCCTGCAGCAGCGGAAACAAGTGCTGCCGGAAGCGGAGCGCCGCTTTCTGAGGCAGGTCACCCGACGCACCTGGCGCTACTTCTCCACATTTGTCAATGCTGACAGCTCCTGGCTGCCACCGGACAACTATCAGGTGGCGCATCAAAACCGCTGCGCCATGAGAACCAGTCCCACCAACATCGGACTCTGGCTGACCGCTGTGCTGGGAGCGCATGATTCCGGCTACCTGACCGTTAACCAGGTTGTTGAGAGCATACACAACAGCATGGCCAGCATCGGCAAGCTGGAGCTCCATCAAGGCCATCTCCTCAACTGGTACGATATTCAGAGCCTGGCGCCCTTGGAACCGCGCTACGTCTCCACCGTGGACAGCGGCAACCTGCTGGGCGCCCTGTGGGCTCTGGAACAGGGACTCCTGGAATTGCTGCACGCCCCGCTCCTGGATGGTAGCGCGTTTACTGCGCTGGCCGACAGCGGGGAAATCCTGAAAAAAAGCATGGCACGGCAGGGAGTCTCCGGCTTCCCCCTCGACAGACTCGAACAACTCCTGATTGCATGGCAGACACCGCCGGCTGCCCTGATCGACCTGGTGCGGCTGCAACAGCGGATGCAGCCGGATGTCAGTGCCGTTTGCGCGGCAGCGGCTGGCTCGTCCTGGGCGACGGAGCTGGAAGATCAGCTGGCGGCGTGGCTTGAAAACAGCCATCGTTATCTGGCCTGGATCGGGATCCTGGCGGAAAAATCAGAGCAGGAACTGGCAGCTCTGGGGACGGACGCCCTGCTTGCCATTCGCCGTGATCTGCAGCAGGCGCCCTCACTGCTTGACCTGGCCCATGGGCGTATCGCCTCGGTTACGATGCTTGGCGCACTGCAGGAAGAACGCCGCCAGGCCGGTCAACCGCCCGACCCCTGGATAGAACGGGTGGTGGCATCATGCGCCACCGCGCAGTGGCTGGCCGGGGAAACCGTAGGGGTGGCCGAAGGTTTGATCGTCAGGGTCGCTGAACTCTCCCGCGGGATGAACATGGGGTTTCTCTATGACCAGAAGCGCAAGCTGTTCACCATCGGCTACAACGTCTCCCAGGATCGTCCGGACAGCTCCAGTTATGACCTGCTGGCAAGTGAGGCGCGTCTGGGGAGTTTCGTGGCCATTGCCCGGGGTGATATCCCCCTGGAACACTGGTTTTCCCTGGGACGTCCCTATGGAGCGGCCGGTCGCCAGCGGTTGCTGCTCAGCTGGACCGGAACCATGTTCGAATACCTGATGCCGCTCCTGTTCCAGCGTTCGTATGACCGTTCGTTGCTGGACAAGGCAGCCCGGGATGCGGTGGCGATCCAGATCGGGTATGGCCGCGAGTACGGTGTGCCATGGGGGATCTCCGAATCGGCCTTTGCCGATCTTGACTTGGCCAAGACCTACCAATACAAGGCGTTCGGTGTTCCCGCGCTCGGTTTGAAACGCTGCCTGGAAGAAAAACTGGTGGTTGCCCCCTATGCCACCCTGTTGGCGCTGGCCGTGGCGCCGCACGAGGCAATCCGGAACCTGAAACGGTTGGACGGCATGGGGATGCTGGCTGATTACGGCTATTACGAAGCAATGGATTTCAGCCGGCAACCGCAGCGTGAAGCCGGGAGCCAGAGTGCCGCGCGCGGCGTGATCATCGAAGCCTACATGGCCCATCATCAGGGAATGGCTTTTCTGGCATTGACCAATTTCCTGCATGACAACCCGTTTCAGCGCCGCTTTCATGGCGATCCGCGTGTGCGTGCCTTCGAGGCGCTGCTCCAGGAGCGCATCCCGATGCTGCCGCCGTTGCAACTTCTCTCGACGCGACAGAGTGAACCGGCGCTGCCGGGAGGAGAGCTGGTGGCACCGGCAGGAATCTGCTTCACAACCCCGCATACCGCCTTCCCCAAGACGCTGTTGCTCGGCAATGGTTGCTACGGGGTGATGCTGACCAACAGCGGTGGCGGATACAGTCAGTGGAAAAATCTGGAGCTTACCCGCTGGCGCTCGGATCAGACCTGCGATAGCCAGGGGAGTTTCTGCTACATCCACGAGGCCGATTCCGGCCGACTCTGGTCCAGCAGCTACCATCCGGTCGGCGGGAAAATTGCGGAATATTCCGTTGACTTTACCCTCGATCGGGGGGTGTTTCGCCGGGTCGATAACGAAATTCATACGGAAACCGTGATCGTCGTTGCACCTGATGATGACCTGGAACTGCGCCGGATTACCCTGGTAAATCATTCCACGCAAACCCGGCGACTGGAACTGACCAGCTATGTCGAGCTCTCCATGGCCCCCCATAATGCCGATCGTCAGCACCCGGCCTTCAATAAACTGTTCATTCAAACCGAAGCGCTGGAAGAACAACAGCTGCTGCTCGCCCAGCGGAGGCAACGGAGCGAAAACGAAACGCCGCTGTATGTGGCCCATTGCCTGATGCTTCAACACTCAAGCGACGACCTATCCCACAACTCTACAAACTCAGTAAACTCGCCGTTCCAATTTGAAACCGACCGGGGGCGTTTCATCGGTCGTGGCCGGACTTTGAGCAATCCGATGGGAGCAGTGCACATGCTTGGCAATAGCCAGGGGTTTGTACTTGATCCCGTACTCGCCATGCGACGCACGGTCACACTGGAACCGGGGAAACGTGCCCGGTTTTCACTGCTGATTGCCGCCGGGGAAAACCGCCAGCAGCTGCTGGAGCTGATGGAGCGTTACCGCGACCCCACGGTCATTGAACAGGCCATGGATTATGCCTGGGGTGCAGCCCAGCAACAGTTGCAGCTGCTGCACATACAGCCTGATGAAGCCCGCCGCTTCCAGCAACTGGCCAGCCACCTGCTGTTTCCCAACCGGCTGCTGCGTCCCCCCGCCGAACGGCTGCAAGAGAACCGCAAAGGCCAGGCCGGATTGTGGCCCTACTCCATCTCCGGCGATCTGCCGCTGGTCGTGATAACGATCAGTGAAACCAGGGAAATTGCGCTGGTTCGCCAGCTGCTCCAGGCTCACAGTTACTGGGGACGACATGGCTTGGCAACCGATCTGGTGATTCTCAATGAAGAAAACGCCAGCTATGAACGTCCGCTGCAGGAACGGCTGGAACAGTTGCTGCGGGAACACTCCCTGTCTGGCGCCAATCAGTCGGCGGGCGCCCTCTTCCTGAAAAGTGCGGCGCTGATGCCGGAGGAAGACCTGACTCTGCTCAAGGCCGCTGCCTGTGTGGTGCTGGTGGCAGCCCGTGGCACACTCCCCCAGCAATTGGGACTGGCTGTGGAAGCTCCGCACCTGCAGGAACTGCTGATCCGCAAACGTGTACCCCGTGAACCATCAGCTCCGCTCCCCTTTATGGAACTGAACTATTTCAACAGCCTGGGCGGGTTTACCCCGGATGGACGCGAATACGCGATCTATCTCGGTCCCGGCACCAACACCCCGGCGCCCTGGGTTAATGTCATCGCCAACCCGAGCTTCGGGGTGATGGTGAGTGAAACCGGAGCCGGCTTCACCTGGTTCGGCAACAGCCAACGTAACCGGCTGAACAGCTGGTCCAACGATCCGGTGCTCGATACATCCTCGGAAGCGATCTATATCCGCGATGAGGAGAGTGGCAGGTTCTGGTCGCCGACTGCGGCGCCAATCCGTGAGGAAAACGCCTATCGTGCCCGCCATGGCGCCGGTTACACGTTCTTCGAACATAACAGCAACGGCATCGAGCAGGAACTGTTGCTGTTTGTTCCGCTGGATGAAAACGGAGGAAAGCCGGTCAAGCTGCAGCGCCTGCACCTTACCAACGCTTCCCCACGCAAACGTACCCTCTCGGTAACCTATTATGTTGAGTTGAACCTGGGCGAACATCGCGAAACCTCCCAGATGCATATCACGACCGCATGGGATGACGAAGCCGGCATGTTGTTGGCTGAGAACCGTTACCACCCCGAATATGGCCAGCGGGTTGCGTTTGCTGCCATCACTCCCCACGCCGAATCGTACAGCGGCGACCGGTCATCGTTCATTGGCCGCAATCGCTCACTCGCTCATCCGGCTGCCATGGATGCCATTGCCCTGTCGCAAAGGATCGGGGCCGGTCTCGATCCGTGCGCCGCGCTCCGTATCACCCTGGAGCTGGCTCCCGGCGAACAACGTGATATCTGCTGCCTGCTGGGAGAGGCCGGCTCGCGAGCTGAGGCGCGTGAACTGGTGGCCGCTTTCCGGGAAGACCAGGCGGTGCTGGCTGCGTTTGATGCCACCAGAAGCTGGTGGGATCGGCTGTTGGGCACGATTGAGGTGCATACTCCCGAGTTGGCCGCCGACCTGCTGATCAACCGCTGGCTGCAGTACCAGTCCTTGAGCTGCCGTGTCTGGGGGCGTTCCGGATTTTATCAGTCCGGCGGCGCCTATGGTTTCCGTGACCAGTTACAGGATGTGCTGGCGTTTCTGCAGACCAGGCCGGAACTGGCCCGCCAACAGATTTTGCGTGCCGCCGGCCGCCAGTTTCAGGAAGGGGACGTGCAGCATTGGTGGCATCCGCCAACCGGCGCCGGTATCCGTTCGCGGATCTCCGACGACCTGCTCTGGCTGCCGTATGTGGTAGCCCGCTACGTACAGACGACAGGTGATCAGGGTATCCTGCAGATTGAAATACCGTTTCTCACTGTGCCGCTGCTGGCGGATGACCAGCACGAGCTGTTTGCCACCCCCGAGGTCAGCCCGGAATGCGCCACGCTCTTTGAACACTGCCGGCGTGCCACCGCCCGCGGCCTGACCAGCGGTCCCCATGGATTGCCGTTGATCGGCACCGGCGACTGGAACGACGGCATGAACCTGGTGGGCGCTGCTGGCAGTGGTGAAAGCGTCTGGCTGGCCTGGTTCCTGTGCGATCTGTTGCAGGGGATGTCGGAGCTTTCAGCTCTGCTGCACCAGCCGCAGCTGGAACAGGAGTATCAGGAACAGCGGACAGCCCTGATGCGCCGCGTGGAGTTGGCCGGCTGGGATGGCGCCTGGTATCTGCGGGGAACCTTCGATGATGGCTCTCTGCTTGGCTCGGCGGCCAACCGTGAAGCGAGGATCGATTCCCTGCCGCAATCGTGGGCCTGGCTTTCCGGCGCGGCGGATCCGTCGCGAGCTGCTCAGGCGCTTGAATCGGCCTGGCAACAGCTCGTGCTCCAGGATGAAGCCATGGTGTTGCTCTTCGAGCCCCCCTTCGACACATCCGTGCCATCTCCCGGCTATATCAAAGGGTATCCCCCCGGTGTGCGCGAGAACGGTGGCCAGTATACCCACGCCGCTCTCTGGCTGGCCATGGCATCGGCCCGCCAGGGAAACGGGGAACGGGCGGTGGCGCTGTTGCGCATGCTCAATCCGATCGAACATGCCCGCGATGCCGAAGCGGCCTGGCGTTATGGAGTCGAACCGTATGTGGTGGCTGCCGATGTCTATCGTCTTCCCGGTCGGGTCGGCCAGGGTGGCTGGTCCTGGTACACCGGTTCGGCGGCCTGGATGTATCGTGCCTGGATTGAAGAGGTGCTCGGACTTGAGTTGCGCAGCGGGAAGATGCGGCTGAACCCGGTCATCCCCCCATCATGGCCCGGCTTCACTCTCAGCTACCGGCATGGTGAAGCGCTCTACGAGATTCAGGTGGAGAATCCGTGCGGTTGCGAGCGGGGTGTCGCCTGGGTGGAGCTGGATGGACAACGTGTGGCCGGTGGTGTGATCCAGTTGGAGCAGGGATTGGTCAAGCATCGGGTAGTTGTCATGATGGGGAGCCTGGAGCAGAACTTTGAACATGATAAATAAATTAAAGGGAGCGCCGGTTTTCCGTACGGCAACTCCCTTACCCGAGAGGATTACCATATGTTAACAGCGCCATACCCCTATTCTCAGAGCAATCTCAGTGCAAGCATGCAGCTACGGCAGATCGAGTCCAATCGCCGCGAGTACGGTGATCAGTATGATCTGTTGAACTTTGCCAGCACGGAACAGCTGGCAGTCGCTTCTAGCGAGCGGAGAGAACTGCTGCAATGGCTGGGGGAGCACGCCCGCTTTGGCTATGCCGGCACCAAGGTCGATTGCAACGGCCTCTCTCCCGGTTGTCGACACTGCGGCGATGGCGGTTGGTCATGCCTGTTCATCAATGGCCGCTGCAACGGGCAGTGTTTCTACTGTCCCACGGCACAGGATGATGACGGGCCACCGGTTACCAATGGTTTGGTGTTCAACACTCCCGATGAGTACGCCGCCTATGTTGCCGCCCTGGGATTCAGTGGCGTCAGTATCAGTGGTGGTGAACCGTTGCTGACGCCGGATCTGACGCTGGCCTATCTGAACGCGGTGCGCAAGCGGTGCGGCGATCAGGTTCACCTCTGGCTCTATACCAACGGTACCCGCTTGACCGCCGATCTCTGCAGCCGCTTGAAAGATGCCGGTCTGAACGAGATCCGTTTCGATCTGGGGGCGGTGCGCTATCATCTTAAAAAACTGCATCTGGCGGTGGGACGTATTCCGACCGTAACGGTTGAAATACCGGCGGTGCCGGAGGATGAGGAACTGCTGAAGCGGAAGATGGTGGAAATGGCCGAGGCAGGGGTCAATCACCTCAATCTGCACCAGATGCGCTTGACCCCCTACAATCTGGGGCCATTGACGGAACGGGGGTATACCTTTCTCCACGGCGAGAAGGTTACCTTGCTGGAGTCGGAACTCTGCGCCTTGCGCATGGTCCGTTTCGGGTTGGAACAGGTCAGGTCGCTGCCGGTCAATTACTGCTCATTTCCCTATAAACGGCGTTTTCAGCAGGCAGCCTCACGGCGTCGTGCGGCCCTGGCGGTCTGTGATTCCGGTGACGCGGTTACGGAAGCCGGCTATCTGCGCACTCTTTCCGCAACCGGGGTGCGCTACTTTGAGGCCGCCCTGCTGGAGAACCCGAGCTATCGTTACCCCTTTACAAAGATCGCACTGGAGACCGGACGAAGTTTGTATATGGAGCGCCGCCCGCTGAACCAGGAACTGGAATTGTCGCCTGTTGAGCGCACTGCTTTGGAGGGGGGGAACCCTCCCAAGCAGGTTGCTCATTTTGAAAAAATCGAGGTTGGTTTGTCAGAGTATTTTTGATGGAACGTCGCGGGCTGCCTGTACTTCAGGTGACAGGATCATGGTGCCACTCCGGCGGCAGTCAGTATCTGCTTGAGTTTTGTTGTTGCCAGGGAAAGCTGTTCTTGGGCCAGGGCATTTTTCTTGCGATACTCAAGCAGGGCCATCGGGTTCTTATCAACCACAAAACTTCTGATTGCCTCAAATGATTCTGCATAGGCTTTGTAGGCTGTGATCAAGCCGGTTTTGCCTTCCATAAGAAGACTCTTGGCTACCGGTGGAAGTGCCTCCGGAATACTCTTTTTGGCCAGTATATCAGCGGTTTTCAGGCATTCTGCTTTTGCCTTGTCAATCAGAGCAGGGAGTGTGACCGAAGCCTCACCACCCGTAAGGACATTCTTCAGTTCGCCAACCGCCAGTTTAATGGCTTTGTCCGTGAGGTTTTCGACGCTCAAGATCTCTTTTTGAAATGCCACGAGTTTTTCTTTATCGGCAGCGGTGAGGGTGATGCTAGGAATCTGTTGCTGCGGCTCAGGCGCCTTTTCGGTCGAGCAGCCGCTGAGCGCCATGACTCCGCTGATGAGAGCAATCACTACGATATGTTTCATGCTGGAATTTCTCCTCTGTTGCTCATGGTTAGCCAACGACGGGAGGATTTGTACCCTCCCGTCGTCCACATCCTGTTAGTCAAATAATTCTGTTAACCAGTTCTTCTTCTTGTGATATCCGCCATTGCCATGGCCATAGCCGTGTTGATCATGATGGGGCCTGCCATGCTGTTGCTGGCTATAGACTGCTCGCTGCTGCGGTTCCGGTTGTACATAGGCGGCTGGTTGGACGCCTGACCGTTCGATGATTTTATCCAGTTCTCCCCTGTCGAGCCATACGCCACGACATTCCGGACAGTAATCGATTTCCACTCCCTGGCGTTCTGACATTTTCAAATCAACTCCTGCGCAAACGGGGCATTTCATTGTAGCTCTCCTTATGGTTTTAGTATTGAGTATGATGGACGGCCAGGCAGAGCTGTCATGGCACTATCGGCAATGAACAGGGATATGCCGATGACAGCCACGGACAGGCGCTTCACTCTTTTGAGCGACCAGCCATCCAGGCGTAGTCCGGGATGTTACCGTTGTCGGGAAACGTTGAGTTTGTTGGGTTGAGTCAGGTCAGGTTTTGAGGGGGGACGTAGATTCTGTCGATCAGGCGCGGCAGCGCAAGATGGGTTTCGAGGCACAATAATTGTGAGGTTTGTTCGAGATAAGGGATTTTCGGAAATGTTGATAAGGGGATGTGGCCGGCACAGCAACAGGTTGTTTCGCAGTTGTCGGCATCACAATCCAAGGGAGATTCATCGGATACATCAGGGGCAAGGGAACTCTGCTCTGCCTGTGCGGCAAACAGCTCGCACGGGTGCCCGAAACAGAGAGCAGGCAGCGTTAGATAGATGATGATTAATAGTACCGATAAGATTTTCATTGAGCGTGATTCTAGCATGGATTTCCCCTTAAGAGAGCAGAAAAAAATCAGGGACTCTTGCTGCCACGGTCATGATTCCGAATCACTCTGGTTTGGAAATGGAAATTTTTATTCTGCTGTGCCCACCTGGATGGTTGCATACGAAATAGATAGTATGCTATCTTTTTCGTATGCCCACATCAAACCAACACGTTAATCGCAGTAATCTCCTTTTTCGCCTTGCCTGCCTGACCCGGCGCTGGCGCCAGGTGCTTGATACGGAATTCCAGTCGTCGGGATTAACCGACGCCACCTGGCGTCCGCTGCTGCATCTCCACATCCTGGGAGACGGAGTGCGCCAGAAAGAACTGGCAGCTTCCATCGGTATCGAGGGGCCGTCACTGGTGCGCCTGCTCGACACCCTGATCGCCAAGGGGCTGTTGAGTCGCTCGGAAGATGCTTCAGACCGCCGTGCCAAACAGCTCTATCTGACCCCCGAAGGACAACAGGTGGTGACCCGCATTCGCAAGGTCGTTGACACCCTGGAAAATGAGCTGCTGGCCCCTTTCAGTGAGAACGACATCGGGCAGTTCGGCGCATTGGTTCAGACCCTGGAGACGACCGTGAACAGCGTGAGGAAACGGGTGAAACCGTGACACGGGAGCGCGTGCCACAGCGCTCTGCCGCTCCCTCACCCCTGCTATTACAACCACGCTTATCCACTGCCGAAGGTGAGCTTGATAGAGTGCACCGGCCGGAGAGAAAGCTGCCTCAATGAAGATTCTGACACTAAATTGCTGGAGCAACTCAATCAAATATCACCTGTTTTCCTGGGATCGAAAACAGCTGCTGGCAATGGGAACGGTCGAACGGGTAGGGCTTGGCAGCTCGTTTATCCGCCAGTCCGTTTCCGGTAAAACGCCCTACTGCCGGGAAACGGAATACATCGATCACCATGGCGCGGTCAGCCTGATCATCGCCTGCTTGACCGACCGGCAGCAGGGAGTTCTGACGGAGCGGGGAAATATCGCTGCCGTTGCTCACCGGGTGGCACATGGCGGGGAGCAATTCCGGCATTCGGTTGCGATTGATGCCCATGTTCTGACCGCCATCCGCCAACTGCAACATCTGGCGCCGTTGCACTGCGCCTCCAACATCGCCGGGATCGAGGCGGCGCTGGCCCAACTGCCGGGAATACCCCATGTGGCGATTTTCGATACCGCCTTCCACGTCTCCATGCCCGAACACGCCTTTCTCTATCCGCTCCCCTATGAATGGTACCAACAGTACGGCGTCCGGCGTTACGGTTTTCACGGGCCGTCCCATCTCTACCTTTCCCGGCGGGGAGCCGTGCTGCTCAACAAACCGGTTGATTCCTGCAATCTGATCACCATCCACCTCGACCGGGGTGTGTCGCTGTGTGCCATTCAAAACGGTCGTTCCATCGATACCAGTATGGGAATGACACCGCTGGAAGGGGCGCTGATGGAGACGCGCAGTGGCGACATTGATCCGGGCATTAACGCGTACATGATGCAGAAGCTGAACCTTTCAGTGCGGGAAATGGAACAGATTCTCAATCACAAAAGCGGTCTGCTGGGATTGACCGGACTGCGCCCGGGGCGACAACGTTTTCTGGAAGCGGTTCTGGACGGGGAGCCGCATTGCCGGCTAGCGCTGGAGATCGAGAGCTATCGCATCAGGAAATACATCGGCTCCTATCTGGCCGTAATCGGGGCCTTGGATGGTATCATTTTTACCGCCGGCAGCAGCAGGTTGGAGTGGCTGGTGAGGGAGAAGGTGTTGGAGGGGCTGGAGGGTTTCGGGATCCGCTTTGACCGGGAGCGGAATCGTGCCGCCTGCCCGGGGAAAGAAGAACTGGATATCAGTGCTGACGGTTCCCGCTTGCGGCTCCTGGTGATTCCGACCAATGAGGAACTGGTCTTTGTGGAGGATACGGCCCGGATCGTCCGGGGAGCTAGCGGTAGTGATGATTGCCATGACTACTCTTTTGCCCGATCCGGATTTATTCCTTTCCGGCCTGAAATCTAGGCTCGATCCGGCAGTAGTAAACATAAATCTTAGCAGAAGCTCGCGTCATTACGTTAGTTGCAATTGAACGTCATATTTATTCGGAGGTGTATCATGGATATCATCACCTTGCCGTTGCCGGCGGAGAAGAAGAAACCGAGGATCCAGGACGAGTCACAGCTCGGGTTTGGCAGACATTTCAGCGATCGCATGCTGCTGGTTGAATGGAAAGCGGGTCAGGGATGGTGTGATGCCCGCATCAAACCGTATGAACCGTTCATGCTCGATCCGGCCTGCATGGTATTTCACTATGCCCAGGAGATCTTCGAGGGACTCAAGGCCTACAAGTGGGAAGATGGCCGTATTGCGCTGTTTCGTCCCGAGATGAATGCGCGCCGTTTCAACCAGTCGGCCGAGCGGTTGTGCATGCCGCCGATTCCGGAAGAACTTTTTCTCACGGGGATCGAACGGCTGGTCGCCCTGGAGCAGGAGTGGATACCGACCGCGCCGGGCACTTCGCTCTATATCCGCCCGGCCATGATTGCCGTTGAACCGGTGCTGGGAGTCAAGCCTTCCGACCACTATTATTTTTATGCGATCCTCTCCCCGGTGGGGGCCTATTATGCTGCCGGGTTCAGCCCGGTCAGCATCATGGTGGAGGACCATTACGTACGGGCGGTGCCGGGTGGCACCGGTGAGGCCAAGACCGGTGGTAACTATGCCAGTTCGCTTAAGGCCGGGCTGGAAGCAAAGAAAAAAGGGTTCGATCAGGTGCTCTGGCTGGACGGGCGTGAGCAGCGCTACGTTGATGAAGTCGGCGCCATGAACATGTTTTTTGTGTATGGTACGACAATCGTTACTGCTCCCCTGACCGGTTCGATCCTCTCGGGGGTAACCCGCGATTCAGTGCTCAAGCTGGCTCCCACCCTCGGTTATCAGGTGGAAGAACGCCCGCTCGATATCAATCTGCTGATGGCCGATATCAAAAATGGCAAGGTCACCGAGGCGTTTGGCAGTGGTACGGCAGCTGTGATCACTCCGGTCGGCAAGCTCTGTTACAAACATGAAACCGTGCTGTTGAGCAACGGCCTGGTGGGAGAAATCACCCAACAGCTGTACGACACGCTGACCGGTATTCAAACCGGTACGCGGGAGGATCGCTTTGGCTGGATCAAGTTTGTAAGTTAAATTAGCATGATAGCTATAGCTACGGGGTGCTTTCCATGGCTGCCTTCGGGTGGGAGTGACTGAAGCGGTAGGGTGATTCGATCAATAACTGCAGCATCAAACTCCGATATCTTCATTCCATAGTTCAGGCTGTTGCTCGATAAAGCTGCGCATCAGCTCGATGCATTCCTCATTCTGCAGCACCTCGACCTGCACGCCACGGGAGCGGAGCAGCTCCTCTTCACCCTGGAAGGTCCGGTTTTCACCGATCACCACCTTGGGGATGCCGTACAACATGATTGCACCGCTGCACATGGAGCAGGGGGAGAGGGTGGTGTACAAGACCGACTCACGGTAGACGCAGGCAGGAAGCCGCCCGGCATTTTCCAGCGCATCCATCTCGCCATGGAGAATGGCGCTCTTCTGCTGTACCCGCCGATTATGCCCTTTTCCGAGGATCTTTCCCCGGTGCACCAGCACCGAGCCGATCGGAATTCCCCCTTCCACCGCGCCGTTGCGCGCTTCTTCGATTGCTGCCTGCATGAATTTGTCCACCGGAAGTGCTCCTTTTTCCATCATGATACTGGTTGTATTCTACGTGGCTTGATCAGGAAAACCAGAATGTTCTGGTTATCGCTTCTTGTGTGACGTATTTCGGCGCACATGTTTCGTGCCAGCATGATTCCCAACCCGTTCGCCGGGCTCTGTGAAGGTTGAATGCCGCAGTCCTGAACCGTCTGGACGGTCGGATCAAACGGCATTGCCTGGTCTATTAAACGGACCCTGATCCCGCTTTCATCAGCCAGGAGCTCCATGGTCAACGGGCCGGGCGCTCCCTGGTAGCCATGGTTGGCAACGTTACGTACCAGATCCTCCACCAGCAGTTCCACCCGCTCAGCGAATTCAGGGGGCAGATCGGAGTAGAGTGCAATTTCCCGTGCTGCGACGGAAAACAGCGCAAAGTTTGATGCTGCAAATGATTGCATTGCAATAGTTGCAGTGACCATCAGCTTGTCTCCAGGGGGAGGCTTGACGTCGGGATATTCCGGCTGGTGCGGTGGAGTTTCAGTTGAAGGAAGCAACGGCATCACCTGGCGTGGCAAAGGCCGGGATGATGGTAAGAAAACCGGACATCCGAAAGACCTCTTCCACGTTTCCCGACAAGCCGGCCAATGCAACACCACCGCCGGCTCCCTTGGTTCGCTTGGCGGCCGCCAGTATGCTGCGCAGGCCGGCGCTGCTGATATAGTCAAGCCTGGCAAGGTCAATTACCAGTTTGGCAAGCTTGGGTTGACCGGAAATCCATTGATCGAATTCCGGCGCGCTGGCAGCATCCAACCGTCCGGAAACTGCTACTATGACCACTTCGTGTTCAACCTGCTGCATGAGTTCCATGAAATCTTCCCTTCCCGATCGGGATACAACGATATATGTTGATCACTTGCCATACCCGCCGGTGCGTACCTCGCTCAGGACGCCGTTGCGGAAGATTAGAAAATGCATCAAACGATCAGCCCCTTCATTGTAACTCCACTCCTGCACCTCGATATAAACGGTTTTACCAATTTCGTTTTGCACCGGTTCTTCGCGACGGACAACATAGGTCGGCTGGTCGCATTTGGCCGCTACCACCGAGATGCTGTCGCCGGTTGATACGATACTGCCATTGGGACAGCGGAAATTGTCGGCGGATGCCGCTGATGCCACCAGCAGAGTGAAGCTTGCCATACAGGCGATTCTTCTGATCATGGTCGGTGCCTCGTTTCTTGTAAATGTGTATTCTTAAATGATTACAGTTTGTTGTATCAAAAACCGGCAGATAGTCAAGCATCATTTGCGGGTCGTGGCACAGCTGGCTGTAAATCTGATCGTTATTCTGCCGTACTGCCGTAGCGTGGTATTTCCAGGGTAAATTCTGCACCTTGGGGAGTGTTGTGGGCCGATACTCGTCCGTTCATATTTTTCTCGATAATCATCTTGGCCATGTACAGTCCGATGCCGGTACCCTGGGACTGGAACTTGGTGGTGAAATAGGGATCAAAGATCTTTTCCATGGCATCGGCGTTGATTCCGCCGGCATTGTCACTGATGATTACCATGACCTTGTCACCCTCACAAAGGGAGCTGATCTCAATCATTGGATCAGGAACCCGGCGTTCTATCAAGGCATCCTTGGCATTGTTGATGATGTTCAGGATCACCTGTACGAATTCATTGGTGAAGCCGATGATCTTGTCGCTTCCCTGCTCATGGATACGCAGGGAAATCCCCATGGCCAGAATACCCGCTTGAACAAGGTTGACTGCATCCCGGATGGTCGAGGCGACTTCAAAGGTTTGTTGCTCCCGGTCCGGTTTGAAATAATACTGAAAATCACTGATAGTTTGTGACATGTACTTGAAATTGTTCATACAGGCTTGCACGCAGTCGTTGATATGGGCCTCATCCAGCCGCTTGTCGGCATAATCGTACTGCAGATTCTGGATCAGGAGACCGATGTTGTTCAGCGGTTGCCGCCACTGATGCGCAATGTTGGACATCATCTCCGCCATGCCGGTCAGGCGGGACTGATGCGCTATCAGTTGCTCCTGTTCCCGGTTTTTTTCCACCGCTTCCCGTACCCGTTCTTCCAGGGTGGCATTGAGCAGCTGCAGTTTGTGGTGCTCTACGGCCAGCGCCTCCTGCGCCACCTGACGTTCGGCCATTTCCTGTTCCAACATGACAGCCTGTTCGTGCAGATCCAGTGTGCGTTCCCGGACCAGATCTTCCAGGTGCTCACGGTAGCGATGGTTTTCCTGGATCAGGCGGGCCCGCTCAAGTGACCGCCTGATGATGATCTCGAATGTGTTCTGATCATTGACCGGTTTGGTGATGTAATCCCAGGCCCCTTTCCGGACAGCTTCAATGGCATCATGGATATTGCCGGTGCCCGAGATGACGATCACCGGAGCATCGGGGTTCTTTTCATGGAGCGCCGCGATCAGCGTCAGCCCATCCATTTCGGGCATGCGCAGATCGGTCAGCACCAGATCAGGCGCCTCTTGTTCATAGACTTTCAGCGCCTCGTAACCATTGCTGGACTCGCTGACGATGAAACCGAGGTCTTCCAGCAGGGCGCGCATGTTCAGGCGAACCATGTTTTCGTCATCAACGATCAGAACGCGAATTTCCTTGTTCATGTAACACCTCCCTGATTGCTGCTCTGCTCAAGTGCCGTTTCAATGGCCAGTATAAGATCATTCAAATCATTCAGTGGCTTGTACAGGCATCCCCAGGCACCCAGAGCAGTAACCTGTCCTGCCACATGGTAATCGCCGGTGCCGGTCAGGGCGATTATGGGGGTCTGGGGACTCCGGGCCTTGATGGCGCTGATTACACCGTAGCCGTCCAATTTTGGCATACGCAGATCGGTTATGACGATATCCGGGTTGCAGCGGGCAAAAAGCTCCACGCCGCTTTCACCATCTTTCGCACCGTATACCTGATAGCCGCTGTCTTCCAGGTACGCGGTCAGGGTCATCAGGATATCGGGGTCGTCGTCGATTAGTAGTAGTGAAGATGGACTAGCCATTGCTCACCTCCTGGTTTAATGGCAGTCGAACCGTAAAGCGTGCACCCGTGCCAGGTTTAGCCGTCACTTCCAGCAACCCTTTGTGGTTCTGGGTGATGATCATGTAGGAAACTGAAAGTCCGAGACCTGTGCCGATCCCCGGTTCCTTGGTGGTGAAAAACGGTTCAAATACCCTCCGTCGGATATCTTCCGTCATCCCCGGGCCATTGTCCTCTACCTCAACTACGGCATAGGACTCCTCCTGCCGGATGCGCAGCATGATGCACGGCTTGCGCTCATCCGGGTTGGCAATCATGGCCTGGGCCGCGTTCTTCAACAGGTTCAACAGTACCTGTTCGATCTCGGTCGCCACGACCGGCACATCGGGCAGACCGGGCGTGAACTCGCGAACGATCTCGATGCTGCGAAAATCGAATTTCTTCTTCAAATCATAATCATTGGCTGCCAGCTCGATCGCCTGCTCCACTATTCCTGATAGTTCGGTCGGCGCCATGGCTGAATCGGGGCGACGGCTAAAACGGAGGATGTTGGTGATGATACGGGAAGCCCGTAGAGTCGCTTCACGGATGCTGGCGACGAACTCGGGGATCTGGCGGCGTTCCAGATAGCCGGTCACGGCGCTCATGGGAATCCCCGCCTCTTCTGCGGCTTTCAGGTTGGCAGGGAGATCGGGAGATACCCTGCGCTCGATGTTCTGTGCTGCCTGGGTGATGACACCCAGCGGGTTGTTGATCTCATGGGCCATGCCGGCCGCCAGTCCCCCCACGGACATCATTTTCTCGGTCTGAATCATCAATTCCTGGATGCGGGTGCGTTCCGTCACATCTTCAATTCTCAATACCGCCCCTTCAATACCATTGGCAATCAACGGATAGAGCATCAGGTCATAAAAACTGCTCTTTCCTTTGCGCTCCAGCAACAGTTTTTCCATGGTTGCCGGACGTTGCTGGTTGATCTCGCCGCGCATCACTTTGATCCACGGGGAAAAATCAGGCAGCAGCTGATCGATCGATCGTCCAACGGCATCCCTGGCCACGATTCCCGTCGTTATTTCCGCTTCATGGTTCCACTGGGTAACTTTCTGCTCCCGGTCCATCCCGACCAGCATGGATGGCATGGAGTCGATGATGTTGGCCAGGTAGTTTTTCAGGTAGCGGATCTGCTCTTCAGCCTGTTGGTGTTCGGCAATCTCCTGCTCCAGCAGGGTCGCCTGTTCCTGTAACGATTCCTGGGCCTGCTGGAGCTCTTCCGTCTCAAGTTCAAGCGCCGTGGTCTTGTCGTAGAGCGTTGTGGTTAACCGTTTAAGCTTGTGGATGCCAAACCCGATTACTATCAGTCCCAGCGACCAGATCAAGACATGATTGAGATACACACTCTGCATGGTTGTGTTCATCATGCCATAAAACGGCTCCAACGGGACCGAAACGCTCAGCCCTCCCCGCACATCCCCTTCGCGATACCCCTGGGGGGCGTGACATTTGAGGCAGGGCTTTTCTGCGACCAAGCGCTTCATGTAACGATAGTACGGTTTGCCATCGATCGTCTCCAGGCTGCCGACCTCGATCTCACCACGCTCAAATGACTGCAACGCCTTTGTTTCCCATGGGTCGGGGGCATTGGCGGGCCTGATCGGTTTGAGGCTGGTGATATGACCACGCCCGGTTCCGGTGTATTCCTGGGCCATCTCGAATACCTGGCGCGTCATATAGGCCGGGTTCATCAGAGTCAGATGTTTGCCGCCGGGGGTTGTGATATCCCGTTCCGGAATATGGGCAAGATAGGGATTGGGCTGGGTGGCCTCGCTTACCGGTACATACACGCCGCCATGCCGGGAAGCCCAGCGGCGGTAGAGCACATCTTTCTCGAAGAAGGCCTGACTCTGCATCTTGCCGAGTAATTGTACCGCCTGCTGCTGTTGCTGGTGCCCCCAGAATATGGAGTATGCAATGATCAACGTCCAGAAAATGGCTGCGATCACACCGTAACGCACGATATGGTGTGTAGGGGTATATTCTGTTGCATGGTTCAGTGGCATGTTAGCTCCCATATCTTTCGATCCATCGGGTCTCTGTTGGTTCTTTACCGGTTCGCTCGTTTATCGAATGGCAAGCGAACCGTAAAGCGGGTACCGTTCCCTGGTACGGCTTCCACGTCCAGCTCTCCCTTGTGATGCTGGGTGACGATTATGTAGGCGATGGAAAGCCCCAGTCCGGGCCCTTGTCCTACCTCCCGGGTGGTGAAAAACGGCTCAAACACCCGCTGTCGCTCTTCCTCCGTCATGCCGGAACCGTTGTCCTCCACCTCGATCAAGGTGTACTGGGCATCCTGGCTGATGCGCAGCACGATGCATGCTACTCGTTCGGGAGGATTGGCAGCTACTGCCTGGATGGCATTGGTCAGCAAATTCAGCAGTACCTGTTCGATCTCCACCGCTGACATTGGTACGGGAACGATATGCGGAGCATAGTCACGCACAATTTTGATCTGCTTGAAATTGAACCTGCTGTTAAGGGTGCCATCATTGGCAGCCATCTCCAGAACACGTTCCAGCACATTGAGCGGAGAAACCGGTTGCATGGTGGTTGGGGCGCTGCTGGCATACTGAAGGATATTAGTCAGAATCTTGCCGGCCCGGGTAGCGGCGTCGCAGATACTGGAAATAAACTGGAAAATCTGGCGCTGTTCAAAATATGCCTGCACCTGCTCCAGGCTGATCCCCAATTCTTTTGCTACCTTCTGATTGGCGGGAATTTGCGGAGAAATCCGGCGTTCAATATTCTGAACTGCCTGGGAGATGATATGCAACGGGTTGTTGATTTCGTGGGCCATACCGAAGGCGAGTCCATGCACTGCCAGCAGTTTCTCTTTCTTGAATACCATTGCCTCGGCCTGTTTACGCTCGGTAATGTCACGCGTCAACATCAATACGAACATGAATGACATGCTGGTAATCAGTGCAATGGCTGACACCATGATAATCAGTTCGTTGCGCCAGGCGGCGAGGTATTCTTTTTCCGCCAGGCCGACAATGATGTAGAGCTGCTGTTTGTCGATCATGCGATAGGAAACTGTGCGGGCGATGTTGTCGGCACTGGTGGGGGTATAATAGGTTGCGCTGGTCTGCCCGGCTGCAATCAGTCGCTGCAGCTCCCTGGAGACCCCGCGCTCTCCGATTGAAGTGCCAATCGCCTTGTCGTCAGGATGACTGACAATTCGCCCCATGTTGTGATCCCGTAGGGCGATCAACCCATGGGGGCCGACATCAACGGAAGAAATTATTTTATAGATATCATCCAGTGCGATGTTGGCGTACACCACTCCGGCAAAAGAGCCATCACTCCAATTCAGACGCCGTGAAATGGTAAGCACCCATTTTTTACTGATCCGTGCAAAGACCGGCTTGGTGATCACCAGGCCGGTCTGGGGATGATCCCGCTGGATGGTGAAATAGTCCCGGTCGGCATTGTTGGTGCGGGAAGAATTTGTGACTCCCGGCCCGCAGATGACCATTCCATCGGCATCGGTGATGCGCAGGCTGGTCAGGTGCGGGTGATGTGACAATTGCTGAACAAGGAATCTGTCGAGCACCGGTTCCTTGAGCGCACCAGCTCTGGCATGCCGGTCAAACTCATCGGTCACGGCGATCAGGGCCAGATCAGCCTGTTCGATGATGCTGGCGATGTTTTGCTCCAGCACCTGTACCAGGTTCTGGGTGGTGACCGCTGCCCGTTCGTCATACTGATTCCTGCTTTGGTAGAGTGACCAGCCTGACAGAACTATTATGAACAGGTTTATCAGTAGCACACCGACCACCAGGCGCTTGACGAAGCTGGCAGAATGCAGTATGCGGTCTGTTTTTTTTTGGGTGCCCTTAGCGAACATGCCCGCTCTCCTTTTCCAATGGCAGTCTGATGCTGAAGCGGGCACCGTTGCCCGGTTTGGACGCCACCTCCATCAGTCCCTTGTGATTCTGGGTGACGATCATGTAGGAGACCGACAGTCCCAGGCCGGTACCGATTCCCGGTTCCTTGGTGGTGAAGAATGGCTCGAATACCCGCCGTCTGATATCTTCCGTCATCCCTGGCCCGTTATCCTCCACCTCCAGGATGGCATAGCGTTCTTCCCGTCTGATGCGCAACAAAATACACGGTTTGCGCTCCGGCGGGTTGGTGATCATGGCCTGGGCCGCGTTCTTCAGCAGGTTTAGCAGTACCTGCTCGATCTCCGTTGCCACCACCGACATCAGTGGCAGCTCCGGTTGATAGTTGCGGATAATTTCAATGCTGCGAAAATCGAATTTTTTCTTCAAATCGTAGTCGTTGGCAGCCAGTTCAACCGCCTGGTCCATGATACTGGGTAACGCTACCTGTTGCATGACCGAATCGGCCTGGCGGCTGAAACGGAGTATATTGGCAATAATCCGGGATGCCCGCGCTGCAGCTTCACGGATGCTGGCGATGAATTCGGGGATCTGGCGTTGCTGGAAGTAGCTGTTGAGCTGTTCCATTGGCACCCCCGTCTCCTGCGCAGCCTTTTGATTAGCCGGCAGATCCGGTGAAACCCGGCGTTCGATGTTCTGGGCCGCCTGGGTAATGATTCCCAGCGGATTATTGATTTCGTGGGCCATACCGGCTGCCAGTCCCCCCACGGACATCATCTTTTCGGTCTGGATCATCAGTTCCTGAATTCGGGTGCGCTCGGTCACATCCTCGATCCTGACCACGGTTCCTTCGATGCAGTTGGCGATCAGCGGGTAAAGTGTCAGGTCGTAGTAGTATTGTTTCCCGTCTTTCTCCACCAGCAGCTTTTCGATGGAGGCGGGACGCCGCTGCCGGATTTCTTCGCGCACTGCCACGATCCAGGGGGTGAAGTCGGGGAGCACTTGCCCAATCGGCTTGCCAATCGCCTCCATGGCGGTGATCCCGGTGGCTGCTTTGGCCTGGAGATTCCACTGGGTGACATTTTCATCCCGATCCATGCCGACCAGCATGGATGGCATGGAGTCGATGATGTTGGCCAGATAGTTCTTCAGGTAACGGATTTCATTCTCGGCGTGTTTCAACTCGGTGATGTCCCGCGCAGCAGCAAAAACCCCTTTCACGCGCCCTTCCTCATCCCGGAAGAGCGAGGCGTTGTAAAGTACCGGTACGACCTCCCCGTCACGATGTCTGAGATCCAGGGCGTAGTCGCGTACCTTTCCTTCTTGAAATACCTGCTGGTAGCCGGCCCGGGCGCGGGGCGGCTCGGTGAAATAATCGGCAAAGTCGGTGCCGATCAGTTCGTCCCGGCAACAGCCGGTGGCTGTTTCCGTGGCGTGATTAACGTCCGTAATCGTGCCGTCGGGACCAATGGTGACCAGTGGATCGAGGTTGGCTTCAATCAGGCTGCGGTTGTAGCTGTTTGCCAGCTTAAGTGCCAGCTCGGCCTGTTTCAGCTCGGTTATGTCTCGTGCCGCGGCAAACACCCCTTTTACTTGCCCCTCCTGATCCCGGAAGAGCGAGGCATTATAGAGTACCGGTATGATACTCCCGTCACGATGCCGGAGATCCAGGGCGTAGTCGCGTACCTTTCCTTCTTGAAACACCTGCTGGTAGCCGGCCCGGGCGCGGGGCGGCTCGGTGAAATAATCGGCAAAGTCGGTGCCGATCAGTTCGTCCCGGCAACAGCCGGTGGCTTGCTCTGTGGCCAGATTAACGTCCGTAATCGTGCCGTCCGAACCAATGGTGACCAGCGGGTCGAGGTTGGCTTCAATCAGGCTGCGGTTGTAGCGGTTCGCCAACCGGAGCGCCTGCTCGGCGTGTTTCAGCTCGGTGATGTCACGCGCGGCGGCAAACACCCCCTTCACACGCCCCTCCTCATCCCGGAAGAGCGAGGCGTTGTAGAGTACCGGTACGACACCCCCGTCACGATGCCTGAGATCCAGGGCGTAGTCGCGTACCTTTCCTTCTTGAAACACCTGCTGGTAGCCGGCCCGGGCGCGGGACGGCTCGGTGAAATAATCGGCAAAGTCGGTGCCGATCAGCTCTTCACGCCGGCAGCCGGTCGCTTGCTCTGTGGCCAGATTAACGTCCGTAATCGTGCCGTCGGAACCAATGGTTACCAACGGGTCGAGGCTGGCTTCAATCAGGCTGCGATTATAGCCACTTGCCAGTTTAAGCGCCTGTTCGGCCTGTTTCCGCTCGGCGCGGGAGCGTATCAGCATGATGCCAAAGGAGAGATCACTGGCCAGTTCCTCCAGCAGCCGGATTTCATCGGGGGTGAAGGTATCCGGTTTCGTGGAATAGATGCAGATTACACCAAATGTGTTGTGGTTTTCATCCTTGAGCGGGAGAGCGATGCTGGAACGGTAGCCGCGTTGCAGGGCCATCTCCCGCCACGGCGCAGCGTGGGGGGCAATGGTAAAGTCCTGGATACAGCTGCTTGATCCGCTCCTGATGGCTACTCCGGCCGGGGCACGGCCAAGATCCGTATCATCCCAGTTGAAGCATGCTTCTGACAGATAACCGTCCTCTGCTCCGCCCCAGGCCGCCGGGGTAATGCTCTTTGCTGTGTCGTTCTCGGCAAATCCGACCCACGCCATGTGGTAACCGGCTTCGCTGCAGACGATGTCACAGATTTCAGAGAGCAGCGCCTGCTCATCCCTGGCCCGCATCAGTACCTGGTTGCAGTCGCTGATCGCCCGCAATTCGCGATTCAGGCGATGCAGAGTTTCCTCCGCCCGTTTATGTTCCGTGATGTCGCGTCCAATGGCCGAGGCAGCCACAATTCTGCCGCCGGCATCCCGAACCGGAGAAACCGTAAGCGACATTTGAATTTCCACGCCATCTTTTCTCAGTCGTAGCGCTTCATAATGCTCAATGTGTTCCCCTGCCTTGATTCTCTCCAATATTCCGGTCAGTTCATTGATCTTTCCCGGTGGAATCAGCATTGTGACCGACTTGCCGAGCATTTCAGATGCGCTGTAGCCATAGATTTTTTCAGCACCACGGTTCCAGCTGGTGATAATTCCATCCAGCGATTTTGCGGTGATGGCGTCGTCGGACGACTGGACAATGGCTGCCAGTTGATTCAGCTGTTCGGCTGCCTGTTTGCGTTCGATGCCGATGGCGATGGCATTGGCAACTGATGCCAGTGCCTTGATGGTAATGTCGGTTAATGCTCGCCGTGAAAACATCCCCATCACCCCTACCAGCTTGTCATCAACCAGCAGGGGATGACCGGCAAAAGCGACCATCCCTTCGCGCTGGGCCCATTCCTGATCAGTCACCTGGGGATCGCCGATGATGGCATTGGTGATGTGCGGTTCGCGTTGCTCGGCAATTATGCCAATCTTGAATTTACCGAACGGTACCCGGCTGTGGGAACCGTCGATCCTGGTGTACATTCCGGCGCTGGCCTGTAGTTCCAAAACATTTTCTGCCGGATTGAGGGTCCAGATCCGGGCGAATGCCACGTCAAGGTGACGAACCAGTGCCACGGCGCATTCATTCAGTACGAAGGGGAGATCATTCTGTTTGGTCAGTGAGAGGCCAATCTCCGCCGAAAGCTCTGCCAGCATTACCCGCTCTGCCATGCTGTCGAGCATGGCATTGAACTCATGGGCCATCATGGCCGCTTCATCACAGCCGCTGAGCAAAGAACGGGAGTCGCTGTTACCGGCGCGGACCTGGTTGATCGTTTTCTGAATTGCATAGAGTCGACCGGTGATCAGACGTCCCATAAGCCAGACAATGATCGAGCTGATGAAGATTGCCGCCATGGCATAGGTTATGCCGCTCTGGGTAATCTGTGCCAGTTTCTGGCCGGTTTCCTGCTGGCCGAGCCCAACCCTGGCCCACCCCATGTGTTGTTCCCCGAGCTTGACCGGTGTGGCCACATCTACCAGGCTTTGGGTTCTGGAAAGCAATGACTGGCGCGCCTGGCGGGGGAGCACGGAGAGAGAATCTTCATGGCCGGATTGGCCGCTCTGGGCCAGGATATGCCCCTGCTGATCCGTGATCATTACAAACAGGAGTCCCGGATAGTTCTGCTGTGCGTCCAACAGTTGCTGAATCCCGGCGATTTTGTCAGTGACGATCAAGCCAGTGGCGGAGTTGGCCAACATCTGGGAGAGGGCGGTTGCATGATCGATCTGGTGCTCCAGCAGTATGTCGCGTTGCCGCATGGTCAGATCGGCGACAAAGAGCGCCATCATCACTGCATTGACTATTGCCACACAGATAATCAGGCGTCCACGCAACGTAGCGAACATAAAACGGTAGAGTTTTCCCATTATCGCTTCTTCCGTTCCGAACAGCCGTCCCGTATTCCTGCTCTGCGGCTATTCCGTTACTGGGTTGTGGCAGATATGCTGCGTTGCGATGAAGTCGCCCGTTGATTATTAACAGGTTACGGCGCTTTCACCGTTAGATCGCCTTAAAACTCATACTACAGATTTGCCGGTTGTCAATCTTGTCACCATCGATTAACCCAAAACGGTAGTAACCAAGTAGGGGGGAAGGGTGGGGGGGGCGGTTGTGCGGTGGTTCCGGCGGAGGGGTGCTAGGAGTGCTCCTCTGCCGGCATGCGTGCCAGCAAAGAGCAGATGGCGGCCATGGCAAACATCACCGCTCCCACCAGATAGACCGTACTGAAGGCAGACAACAGCCGGCTGTGGTCAAGGGATGCGAGCGTTTCCGTGTGCAGAGCGCCGGACTGCAGCGCTACCAGGGTAAAGATGCTTTGAAACAGGCAGACTCCGACCGTCATGCCGACCCGGCCGACCATTCTGAAGCTGCCGGAGACCGACCCCTGTCGTCCCGGCGGCGCCATCGCCATGACCACATTGTTGTTGGACGGGATAAAGGTGGCCATGACCAGCGCCAGCCCCACAAAATATCCGTACACCGGCAGCATTCCTTCGGCTCGCAGCAGTGCGCTGAAACCGTAGGAAACCAGCACTCCGCCGGCCAGGGCGGTGCTGCAGAGCAGGCGCGGGCTGATCCGTTTTGAAAGCTGTCCGGCCAGCGGCCCCATTCCCATATAGATCAGGGAGTAGAGCAGAAAGACCGTGCCGGCCCGTTCGGTAGGCAGTTTTTTGATGGATATCAGATAAAAGGGGGTGATGAAGTTATGGCCAGCCAGGTAGCAGAGGCAGAGAAAATTGGCCAGATTGCCGAAATTGAAGGCTGGAGAGCGAAACAGGGTGTAATCCAGCAGCGGGTGCGCGGCCCGGCGCTCCCAGAACACAAAGATGATCAGAGTGAGCGCGAACAGCAGCAGCGCCCCTTGTACCGATGGCGCGAATCCCAGGTTGTTGAACTTGCTGAAACTGTAGATCAGGCTGACCAGTGCCAGGGCGCTGAAGAGTGAACCGGCATAATCAAAGGAGGGGAGCTTTGTCCGGGTCGACGCCGGGGCATCGCCGGGGAGTGCCCGCCTGGCCACCAGCATGGCCAGCATGCCGATCGGAATATTGATCAAAAAAGCCCAGTGCCAGGAGAACAGCCCGGTGATCATTCCACCCAGCGGAGTGCCGACTGAAATTCCGAGCGCGGCGGCAGTTGCCAGGGCGCCAAAAGCCGGGCCGCGTTGTTCCGGTGAAAAATAGCGTGGCACCATGGCCGGAGTCAGGGCATATAACACCGAGGCTCCGATCCCCTGAAGCGCCCGGCTGGCCACCAGCCATCCCAGGGTCGGAGAAAGTGCGCAGGCCAGGGAACTGAGGGTGAAGACGGCGTAGCCGAGCATGAACAGCCGTTTGATGCCGATCCGGTCACCCAGGGTGCCAAAGACCAGCAGCAAGGCGGTCACGGTCAACTGGTACGACATGACCACCCAGGAAACCGCTTCGGTACTCGCCTTGAAGTAGCCGGAGAGGGCCGGTAGCGAGATGTTGACGATATAGGAATCGGCATTGACCATGAAGGTGGCAAAGGCGATGCTGAACAGGATCAACCAGTTCTTGCCGCTGCCGGTTGGTGTCCCCTGCAGGCCGGTCGGCGTGGCAGCGGCGTCATTGCTCACAGGGGTCCCTCCAGGGCGTAGCGCGCCATCTGCTGGGCGTTCATGCCGGCCAAGCCAAGTTGCTCAGCGCTTCTGCCGGTCGACCAGTAATCTTCGCCGTTGGCCATGCAGGCCAGATTGACTATCGCCTCGATCCTCGGCACTGCTACCCCGATCTGGCGGCCGATGGATGCGATGGTCGCCAGCCCGTAGGGGATGTCCTCGGTTACGTAACGGTGATGCAGGGAATCGGGGGACATCTGTACATTGTGGGCTGAAATCTGATACATCATGTCATAGGCGCTTTCACCCTTCACCTTGTACAGCACCTGCATGGTGTCCATGAAGGAATAGGTCTCACGGCAGAGCAGCCGGGCCACCTCCATCCGTTCCCGGTCCACCTCTTCCATGATCCGTCCCACCGAGGGGGTAATGTCGTAATGGGAATTGCGGTAGGGGCCGATCTGCTCGATCCGGCTCATGTTCATCAGGGTGGAGATCGGGTGGATGATCAATCCCGGCGCGTCGATACTGGTCTGCAACACTCCCATGCTGGGTGACAGCTGGGGATAGAGATCGGTCAGTGTCCAGAGTGCCTCGGCGGTGCGAACCGCCGGAAGGGCGGCGAAGGGGAGTTCCGCCTTGGCAGCCTTGATGTTTACATGTCCCAGCCCCTTGGTCTTGGCGGCAAAGATAAAGGAGCTGGTTTCGCCGATCAGAAAATCGTTGCTGCGACCGGTCTCGGCTAGCATTTTGGCAAAGGCCAGGGTGCCGAACTTGCCTGGGTTGAACACCACGATCTGCCCTGTTTCCCCCTGTTCGATCAAGGCTCGCATATACGGCTGCTGCCCGAAGGCCGGCACCACCACCATCACTACTTCGGCCCCCTGGATGGCTCTCCCCAGATCGGTGGTCATCAGGGCCGGCTTGGCAAACCCGACCGGTGCGCCGCTGGAGGTAACTCCCTCCACCATGATGCCGCCAAATGCCATTAACAGCTGGAGATTGGAAGCATGATCCGGCAGCGCGGCCAGCCGCACTTCATGACCCGCCAGGGTCAGATCTCCTGCCATGGCGATGCCGCCATGCCCTGCTCCAAGAACGGTTACCTTCATACTCGCACCTCATTGATTGATAATTCGTATGTTGTCATGGCTGGAAATAGTCAGCCGTGCTCTTCAGTGAGCGGATGCCGGTTGAGATGCCACTGCCGTTCTGCTTTCTGCCATGCACGACGAATTCGCTCAGCCCGATGTGGTTATTGCTCCCCCAGTCATAGGTGTAGCCGAGCCGGGTCCAGGGGTAGGGGGATGAGGCCGGATAGTTGCGGGGATTGGCGTACAGGTAGTTCTTGCGGTTGTTGAACCAGCCGGTGTAGTTCATGAACACATTCCACCCTGGCCCCTCGGTTGCCCTGACCAGCTCGCCGGAACCGAAGGAGCGGAACGGATCAGCCGGAAAATCGGCCTGGCATTCCCGGTCGGTGATCTCCGGGTCAGGGCAGGGACGGAACAGGTCGCGGGGGGAGACCCACAACTCGACCATGTTCCGTTCCTCAAGAGCGTATTCCGGGGGCACGCCGAGTAACTGGGCGATGCGCAATGGTTGTGGTGTCTGAGTGGAGAAGAAGTTTTTCATTTCCGGCGCCACGGTTACCCACAGATCCGCTTTCAACCGGCAGTCTGAGGAGCCAGGCTTACAGGCGGGATCGACCGTGCCGTCGTAGAACCTGGCGTCGCTGCTTTTGATCCATGACAGCAGCAACAGCCGGGAGCCGGGAACTCCGTTCTCCCAGATCAAGGCCGGGTTGTCGTTGGTGATAGGGGTCAGGTTACGGGAGATTTTTGCGGGGGTGACACTACGGGTGTCATGAACCGCGCTGGAATACTGGGTCTGAAGGTTGGTGGCCGGCTGCGGAGTGCTACTATCGTTGCCGCAGCCGGTGACAGCCATGATACATAGCGCCCCGATGATCAAGATGCTCACTTTGTTGCCGGACATTGTCACCCTCCTGGTTTGGTTATGAAGCGGTATGATCCCTGGTCATGCGATGTATCACAACGCCTTGTTCCGGATAGTGTCGCAGCAGTTCTTCCCGGCTACCCATTTCAAAATCTGCAAAGTCGAAACCGGGCGCCACCGTGCATCCCACCAGTGCGAAGTCGCCCCCCTGCAGCTCCGCCCCAAACCAGCTTCCCGCCGGTGCCACCACCTGATACTCCTCGCCCGATGCGATCCCGGGTCCCAGGCGCAGCTGCCGGTAGCCGTCACCGGGGGTAAAGGTGTGGATCAACAGGGACGATCCGGCATGGTAGTGCCACAGTTCATCGGACTTGATCCGGTGCAGTGCCGAGATTTCTCCCTGCTGTAGCAGGAAGTAGATGGCGGTGCACAAGACCCGGCTGCCGCCGAAACGAGGGGGGAGAGCATGTGCCTCAATCTGCTCCGGGGAACGGTAGCTTTCCCGGAACCAGCCACCCTCCGGGTGGCGGACAAGTCCCAGTGCGCTAATCAGTTGTGTTGCGGTCATTGAATTCATGATGACTCCGGCTGTAGTGGAGCTGTGAAATCTGAACTATGACACAAGATTTGAAATAGTAAAGTTTAGTAAGGGGTGTTTTGACAAAACCGGCACCCCTGCATGGAGAGCGGTTGTTCCAGCCGGCAGGAGGAGAGCAGGTTCCGGTCGGCGAATATTTGGCGGGTATTGCCGTCAGCCACCACCGTGCCGGCGTGGAGCACGATTACCCGCGGGCAGAGCTCCAGCACCATGTCCAGGTCGTGACTGGTGAAGATTTTAGTGTGCTGAAAGTTGCCCAACAGCTGCATCAGCTGGCGTCTGGCATAGGGGTCAAGCCCGCTGGTCGGTTCATCCATCACCAGGATGTCGGGGCTCATGGCCAGCACGGTGGCGATGGCGACCCGTTTTTTTTCTCCTCCCGACAGGTTGTAGGGGGGCTTGTGGCGCAAAGTTTCCGCGCCGACAGCCGCCAGAGAATGCATAACCGCCAGTTCCAGCGCTTCCCCTCGTAGCCCCAGGTTGAGTGGTCCGAAGGCGACGTCATCGTAGACCGTTGGCATGAAGAGTTGATCGTCCGGGTTCTGGAACACCATACCGACGGTACGACGGATGGCGGGGAGGGTGTCCCTGGTAAGGGGGAAATCGCCGATGGTGATGGAACCGGCTGTCGGGGTGAGTGCGCCGTTCAAGTGTTGCAGCAGGGTTGATTTACCGGCGCCATTGGCGCCGATGATGGCGATCGATTCACCGTGGGTAATGCGGAATGAAATATCCTGGATGGCAAGCGTGCCATCCGGGTAGCTGTGGCGGAGATTTTTGACTTCAACCATATGGTGGCTCATGCAAACAGTCCTGTGACAAGATTTCCGAGTAAGAGCGGAATATTCTGCAAGCGGAAGAGGATGAACAGGGCGGACCAGACGAGGCAATAGCCGATATCCGCTCTCCCGAAACCGGCGTTGCTCCCCTGAGGGAACTCGCCGTTGAATCCGCGCGCCAGCATGGCGCCATGGATCCGCTCGGCCCGTCCCCAGGTGCGCAGCAGCAGACCGCCGATCAGGCTGGCATAGCTGCTGATCCCTTGCCCCTTGGTGCCGCAGGAGCGAAGTTCCCGGGCCAGAGAGGCGCGTCCGGCTTCTTCGGCCAGCACACACAGGTAGCGATAGAGCAACAGGAGCTGGGTGGTGAAAATCTGGGGCACCCCGATGTTTCTCAAGGCCTGGCAGGTGGCGCTGAAACCGGTGGTTCCGATCAGGATCATGGCTGCCGCGACAGTCAGGGTTGAGCGGATGATGATGGAGAACAATGATATCCAGCCGCCGGAAACCGTCAGGGAACCGAACTGCAGCAGCGGGGTACGATCAAAAAGCGGATTGAATATCCCGACCAACAGGACGAAAGGGAGGAACAACGCCACTTTTTTAAGGATGAACAGGCACGGCAGGTTGCTGCGGGTAGTCATAACGATCGGGAAGAGGAAGAAGGGGAACAGGGCGATCAGCTCATAGCGGTTGAAGGAGACTACCATCGTGATGAACAGAAAGGTTACCAAGGTTCTGGCTAACGGGTGCAGCCGATGAATCGCCGTATTCCCGTCAGCCAGCAGCTCCAGCTGTTTCAGGTCAAGCAGGGCGTTGGTAATGTTACTCATGGCGTGGGAGTGTTGTTCACGCGGTTGTGCCGCGCCTGCGGAGAGCAAATCCGATGAAGGCGGCAATGGCCAGGGTCAATATTCCGCCGACCAGGCCGGAAAGTGAGGTGGCGAGTTTGTTTCCCTGTTCTTTGGTTGCGGAGTTTTTTTCACCCATGGCCGGTCGGGTTGCATCTGTTTGTACTGGTGCGCCTTGCTTGAAGGAATAGCCCGGCAGGAAGGCCAGCTGCCCCTGCAATGTCACCAACATCGTGTGAATGGCGTCTTGTGACGCTGCCACTTCAGCTGTGCCGGTAATTTTTTCAATCGACCATTCCAGGCCGTCCGGCTGCTGCGAAGCAAACCAGGACCCAACCCCTCCGGTCAGAATGGTTGCTGCCAGAAATGCCACTGCCAGGCCGCGCACGGAATAGGGGGGTGTCGGAGTTCCCGGCAGGGACGTGCGAAAAATTTCCGGACGCGCCTGATACACAAATGCGATTACCGCAGCGGTTACCAGACCTTCCACAACTCCGATGGCGAGGTGGATCGGCTGCATCAGCAGTGCAAAGGTCGAGAAGGGGAGTGCCGAGATACCGGATGCTACGGTTTCCAGCACAACGGCAAAAGCGCCGATCTGCAAGCCGGCCACGGCTGCGGCAATCGCGGCCATGGTACGTTTTACCTGGGAGGGGGAATAGCCAACGATAGTTTTGTAGATCAAAGGATAGGCGATGAAGGCCGGGAAAAAACCGAGGTTGAAAATGTTGCACCCCAACGCCAGCAGTCCGCCATCGGCAAAAAAGAGCGCCTGTACTGTCAGCACCGAGGCAATCACCAGAAAGGCGGCCTGGGGACCGAGCAGGATCGAGAGGAGCAAGCCGCCCCCCAGATGGCCGCTGGAGCCGGTGGCAGGGATGGTGAAGTTGATCATCTGGGCGGCAAAGATAAAGGCGCCCAGCACCCCCATCAGGGGAATTATTTTGTCATCAAGCCTGGGCCGTACTTTTTTTGAGCACCAGGCGATGGTTCCTGCCGATATCGCCCAGAGAGTGCCGCCAACCGCCGGAGAGATGATCGCGTCTGCCATGTGCATGGGGTTGAACCTCCTCAGAACGCTTGATCGTGATAAACAGGATGATTTCTAACGAACTAAAATTTCAAGGTCAGGCCAAAAAGTCCGGTTGCATCGGTTTCAGCCTTGGTCAGTCCGATTTTGCCGCCAACGCTGACATCAATCTGTTTGGTGAGGGTGTAGATTGCTCCCAGCAGCCCAAACACCGGCATCTGGCTGACGTTTCGGTCATTGTTACTGCTGGCACCGATATCAGCCACCAGCTTGCTGTTTTTCATGAGGTCGTACACCGCTGCGCCGGAAAAACTCCAGATACTGTTTCGCCCTGATCCCGGCAGGTTATAGTCGTAGTAGCTGTAGCCGATGTTCAAGTGAAATGCCAGCGGTGCGACCTCCTTGGAAAATACTATCCCGGCTCCATAGCTGAGGGAGTAATCATTTTCAGGCGCATTGACGGCATAGGAGTAACCGAAAACCGGTTTTACGGCGACGCTGAAACCATTCTGTTCATAGAGTTGCCATTTCAAATTAAATCCGACGTCAAGCGAGCCGGCATCATTACATCTGGCCCCGTCCACGTCGATGCTCCCCCAGGGGCGGGTGAGCCCCAGTGTGAAGTCGAGTTTGTCGTTGATCCCGTATGAGAGCGTTGTGGCAATCTGGGCCCGCTCGGTTCTGGTAGTGGAACCGGCCACGGTTTCCTTGTCGCTACTGATTTCGCCGTTCAGCTCAACCTGAAAGGTTCCCTTTTCCACGGTTCCGGCATCGTCGCTGATCAGTGGATGGGAAGCGAATGCTGTTCCTGAAATAAACATCACAAATACTGCAGCAAGCATAACGATTTTCTTCATCGATAGTTTCCCCCTTTGCGTGCAGATCGGTGGTGCATACGAAATTCAAAAACGTGCTACTCAATACCATGTACCGATTGAGCCGTGCAATCGGTTTTTTTGTCAAAAATGGTTCGATTGTGTATACGGTTTTGCCTGGGGTAATGGTGAACTGAAACCGGTTGCGTGATGTGGAGCGGATGTGCTAGATACAGTGCATGAGCGAAGAAAAAGTACTACCGTTTATTGAACATCTGGTGGAGTTGCGCAAGCGGCTGATGGTGATCGTGATCGCCGTGGTGATCGGCATGGGTGTGGCGTGGAATTATTCCGGCGATATTCTTAATTTTATCGAAAAGCCGCTGACCGGCACCACCTATCTGACCGGTATCAAAAAACAGGTATATCAGCAGGTCAAACAGTGGTCTCCCGCGCTCTATACCCGTTACCAGCTGGAAAAAGAAATTTCAGCGCCGGTCAAGGCCCATCCCCTCAACTACAGTGCTCCGCTGGAACCGTTCTTTATCCAGTGCAAGATTTCCATGCTGGCCGGTCTGGTGCTGGTGCTGCCGATCGTGTTTTACCAAATCTGGCAATTCATCGCCCCTGGTCTGACCCGCCGTGAACGAACGCTGGTAATTCCGTTTGTCACCGTTGCCACCATCACCTTTTGCATTGGTGCGATGTTTTTCCTGGTGGTTATCTGGCCGGTGATTATCAACTTTTCTCTTTCCTACGAAGCGGAAGGGTTACAGAGCTGGTTCAATATCAGTGCCTACGTCAATTTTTGTCTGCGCCTGATCCTGATCTTCGGCCTGATCTTCGAACTGCCGGTGCTGACCCTGCTGCTGGCCCGTTTCGGCATTGTCTCCTACCAGTTCCTCGCCCCCAAGCGCAAATACGCGCTCCTGGCCAGCTCCATCGTGGCCGCCTTCCATGCCGACCTGATCACCATGTTCGTCATCATGATCCCGATGTACCTGATGTACGAAATCAGCGTCTGGGTAGCGCTGATTTTCGGCAAAAAGAAACCGTCATTGGCAGAAGAGGTTCCTGCTGTCTGACGGTTCGAAAATCCATCTTTTGGTCAAAAACAACTGCGCAACCACAGAGGGCTCAGAGGGACATGAAGTAACATCGCAATGAATGAGGCTGGGAGGTTGGTTTGCAAAATCTCAGTAAAAAAACAGTGCCTTGTTGGTTGTTTTCTCCGTGTTCCTCTGCGTACTCTGTGGTTAATGCTTTCGGATAGTTAATCCCTTGGTATGGCCAGCATCCTGTCCAGGGCCCCCTTGGCCTTGAGACGGATATCTTCCGGTACGGTCACCACCGGCGACATGGTCTGCAGCGCCAGCAGGATATCTTCCAGCGAGGTCAGCTTCATGTTGGGGCAGATCAGGGCCGGCGAGGCGAGGATGAATTCCTTGTCCGGGTTCTCCTGGCGCAGCTTGTAGAGGATACCTGCTTCGGTGCCGATGATGAACGATTTGGCCGGACTGGTGCGGCAATAGTCGTACATGCCGCTGGTGGAGCAGACGTGATCCGCCAGGGCCGAGACTGCCGGCGCCGATTCGGGATGACAGATAAAGAGTGACTGCGGATGCTCCAGCTTCTTCTGCTGTACCGCCGCAACTGTCATCCGTTCGTGGGTCGGGCAGAACCCTTCCCAGAAAATGAATTCCTTCTCCGGCACATAGTTGGCAATCCAGCGCCCCAGATTACGATCCGGCACAAAGATCAACTGCTGTTCCTGCAGTGAGCGGACGACTGTCAGCGCATTGGCCGAGGTGCAGCAGATGTCGGAATGGGCCTTGATTTCAGCCGAAGAATTGACGTAGGTCACCACCGGAACGCCGGGATGCTTGGCACGCAACGCCTCCAGGTCGGCCACGGTCACCATGTCGGCCATGGGGCAGCCGGCGTCGGGACGCGGCAGCAGCACCCGCTTGCCAGGGGAGAGGATGGCGGCCGATTCGGCCATGAAGTGCACGCCGCAGAAAATGATTACATCGGCGTTTGTTTTGGATGCCGCGATGGAAAGGGCCAGGGAATCACCGGTTATATCAGCGATTTCCTGAACTTCGTCACGCATGTAATTATGGGCAAGCAGCACGGCATTGTGCTGTTTCAGCAACTCTTTTATCTGTTGAACAATGGGAAGCATGGTGTTCCGATTCCTCCGGCCGGTCAAAATGAAAACGTCGTCGGGGGGAGAGTGCCATAAATGGAAGCGAAACACAATCTTCAAGACGTTCTGCAACGCTGTTTCGATTGCCCGGTCTGCCGCTTGCCGTCTGCCGGCGGTAGTATTGGATTGACGCGGGCAAGCTGCTCGGGGTACCATGCGCGATCATGAAAACCGTTATCTCACTCTCCGATATCCGCCGGGTCTTTGTCATGGGAGACCAGCAGTTTGAAGCACTGAAAGGGATTTCCTTCGATATTGCCGAAGGGGAATTCGTGGCCATCATGGGCGCTTCTGGCAGCGGCAAGTCAACCTGCATGAACCTGCTCGGCTGCCTTGACCGGCCGACCTCCGGCAGTTATCTGCTGGATGGGGTGGATGTGGGGGGGATGGATGTCAACCAGCTGGCTGACATTCGCAACCGTAAACTCGGTTTCGTGTTCCAGGGGTTTAACCTGTTGCCCCGCACTCCGGCCGTGGAAAACGTGGAACTGCCGCTGGTGTATGCCGGCATTCATGGTAAGCAACGTCATGTCAGGGCGTTGGCGGCGCTGGAACAGGTCGGGTTGGCCGGCAAGGAGTACAACCACTCCAGCCAGCTTTCCGGCGGTCAACAGCAACGGGTTGCCATTGCCCGTGCCCTGGTCAACCAGCCGGCGGTGATCCTGGCCGATGAGCCGACCGGTAATCTGGACAGTACCACTACCGCCGAGATCATGGGACTGTTCACCAGCCTGAACCGGCAGGGGATCACCATCATCATGGTGACCCACGAGCACGATGTGGCTGCCTACGCCGGTCGCCAGATTACCTTTAAGGATGGGCGGATAATTGCCGATAGTCAGACCGGCCTGAAGGCATAAGATCATGGATTTCCTGCAAACCCTCAAAATATCGCTGCGCGCCCTGCGCACCAACAAGATGCGCTCATTTCTGACCATGCTCGGCATCATCATCGGCATTGCGGCGGTGATCGCCATGATGGCGGTCGGTTCCGGCGCCAGCTATGTCATCTCCCAACAGATCGCCAGCATCGGGAGCAACATTATCCTGGTGATCCCCGGTTCAACCACCAGTGGCGGGATTCGCACCGGTTCCGGCGGTTCCCAGGCGCTCACCTCCGACGACGCAAAGGCGGTGATGGCCGAATGCCCTTCGGTGGCGCGGGCCAGCGGCACGGTGCGCAGCACCTCCCAGATTGTGTATGGGAATATGAACTGGTCCACCATCGTGATGGGTGCCACGCCCGAACTGTTTGAAATCCGTGAATGGCCGGTGGTGAACGGCCGCAACATTACTTCGCAGGATGTGGATGGCGCCGGCAAGGTCTGTCTGTTGGGGCAGACGGTGGCTGACAACCTGTTCGGCAGTGATGAACCGGTGGGGAAGATCGTGCGGATCAAGAAAATCCCGTTCACCGTGATCGGGGTACTGGAACGCAAGGGGCAATCCCCCCAGGGAACTGACCAGGATGATACGGTCTTTGTGCCGTTGCGTACGGCCCAGATCAAGCTGTCCCGTTCCCAGTTCCCCAATTCGGTCAACGCCATTCTGGTGCAGGCCAAGAGTGAGGATCTGCTGGACAAGGCGGAAACGGAAATCAACAATCTGATGATGCAGCGCCACCGGATTACCGGTGGTAAGGAAAAGGATTTTACCACCCGCAATCTCTCCGAAATCCTGGCGGTGGCCGAACAGTCCTCCAAGGCGATGTCGCTCCTGCTGGGAGCGGTCGCCTCCATTTCGCTGATCGTCGGCGGTATCGGCATCATGAACATCATGCTGGTGTCGGTCACCGAGCGGACCCGTGAAATCGGCATTCGCATGGCGATCGGGGCGCGCAAAAACGATATCCTGTGGCAATTCATGACCGAAGCGGTGCTGCTGACCATGCTGGGGGGGATTATCGGCATATTGCTCGGTTCCCTGGGAGCCACCGTAGTTTCCCGCTTTCTGGAATGGCCGACCCTGATCTCACTGCAATCGGTGCTGGTCGCCTTTTTCTTTTCCGGAGCAGTCGGCATCTTTTTCGGTTTTTATCCGGCCCGCAAGGCCGCCGGGCTCAATCCGATCGAGGCGTTGCGCTACGAATGACCTCTCCCCGCTTTGAACAAACCATCCGGACCCGTTACCATGAACTTGACTGCCACGGCCGTTTACGGCCGGTGATGCTGCTGAACTACCTGCAGGATTGCGCCGGTCTGCACGCCCGCCGGCTCGGTATTTCGGTGATCGATCTGCGCAAGAACGGCTATACCTGGGTGATCTCCCGGATCCATCTCCTGGTGCAACGTTATCCGCGCGCCGACGAAACCGTCACCATCACCACCTGGCCTTCCACCCGCCAGGGGCTGTTCAGTTGCCGGGAATTTCAGCTGCAACAGACGGACGGAACTGATCTGGCAAAGGCTACCACCTCCTGGGCGGTGCTGAACATGGCGACCAGGCGTCCGGTCAGACTGAGCACGGCGCTGCCCGAATACCCGCTCGACCCGCTGAGGATGATCCCCGATGATTTTACGTCACTCCCCCCCTTTTCAGCGACTGCAGTCCATGAACATTCCTTCCGGGTGTTGTTCAGCGATCTTGACAGCAACCAGCATGTCAACAATACGGTGATTGCCGGCTGGGCGCTGGAAAGCCTCCCGGAAACGGTGCTGCATGGTATGCTGGTTGAGCTGGAAATCTCGTACCGGGCTGAAGTGTTATACGGTGACACGGTGATTGCCCGTGCCGCCGAAGCAGGGGACGGGGTCTGGCTGCACCAGATCGTCAATGCTCTTGATGGGCGGGAGCTGGCGCTCCTGCGTACCCGCTGGAGCGAGAAGTGAAGCTGCCTTCCCAAACAGTTATCCACGAACTGCACGAATAAAGACAAAGTAAATCAAAGTGTTACTGTAACTTTTCGATCATCGTTTTGGTGAACATCCTGCTGACTGTTCACTTGCCAATTGTTCGTGAAACTTCGTGTCATTAGTGGATCAAAATGCCGCAATTTATACTATAACGAATATACCCCAAGGACTAACCATGACCCCACAACCTTGCACCTTTTGCGTGCGCTGGCAGGAACAGCCGGAATTCCGCATCGCGGAGTTTGAACAGTGCTACCTGGTTCTCAACCCGGACCAGTTCTTCAGCGGCTACTGTTTCCTGTATGCCAAGCAGCATGTCGCCGAGCTGTTTCAGCTGGAACAGGCTGCCCGCAGCACCATGATGGAAGAAATCAGCCGGTCGGCCCAGGCGTTGCAACGCGTCTTTTCGGCGCACAAGATCAATTACGAGCTGCTGGGCAACATGGTTCCCCATATCCACTGGCATCTGGTTCCCCGCTTTACCACCGATCCGCTCTGGCCGCGGCCGATCTGGTCCGAAGCGCACCAGGAACTCCTGTTGACTCCCGAAGAGTATCGCCAGCGGATTGCGGCGATCAGGCAGGAGCTGCAATGATTACCCCGTATATGCACACCATGCCCAACGGGCTGCGGATCGTCTGTGTCGAAATGCCCCATCTTCATTCCGCCGAACTGGCGGTCTACCTCAACGTGGGGGGACGTAATGATCCCCATGGCAAGGAAGGGCTCTCCCATTTTCTGGAACATATCCTGTTTCGTGGCAGCCGGGATTTTCCCTCTTCCCTCGCTATCGAACATGCCTTTGAGGAAATCGGCGGCGCGCCCAATGCTTCTACCGATGCCGATTCCACCTGCTTCTATTCGCGGCTGCACCCGGACAATATCCGGCGGGGCATGGAAATTCTGGCCTCCATGCTGATGCACCCGCTGTTTGCCGGTATCGAGATCGAAAAACGGATCATTGCCGAAGAGGCGCGGGAAGACCTGAACGAAGCAGGGGTGGAGATCAATGCCGATACGGTGGTCAGTCGTCTGCTCTGGCCGCGTCATCCGCTCGGCAAGCCGACGGTCGGCACCCTGGCCACGATCGAAACCATTGACCAGTCCGATTTGCAGCGCCACCAGCAACGTTACTACTCCCCGACCAACGCGGTGGTCACCGTGGCCGGACCGGTCAGGCATGAGGAAGTCTTTGCCGCCGCCCAGAAGATCTTTGGCGAGTGGCAGCAGCAGGAGTTACCGCCGCTCAAGCTGGTTACCGACCAGCGAGGTGCCCCGACCATCCGGCTGATCCGCGACTCGGACAGCCAGATCACCCTGCAGCTGGCATTTCTGGCTTTCAGCCGTCATGACCAGCGCATGACTCCCCTGCGCCTGCTGCGCCGGATCCTGGCCGGTGGCGGCAGTTCACGGCTCTATCTCAAGCTGCGCGAGGAGTTGGGAATAATCTATTCGGTGGAAGCGGCGGTCGGTACCTACCGGGAAACCGGCTGTATCGCAATTGATCTTTCCACTTCCCCCGATACCCTGCTCCAGGCAGTGGCGGTCACGCTGGAGGAATTGTCAACCGTCTGCCGTGAGCTGGTTCCCGAGGCTGAATTGCAGCGGGTCAAGCGTTCCTACTGTTATGATCTGGATTACAGTCGTGATTCGGCCTATGAGATGGGGGTTCGTTACGGGTGGGGAGAATTGATGGACGTCACCCGCAGCATCGAGGATGATTACCGGGAAATCTGTGCCAGCACCGCGCAGCAGTTGCGCGAAACGGCCCGCACTGTTTTTGCCCCCGATTCGTTGAAGCTGGTGGCGGTTGGTCCGCTCAAGAACGGCATGAAGAAGCGGCTGACCGAGCTGGTGGATGGTTATCGGAGTTCGTTGAGTTTATTGAGTTAGAGAGTTCATTGAGTTGAAGAGTTGAAGAGTTGATGAGTTGATGAGTTGATGAGTTGATGAGTTGATGAGTTGATGAGTTGATGAGT